>CAZDXA010000016.1:0-46037 GCA_964509435.1 uncultured Synergistaceae bacterium | reverse complement strand
AGCCCACGATTCATATCACAGGAAATCCTATTTACAGAGATTTCTTCACACCCTCTTGACATTTTAAAAACTTTAATTAAAATAAGTATGTGCTTCAAAATGATTTCATCAGAAGGAGGAACTGTGTATGAAACGTTCAGTTTTAAAATGGACTCTGGCTGCAGCTGCATTTTCAGCCACCGCCGCTCTTGCCGCAGGCCCGCATGATGTGACCATCGGCCTGACAGGTGACGCATATTCGTTCTACCCGTATTCACTGAACGAAACAATCAACAACGCTCTGATGGACCACGTTTTTGACACTCTGATCACGCTTGACGCCAATATCAAGTATCAGCCGGCACTTGCTGAAAGCTGGGAACCAAACGATGACGCCTCAGTCTGGACTTTCCATCTGCGCAAAGGCGTAAAGTTCAGCAACGGCAACGATTTCAACGCTGACGACGTGATTTTTTCCTTCGACCGTGCAAACACCCCAGAAAAATCTGCTTTTCTTTATGCGTTCGCCACGGTTGACAAGTATGAAAAAACTGACGATTACACTGTCAGAGTAACCTGCAAGGCCCCCAACGTGCTTCTTCTGGCGCATCTGAAAGACGTTGTGATTCTCGACAAGGAATCCTACGAGCCTCACGATGATGACTACAACGCCATTCACCCTGTCGGAACGGGCCGGTATGTTCTTGCCGAACATGTCCGCGGCGACCGCATTGTGCTGAAGCGCAACGAAAACTTCTGGGGCGAGAAGCCAGAAGCTGAAAACGTGATCTATAAGCCGATCACCAACCCCGGCACACGCACAGCCAACATGCTTTCCGGCGCCGTTGACATGATTATCGACGTGCCGGTGCGCGACGTGCCGATGATTGAGCGCAACAAGAGCATCTCCATCGTCAAAATGCCCAGCCTGCGCATCATCTACCTGAACCCTTCGTGCGTTGAAAATCCCAGCAAAGATTCAAAGTATCCTCTTGTATCTCCCACAGGCAAAAACCCCATGGTGGACAAACGGGTCCGCGAAGCCATGTACCATGCAATCAACGAAGACGAAATCGTTTCCAAGATCATGAACGGCTATGCCATTCCCGCTGCAACCTACTGCCCAGAGGGCTACAACGGCTACAACCCTGACATTAAGCGCCTTGCCTATGACCCCAAACTGGCCGAAAAACTTCTTGATGAAGCAGGCTATCCGCGCCAGGCCGACGGGTTCCGTTTCCAGATCACTCTCGATGCTTCGAACGACCGTTATATCAACGACGGTGCCATTGCAACAGCTGTAGCCGGGTACCTCGAAAAAGTGGGCATCAAAGTGGTTCCCAATCTCATGTCGCGCAATGTGTTCTTCTCCTACATCGGCTCCATGAACAGAACCGGTGACAATACTCACTTCTGCCAGAGCGGCTGGGCCGATTCCGGCGGTGAAGGCGCTCTGATTGCACTTGACATGATCTACTCCATGAAGCCGGGAGAATATGTCAAACACGGATGGGGCGGCGTGAACCGCGGCTACTACAGCAATCCAGAAGTCGATAAGCTTATAGAAGAAGCTATGTCAACTGTGGACGCCGATAAACGCAGTGCCCTTGTACAGCAGGCATGGAAAATTGCTGCGGATGATGTAGCTTACATCCCGCTCCATTTCCAAATGGATGTTTACGCTGTCGGACCTCGCATCAACTACACGCCGCGCTACAACAAGTACGTTTATGCATGGGACATTACATTTAAGAAGTAATCGGCAACTGAAAAAAGCATAAATGCCGGGAGGTTCTTTCTGACAGGCAGAAAGAACCTCCGGCTTTTCCATGAAGAAGGGCTGAACGAGGTTGTTGGTTGAGTCTCTTCTTTTTTTGCGGAGGTGGCGTCAGAGGTGCTTCAATTTCTTGTTAAACGGCTTTCCCAGTTGGTGCTGGTCATGCTGGCAGTTTCACTGATTGTGTTCATCCTGACCAGTGTACTGGGCAACCCTGTCTATCTCATGGTGCGCGAAAACGCAACACCTGAGGAAGTTGCCGCAGTTACCGCAGCCCTGGGGCTGGACAAGCCGCTGTACGTGCAGTTCTTTGTATTTATCAAAAACGCCCTTCACGGCAACTTCGGCCAATCGTACATGTACCATCTGCCGGCTTTGATGCTCATCGTCGAGCGTCTGCCTGCCACGCTTGACATTGTAATCGTCGCCATGCTGCTGACTATTGTGATCGGCATTCCTCTCGGCGTGTGGTCAGGCGCTTATCCCAAGAGCAAATTCAGCAAGACAGTCATGGGGCTTTCCATCGCGGGCATTTCCATGCCATCGTTCTGGATCGGCATGGTCATGATTTATTTCTTCGGGCTTTATCTGGGAATTCTTCCTGTCTCGGGACGAGGGGAAGTCGGAAAAATCTTCGGCATCTCAACAAGCCTTGCAACGGCTGACGGCTGGTCGCATATAATTCTTCCGTCTCTTACGCTGGCGTTGGGCAATGTTGCCACTATAATCCGCCTGACCCGTGCGGGCATGCAGGAAAACATGCGTCAGGACTATGTAAAATTTGCGCGCGCCAAAGGCGTGCCGGTCCGCAAGGTGCTTTTCGGACATGCGCTGAAAAACACGCTGATCCCTGTTGTCACTGTTTTCGGCCTTCAGCTGGGCAACCTGATCGCCTTCACCACCATTACTGAAACTATTTATGCATGGCCCGGGATCGGCAAACTGCTGATCGATGCCGTTACAAGCGGAGACCGTCCGATTATTGCGGCCTACATCCTTTTTGTGGCAATCATGTTTGTGGTGATCAATTTTGTCGTAGACCTGCTCTACGTGTTCATTGACCCCCGCATTGACCTGCAGTAGGAGGCACGGAAATGTCACAAAAACAACAAAAGGGACGTCTGCGTGCGTTTCTTGACTCAGAGCTTTTTTACAATTTCTGCCATTCACCCACTGCCGTGGCCGGAGCTGTAATTGTAGTGCTCGTTGTGCTGATCGCAGTTTTCGGACCGTACTTCACAGTTCAGAATCCTTACAACATGGCTGAGCTGAATCTGGCTGATGCCTACAAGCCGCCGTTCTGGATGGAAGGCGGCGATATAAAGTTTCTTCTCGGCACCGACCAGCAGGGCCGCGACATGGTCAGTGCCATTGTTTACGGCAGCCGCATCTCACTGATCATCGGCATCGCAGGCACGCTCTTTGCCAGTGCGATCGGCATCACACTGGGGCTTGTTTCGGGGTATTTCGGGGGCCGGACAGACGCGGTCATCATGCGCATTGTTGATATTCAGATGTCGTTTCCATCCATGCTGATTGCGCTGTTCCTCATGTCATTTCTCGGACGCAGCATTGCCAATATCCTGCTGTCGCTGACACTGGTCGGCTGGATGCGCTACGCGCGTACTGTGCGCGGTGAAACGCTGCGCGTCAAAAAGAGCGAATACATCGACGCAGCCCATGTGATCGGGCTGCCGAACTGGCGCATTCTCTACCGTCACGTGCTGCCGAATGTTTTTGCCTCAATCGTAGTGCTTTCAACCATTCAGGTAGGCGGATTCATCCTTACAGAGGCCACGCTGAGTTTTCTCGGACTGGGCGTGCCGATTTCACAGCCGTCGCTCGGGATGCTCTGCAATGATGGCTTCACAGTGCTGTACAGCGGATTATGGTGGGTCTCCATCCTTCCCGGACTTTATATTATGCTGATTGTTTTCGGCATCAACCTTCTCGGCGACTTTCTGCGCGACGAGATGAACCCCAAGCTGAAGTGAGGCGTGCGTCATGAGTGATAATCTTCTTTTACAGGTGAAGCACCTGCGCACGTGGTTTGAAACATTCAAGGGCACTGTCAGGGCCGTGGATGACATTTCATTCGATATCCGCAGGGGCGAAGTTCTTGCAGTTGTCGGCGAATCCGGCGGAGGCAAGTCAGTTACAGGATTTTCCATCATCAGACTGATTGACGAACCGGGACACATTGTATCCGGTGAGATCGTCTTTGACGGCCGGGACATCATGAAGCTCCCGGAGCATGAAATGAACAGACTTCGCGGCCGTGATATCTCTATGGTCTTCCAGGACCCCATGACATCTCTGAACCCGGTATACACCATCGGGCAGCAGATCGACGAAATGCTGGCTCTGCACACGCCGCTCTCAAGAGCCGAGCGGCATGCTGAAAGCATCCGTCTGCTGAAAGCGGTGGGAATTTCAAACGCCGAAGCACGTTTGAAAAACTACCCGCACCAGTTCTCCGGCGGCATGAGACAGCGTGTGGTCATCGCCATCGCTCTGGCCGCAAAGCCGAAGCTGATCATCGCCGACGAACCGACAACCGCCCTTGATGTCACTATTCAGGCGCAGATTCTCAGACTTATGACCAGCCTGATCCGCGCCGAGGGATGCTCGCTGATGCTCATCACCCACGACCTGGCCGTGGTGTCAGAAATCGCAGACCGGATCAATGTGATGTACTGCGGCAAAATCGTCGAAAGCGGAACGGCTCGTGATGTGATTGACCGCAGTCTGCACCCTTATACAGCCGGTCTGATCCGTTCGATTCCTGACCTTGAGCGCACCCAAAAAAGGCTTGACACAATTCCCGGCATTGTGCCGAACATGTTTAACCTGCCTGCCGGCTGCTATTTCAGTCCGCGCTGCTCTTTTGCCCGGGAACGCTGCCGCCTTGAAGCGCCGCAGCTGCGTGAAGTTGAACCGGGACACTGTGCGGCCTGCCACTTTCCTTTGCGCGGGACATCGGCGGAGGTGAAATAAATGTCTGTTCTTCTCTCTGTGAAAAACCTGCGCCAGCAGTTTGATCTTGACCGTTCGCTGCTGAGTCAGATTCATTTTGAACACGGCAGGGTTGTCCGCCGCAAACGTATTGTCCATGCCGTCAACGGGATCAGCTTCGATCTCGAGGAAGGCAGCGTCTACAGCCTTGTCGGTGAATCAGGCTGCGGAAAGTCAACGGCTGCGCGCAGCATTATCCGCCTTATCGAACCAGCCGGAGGAACTGTCATTTACCGGGGACAGGATATCACCCACATTCCGCTCAAAGATATGCTGCCTCTGCGCAAGAAAATGCAGATGATCTTTCAGGATCCCTATGCGTCGCTGAATCCCCGCCAGAACGTGCTGGAAATTCTTACTGAACCTATGCTGTTTCACCGGGTAGCCTCAAACAGAAAGGATGCACGCGAACGGGCCCTCTCACTCCTGGAACGTGTCGGGATCAGACCTGAGCAGGCAGAACGCTACCCGCACCAGTTCTCAGGCGGACAGCGTCAGCGGATCGGAATTGCCCGGGCACTGGCTGTTGAGCCGGAATTCATCATTGCAGACGAGCCGGTTTCAGCGCTTGACGTTTCCATTCAGGCGCAGATTCTGAATCTGCTGATGGACCTGAAAGACGAATTTCATTTTTCTTACCTGTTTATCGCCCATAACCTGTCTGTGGTTAAGCACATTTCCAACCAGGTGGCTGTGATGTATCTGGGGTTCATCGTCGAAAAAGGCAGCAGGGAACAGATTTTTTCAGCGCCAATGCATCCCTACACCAGAGCATTGTTTTCGTCAATTCCAACGCTGGCGGGACACAACATGCGCAATTCAGAAGGTCTTGAGGGCGAGATTCCGAGTGCAGTCAATCTGCCGTCAGGCTGCTGCTTTCATACCCGCTGCCGCCATGCAGCGCCCGTCTGTTCTCAGACAGTACCTGAAATGAAGGAATTCGAACCGGGACACTTTGCGGCATGTCACCTTTATGACTGATGATTTTGACAGAACCAGGGTTTTCTTTATAATAAAGACGCTGCGGGAGTCTGCCTTTCTGCGGCGCAGCTCACCAATTTCGTTAAGAAGGTGCTTTCATTGTCTGTGATACTTTTTTCAGCACTCGCGCTGATTCTCTGTGCGGCTGCCGCCGCATGTGCGTGTACCAGCGTTGTGATCGGAAAAGACGCATCATCAACAGGACATGTGATTGTCGGACACAATGAAGATGACGGCGGGCGCATCGTCAACCGTCATGGATATGTTCCCGCTGCTGACCACGCAGAAGGCGAACTGATCCCGGCTGAAACCGGGCTCGCACAGATACCGCAGGTGCCGCACACATTCGGCTTCTACTGGAGCGAGATGAAGAAGGCCGGCGGCGGCATGTCAACGTCCGACTCATTTTATAATGAACGCGGCGTGCTGGTGGTCAGTGACAGCTGCTGCGATTCCAAAGAGGACACTGAAGACGCTTCCCGGCTCAGTGAAGGCGGCATCGGCTTCAACCTGCGCCGCATCATGGCCGAACGTGCAGAAAGCGCCCGCGACGCGGTGCGCATTGCTGCAGAGCTTCTTGACCGCTACGGCTATGTCAGTTCCGGCAGAACCTATATTGCCGCTGATGCAGATGAAGCCTGGCTTATTGAAGTTGTCAGCGGAAAACATTACGCGGCACGTCGTGTGGGCGACAAAGAAGCTGCATTTATTCCCAACTACTACACCATTCACGAGGTAGATCCCGGCGATCATGATAATTTTGTTCTTTCGCCCGGTCTTATCGAATACGCAAGGGAAAAAGGCTGGTATGATCCGGCAAAAGGCCCGTTTGACTTTGCAGCTGCCTATGAATCCGAAGAGACGCTGAACAGCCCCGGCAACCGGTTCCGCAGTGCCGGCGGCTACAGCATTCTGACCCGCAGTCCTTTCTGGCGCGATGACGGACAGTGTTACCCGTTTGCGGTCGTTCCTCCGACCCCTGTCTCTCCTGATCAGGTGAAAGAGGTTCTGCGCTGCCATTATGACGGAACATTTCTTGACCCCGCCTGGGCGCGTGCTCCGTTCCCCGGCGGTGCGCCTCACGACACAGAAATACGCCGCATTTGCACGGGCACGACCATGGACGCATCAATAACCGTATTTGCTGAAAAAGAACGCCCGGAGCGCACAGTCATGCACCTGTGCTGCGGCCGGCCCTGTGAACTGCCCTTTGTGCCGGTTCACCCGTTTTACGGTGTTCCTGCTGCGCTTGACACTATGGGAAAGGAAGCCGCAGACATGCTCAGAACCCATCTGCTGCCTGATGCCGGCCTGAACTCATGGCACAGCGGCGGCTGGCAGAAAATGAGAGACTTCCAGAGTCTCTTTGAGCTGTTGTATCAGGAACATGAAAAAAGCCATTCTCGCCTGCTGTGGGGGCTGGAGACCGAATTGTCTCACAAGACAGCGCAGCTGCACATCTGCCTTGACCAGAAGAACCTGACGGAAACTGAAGTCCGTGATGCCGTCAGACAGTGTGATGACTGGTGCGCAGAAAAGGCACTGGAAACGCTGTCGGCGGCAGAAAAAGAACTGCACGCCGCTGCAGTTCAGGCTGTCCCCGCCTCAGCGGCTATGGATGATGAAGGGCAGACTGTCATCGTCTTTGAACTTGACACCGGACGTGTCCCTCTTGAAAGTTCGCTGCTGATCGTTCTGGGCGGCACGAACGCCCGGACGATGGGAATCCGCGCTGTTCCCGGCTCGCTGAAACAGTACGGCTGCCGCTGGAGTTTTGCTGTTTCAACTGCCGAACTTCAGAAAGCAGGTGTGCCCGGCCTTTTTGACTACTGGATCGGCGGCCGTGACACGCTGGGACGTCCTTTCGGCGGCGGCTTCTTCTTCAGATTTACAGATGCCCGGCAGAACTGCTGCAGTTAAAACACTGAATAAAAAACCAGGAACCCCGGGGCGTTATGCCGCCGGGGTTCCTGAATTTCTGGGAGTATATGGGAGATGACGAAGATGTCAGTCGGATTTACTGAAACTATTCAATCTCAATGAATTTGCTCTGTTCAACTTCGTTCTGGGATTTCTTGGGGAAGCTCAGGCGCAGGATGCCGTCTTCGAGTTTCGCGCTGATTTCCTCTTTCTTGATGTCATCGCCGACGTAGAAACTGCGTGAGCAGCTGCCTTCATAACGCTCCTGACGGATGTAGCTGCCTTTCTTGTCCTTCTCGTCCTTGCTGAGCTGCTTACCGGCACTGATAGTCAGATAGCCGTTTTCAAGCTGAACGTTCACTTCATCTTTCTTGAATCCGGGAAGGTCGATGTCCACTTCATAACTGTTCGGGGTTTCACGGACATCGGTCTTCATCAAATTCTGTTCCCTGCGTCCGTAAAGCGGGCTGTGACGATAAAAGTTGTCGTTGAACACGTCATCAAACACATCAAAAAGATTGTCATTCCAAAGAGCAGGTACCATCATTTTATATTCCTCCTAAGCGCGGCTTGTGCCGCAGTCAAAATTTACTGATTCGAAACTGCAGGAGAAATTCTGTCGGAACTTCTTCTTTCGTTCTGCCCGTATTATAACACTGTTATTAGCACTGTCAAGTGTTGAGTGCTAATTCATTTAATATTTCCTCACGTATTGCAATTACTGCATTGCTGATGCTTATTGGTCAGCAAAAATCAAACCTTCAGATTAAAATTACTAAAGAAAATCAAAAACTTTCCAGTTCCTTTCTCTGGGCAGGAAATACCGCACTTCTGTCTGTATTTTGACGTCGGCAGACACTGCGCGTTTTTTTACAGTCAGGGTAGTAGAAAATCGTCAGCGTGATGTGACGCCCAGGCTGCAATGAAGGTAAAATGCAGCAATTCCCTGCCGGCTGGGACATTCGGCGGATAGCATTTTATGCGGCTCTGTCACAATACCTCTGAGTACCTGTGCCGCTGCAGTCTTTGCTTAAAACGCGGCACAGATCTGAGCTTGCAGTATTGGCAGAGATTTCAGCAGTTCCCGCCGCAGCGCGTCAGGTACATTTTCTGTCATGGCTGATTTTCTGTTTCATAATATCCAGGCGACTGCTTCAGACTTTCCTGTGTGCATGCACTCGCAGAAACGAGAACTGCAATACATTGTTTTTCTCTCCGTCCTGCTCTTTGACAGATCTGTTTTCATATAAACACGGGCAAATCAGTTTAAACTGAAAAACACATTCGCGATATTTAACTGCTGCCTGCCGGCCTGCGTGTCGGAATGTCTGCCGCGGCGGCTCAGTGCCGGGCCGCTTTTTCCGCCGCCCCGCATTTCCGTTTTCTCTGCAGGACTGTGGCTCTGTCACAATATATGCCGCATCTCTTCACTGACTGCCGTAATTTCTGTCCTGGTCCTGACAGCAGCGTTTTTCAGCTGTTCTGCCTAAGACTCACAGGGCTGCCCTGTGAAGATTCCTGCTTCTTCCGGCAGTACATAAAAACTCCCCCTCCAAAGGACTGTTTTATCTCAGCGTCCTGTGAAGAAGGAGTCAGTCAGAGCATATCAGTTTTTAAAGCGGCCCCGCGGATGGCATTGCTACAGTTCCACGTGAAGTGCCGCAGTCAGGAAGTACGTGTCGTCAAAGTCGTTGCCCGCAGCCCATTCCGCGTCAAGATGCAGGTAGGCACTGCTGCCCAGGCGGCTGCTGTAGCCGATGCCGAACACGCCCCAGGTGCCGCTCTGCTCGCCGCGGGCAAAGTACGTTCCCGCGCCGGCGCCGTAAGTCTCCGCTCTCACATCTGTGCCGTCGGAGAATTCATGGAGCAGGCTGGCTTTCAGGTGCAGCCGCCCGTCATGTTTTTCGTCAACCACGTGTACCAGGTCAAAGCCGAGACGGCCGACAAGGCTCCATTCGTCATCGCCCTTAAAATAGATGTCCTGGGAATCGCTGTAGTCATATCCCTGCACATAACTGAGCTGCAGCTGCGCCTGCGGCACCCAGTACCAGCGCTTCGCAAAGGGAAGTTTTGCGCCGTACTCTGTGCTCAGCGCGATAACGCTCTGACGGTAACTGCCTTCGTATCTCGCGCCAGTCAGACGGTCAGAAGCGTCGTACTCGGTTTTGACACGGTGGATTTTCAGATAGTTATCCCAGTAGCGGAACGTGTCTTTTTTCCACTCCGGTTTTCCGGCAAGTTTCTCCCTGTCAGGAAGGTACTCGTGAGTGTCGTAGACTGCGAGGTAGCCGTCTTTCACTTTCAGACTGCTGGCAAAATTTTCAAGATGGCCTGTCTGGCGTGATCCGGCCAGCGCTGCACCCATGCGGTGCTTCTCTTTTTCGTCGTCGTTCTGTACGCTGCTGTACCCCAGCTCATAAGTGTTGCCGGAGATTGAGCCTGTGCCGTCGATGCCGAACTTCTTATGCGCCGCGCGCACCCAGAAACCGTCATTGCTGCCGGGAATAAAATACTGAGCCTGTCCGCGGCGTTTGGTGAACGTGTCAAGATCTGTGACATAACGCCAGACAAGGTCTTTAATTGCGCCGGGCGTGACAGCTCCATCATTCATACTCTGGCTTTTCACCAGGTAGACGTTTTTCGCGCCGGCGCCGCCGTAAAGACTTTCCACCTGCGCCGTGGTCGGCTTCAGCGTGCCATCGCCGTTATAAGCATCGTTGTATTCAGCTGTGTTCAGCGGATCAGTCTCGTAATTGCGATACTGAATTTTCAACGTGTCGTTGTAGATGCCGCTGGGGATAATGCCTACCGTTCTGCCGTCAACAAACTCATTCTGCGAATTCTTTATTGTGGCAAAGCGCACGGCGTCCCCTGCGTTCATTTCGCTGTCGAGTGTTGTCAGATTTTTCACCGTAAGCGTCTGCGCCTCGCTGGTGCCGTTGACCGCATAGATCATGTCGCTGTTGGATCCTGTCATCGACAGGTCAAGTTCATAAACGCCCGAACCAGTCATATCGGTGATCTGGAGCGAATCGCCGCCGCTGCGGAAACGGACTGTGCCGTTGTTCGCCAGGCTGCTCACTGAACTGGAGCCGGTCATGAGCCAGAGACTGCCGGCATCCATAGTGAGGTTCGCTGTTCCGGCGCGATCTGTACCGTAATCATCAGCTGAGTAAAACGACAGGATTTTACCGGTCAGCGTGCTGTCTGAAGTCAGCGATATATCAGTCGTTCCGCCCACATAAGTAGCAGGATCAGGAGTGTCATCCGCATCCTGATAGGCAGCGTAGATGTCGCCGGTAATATTCATTTTCCTGGCGTTGAAAGCGCTGTCAGCAATGGGTTTCACTTCCACATGACCGCCGTTATAGGCATAGACATCGCCGCTAACCGAACTGCTGCCGTCATAATTTATGGTCACAGATGCCGCGTCGTTGTTCTGGCTGTTCAGGCCATCTGCGTTAAGAGCTCTCGGCGCTGTGACCTGCGTCTGTCCAGTCAGATTGATCTTGCCGTCGACAAGCGCCAGCATGCCGTATTCATCTGCTGTGATTTTATTGAGACCGGCACGCGTAGTGATGTCAGCTTTGCCTGTATTGCGCGTATATATACCGACCGCGCCTGCTGTGATTTCGTTGTTTCCCTGAGCTGCCTGAACCGTCAGCGCAGCATTATTATGCACGACCACAATGCCGTATGACATAGGGCCATTTACAGTAAAGACATTGCTGCCCTCTTCGGCAATGACGTCAAGTGTGCTGCCTGAAAGACATTGAATGCCTGCTGCCTCATCACGAGGCTCCGCGCCCGTTCCCGTGACTGTGATGACGTTGTCTTTTCCGGCCCGGATATAACCCGTGCTGCCTCTCTGTAAATAAACTCCTTCAATTGTCTGATAAGAATAAGGGTCGTCGCTGCCTGACAATGCCGTGGCAGTAATCACATTGCTGCCGTTTTCCGCGATCATGCTGATGTTTCCGCCATGTGAGGCAAAAAAAACTTCTGCATCATCCACCGCCTCAGCAGTAAGTCTGTTGCTGCCTGATGTCGAATGAATGTTGACTTCCCCGCTGCGGACAGCCCCGACAGCAATCGCTGAAGACGAGGAACCGTAGTTCTGCACAGCAGAATGCGCATACAGCTTATTATCACCGCTGGCCGTCAAATTGAGAGTGCTGCCTGGGTTATATACAGAATTGTTAGCATTGCTTAAATAATAATCATAAGTTGTTACGTAAGCTACGTAAAATGTACCGTTTATCTTATTGTCCACGCTGGCGTTTAAATTGACAACGCTGCCCCCATAAACTCCCAGGCCGTAATCCCGCAGTCCCATGCCCGATATTTCGTTATTTTCGGCTGCGTTCAAAGTCAGCCTGGCATATGTCGTAGTACTGACACCCCACCAGCTGTCCCGGTCAGTAGGATTCGGCTCTGAGGCAATATTGCTGCCCTGAGTTGCTGTAATTGTGACGTCCGAACTTCTGACAAGAATATTGACATAGCCGTTTTCAAGCAGAGTACTGCCCAGCGAGATGACAAATTCATTTGCGGCGTCGCTTTCCACAATGAGGTTGGCTTTGTCACGCCAGTTTGCGTCGGTATATACCTGCGCCATGGAAACTGCAGACGTTCCCAGAACCTGTACAGCAATCATACTTAGAATAATTCCGGCTTTTCCGGTCTTCCCCATGATAGACAAAACTCCCTTCGTCTGTTTTGCTTTCGCTTTCTGCGTTTTGCCCATTTCTGATAAATTTGAAGAAATTCCCGTCAGTCAATTGAACTAATTATACTACACTGCTTGGTATATCGCTACAGTAAATTTTATTGCCTTTATAAAATTATTTAATATAACTAATAAAATGCAGTTTATTTTGCCTTTCTTTAAATTACAATACCCGAAACCGCCGAGGTTCCGTAAATACTCAACTTGCGTTTTGAATGCAAAATGCAGCCGGCAGTGCTTTTGGCAGATATATCCTGTCTGGCGCAGTACAGTTCTGCCTGAGTTCCCAAAATATCAGTAATATAAAAGAGGCGCAGCGGTTTTTTCCGGGCCGCTGCGCCTCTTCACACATTCACTCTGTTTATGCCTTTTCTTTTTCAGTGGTGCTGTTCCGGTCTCCGGAACTATTCTGTGATGCCTCTGTATCCTTTCTGCAGAGGATCTCCATGAACTCCTCGCCGGTAATGGTCTCACGCTCGTACAGGAACTTGGCAAGCTCATCAAGTTTGCGGCGGTTTGTGCTGAGGATTTCAACAGCTTTCTTATGCTGTTTGCTGACAAGGTCAACAACTTTCTTGTCAATCATGGATTGAGTCTCCGGAGCGCATGCCAGCGAGGCATCGCCGCCCAGATACTGGTTATTCACGGTCTCCAGGGCAACCATATCGAAGTCGCTGCTCATGCCGTAGCGGGTGATCATCGCACGGGCCAGCTTTGTAGCCTGCTCAATGTCATTGCTCGCCCCTGTGGTAACGGAATTGAACACCACTTCTTCAGCTGCACGGCCGCCAGTCAGAGTTGCAATTTTGTTCTCAAGCTCTTCACGGCTCATCAGGTAATGATTGCCTTCGTCAACCTGCATGGTGTAGCCCAATGCACCGGATGTGCGGGGAATGATAGTGATTTTCTGCACGGGCGCTGAATTGCTCTGCAGTGATGCCACCATGGCATGCCCGATTTCATGGTATGCCACAATCATCTTTTCCTTGTCGGTCAGGATGGCGTTCTTCTTCTGGTAACCGGCAATAACCACTTCAATGCTCTCCTCAAGATCGCTCTGGTTGGCACGGGGGCGCCCGTCGCGCACAGCCCTCAGCGCTGCTTCATTGACGATGTTTGCCAGTTCAGCACCTGAAGCCCCTGAGGCCATGCGGGCAATTTTGTTGAAGTCAATGCCGGGGTCAAGCTTAATCTTTTTAGCGTGGACTTTCAGAATTTCCTCGCGCCCCTTCAGGTCGGGCAGTTCAACTGGCACTCTGCGGTCAAAGCGGCCGGGCCGCGTCAGCGCGGGGTCAAGAGATTCAGGGCGGTTTGTGGCGGCAAGAATAATCACGCCGGTATTGTCCTCAAAACCGTCCATTTCAGTAAGCAGCTGGTTCAGCGTCTGCTCGCGCTCGTCGTTGCCCATCACGTTGCCGCTCCGCTTTGTCCCGATGGCATCAATTTCATCTATGAACACAATGCAGGGCGCCTTCTCCTTGGCCTGTTTGAACAGGTCACGGACTTTTGAAGCTCCCATGCCGACGAACATTTCCACAAATTCAGAACCGGAAATAGAGAAAAACGGCACATTAGATTCGCCGGCCACAGCTTTTGCAAGCATGGTTTTGCCCGTGCCGGGAGGTCCGACAAGAAGAATTCCCTTAGGCATTTTCGCACCGATTTCCTTGTATTTCTGCGGATTATGCAGATACTGCACAATTTCTGTAAGGTTCTCTTTGGCCTCGTCCTCGCCTGCGACGTCAGAAAATTTGATGCCTTCAGTGGATTTCACATAGATGCGGGCTTTGCTTTTGCCCATGCCGAACATCATTGAGTCGGAACCGCCCATGCGCTCCATCATCTTTTTCTGCATGTAGTGCCCGAGTCCCCAGAAGATAAGAAGCGGCACAACCCACGACAGAATGGCGCTGAGAATCGGCGATGTTTCCTCGACAATCTGGCTTGAAAATTTCGCGCCTGACTTGTAAAGACGCTCCGTGCGTCCTGAATCGTCCATCAGCCCGGTGCGGTAAATTTTGTTGTCCTTGTCAGTGAAAAGGATCTGATTATCCTGTATCTCGACGCGCGATATCTTTTTCTCATTGGTCATGTTCATAAAGGTGCCGTAATCAACCTCAGTGATCTGGCTCCGCAGGTACCACGGTTTGGCCAGCAGGTTGAACATCATCAGTATGATCATGGCGACTGCCCAGTAATAATAGAGCGGCTTTCTTGGATTTTTAACTTCGTCCAAAACAGTTTTCCTCCTTTGTATTAATCGTTATGGTTCAGCATATTATACAATGTTCTGATGAAAATCAACGTGGGGAAAATACCAATCTGTCTTAAATGACGGACCGCAGCTGCTCTATTTCAGGAAACGGGGCAGGTCGCTGATGGCACAGTCCTGCCAGTGAAGCTGGTGTGCTGAAAATGCAGCGGTGTATTTGAGTCCGCTGCCGGTCATGACAAGTACGGCGCTCTGGCCTTCATGAACAACTCCGGCTGCTCTCGCCAGCCGCAGTGCGCCGAGCGGCACACATGAGGCAGGCTGTCCGAACAGGCCGTGCCGCGCCATGTCTGCCTGTGCTCTGACAATGTCCTGCTCAGGCACGCTGACAGCCGCTCCGCCAAGACGGTGCAGTTCTGCGACGACCCTGTTTCCGCTGGGGGGGAAAGGATTATCAATAGCATGAGCAATAGTCCCGATTTCAGGCGCGCGGCTGATTTTTTCTGCGCCGCTGTTAAACGCCTGCACGATCGGCTGGTTGTTTCTGGCCTGAGCACAGAGGAAGTGCGGCATTTTTTTAGTCAGGCCTGCACGCATCAGATCTTCAAAGCCGTTGATGATCCCGCGGATGTTGCCTCCCGCGCTTGTAGGCACCACGACCCAGTCGGGAACGCTGAAATTCATGGCTTCAGCAATTTCATAGGAAATGGAGCGCGACCCCGCCGGACGGAACGGCACATCCGAATTCATAAAATAAATTCCGCGCTCTGTGCCAAGTCGGAGACTCTCGCTGTAGAGCTCATCATAAGGACCGGAGACGCGCAGCAGATGGGCACCGTAAATAGCAATGGGAGCCAGTTTTTCGTCAGCCACATTGCCTTTTACAAGAATATACGCTTCAACGCCTGCCGCTGCAGCGTATGCAGCCACTGAAGCCGCCATGTTGCCGGAAGAAACGGTGCCGACTTTCGTGAAGCCCAGCGCCCGTGCATGGGCAATACAGGACGCCGTGCCGCGGTCCTTGAAAGACCAGGTAGGGTTGGCGCTTTCGTTCTTCACTGACACGTCGGTCATCTGCAGTTCATCGGCAAAAGCCTGCACACTCACAAGCGGCGTACCGCCCTCTCCCAGTGAAATCCATTCATTCTGCTCAAAGGGGAAAAACGCTTTATACCGCAGCTGCCCGCGCTGTGTTTTATCAATGCCGGCGCCGTCCCACACCAGGTCAAGCGGTTCACCGCAGCGGCAGCGGAATACAGGCTGCGACGCGTCATATTCCAACCCGCAGGTTCTGCACTTCAGATAAGCTTTTTTCACGAAGAAACCCTCCTTTGCGCAATGGTAAAATAATCATAGCACAAAAAACGGCAGAAAAAGCCGGATTCGAGGCTTTTGCCTGTTGATTTTTGGGTGTTTTCAAGTTTTAATATACACAGTCTTCACTTTTTAAAATGACCGCCCTGAAACAAAACTGACAATGACGTTCTCAGAGCGTTTGAAAAGGAACAGGAGGAAGTACCATGTCTGAAAATCAGGAAGAGAAGAAAAAGAAAAAAGAGCCCGGTGCCGCAGCAGCAGCAGCAAAAATCGCGGCTCAGGGCCTTGCAGAAGGGTTTCACGGCGCTCATGAGGGGCTGAAAGCCGCGCGCCGCGGGCTCGAAAAAAAATCACAGGCAGCAGCATCCTTTTTCAGCGGTGTTGACAAAGCTGCCGGAGCAGCAGGCAGAGCCGGGCGCAAAGTCACATCCGGCGTAAAAAAAGCCGGTGTCCAGGCACGTGATAAATACCGGGAGATGAAAGCAGACGGCACGTTTGCGAAAGCCGCCGAAAGCGTTAAAAAAGCTGCAGCAGGCGCCGCGAAAAGCGCTGCGGATACTGTGAAAAATACAGGCGTGCGTCTGTACGACATGGCACATAACACTTATGTCAGAATGCAGAATCATTACGCTGCCATCGCTTCCGGTGAGAAAAAGGCGTCAAAAAGCGAAGAAAAGATGCTGGCTCTCGCTGAAAAAGCCCGCGCTCACTTCAGGACTGTGAGCAGCCATGTCTCTGAAAAGGGCAGAAATTTTGCCAACTCAGCAAAATACAAACTGAACCAGGCCGTTGAGAATTACTGCGACCGCGCAGACAGCGCCAGGGACAGCGCCCGGAACTTCAAAAACAATGCCGGGCAGAAGCTGAAAAATTTCAGCACTACCGTTTCAGAGAAAGCCCGCAGTATGACAGAACACGCCATGAACAGCGTCGGCAATGTGGGTGCAAAAAGCAGCGAGGCTATTGAAAATCTGAAAAAACGCTGCAGCGGCTTCAGAGAAAAAATGAGCGGACATGCCCGCAATTTCACTGAAAAAGCAAAAGAACGCCTTGATAAACTTCAGGCTGAAGTTCACAATGACGCTGAACGCAGCAGCGCGCCTGAGCCGCCGCAGCCCCCGACGCCGGCTGAAACACCGCAGACTCCTGTGCCCCCGGCGCCGTCCCGCACTGCCCGTTCCGAAGAAGATGAGAACTCCCAGTATTTTGCCCAGGACGGCATCGGCGCCGACGACCTGCTCCGCGCGCTTGAAAACGACCGGAGTGACAGCGGTTCATCAGATAAAACTGACAGAAAAAGCAAGTCTGAGTAGCAGTTCTGTCGTTCAGGTCTCAGCAGCGTCTGCCTGGTTACAAAAACACAAGATCATTGAAAAACGCCTGTCCGCTTCTCAGCGGCCAGGCGTTTTCGCATGTTCAGTCCTGTTCTATGGGAAGATTTTCAAGATTTTCATACTGCCGGCGTTTCATCAGGTAATAAATTCCCGTCATAATGGCTGTTGCAAGCCATGCCAGCGGATAACCTATATAAATGTGGACAATGCGGTGATCCATGCTGAGAGCAATCGCCAGGTACAGCTGCCTCAGTCCGATCATGCCGATCAGCGAAAGCAGCATGGGTATTTTCGTGTCACCATAGCCGCGAAGCGCTCCCATTACCACCTGGCGCAGTGCCATTGACCAGTAGAAAGGCAGAAGCACATGCATCATATCAACGCCGATGGCGATCACGGCAGGTGAGTCGTTGAAAAGCCGCATGCACACGTCAGCAACTCCATACATGCAGAGACTGGCAAGCAGGCAGTAGCACAGTGAAAAGACAAGAGTGCCGCGGACGCCGCGGCGGATGCGGTCAGCTTTCCGCGCACCCACATTCTGGCCTACATAAGTAGTCAACGCCAGCCCGAAGGCATTGCAGGGCAGCGACACAAAACGGTCGATGCGCTGGGCAGCTCCCACTCCGGCCATGGCCACGGAGTCAAAACCCGTGATGTAGCGCCACACAAACAAGTTCGAGAAGGAAATCAGCGAGTTCTGTACGCCGGCTGGCATACCAATACTGATAATTGTTCCCACCAGTTTCTTCTCGCGGCGCAGAATGCCGAAATCGAGACAGAAATCTGAATCGTGCCTTCTGAGCCGGTAATAGGCCATAATCACAGAAGTCATCTGCGAAATCACCGTGGCAATGCTGACGCCGGCTACGCCGAGATTGATCTTTGTGACAAAAAGCAGGTCAAGCCCGATGTTGAGCACGCACACAATGGAAAGGATATTCAGCGTGCCGCGTGAGTCGCCAACCGCTCTGAGCAGGCCGGCCTCCACGTTGTAGATCACTGTGAAAAGCACTCCGGCCAGATAAATTCTCAGATACACTGCCGCATCGTGAAACACATTTTCAGGCACGGCAATCATGTGAAGCAGCCACGGCGTCGCAAAAATCCCCGCCACTGAAAGCAGAACACCGAGAATCACCGAAAAGGCAAAAGCAGTCCGCATCGAGGAACCCAGACGTTCTCTGTCTTCTGCGCCAAAATAGCGCGACGCAATAACCGAGGCGCCGACTGACATGCCATTGAAAAAACCGACAATCATCTGTGAAATGGCAGAGCAAACGCTGACAGCAGCCAGAGCTTCGCCGCTGACAAAATTTCCCGCGACCATCGAATCGACCATGTGATAAAGGTTCTGCAGCAGTTCGGAAAGCACAATAGGCACTGCAAAAAGCACGATTTTGCCCAGAATACCGCCGCTGGTAAAATCGATGGTCGTTTTACGAGCCATGCCCCTCGCCTCTCTGTCATCCAAAGTAATCTTTATATTTTACAATAAATTAACATTTCGTTTTTGTCAATCAAAAAACAGACTGATAAAAGCAGACTGTCAGGTTCCCCGCGCCGGCAGCACAGAAACAGCGCCGCACTGCAAATATTATTTTCCTGCCCGGAAATTCAGGCGAACATATGGGGCAGGCCGCCTCAGCAAACTGAGGCGGCCTGCCGGAACAGAGAATTCTGTTCTATTCGTCCTGGTTGAAAAACTCGACGCTGTCAACGCTGTCAGAGGCAAGAATGCGGCGTCCCATTTCACGCCCCACTTCGCGCAGGGCAGCTTCGTCAGCTTCGGTGGGGGCGCTTTTCACTTCGACAACATTTTCAATCAGATCCCAGCGCGGTTTCGCAGCCAGTTCCTGAAGAGCCTTGAGTTCCGCACCCTTGGACCATGTGTAGCAGCCCGCAATCGCCAGTACGCGGTTGCTCAGTTTGCAGTTGTCGATCTTCTCCACGACAGGCATCATCGCCGGGTAAAGGTCCATGTTATAGCAGCAGCTCAGCAGCGCAATGCCCTTGCTGTGCCACACATAGCGGATAATGCGGCTCAGGTCCGCAGTGCTGGAGTCGTAGATCTTGATATCTTTCACGCCCGCCCCGCACAGACCGTCGGCAATGCAGTCTGCCATGCGGGCTGTGTTGCCGTACATACTGCCGTAAACAATCACAGCGCTCTTTGTCGTTTCCTGGCGGCTCAGCCGGTCATAAAGTCGAATTACATTTTCAACGCCCCTGCCGCGGCGCACCGGCCCGTGAGACGGGCAGATCATGTTTACTTTCAGCGTCGCCAGCTTTTTCAGGGCCTGCTGCACATTGGCGCTGAAGCGCCCCACGATGGTGGCGTAATAACGGCAGGTTTCACTGTTGATTTTGTGCATGTCTACTTCATCGTTGAAAATGCCGCCGTTCAGCGAGCCGTAGCTTCCAAAGGCATCGCAGGTAAATGCTGTACAGGTGCTGTTCTCATAAGACACCATCGTTTCAGGCCAGTGCACCATGGGAATGGGGACAAAAGTCAGACTGCGCCTTCCAAGCGAAAGCGTGTCATGATCCTTCACCTCAAGTGTTTTCAGACCGTCGCCGTAAAACTGTTTTATGAATGTCAGTCCCTGTTTTGAAGAAACAACTGTAATGTCGGGATACACCTGTCGAAGCAGCTTAATTGCGCTTGAATGGTCCGGCTCCACATGGTTGACAATCAGATAATCTACGGGACGGTCTCCGAGAATGCTCTTGATGCGCTCAAGATACTCCATGAAGAAATCAATCTTGACGCCGTCGATCAGAGCCGTTTTTTCATCGTCAATCAGATAGGAGTTATAGGAAACTCCATAAGGCAGGGACCACAGATTCTCAAACAAATGCGTTTTACGGTCATTTACGCCAACCCACCAGATATTTTCAGCAACAGAAATTGCTTTCAGCATCTTTCACCCTCCGCAGCACAGGATTAACCTGAAATTTATTTGAACCTGTTTGCAACTGACAGAATCTCACTATTCACAAGTCATTTTGTCTACATTATACACTTTCCCGGTCTGTACACAAGTGATTATTTCAGAAACAGAAAGATATTGTAAAGGGCTGCTGCACATGTCTGCAGTCCCGGCGTCTCCTCATTCCCCTCCGATTATAACATGGATATTGTGCGTCTTTTCCAAAAGACGCAGAAAAAAGATATAATAAACTCGTATTGGCAAAAATTTACTTTTCACGGGAGGTCTTTCAGATGTTCGCTTTTTTAATTGCAGCAGCAGCGGCAGTTCTTGTCCTGGCTGCGGTACGCAGAGCGCAGGCCTGCACATCCATGGGCGTGGGTCGCCTCGCCACTGCTGACGGTTCCGTGCTGATCAGCCACAGCTGCGACGGCTGGTATGACGCGCGGGTCAGGGTCATCAGGGGCGGCACTCACGCACCGGGAGAAATGCTTCCAATCTATAACGTTATGTGCCATGCCAACCACCCGGCGGAACCGCTGCGGAAAGTCGGCGAAATTCCGCAGGCTGCTCATACCTACAGCTACTTCCAGATCGCCTATCCTTTCATGAATGAAAAGCAGGTCATCATCGGCGAGTTCACGTGGACAGGCCGCCCGGAACTCCCCTCGCCCGAAGGGCTTTTCTACATTGAAAATCTTGAAGCCATTGCCCTTGCACGATGCGCCACTGCCCGTGACACCGTTCTGACCATGGGCCGTTTTGCTGAAAAATACGGCTATGCTGACGGCGGAGAAACCCTGATCGTCGGCGACCCGCGCGAAGCCTGGGTGTTTGAGATTGTCGGCGCAGGCAGCGGCTGGCACAGGGACAGCGGCCTTCCGGGCGCTCACTGGGCCGCACGGAGAATTCCTGACGACGGGTTTTTCGTGGGCGCAAACCGTTCCCGTCTCGGCGTTATAGACTTTGCCGACAAAAACACACTGACGGGAACAGGGCTTCAGGAGTTTGCTGAAAAAATCGGTGCCTGGAAAAAGGGCGAACCCTATGACTTCTCAAGAATCTTCAATCCTGAACCATATGGCTACGCCTTTTATGCGTCGCGGCGCGAGTGGCGCGTTCTGAACCTCGTGGCCCCCTCGCAGAACTTTGACATCAAAACCTGCCATGAAGCCTACCCGTTTTCAGTCACTCCGGACAAAAAGCTGACAGTTCAGGACCTGATGAATATTTACAGCGATCATCTTGAAGGCACTGACTATGACCTTACAAAAGGCCTGGCGGCCGGCCCGTTTGGCTGCCCGGTGCGCTGGTTCACACCTGCCGAAACAAGACCGCAGAACCGCAAAAATGATGACTGGGAACGTTCCGTAGCACTGTACCGCTGCGCATACAGCTTTGTCGCACAGTGCCGCAGCTGGCTGCCAGATCAGATCGGCGGCGTGCTCTGGTTCGGTGAAGGCGCTCCCGATACCACAGTTTACGTGCCTGTCTACAGCGGCGCCACTGAAGTGCCCAAAAGCTGGAGCGATTACAAAAGCCACGTCTTTGACCGCAGCAGTGCATGGTGGCCTTTTGTGCTGGTCAATAACTGGGCTCAGCTCCGCTGGAATGTCATGTACCCCGTGATCCGCGAACGCCGCAGTGTCTACATGAACCGTTTTTTCACGGCCCAGCGCGGATTTGAGAATACCATTGCCTCGCTGTGCGCCGACGGCAGAACTGACGAAGCCGTGAAGGCCGTTACGGAGTACACCTGTTCCAACATGAATGACCTGTGCAGCGGCTGGTGGGATTTTGCCTTTGAGCTGATCGGCCGCTTCCACGACGGCTCTGAAATGACACCTGAGGGCGCCATGGTTTCAACCGGCTACCCGGCCGGGTGGCTTGAGCAGGTGCATTTCGGCGACACCGCAGAACGGGATCTGAAAAAACTCGGCGGAGACCAGGTCAGCGGTGCTTTCTCAGGAATTTCACTGTAATTTTTCACATCCGGCAGCTGAAAAGCTGCCGCTTTTTTATTATCTGCCGCCGGAAACTCAGCCTGCTGCAGCAGAAGACCTGCTTTCCATCTCCCGGCTTTCCGGCGCCGGCACAGAAAAAGAGTCCGCATTTCTGCGGACTCTCAGTGCTGCTTCGTTTCAGGATCAGCTGCGGATCTTGTACCTGTTGGTCGGGCGTCCGACTTTCTGATACTCAAGTTCCAGAACAGCTTCGCCCGCCGCTACAAGGTATTCAAGATACCGGCGTGCCGTGATGCGGGAAATCTTCAGCGCCTGTGCGGTCTCAATGGATGAAAGCGGCGACGGTGCCCGGCTCAGAAGGTTTCTCACCTGCTGCAGTGTCTGCGGATTCAGCCCTTTGGGAAGGTTATCACGCTGATTCTCCTTCTGCTGAACCTGCATCAGCTTGTCAAGTTCCTTCTGATCGATCTGGTCGCTGCCGCGGTTCAGGCGGTTTTCCATCTGCTGGAAGTTGCGCAGGGAGGTCTGAATGCGCTCAAATACAAAGGGCTTGATGACATAATCAAAGGCACCGGCTTTCAGCACTGTGTTGATTGTCGTAGTATCGCGCGATGCCGAAACGACAATCACACCCACCGTGCTGTTGGTTTCGCGGATTTTCTGAAGCGTCGCCACACCGTCCATGCCCGGCAGGAAAATGTCAAGAATCACCAGCTTCACCGGATGTTTCTGCAGAAAATCAAGCGCGTCCTGGCCGCTTGACACAACTCCGGCAACTATAAATCCGGGAACAGCGCTGATAAACTGGCGGTGAATGGCAGCCACCATCGGGTCGTCTTCTACAATGAGCACATCAATCGCTTCAGGCATGAGCCTTAGCCTCCTGTTTGTCTGGAATAGGAATACTTACAGTGAAATCCGTATAATCTCCTGTGACATAATCCACTGATATATCTCCGCTGAGCGACGTGATCAGGTTGTGGATTGAGAACAGTCCGAAACCCGACGGCCGCCCTTTTTTCTTTGTGCTGAATCCCACATCGTAAAGATGCTCTGCGATGTAAGGTGTCATAAGCCCTGCATTGTCGCGGACGCTGAGAAAGATGTAGCCTGACTCATCGTACATCGAAAAATCAATTTCCGCATCCGGACCAACGCCTTTCTGAATGTGGGCCTCAATGGCATTCTGCATGAGATTGCCCACAATGATCACCAATGACCTGTCACTGATCAGGTCGCCGTGGTCGGCACAGTAACTGTCTGCCGAAAGCACGAACTTGATATGCTGCTCGCGGCACACCCCAGCTTTGCCCATCAGCACACCGCAGACAGCCGCGTTTTTAATGCGCTCCGTCATAAATGACTGCACTGACTGGTTTGAATCCGTTTCAGAGGCAATGTAGCTGAGTGCCTTATCGTACTGCTTCAGCTGAATCAGGCCGGAAATAGCCTGCAGCGTGTTCATGAACTCATGATTATGCACCCGCAGCGACTCGACGTACATTTTCACGCCGGTCATTTCTTCTGCCATGGCCTGAAGTTCCGAAAGATCGCGCATTGTGACGAGCGCGCCGTGAGAATCGCCGTCCACCAGAACAGGGACCTTGTTGCACGATACCACTGCGTCGCGCAGGTTCTGCTCAAGATTATAAACCGCGCGTGAACTGTCAATGACAATCTGGATTCCAAGTCCCGGAATCAGCTCATCGGCATTTTTCCCTATATCGCTGTCTTTCAGGTCGAGCAGCTGTTTGGCGCGGCTGTTGAACATCGTGATGCAGCCGTTATTGTCAACAGCGAGAATCCCGTCGCGCACAAAATCCAGAATCCGCTCCCGCTCACTGGAAGCAATTTTAATTTTCCGCTTCAGCTCGTAGTTCCACACAAGCACCAGCGCCACAGCAAAAAGCAGCACAGCACCCGTTTTCATCAGCGTCGGGAAGCTGAGCGTGTACTCCTCGTAATGTCCGATCCACCTGTTGATGATCTGATTATAGCGCCCGCTGAGCCGCGTGTCGTACACAGCTCTTGCAATCTTCTGAGCCAGGGCTGCATCGCCGTGCAGCACCACCAGGCTCCGCTCATAGGACTGAAGCGGCGGCAGAAGCCCGTAAATCAGATAACGGTAGCGGGGCATCTGGCTCAGGCTGTACCGTCCCTGGTAGGTTTCTGCGACAAAGGCATCGCAGATACTGGTACGAAGCGTTCTCATTCCGTCCTCGACCGTCGCACACCGCAGAATTTCCTGCGAGTAGCCGAGTTCCTTCATAAGCTGCTCCTCATGAGAATTCTGCACAACACACACACGTTTGCCGTGCAGGTCTTCAAGCCGGTACTCGCTGCCGGATCTCAGGAAAATTGTTGAAGATTCCCAGAGAAACGGCATGGCAAAGCAGGCCGAGTTCAGTTTCTCGGCAGGCACAAGCGATTCAATGCGGGACAGTTCATCACCCCCGCCGGAGTTCATCAGGTCAATCTCATAAACAGGACTGTAGCCTAAAAGCTCAGAACCTGAAACTGATGAATAAACCGGACCGACCACAATATCAGGACGAATTGAAAATATATCCAGGATCTTCTGTCCGGAAGGCGCCAGTGTCACGATAAAACGCAGCTGTGCCTTCTGAGCAATGGCTCTGAGAAGGTCAACGTAAATTCCGCTGAGGTTTCCCTCTCCGTCATCAAAAATATAAGGTGCGCCTATTTCAACGCACAGCACTCTAAATTCCTGCGCCTGATCGACGCCAATTACAAAATGAGGATGAGGCTCTGTCTCCTGCCCGAAAGAGGGACAGCACAGACAAAACCACGCCATTATCACAGCCATGCATTGATACAGTTTTTTTCTGTGCACATTCTCACCTGTTCAGCCGCCCGGGCTCGTCTTTCGTTTTTTATGCAGGGTGCTGTATTTTGGAATCAATACCTCTGAGTTAATAATAACACAATAATGAGAATTTTAAAGAATAGATCGCACCCGCCTGTTTTTTTCAAGTAAACACGCCAGGGGCGCCGATGATGATGAAACCCGCAGGGCAGCTTTATTTCCAGCTTCAGCGGCTTTTTCCTCTGCATCACGATGACGAAAAGTTTCTCTTGTTTTCACATTCATCGGCGCGGAATTTCAGGAACAGTTTTCCGGCATAACCGCACAAAAACGCCGGAACACAAAAGGGCTGCACAGAGCGATCACACCGGGGATCGCCCTGCCGCAGCCCCTCGTCATTGATAATTTTAAATGTACTGCTTCGCCGTACTTTCTCACAACTCAGTGCCTGTCAGTGTACGCCTCTGCTCTTTACAGATCCCACCGCAGGGAAATACTGCCGTAAATCGAGGAATCACTGCGCCTGAACACTTACCGCCGAGAGACGCATCAACGGAAAAACCACGCTTATTCGCGATGCTGACACCTGCAAGCAGCGACATGGAGTTCCGCGCTGGATAACCCAGTCTGTGCGAAAAATACGAGTTCTCTGCCTCGCTGAAACTGCCGCTGAGAGTGCCCGCATGGCTGAGAAGCTCGCAGTTCCAGGCTGCCATGGCGTAAAACTGCCCGGTCGCTGAACTGTCCGCCTTCTTCCACTCAGAAGCATAACGCAGGCCAAGACGTGAACGCAGGGAGCTGGCCGTCACTGAATCCATGTGAAGCCGGCCGGCGCCGCCATCTTCATCAACAGACGGCATTTTTGCCGCGGCATAGTCAAACTCAGCAAAGGGACTCAGCCGGCCGCCGTGTCTGTTTTTCAGATCATAAGCCGCACCAAGCCGCACATGTCCCGATATGCCGTGCTATCCCTGATGTATTGCTGCTGCCGGGTACACTGCGTTTCATCTCCAGGCTGTCGCTTCCGGCACGGGCGACAGCGTACAGGTTCAGGCCGCCCCATGCTTCAGGCCCGTACAAAAGCTGTGCTCCGGTGTAAAAGCTGTGCCCTTCCATACGGCCGTTCACGGTTCCGTCCATCTGTGGTTTGTTGTATACGAAGTGCGCGCCGACCGTCAGTCCGTCAGGCATGCTGCGCTCATAACCGCCGGTGATGCCCGCATGACTGGCCTTATAACCTGCCCGTTCGCTGTTTTCCGACATACGGAACGTACCGCTGTAAGGCGTCAGAAAACAGTGCGGCTTTCCGTCACCGGCAGAGGATAGCGCGCCTTTTTCCAGCATGAGATCGGACAGCATTCGATGCACATCAAACAGCGCAAAGCCGGCATTGGCATAAGGATCGGGGGAAAGCTGCCCCAGTGCATCTCTGACGCCGCTGCCGTCGGATGCTGAATAGTCAATGCCTTCATAAAGACTCTGCATCGATCCGGCCGTGGGAACAGCTGATGCAAGTGCCCGGCCTGCTGCCGCAGAAAGTTCTGTGCGGGCGTACTGACTATACGCGTCAGGTGCCCTGGATACTGTCAGAGTATAGGTATTCGTTTCATGGGAACTGCCGTTCCGGACGACTGTCCACGTCAGTGTCGGAGAAACAGGTGCGGCGGATGCTGCAGCAAAGCCCCCAGTAACAGTGCCGGCAACCGTAAGGAAATCCGCTTCGGCATACGTTCTGCTCCAGGAGTCCGGATAATAATCAGGCGCCGGCGAAAACTGCACTGTCCCCTGCACTGATGCGCTGCCCTGCACCGATAGGGTGTCGTGTCCACCGGACTTTGTCGTCGTCACACTCAGCACGCTGTCAGGCTGCTGCGTGTAACTCCCGGCTGTCAGTATTCCGACGCCGCTGCCGTCAAGAACACCCGGCGAAACTGTGCCGCCGCTGGTTATGGATGTTCTGACCGCGCCGTTTCCTGCAAGCGTTCCGCCTGCATTGACCACAACAGGGCTGTTTTCCAGCGCGCCGCCCGTGCCGTCAGCTCTCTTCGACACAGCCAGCACGCCGCCGCTGATGAGAGTCGTACCGGGGTAAGTGTTTGTGCCGGAAAGCGTCAGAATACCGTCCCCTGTTTTGCAGAGCCCTACTGGCAGATTTTCCAGCCCCGCTTCTTCAACGTGCTGGTTGTATCTGGCAATATAGCCGCTTTCAAGCGTACCGCCGCAAGCACGATAGAAGCTGTAAATCCTCCGCAGGTCTTCCTGCGGGCTGTCCGCCTCAAGCTTTCCCGCTCTTTTCTCAGCAATATTGCTGCTCCATTCCGCGGAGTATCCTCTGGTGTCAACATTGTAAAGCGCTTCCCGCTGTCCCGCGCTGTTCTCTGTCACAGAATAATTTTCCGGACTGCGCCTCGCGTTCAGTACTTTCGGCCCCCGGACTGCCGCACCGACGTCAAGGATTCCCTGACCGAAAACAATCTCGCGCGGAACATTTTCATAGACGTTCATATTATCCGTAAAATACTCTATAAAAGCATCTTCAGTATTAAAACTGTACAAAGCCAGCTTCTCTCCGGCCTGCTGATAGTATGAACGCAGGGCCGACTCTATCTCCAGAGAGTTAGACGGCTTATCACCAAAGTACAGCACATTAAGCGTAAACAAAGGTGTGTCCGGACCGGTGACTAAGTTCTCATGCATCGATATCGTCAAACGGGGCAGGGAAAAACTGCTGTTGGCACTGCCAAGGACCATATCCGTCAACTGACTGCCGTTCAGAAATGGAAACGCCTGACTGACGAGAACGACAGCACCTGCAGCTGCCGGAGCTGCAAAACTTGTGCCGCTGCTTCTCATATAACCGGCAGGATGCACAGCAGCAGGAAAAGCCATAGCACATCCCGGTGCGGCGATGCTCTGGTTCTCAGTGTATTTTGCCATGCAGCTGGATTCAAAGACTATCGGTTCTGAAGCGGCATTACTCTCAAGGTCAAAATATTCAGAATCAATTGCGATCGTGTTAATGAGACGCGACACTTCTTCACGTCCGTTGAAGGCATGCCAGTCTATTAAAACAGGACCTGCCAGAGAGCCGCTGTTGCCAGCTGCAACAGCGTATACGATGTCTTTTTTCCTCAGAGGATAATACAGGCTATTTATATACTCGTCGCATAATGCCTTCTTATACTCATCCACAGCATCCCAGTTCTCCATCTCGTCAACAGACACAGGATATCCAAAGCTCAGGTTAAAGCAGCGGACACCGGTTCCGTCAGCCATGTCGATCAAAGCCTGCCTGTATGCTGCAAGAGCTTCTTTATCTTCCAATACCCTGGACAGCCCCGCATCATAGACACTCAGGATATTCGCGTCAAAAGCGACGCCATGCATTCCGATATCGTTCTTTGATGCCGCCAGGATGCCCGCCACGGCAGTGCCGTGATATAGATTTTTCCAGTCAATATCTTCAGCCGATCCACTCAGATACTTTGAGCCGGTTTTGCTGGAAAATTCATTGTGCTTCAGGTTGACAGGGGAATCAACAATACCTGCCGTTATGCCGCTGCCTGTATAGCCCAGGGCATAAGCGTCAGCCGCATGAATCAGATCCAGTCCGACAGAGTTTTTATATTCTTCCGTGCGAAACGATGCTGCATCTGCCGCTGCTGAAACTTCAGGCACCGCCAGACAGCCTGCAGCAGCCAGCAGAAGAGCACGTTTCAGCATCTCGTTCTTTCTCCGTTTCATCTGGCTCATAATCCTCCGGTCTGTTTTTTATATATTTATATTATACTACCTAAATTAAAAATACAGACTATTTTACTCATCTATTATAAAAATTCCGGATCCCGGCAGAAATGGCCGATAAGCAGGACTGCAGAAATGCAGTTTCCGCGATAATACCCATAAAAAAAGCTGCCTCAAAAATCTGATTGAGACAGCATTCTGTGATGATGCATTTTTCGGGGCCGGCTGCGCTGTACGCCTGAAGAGCTGAACATGGACTCTCAACGCTGTTCAGCAGCCTGCGGCATGCCCTTATTATTTTTTCCTGGCTTTTTCGGGGTTCTTGAAAATTTCGGCCATGGTATGCCAGCCAAGCACAGCGCATTTGACACGCGCAGGCATGTGGGCAATGTCTTTCAGCGCACCTGCCTCCTCCAGGTCTTCCATTTCATCGTCAGAAGCCCTGCCCTGAATCATTCTGAGGAAAATGTCAGAAAGACGCAGGGCGTCTTCTTTTTTTCTGCCGATGACCAGGTCAAGCATCATGTCCGCGGAAGCCTGGGAAATGGCACAGCCGTCACCCTCAAAAGACCCGTCGGTGATCACGCCGTCTTCAACCTTCAGGTTCAGCACAATGTCATCGCCGCAGGAGGGGTTGACACCTTCAAGGGAAAAGTCCGCGTTTTCAAGCGGATGCTTGTGCTCAGGCCGTATGTTGTGCTCTGTCAGCACTTCGTTGTAAAAAGTCCTGCTGTTATTCATCGTATCCCATCTTCTTTCTGATGCCGGCAAGGCACTCAATAAAACGCCATATTTCCTCTTCGGTGTTGTAAAACGAGATGCTCATCCTTGTAGTGGACAGATGGCCCAGATGTTTCAAAAGGGGCTGCGCACAGTGATGCCCCGCTCGCACGTCAATTCCTGCAGCGTCGAAAACGGCCGCAACGTCGTGGGGATGCACGCCGTCAAGGGTGAACGACAGGATGCCGTGATGCTCATCGGCATTGTCGCTGCCGAGAATGTGTACATGGGGAATTTTCTGCATTTCACTGAACGCCAGGCGGCACAAATGGCACTCGCGGCGCTCGATGGTTTCGAAGCCGACGCTCTGGATGTAACGAATTGCCGCCGCCAGCCCGACAGCTCCGCCTGCGTTCACCGTGCCGGCTTCGAATTTGTGGGGGATCTCCGCAAAAACGGCGCCTTCACGGCTCACTGATTCGATCATCTCGCCGCCGTACAGGAACGGCGGCATTTTCTCAAGCAGGTCACGCTTTCCGTAAAGAACGCCGATGCCCATCGGCGCAAACATCTTGTGCCCCGAAAACGAGAGAAAATCCACGTCGAGATCCTGCACGTCCACGGGCATGTGCGGCACGCTCTGCGCGCCGTCGGCCACGATCAGCGTACCGTTTTCATGGCAGATGCGGGCAAAGGTTTTTATGTCGTTTTTTGCGCCGAGGACGTTTGAAAGCTGCGTGACCGCCAGCAGCCTTGTGCGCGGCGTCAGCGCGGCACGCAGCCGGTCTTCCGTAATGCGTCCCTTTTCGTCGCACTCAAGGTACTTCAGCTTCGCACCAGTGCGCTTCGCCGTCTGCTGCCACGGCAGCAGGTTGCTGTGATGTTCCATGATGGACACGAGAATCTCGTCGCCGGGACCGGTGAAATTCATGCCCCAGCTGTACGCCGTCAGGTTCAGGCCCTCGGTGGCGTTGCGGGTAAAGATGATCTCAGCCGCTTCGCGCGCGTTGATGAACTGACGTACGGTCTCACGGGCATTTTCATAATCCTCAGTAGCAGCAATACTGAGCTGGTAAAGACCGCGCAGCGGGTTGGCGTTGCGGCTTTCATAGTAACCGGACACAGCATGCAGCACGCCGTAAGGTTTCTGAGTCGTCGCCGAGTTGTCAAGATACGCCGTGTTTTTATGAACCTCAAAGAACGGGAAATCAGCCCTGATCAACTGGTCTTCCTTTCTCTGTTCTTCAGCGGTCATCGCCGTCGCCTCCCTCAAGGTATTTTTCTATTTCTCCACGCAGCTCGGCGTCGGAAATTTTTGCGCACACTGCTGCAATTCTCGCCTTCGCCATCATCTCATAAACCTGCTCGCGCGTCAGACCGCGTGACTGCATGTAAAACAGAAGCGCATCGTCCAGCCGGCCGATGGTGGCGCCGTGATTCCCCTCCACGTCCTCTTCCTCGCAGAGAATCAGCGGGATCGTCTGATTTACAACCCGGTCGTCCATCAGCAGCACGTCCTCTTTCTCATTGCCAACGGCCTGTGCAGAACCGCGGCGGAAATCGATGGTGCCTCTGAACAGCTTGAAGGCCTCGCCGCGCAGAACACCTGAAGCGTTGATGCGGCTTGCAGTTTTCCGCCCCCTGTGAAGCGCTGTTGAGTTCATGTCAAGACGCTGAGTTCCATGCAACGTATAGCCGATGTCTGAGCAGAAAGCGCTTCCGGTGCCCTCAAGGGCACACGATGTGCCCATATAGGTTTTTCCGCCGCCAAGCACAATCTGGGTCAGATCCGCTCTGGCGCCTTCCGCACAGTGCAGGCCGACAGCGTTGAAAAACGTCATTTTTTCAGACAGACGCTGAACCTGAATCAGGTGCACCTGAGAGTTCCTGCCGAGCCTCACGCGAGTTCTGACGCCCGCCGTACCTTCAGCGTCAGGCACTGCGCTGTAATCCATCAAGATGGAAAGCCTGCACCCTGCGGCCGCGTCGACATCAACTGCGTTCAGGTCTGACGCGCCGCCGCTGTAGCTGAAATTCAGCCGCAGCGGTTCAGAAGCCGCACCGTGAACGGTATACGTTTCCGCTTCAACGTCCGAAAGTTCAAAAAGACGATCCAGATCGGTGCCGACACCTGTTTCTATGTTCTGCAGCTCCGTACCTGAGCGCTTTACGCTGTCAGGAAGAACTGCCGTGCAGTTCCCTCTGCGGGCAGGCGCAGGGCTCTGAACCTCGGTGCCGTTCATTCCCAGCCAGTTCCAGGTGCGTGCCGGCAGGCGATTGACCTTCATATCAATTTTTTCCATGGAAGATCTCCTTTCCCTGACCGTCCTTAACCAATACTGCCCTTCATTTCAAGGCGGATCAGGTTGTTCATTTCAACAGCATATTCAAGAGGCAGTTCCTTTGAAACGTCATCCGCAAAGCCGCTGACGATCATGGCCCGCGCCTCATCTTCCGGGATTCCGCGCGACATCAGGTAAAACACGGCCTCGTCGCTGATGCGCCCGATTTTCGCCTCATGGCCGACATCTGCATCCTGTGTGCGGATATCCATGGCGGGGATCGTATCTGAACGGGAGCGGGCGTCCAGCATCAGCGACTGGCATGACACCGATGATTTTGCGCCTTCTGCTCCGCGGCTGATGACGACTGCACTGCGAAAGGTGCTGATGCCGCCGTCCTTCGAAATGGATTTGATATTAACATACGATGAGGTGTGCGGCGCGCTGTGGACCACTTTCATTCCCGTGTCAAGGTTCTGACCACCGCCGGCAAACGTGATGCCGGTGAACTCCATGCGCGCGCCCCTGCCGTTCAGAATCGTCATGGGATACAGACAGGAAACATGAGATCCGAACGAGCCGGAAACCCACTCCATCCTGCCGCCCTCTTCCACGATGGCGCGTTTTGTGTTCAGGTTATACATGTTTTTTGACCAGTTCTCGATGGTGGAATAGCGCAGCCGCGCGTTCCTTCCCACAAAAAGCTCCACGCAGCCCGCATGAAGATTGGCCACATTGTATTTCGGCGCCGAACAGCCCTCGATGAAATGAAGGTCAGCCCCTTCATCAACAATGATCAGCGTATGCTCAAACTGTCCCGCTCCGGCAGCATTCAGGCGGAAATATGACTGGAGCGGAATTTCAACCTTCACATGAGGCGGAACGTAGACAAATGACCCGCCTGACCAGACAGCGCCGTGCAGGGCTGCGAATTTATGATCCGAGGGCGGAACGAGCTTCATAAAATGTTCTCTGATCATGTCAGCATACGGGCCGTGCAGCGCGCTTTCAATATCGGTGTAAACAACTCCCTGAGCTGCCACCTCGGCCCTGACGTTGTGATACACCAGCTCGGAATCGTACTGGGCGCCCACGCCGGCCAGCGATTTCCGCTCGGCCTCGGGGATGCCAAGGCGTTCGAATGTGTTCCGTATATCCTGCGGAACGTCGTTCCAGTCTGCCTGCATGCGCTGTGCCTTCGGCCTGACATAGGTCACAATGTTTTCCATGTGCAGCCCCTCAATCGACGGGCCCCAGTCAGGCACAGGCATCCTTTCATAGACTTCAAGAGATTTCAGGCGGAACTCTCTCATCCACCGGGGGTCATTTTTTTCCCGCGAGATCTGCCCGACGATTTCCGGCGTCAGACCTTCATGAACCTTATATGCACCCTTTTCGTCATAACGGAAGTCATAACGGCTTCTGTCAATGTCAGCGACATAAGTTTTTTCTTTCATGGCTGCTCACTTCTTTTGAAAATCCTCAAAACCGCGGGCGTTGATTTCATCCACAAGTTCAGATCCGCCAGACGCCGCTGCTGCACCCTGCACCAGAACGTGCACAGCGTCAACATGCAGCGCTTCGAGAATCCGCGTGCTGTGAGTTATTATAAGAAGAGAGACATTTTTGTCTTTCTGATATTCTCTAATGCCCTCTGAAACGGTACGCACAGCGTCAACATCAAGCCCTGAGTCTGTTTCATCCAGAATCGCAAAAGACGGCTTCAGCATCAGGAGCTGAAGGATTTCCGCCTTTTTCTTCTCCCCGCCAGAAAAACCGACATTCAGATCGCGGTCCATCCAGTCCGGATTCATTTCCAGCATTTCCATTGCCCGCTTCATTTCTTTCCTGAACGCCCAGATTTTTATTCTCTGACCGGTCCGCTGCTCCGAGGCCGTACGGATAAAATTGCCCAGTGTCAGACCAGGTACTTCAAGCGGCGTCTGAAACGACATGAACATGCCAGCCTTGCTGCGTACGTCAGCTGCCTCCGCCGTCAGATCGCGGCCGTCAAAGACAATTCTGCCGCCCGTCACCTTGTACCGCGGATCGCCCATGAGCGCGTTTCCCAACGTGGATTTGCCTGCACCGTTAGGCCCCATCAGCACATGGGTTTCACCCGCACGGACAATCAGGTTCACGCCATGAAGTATTTCCTTTCCCTCAACACTGACCGTCAGGTTTTCAACCTGCAATAACTGTTTTGACATTTTCCCCTCCGCTGTATGCTCTCTCCTCCTGCGCTATACCATACAGCCGCAGCGAGGTTCTGGTTGAAGCCCCTGAAAAAGGACTCGTATTTTTCACACTCATAATTATATCTTTTCAGTAGGTAATTACCAGACATAAAAAATTATAGTGATTAAATTCATATTAATTTAGTCGTGTTTAAACTCTTTCCGCGATTCCGCATACACGCGAAACATAATTTTTCAGCAAAAGCAGATTCACTGCATTACGGCAGGCCGCAGCAGGCAGCCGGCCTAGGGAGAGCGGTATTTTGCTTCTGCAGGGCGTGTACAGCGGCCTTTTAACAAACACCTCTGCGAAATGGCTCAGCAGCAGAAAATATTAGGTCTTGTCAAAGGGAAATTTATCCCTATAATTATTTCGTACCTTGTCCGAAGGGACATAAACTCCACAGCTGATTGTTTTTCTGTTCAGCCGCTGGAATACAGAGGGGCGAAAATTTTTGCAAAAACTGCCGGACCCTGTGGGGACTCGCCGGCACACGCTATAGGGCTGACGACTGTTTCATGCCTGCCCTGTAACAGGAGGATGAGACGAAAATTGACCAATGCGGCTGTACCGTTGATCCAGGTCAAAAACCTGCGCAAAAGTTATGAAGATGGCGAAACCATTCTGAAGGGAATCTCCATTGACATCGAGGAGGGGGATCTTGTTTCCATCATAGGTCCCTCCGGATGCGGCAAATCCACATTTCTCAGGTGCCTCAACTGCCTTGAGTACATTGATTCCGGCTCAATCACCATTGCCGGCGTCACGGTCAGCCGTTCACGGGAAGATGAAGAACAGGACCGCAAGTTCGACCGGGCCTTTCTTGACGCGTGTCACAGAATGCGCCAGGAAGTGGGCATGGTATTCCAGAGCTTCAACCTTTTCCCGCACAAGACAGTCCTTGAAAATATCATGCTTGCTCCCATGGTGGTCAAGCATATGAAAGAAGAAGATGCCCGTAAAATGGGCATGGACCTTCTCGATAAAGTCGGTCTGGCCAATTTTGCCGACAAGTATCCCGTCACTATGTCGGGCGGACAGACACAGCGCGCTGCAATCGCCCGCGCCCTTGCCATGCAGCCGAAGGTCATGCTATATGATGAACCAACTTCCGCGCTCGATCCTGAACTGGTCGGCGAGGTCCTTCAGGTCATGAAGGACCTTGACCGCGACGGAATGACTCAGGTCGTGGTCACCCACCAGATGAACTTTGCCCGGGATGCGTCAGACTACATTGTATTCATGTATGGCGGCGAAATCGTCGAAAAAGAGGACGGCGACGTGCTTTTCACCCATCCCAGGGACCCGCGCACGCAGAATTTCCTGCGCCATCTGAACGGAGTGCTGTACTGATGAAACGGCTGCAGGTGTTTTCTGCCGTACTGGCAGTGCTGTTCTGCCTTGCCATCAGCGCTTCGGCCGCAGAAAAGCCCGTTCTCCGCTGGGGCGGCGATTCAGAGGGCAACGTCCCCTACATGTTTATGGATCCGAACAACGACAAAGTGATGATCGGCTTTGAAATCGACATCGTCAACGCACTTGCCGAGCGCATGGGCATGACGCCGCAGTTCGTGCACAACAGCTGGGACAACCTGATTCCCGGCTTGAATCTCGGCCTTTATGACATCGCTCTGAGCGGGCTTGAAATTACGCCCGAACACAAGGAAGAAGTCGATTTTTCACTTCCGTATTACAAGACATTCCTTCAGATGGTCGTTCAGCGCGGCAACCCCCTGAAAATCTTTACTGTCGAAGACTGCGTCGGCAAGCGGGTGGGAACGCTGAAACAGTCCTATGCGTTTTATACACTGGCTGAGGCCGGCGTCGATGATATCCGCACCTACGAAAACGAGATCAACGCCTACCAGGATATGGCTCATGACCGTCTTGACGCAGTGCTGATTGACTCGCCCATCGCGATTTTCTACGCAGGCTTCAACACTGATCTGGAGTTTGTCGGCGAGCCCATCGGCGAAATCTATTACGGCATCCCGGTGCGCAAGGGAAGCACAGAGCTTCTCGAAAAGCTCAACGCAGCACTGGTTTCCATCCGCGACGACGGCACGCTTCGCGGCATTTATGACCGCTGGAATATGTGGACGCCCGTGATGGCAAAGTTTTTCAATGATGATTCACCTTCCAAGTTCGGCCCCGACAAGTACAACGCATGGGCCGAGTATCAGCGCCAGGGGCTTACGCTGCGCCAGCGCATCGAACGCTATATCGGCTTTCTGCCCACGTTCGGCAAGGCTGCAGTTGTGACCCTGAAAGTTTCAATATCGGCTATGGTGCTGGCAATCCTGCTGGGACTGGTGCTGGCAATCACGCGTCTTTTTGCGCCAAGGCCGCTTTCACGCATCGCGACTGCCTACATTGAACTTGTGCGCGGCACGCCGGTGCTGATACAGCTTTTCTTCATCTTCTACGGCCTTCCCAACGTCGGCATCAAACTGTCGCCGTTCTGGGCCGGCGTGATCGGTCTGGGCATGAACTACGCTGCCTATGAGGCAGAGAATTACCGCGCCGGGCTTATCTCAGTGCCCCGCGCCCAGATGGAAGGCGCGCTCGCGCTCGGCATGAGCAAGACTGAAGCCCTTCGCTATGTTGTGATTCCTCAGGCTGTCAGGGTATCCCTTCCGCCTGTCACAAACGATTTCATCTCACTGCTCAAGGACTCTTCGCTTGTTTCAATGATCACGCTCATTGATCTGACAAAGGCCTACGGACAGCTGGCCAATACCTATTACGACTATTTCGGCATCGGCATTATGGTCGCGGTGATTTATTTCCTGATCGGCCTGCCCTTTGTGCGTCTGGCGCGCTATACAGAACAGCGCATGGCCGTTGCCGTCCGCGGAAAAACCGGCAAGCACGGGCGCGATACCGTACTGCGTCCTGCAAGCTATCACAACTGACCGGCAGAGTCTGCGGAACATCACATCTGAACTTTCTTAAAAAAGAATGCGAGGCTGATATTACTTCCATGAAGATCAAGCCGAAGTTGTACGCAGCAGCCTTACTGACGCTGCTCTGTGCTTCATGCTCTTTCGCTGAATTCATGCCCCACGATGTGCTCCGCTGGGGAGGCAACTCAGAAGGCGGAGTTCCGTTTATCCTTTACGATCCTTCTGATCCCACAAAACTCACGGGCTTTGAAACAGAAATTGCCGAAGCGCTTGCCGCCGAACTGGGGCTGAAGGCCCAGTTCGTCCAGAACGTTTGGGACATTCTGATACCGGGAATGCAGCGCGGGCTGTACGACATTGCCATCAACGGCATAGAAGTGACCCCTGAACGCCAGGAAATGATCAATTTCACCATTCCCTATTACGTCACCTATCTGCAGATGGTCGTTCCCAAGGGCAACCCCGCGGGTGTCACCAACCTTGAAAACGCAAAGGGGCACGCCATAGGCACGCTGCGCGGCTCATATGCCTATGAAACACTTGCAAAGGCCGGCATTACCGACATCCGCAGCTACGAAAACGAGGCCACAGCCTATCAGGATATGCAGAACGGCCGTCTTGACGCCGTGGTGATGGACGCACCTATGTCCATTTACTATTCCAAGTTCAATCCCATGTTCGAGTTTGTCGGTGAACCCATCGGCCGCATGGAATATGCCATGACCATCCGCAAGGGCGAGGACGAATTTCTCCACCGCGTCAACGAGGCTATCGTAAAACTGCGCGACAACGGCACACTGCGCCGCATTTACGACCGCTGGAACCTCTGGAGCCCTGTCATGGCGGAATACTTCAACGATTACCGTCCGCCGCTTGAAAAACCTGTGATGTATGAACACTGGGCTGATATTCAGCGCGGTGCTCGAAACTGGACGGAACGCATCAAGCGGTATGTCAGTTTTCTGCCGTCCTTCGGTCAGGCTGCCGTTGTCACCCTTGAAGTTTCCATCTGCTCCATGCTTCTTGCACTGGCAGCCGGCCTGATCATTGCAGTGTGCCGCCTTTTCGGACCGCTGCCGCTGCGCGCCCTGGCCACATGTTATACGGAGTTCATCAGAGGCACACCGGTGATGATTCAGCTGTTTTTCATCTTTTACGGTCTGCCCAACGTCGGTATCCGTCTGTCGCCGTTCATTGCCGGAACGCTGGCCCTCGGCCTGAACTATGCTGCCTATGAGTCGGAAAACTACCGTGCCGGCCTTGAAGCGGTTCCCCGCGCGCAGATCGAAGGCGCGCTCGCGCTCGGCATGAACAGGAAACAGGCACTGCGCTACGTGATTCTGCCGCAGGCTGTCCGTGTTTCGCTGCTGCCTATGACCAACGACTTCATCGCGCTGCTTAAAGACTCATCGCTGGTTTCCACCGTTACGCTCGTGGATCTGACCCGCACCTACGGACAGCTGGCAACCGTCAACTACGATTACTTCGGCACAGGGTTCATTGTCGCCGTCATTTACCTGCTGATCGGCACACCCTTTGTGCGCTTTGCCCGCCGGCTTGAAAGGAAACTGAACGTCTCACTGCGCGGACGGCATGTGGTGCCCGTCCACCGTGCAGCCAACATCAACGAATAGCATGAAAAAGAGGGTGTCCCGCCATTCCGCTGCGAAGCGGACGGCCGGGACACCCTTCTTTTTGTTTTTTATTCCTTTTTCTGTTCTGTTGAACAGCCTGACTGCGGCATGATTTTCTGCGGCCCCGAAAATTCATCACTTTCAAAACTGCACGACAGGCCGCCCAGCAGCCAGGACAGGACTTTCACGGGCCGTAAAAAACACGTTTAAACAGCGGCCGGAAACTGCTTTCAGCAGACGCAGGCAGAATTTTATCGCTAGTCCAATGTTCCGATTGCGCTTTCAACGGCTTCAATCAGTGCGCCGGAGCAGACTGTCTCGATCGACTTTTTCTCCAGCGGATAAAGGAAACAGTCTTTTTCCACAAACGGAACCTGTTCGCGGAAAGCCGCATAGGCAGCCTGAGTTCCTCTGCCAAGGCGCAGAGGGAGGGAAAAGTTGATTCCCTGACAGGCGCACATGGCCTCAATCCCGAGAATTTTCTCAACGTTGCGCAGCACGCGCGTGCCTTTCAGCGAAGCCCAATAGCCCATGGAAACATGGTCTTCCTGATTGGCTGATGTGGGAATTGAATCAACGCATGCTGGGTGAGCCAGCGTCTTGTTTTCTGAGGCGACAGCAGCCGCGGTGTACTGGGTGATCATGAAGCCGCTGTTGACGCCGCTGTCGCTGATCAGGAACGGCGGCAGCCCGTTGGAAAGGTTTTTGTCAACCAGACGGGCGCAGCGGCGTTCTGAGATGCTACCGTATTCAGAAACGGCAATGGCGAAGAAATCCATGGCAAGGGCAATCGGCTGGCCGTGGAAATTGCCGCCGGAAAGCGCTGTTTCATCGTCCGGGAAGATCAGCGGATTGTCGGTAACCGAGTTCATCTCGGTTTCAATTCTGGATTTCACGTATTCCAGCGCGTCGCGGCTTGCGCCGTGCACCTGAGGCATGCAGCGCAGTGAATAAGCATCCTGCACGCGCGCGCCTTTATAACGCTCGATGATCTCGCTGCCTTCAATGAGCCGCCGGACGTTGGCTGCCACAAGGCCCTGTCCCTTATGAGGGCGCAGGGCATGAGTCCGGGCGTCAAACGCATAGGGCACGCCGTGAAGAGCTTCAAGAGAAAGTGCGCCGATGATGTCAGCGTTCTTCTCAAGTTTCAGAGCGTCGTACAGCGCCAGTGCGCCAAGTCCTGTCAGGGCTGCCGTTCCGTTGTTCAGCGCCAGGCCCTCTTTGGGATGGAGACGGATGGGTTTCAGCCCCGCTTCGGACATGGCCGCGAGGGCGCTTTCGCGGCGGTCCCTGTAAAAGACCTCGCCTTCGCCGAGCATGGCAGCGGCGATATGGGACAGCGGGCACAGGTCGCCGGAGGCACCGACAGAGCCCTGCTGCGGCACAACGGGCGTGATGCCCAGATTGAGGAAATTCACAAGCTGTGTCAGCGTTTCAAGGGTGATTCCCGAATAGCCGCGGATAAGGCCGTTGAGACGCAGCAGCATGATGGCACGCACCACGTCAGGCGGCAGAGGGTCGCCGACGCCGACCGCATGACTGCGGATAAGGTTCTCCTGCAGCAGCCGGGTGCGGTCAGCATCGACTTTGACAGTTGCAAGATCGCCGAACCCCGTTGTGACGCCGTAAACCACCCGGTCCGCCGCTATCCATTTTTCAATCAGCCTCGATGCACGGTTGATCTGCCCCACAGCTTCTTCTGACAGCCTTACGGGGGCGCCGCAGCGCGACACATTGACAAGCTGTTCAAGCGTAAGGTTCCGGCCGTCTATCACCACGGGAATGGCACTGTTCATTGGAATCACTCCTGATCTCGAATATGAAATGGGAAAATAAGCCGCCTGCAAGGCGGCTTTCTGAATCTGCGGTTCTGCTGCGCGTCTCAGCGGCCGCGCTTTGCAATGGCATCCCTCACCGCACCGTGTATTTTTTCACTGTCAACATGATACGGCAGGGTGATGTGGTATCTGCCAGGATACTTTGCGTTCACTTCACGGGCCACTTCTTCAGCGTGTCCGCAGCGCCCCCACGCGCGGCGCGCCACGCCGGATAGCACATCCCACATCATGGCAGATTTGATGATTTCATCTGTTTCAGGGCGTCCGTCAAGAAGCAGGCCGAATCCGCCGTTGATGCACTTGCCGATGCCGACGCCTCCGCCGTTATGAAGAGTGCAGAGCGTCATGCCGCGGGCCGCGTTGCCGGCAAAGGTATTTGTGGCCATGTCGGCGCAGATGTTGCTGCCGTCCTTGATGTTGGCAGTCTCGCGGTAGGGGCTGTCGGTGCCGGAAACGTCATGGTGGTCACGGCCGAGCATGACGGGGCCGATTTTACCTTCGCGCACCAGTTTGTTGAATGCCAAGGCGATGCGGGTGCGCCCCTCAGCATCCTGATAGAGAATGCGGCACTGCGTGCCCACGACGAGATGGTTCTTTTCAGCGTCACGGATCCATACCCAGTTGTCATAATCCTGGCTGCGGCGGTTGGGGTCGATGCAGTCCATGGCTGCCTTGTCAGTAGCGCGAAGGTCTTCCGGCTTTCCGCTCAGACAGCACCAGCGGAACGGACCGTAGCCGTAGTCAAACAGATGGGGGCCCATAATGTCCTCGACATAGCTGGGCCAGATGAAACCTTCGTAAGTGTCTCTGCCGTTTTTGGCAATTTCTTTGACTCCCGCGTCGAAAACGGCCCGCATAAAGCTGTTGCCGTAGTCGAAGAAGTACGAGCCGCGTGCGGTCAGCGCCTTGATTGCGTTGAAATGGCGGCGCAGGCCGGCATCCACGTGCTTTCTGAACTCTGCCGGATTGCTGTGCAGCATTTCGGTGCGCTGCTCAAAGGTCAGGTCAACGGGACAGTAGCCGCCCTCATAGGCAGCATGGCAGCTTGTCTGGTCTGAAAGAAGCGGAATGAAGATGTTCTTGTCAACGGCATATTCAAGCAGCGTGACAATGTTGCCGTGATACGCAATGGACAGAGGTTTTTTCTCAGCCATGGCCTTTCTTGCCATGTCGAAAGCACTGGCGCAGTCATCGGTGATCTCGCTCACCCAGCCCTGATCGTGGCGTGTTTTGATGCGCGATTCATCAACTTCGGCGATGATGCCGACGCCGCCGGCAATCTCAATGGCTTTGGCCTGCGCGCCGCTCATGCCTCCCAGTCCGGAAGTGACAAACAGCATTCCCGCCAGGTTGTCTCTCGGACCGACGCCGAATTTCAGGCGCGCCGCGTTGAGAATAGTGTTGAACGTGCCGTGCACTATGCCCTGGGGCCCGATATACATCCAGCCGCCGGCGGTCATCTGGCCGTAGTTGCTGACACCCAGCTGCATGGCACGATGCCAGTCTTTCAGGTTGTCAAACAGGCCGACCAGAAGTCCGTTGGTCAGGATCACGCGCGGCGCGTCGGGACGTGATGCAAACAGGCCCACGGGATGCCCGCTTTCCAGCACCAGCGTGGTGTCATCGGTCAGAGCGCGGAGATATTTCTGGATCAGACGGTACTGAAGCCAGTTCTGACACACCTGTCCCGTCTCACCATACGTCACCAGCTCATAGGGATACAGAGCTGTCTCAAAGTCGAGGTTGTTGTCCATCATCACCTGGAAAGCCCTGCCGGCAAGGCATTTGCCCTCGTAAGTCTCAACAGGGCGCCCCCAGATCCGCCCTGCGGGGCGGAAACGGTAAGCGTAGATGCGGCCGCGGGTGCGCAGTTCTTCCATGAACTCGGGGATCAGTTTCTCATGATACTTTTCCGGCACATAACGCAGTGCATTGCGCAGTGCGAGTTCTGTTTCCGACTCGGAAAGATCCCAGCCGCGGTCAGGCGCGCGCCGTATTCCCGGCACAAATTCAGGATATTCGGGCAGTTCATCGTCAAGCTTGATCACCATGGCTTCGCCGTTCAGTATGTTCTCCTGCATTTTTATCGCTCCTCTTCTTATATAGTATCAGGGACGTTCAGGCGTCCGCATTTTCTCCACTAAGCCACATAAACGCCTTTTTTCCAGACTTCGGCCACCGGGTTAGCTCCCGCATGGTAGGCAAGGATGGCGGGCGACTCACCGTCGAGAATCAGGAAATCAGCCTGTTTACCGGGTTCAAGCGTGCCGACCTTGTTCTGAAGCCCCACTGACCAGGCCGGATTGACCGTGCAGCCTACAAGTGCCTCATTTACAGTCATGTTCATGTTCAGGACGCTCAGTCCGAACACAAATGGCATGGATTCGCAGAAGCATGAGCCGGGGTTGCAGTCAGTGGCCAGAGCTACTGGCACGCCAAGCTCGATCATACGGCGCACGTCGGCGTAAGGCTTTTTCAGGCTGTAGGCGGTCGCCGGAAGCACGTCGGCGATTACGCCGGCCCCGGCCATGGCGGCAAGGTTGGCAGTGTTTGCCGCAAGAAGGTGCTCTGCAGACGTGACGTGCAGTTCAGCAGCAAGTCCGGCACCGCCGGTGTCGTCAACCTCGTCGGCATGAATTTTCAGCCCGAGTCCGAGTTTCCGCGCCGCCTCAAGGATTCTGCGGCTCTGCTCCACGGTGTAGACGCCTGTTTCACAGAACACATCGCAGTACCTGGCAATGCCCTGTTCTTTGACGGATGGCAGCATCTCATTCACAATCAGGTCAACAAAATCGTCAGGATGTGACTTGTACTCCTCAGGTACCGCATGTGCGCCCATGAACGTCGGCACAATGTCAAGAGGCGTGTCATTGCCGAGGCGGCCGATGACGCGGAGCATCTTCAGTTCTTCTTCGGTATTCAGGCCATAGCCGCTTTTCACTTCCATGGTTGTAGTGCCGGTGTTGAGGGCTGAAAGTACATTTTCGCTTGTTTCGGCAAAAAGGCGCTCTTCGTCAGCACTTCTGACTGCTTTCACAGTTGACAGGATTCCGCCGCCTGCTGCCAGGATTTCAAGGTAGGATTTTCCCTCAAGGCGCATGAGAAACTCTTTTTCACGACGCGAAGCAAAGCAGATGTGAGTGTGCGGGTCAACAAAACCGGGAATAACTGCCGCCCCGCCGCAGTCCCGTTCCTCATCAGGAGCAGCGCCGGACTCTTCGGCAAAGTTTCTCACTTCATCCTCGGGACCGACTGCGGCAATTTTTCCGCCGTCAACATACAGCGCGCCGCGGTCCCACGTTTTTACACGCCCCTGGTCTTTTCCGGCCGCGGGGCCGTTCCCCATCAGCGGCGTCGTGACAGATGCATTGAAAAACAAAATTCCGCTCATCCGAGATTCCGTCCTTTCTGTCCTTTATAATGATGAGGAGATCTTTCCCGATGCAGCGCGCAGGGCAGGCAGAAGGTCGCTCTCCCAGCTGCCGAACGTACCGGCCAGTCCGGCAATGCCGAGCTGTGCGGCAAAAACGCCGGAGCGGTCAAATACAGGCACACTTAAATCCTCGGCATGCGGCATCCACTCCTCACGGGAGTGTGAATACCCCTGACTTCTGATTTTCTCAACTCTGCGGATCAGTTCATTCCCGCCGGAGGCAGCTGCAGCACATTCAGCAATCACGCGGGCACGCAGTGCTGCGCTGCACCACGCCAGCAGCACCAGCCCTGTGGCGCCTCTGTCAAGCGGAACGGCCATGCCCTCACGGGCCACAAACTTCACGGCCTGCGGCGGTTCCTCTGTGTGAATACACAATCCGCCGCTGCCCTCAATTACGCTGAGAATTGCCGTTTTACCAGTCTGCTCCACCAGTTTCTTCATCGGGGCGCGCGCGCAGCGCACCAGTTCGCTGAAAAATGAGGCACTGCGGTTCAGCAGGAAAAAACGAAGGCCCGCACGGAAATTGCCCGTTCCGGCATCCTGAGCCGCCCAGCCGCGTTTTTCAAGTGCCAGCAGAAAGCGATGCACAGTGCTGTGAGGAATTCCCGTTTCTGCCGCTATCTCGCGCACACTCAGCACATGATCCGCCCGCACCAGGGTTTCCATGATGCGCACAGTCTTGCCGACAGCGTCATTTTTAGCCTTTGCCTGAGCAGCGTTCATCCGAAACCTCCAAAAGTGGGACACATTGTATTAAAAACAATCAACTAATATAACTATACTAAAATTACAGGTCTTGTCAACCTACAAAAGTCCTTAATATATCAACAATAAATCAAAAGACCGCGCAAATAGGTTAATATATATTCAGTTAAAGTGTTATATTTCTTAAAAGCAGACAGAAATACACTGTGAACGTTCAACTGGATTTTCTGCCCGGGCGGCTGCCCGCCGGCGGAAAATTACGGTTCAGGGCTGACAATCTCAGAAACGGAGGTTCATACCATGTTCAGAAAAATTCTGATCTGTACCGCAGCCATTCTGCTTTCCTGTACTGCCGCGTGCGGCACTGAATTTTCTATTTCAGACCAGTTTTCAAAGGCTCACCCCATCACACAGGCACTATATGTTTTTGCCGACAAACTTTCTGAACTGACAAACGCAACACTGAAAGCCCGCATTGTTGATTCCGGCGCACTGTATACAGACGCGCAGATTATTGAAGCGCTGCAGGACGGACAGATTGAGGCAGGCGTTGTCGGCATCAACAAATGGGGCGGCATGGTTCCGCCTGCTGAAGTGTTCGATCTGCCGTTTCTCTTCAGGAGCCTTCAGGCGCCGGGAAAATTTATAGAATCCGGTGCCGGAGCGCTGCTCGATGCGGAATTCGTACAAAACGGCGTAAAAAACATTTTCTGGCTTGACTATGGGTTCGTGCAGTTCTGGAACAACGTACACCCCCTCCGCAAGCAGGCCGATTTCACAGGCCTGCCTCTGCGCACATTCAGCGCGTGTGACGCGGCAACTCTTGCCGCACTGGGCGCCGTTCCTACAATGATGAGTTCTTCAGATGTCATGAAAGCCCTGGACACCGGCCGGGTCGTCGGCGCCACAACAGGCATCAGCGCAGGACTCCAGCGCGGTCTGCACAAAGAGTGCCGCTACCTGACTATTGCCAATTACTGTTCGTCGGAATTCGCTGTACAGGCAAATTTCAAATGGTACAACAGTCTGATGCCTTTTTACCAGAAAGCCCTGCTTGAAGCCGGGAAATACGCAGAACTCTGGCTGCGCAAAAACCTTGAGATCTTTGACAGTCATGCTGTGGACCAGGCACGCAGAACGGGCATAGAAATCAACGTTCTGACACCCGCAGAGAGAGACGAGCTCGCAAAAGCCACACAGAGCGTTTGGCAGAGCTATCCCAGACGTTCTGACGAAACAGGAAAGAAACTTCTTGACCTGGCGCAGCAGTGCCAGTAATAAATAATTTAATACTGCACTCATTTCCCGGAAAAAAGGCCTTGCCGAATCTCTGTAACTGAGGTTCGGCAAGGCCTTTTTGTTATTCATATTAAACAGATGCTTCATTTCAAACTCTACTGCACAACTAATAAAAATTGTGATTGAAAGAATATTTGTTTAATATATTAATTTTTAGTTGCATCAACAAAAAATTTGTGCATAATGTGCTAAAGTGTTACTCCTATAATTCATATAAATACAGTCAATTATAAAACTGCAGTAACAC
>CAZDXA010000015.1:36996-46886 GCA_964509435.1 uncultured Synergistaceae bacterium | reverse complement strand
CCATGCCGAAAGGGCAGGGGCGTCTGGCCAACTATACGCAGGTGTTCAATAACTTCTACGAGGAATTTCTCGGGTATGCCGGCCGCGGCCTGTGCTATGTGCTGCAGCTGGACCCGCAGACAGCGTGCACTCCCGGGCGCATGCCCCTGCTGAGAGACCTGCTGGAAAAGATCAAGACCAGCGGACAGGCATGGATCACCACCGGTTCAGAGATGTATGACTACTGGAGTTCCGAATATCCGGCATAACCGCCAGCCTGCCGCTGTTTCCTGACGGCGGTTCAGACCGCAGGCCGGAAGCTGCCTGCGCTGCGCTGTCAGAAAAAACAGCCTGCGCGAAAATGCCGTTTAAGCCGTCCGTTCCGGACTGTCTGCGCTGTTTCAGGTGGAGAGGCCGGACCAGACGGCATTTTTTTTATTTGAACATCGTTGTTTGAATATCCTGCAGGACGACAGCAGGCGAATCTTTCCGCCGGCCTTTGCGGCGGAGAGCGAAAAAAAGCTCAGTCCGCCCGGACTGCGCCTGAGGCCTTGTCAAGTGCGGCTCTTGTGTGCTATAATGCCCTTTGTCCGCGGAGGGGTGTCCGAGTGGTCGATGGTGCTTGCTTGGAAGGCATGTGTACCGTAAGGTACCGGAGGTTCGAATCCTCTCCCCTCCGCCATCTTTTGTTTATCCACAATCTGGCCATTACTGACTGATGCAGGGAACCGGTTGAAATGACTGGTTCCCTGTTTTATTATCCTCCCGGGAATGATTTTCAAGGATGGGTACTTTTTGTTTTGGAGCGGCACAGAAATGGGGACAGAATCGTTAAAGTGAAGTTTGTCCGGCGGATGATAGGAAAGGCTGTGAGAGTATGAGCAGATTATCCGCCATTTCAGTTAAAAATCAGAACAAGCCGGACTTCTTTCAGGTGCGGTCAGTCGAAAACACTGACCGCACCTGTTATTATGCAGTCACGAGAATTTTTCAGAAAATCCCTCTTGAAAAAGGGCATCAGTTGCCGGAGCAGCTGCCAGGGGGCAGACTGAAGCCTTGTCAGACAGACAATTTAATACATTGAGTTTGACTGCATCTGATGTGAAAAAATTATCAGGCTGAGGAAAAGGTCTGCATGTTAAGCGGCGGGACGGTCTTTATTTGAGCGCAGGAAAGAACGGGACTCTGCTGTTTGTAATTAACAGGAGGCAGATGTTTTCTGCCTCCTGTTTTTATGGACGCTGCCAGCTTTGCGCAGCAGCTTTTAAAGCAGAATCAAGGAGAATGAGCAGGCGGACGCGGAGAAACGCCTGAAAGCACGCTGTGCTGTGAGTTCAGGACTCGTCTTTCTGCAGAAATCCGGCGTCCGGATTCCCGTCATTGTTTCTGCTGTATCAGTGATGTTATTTACTGCCTGAAAAACTGCCCGCTGCGGGAAAAAGCAGAGGGGCATCTGCGGTTTTTCTTAAAAGGTCCGTTTCCGGCAGCTCATCGGTTTTCCGGCCGGCATCCGGATCTATCCGTCAGGATTCGTTGGGGCCTTCAGATTCTGCCTTTTTTCGTCATGCTTTGCGTGCGTGCGCCTGTATGCTGACTGCCCGGCGCTGCAGGGCTGGAAAAACGGCGGGGCGCGGAACGGCATCGCAGCAGACGGCGTGAGAGCCGCTCTCTGTTCTGCATGTTTGTGCCTGTATATATAAAGTATAAACATGTGTCAGACCGCAGAATCCCGGTCTGCATCGGGAGTAATCCGTGCCGCACTTCCCGCGGCTGCTCCGGCAGTCCGGCGGCCCGGCACTTCGTGAATCCGTTTTCCGCGCTCCCGGTCTGCACCTGTTACATGGCGGCCGGCAGATGTGATATACTGATGTCAGCAGGGAAGAAAAGGCTCTGCGCCCGGGCTGTATGCCACGGGGATGGCTTTTTCTGCTGCGGTGATTTTATCCGCCGCCACTATAAAAAAGTACGGGGGCTGTTTCGATGGCTGGATTTGTGATTCGACAGACGGGAAAGGGCGTGAAATTTGACCTGCGCGCCGGAAACGGCGAGGTAATTGCCACTTCTGAGGTTTATACGACGGAGGCGGCATGCCGCGGCGGCATTGCGAGCGTGGCGAGGAACGCCGCGCTGGCGCCGCTTGAGGATCAGACCTGTCCGGGGTTCAGGGTGCGCAAAAACCCGAAGTTCGAAATTTACATCGACCGCGCGGGCGAGTTCCGTTTCCGCCTGAAGGCGCGGAACGGACAGATCATTGCAGTTTCGGAAGGCTATAAGACGAAATCCGGCTGTGTCAACGGCATCAGAAGCGTCCGCCGCAATGCACCCGGGGCAGAGGTCGAAAAGGCATAATTGCCGGTCCCCGTTCAGATATTTCTGAAGGGTGGGCTTTCATAAAGCACGTCTTGCAAATATGCTTTTTTTTGCTAAAATGTACACGTAGTCTCTCACAGGAGGCCCAGCCCCGTGCGGCGGAATGCCCCGAATCCCGTCAGGTCCGGAAGGAAGCAGCGGTAAGAGGATTTTTCCGGGTGCCACGGATCTCTGGGTCTCCTGTGGGAGACTTTTTTATGCTGAAAATGTATGATGCACTTAATAAGGAATGTCCAAAGTCCGGCTTTAAGAAAACGAAAAAACTGCAGATATATCTTTGTGCATTTTTTTGATTTTGTTTTTATAAGACGCCCGGTTGTAATAAATGTGAAAATATTCCCCTGAAAAATACGCAAAAAGTACGATGCAAAGGACAATAGAAAGTATTTATAATTGCAAGGCTGATGACAATGCAGGGGGGAATGGTATATAATCTCACTGTTCATTAAAATGACCGACGGTCACTATAATGGCCGGCGGGTTGAAAGGAAGTGCAGCTGTGTCGAGGCTTTCGGCTGAAAACAAAGAGCTGATTACCACTGCTGTGAGAAACCGCGGATACGAAAGCGCCGTTGCGCTGATCCGCAGGGACGGCTGGCGCCGGTTCACCATGGGGAAACTCGCGGCCGAGATGGGCGTTGCCAAAGGAACAGTTTATAATTATTTCAGCAGCAAGGACGCCGTGGTAGGTTTCATCATCCTGTGCAAAACCAGGCAGCTGGCGGTTGACACCCGGATCATGATGGAGCGCGAACCGGATACGATTGTGCTTCTGAAGCAGATTATTGAGAAATTTCTGAAGCATTTTCAGGATCTCCGCTTTCTTCATACAGCGGTATTTGAAGTTGTCCAGAAAAACTCTGAAAACGACGACGAGTCGATGCGCCGTCTGGCAAAGCTGACAGAGCCGCTGCAGGAGCTTTTTGATGTGCTGCGGCAGATTTTCAGACGGGGAATGGACGAAGGGGTTCTGCGCAGGGGTGACCCGGCGCTTGACGTTTCGGTCTTCCATTCAATGCTGAACGGCATTGCCATGTGCAGAGATTTTGACAGACAGCTTGATATGGCAGATCCCGCTGTGTGCGGCATGGTGTGCGATGCTGTTCTCAGAGGGTTTATCAGGGAGGAAAAATGAAAGTCATTGAGACATCGTTAAAGCGGCCGGTAACGGTCATTGTGCTGACTATTGCACTGGTCTACTTTGGTCTGTTTTCCTACAGCCGCATGGGAGTGCAGCAGGTTCCCGACGTTGATCTGCCCGTGGTCATGGTCACCACGACCATGACAGGCGCCACAGCGCAGGTTATGGACAACGACGTGACCGACGTGCTGGAAGAGCAGATCAATACCATTTCAGGCATCGAGACGCTGACGTCGTCGAGCTTCATGGGGGCGGCAGTCACTATTGTTGAGTTCGACCTTGACCGCGACATCGATGCGGCAGCAGCCGACGTGCGCGACAAGGTGAACGCAGCGCAGGACGACCTGCCTGATGAGGCCGACCAGCCGATCATTTCCAAGTTCGACGTGGGCGACACGCCTCTGATCCTGATGACTCTTACGGGCGACGCAGCCTATAAGGACAAGGTTTACTTTGCCGACAAGGTGGCCAAGGTCATGTTCGAGTCGATCAACGGCGTGGGGCAGGTTGAACTGCCCGGCATGCGCGAACGTGAGATCCGCGTGTGGATCGACCCCGTGCGCCTGCGTTCCCGCGGCCTTGTGGCCGACGATCTTGCCACGGCCATTCAGTCAAAGCATGTGGAACTTCCCGCGGGCAGCATCAACATGGACCGCTTCAAGATGGACCTGCGCGTTGAAGGCGAATATTCTTCAGTGGAGGAACTGAGCAGCCTTCCCATCACCACACGCGACGGCGTGATAATCCGCCTCAGCGACGTGGCTGACGTTGAAGACGGTTTTGAAGAAGCCGAGGACGAAGCGTATATCAACGGCGACCCGACGATCCTGATCGCCGTGAAGAAGCAGCGCGGCGCCAACGAAGTTGCAGTCTGCGACGCCATCGTGGAGCGGTATAATGAGATTCAGAGCCTTGTGCCGAAGGGAATGACGCTGACTCTGACGTACAACAAGTCAGACTTCATCAGGCGGTCCATGAACGGCGTCGGCAGCGACGTCATTCAGGCGGTCATTCTCTGCTCGCTGCTGATGCTGTTTTTCCTGCAGACATTCCGCGCCACATTCGTCACGGTTATTTCCATGCCCGTGTGCCTTATCGGCAGCTTCTGCGTTCTGTCCTACCTGGGCATTACCATCAACAACATGTCCATGATGGGTATCTCTCTGGCAGTCGGCATGGTGGTTGACTCGACGACGGTCGTTCTGGAAAATGTCTACACGCACCTTAGTGAGGGCATGCTGCCTTATGACGCGGCCCTCAAGGGCACTGAAGAAGTGGCTTTCTCCGTTGTCGCCGGCGCGCTGACAACTATCGGCGTTTTCGCCCCTATCGCGACGATGGGCGGCATTATCGGACGCTTTTTCTACGCGTTCGGAATGACCGTCGTGGTGACGATCTCCCTGTCGCTGGTTGTTTCTATGACAGTGACGCCGTTTGCCTGCTCGCGGCTGCTGCGCGTCACGCCCAAGGGAAAAATCGCCGGGTGGTGCGATAATTTCCTGACTGCGCTGGAGAAGGCTTACCGCAAGGTTCTGACGGCGGCGGTGCATCACAAGACTGTCACGCTGGGCATTGCACTGGCGATCTTCCTGTTCGGCGTCTTCGTGCAGAAACATGTGGGCACCACGTTCATGACCAACGATGATATGAGTGTCTTTGTTATTAACTGTCAGCTGCCTTCTGGCACCGAGCTTGAGGAAACCGGCCGCGTGATGGAGCAGATTGCGGCGGTGGCCCGTCAGAATCCCGCCGTGTTGCGCACCACAACGAGCATCGGCACCAGTGCGGGCAGCCCGACTTACAAGGGCAGCATTTACGTCCAGCTGATTCCCCGCGCGCAGCGCGCTGAGCAGGATGAAGTCATGAACCAGGTGCGCCAGTCTGTTCAGGGCTTCCGCGACGTGAAAATGGACTTCACGGCTTTTGCCGGCAAGGACGTTCAGATGGTGCTTACCGGCGCGACCACTGAAAAGCTGGTCGAGATTTCCCAGAAGATCATGGCTGACATGGAATCGACGGGCAACATGCGCGATATTGATACGGACGTGCGCCTCGACAAGCCTCAGCTGAACGTTTCCATCGACCGCAACATGACCGATGCGATGAACGTCAATATCCGCGCCCTGTCAACGGAAATCCAGGCCTACTTCGGCGGCACGAAAGTCGGCGTCTACAAGGAGGGCGGCTACCGCTACGATATCCGCCTGATGGCCCGCCGCAGCCAGAGAAGCAGCGTGGAGGACCTTTCCATGCTGTCGTTTAAAAACGGTGCCGGCGACATTGTCCAGGCCCCCGGTCTGATCACCGTCAAAAAAGTTATGGCGCCGAGCGTCATCAAACGCTACGGCCGTCAGACGGCCCTGGTCATTTCGGCAAACGTGACGGGCAAGTACTCCATGGGACAGGCCATGGAATTCATGCAGGCATCGGCGAAGAAGCATGTTCCCGAAGGGTCCGGCATCTCACTCCGGCCCTACGGCAGAACGAAGAACATGGGCACCGAGTTCGGCCGTCTGTTCACGGCTCTGATCATCGCTGTTTCGCTGGTGTATGTGATCATGGCTGTTCAGTTTGAGTCGTTCCTGCATCCCTTCACGGTTATGTTCTCCCTGCCGCTCATGACTCCCGGCACGTTCTGCATGATGTATCTGATGAACGTCAAGATGGACGTCATGGCCTACATGGGCATCATTCTTCTGGTGGGCATTGTGGTGAACAACGGCATCATCCTTGTTGACTTCATCAACACCAACCGCCAGAACGGCATGGACAAGGTTTCGGCTGTCATCGACGCCGGCCCCAGGCGTCTGCGCGCCATCCTGATCACATCGTTGTCAACGCTGATCGGCGCTATTCCGGCCGCATTCAAGCTGAGCGAGGGCTCTGAGTCGCGCCAGCCCATGTCCACGGCTCTTTTCGGCGGACTGTTCACATCAACGCTGCTGACCCTGCTTGTGGTTCCCGTGGTTTACCTTGTGCTTGACAACTTGAAAGAGTGGCTCGGAAACAAGCTTTTCCAGAAAAAACTGCCTTAACAGAGAGGAGCATTCTGAGAGATGAATAAATTAAAAACCGCCGCCCTGGCGCTGTCCTTTTCCCTTCTTGCATCATCCGTGCAGGCCGCTTCTCCTTCCAAGGCTGAAAAAACGGCGGCGCCTGCAAAGACTTCCAGCGCTGACGTTGAGGCGCAGATCGGCAGTTATCCTACTGTTTCCGACAGGAATAAAGGCGAAGCCCTGATCCTGACCATGGGACGCGCCCTGAGCATTGCGCTTAAGGAAAATCTCACAGTGCTGACTGCCGAGCAGAACGTTGAAAGCGCAAAGGGAGAGAGCAAGGCGGCAAACGCGGCGCTCTATCCTTCGCTGAACCTTGTGGGCCAGGCAAACGCTTATGACAACATCACAAACTACCCTGACAACGAGCTGATCAGCCGCGTCACGCTGGATCAGAGTCTCTATGCCGGCGGCAAGAACAAGGCTGCGTCGCAGAAGGGAAAGCTGAACATCAAAAAGGCCGAGCAGAACCTGAAAAACACGCAGGAAACAGTGGCGCAGACAGTGTGGAATGCCTACTGCGAGGTGCTGTACCGCCGTGAAGTGCTGCGCAACACCATGAATGCCCTTGAGTATTACATCAACGCGGAAAAGGAACTTCAGACCCGCGTGATGTACGGCATTTCAACAAAACTGGACCTCACCCGCGTGCGCCAGCAGCGTGAAAGCGCGCGCGCCGACAATATCGCAGCGGGCAACAACCTGGAATCGGCCCGCATCGAACTGTGCCGGCTGCTGCGTCTGCCGCCGGAAACGAGAATAGCCCTGTCGGGCAGCCTTGAGGACGGCCTTCCCACGCTCGAGGAGACAAGAAAGCTTCCCGACGACGTTGAGGAAACCAAGAGAAAGATTTTCGAAGCGCGCGGCGACTATCAGGCACTGCGTTATGCCGCCGAGGCCAGCCGCAAAGATGTGATCATCGCAAAGAGCGGCCTGCTTCCCACGCTGAACCTGAGCACGGGCTACCGCTTCGGCTACACCGAAAACGGCCTGAGCAGCTATTCTGATGACAACCAGTGGACAGCGGGGCTGACGCTGAGCGTTCCTGTTTTTGACGGCGGCAGCACCAGCGGCAATGTCCGCGCTGCCAAGGCCGGCCTGAAATCGGCCGAACAGGCTCTTCAGGAAAAGGAAGAACAGATCAATGCTGATCTGGCTGACACCTGGCTGGCGCTGCAGAACGCCCTCGAAACTGTCAGCGCCGGACGCGCCAACGTTCAGCTGGCCCGCGAAAGTCTCAGCTACGCTGAATCAGGCTACGCCGAAGGAGTCAACACCCAGATTGATGTGCTGCAGGCCCGCACCGAACTCACTGACGCGCTGCAGACGCTGGCGCAGTACCTGCGCGACAGCCGCGTAGCACAGGCCAGCGTGTGGCAGGCTCAGGGAATTCTCGTAGAACGGGCACTGCGCCAGGAGAATGCACGCGACGCCAATTCTCCGGCGCTTGGAAAGACCTGGAAATCCGGCAAGGCTTCTGCCCGGAAAAAGTCAACAAAGTGAGGGATTATTCATGAATAAAACCAGATACGCGAAACCGCTGCTTCTGAGTCTGCTTGCTGTGTTTATTCTGGCACCGGCCTGCACCGGAAGGGCGGAAGCCGCATGGTTCAGCAGCCGTGCAGAAGCAGGAGCGAAAAAGAACGCTGAAAATGCGGCACTCGCAGAAGAAAAGCAGCTGCCCCGCGTTGAAGTCGAAATTGTCAAGCGTCTCACCAAGATTGAGCAGGGCATCAGCACCACATCGACGCTGAAGGCCTACGAAGAAGTGATTGTCACGCCCAAGGTGACGGGACGCATCGCGTCAATTTCGGCAGTCAAGGGTGACCGGATTGACATCGACGATCTGCTGATGATCCTCGACAGCCGCAATCAGGAGGCAGAATATGCCTCGCTGCAGGCGCAGGTCGCTGTCAGCAAGGCAGAGCTTGAGCAGGCAAAAGTGACTCTTGCTGACGCGAAACGCGAATTTGACCGCTACACCCGGCTCCGCAAATCGGGATACGCCACCCAGCAGGAGTACGATACGCGCAGCACCACCTACCAGTCAGCCGTTGCGGCGCAGGCCAAGTCAGCGGCGCAGGTCAAACAGGCAGAAGCCAACCTTAACGCCCAGGCGGTGCTTCTCAGCGAATACCAGCTCAAGGCGCCCATCGGCGGCGTCGTGCTTGACGATTATGACCTGACCATCGGCGCGCTGCTGAACACTACAAGCAGCGCCATGCGTCTCGGCCGCATCGACAAGCTGAAAGCCAACGTGGACATTCCCGAACGCGACATGGGACGCCTGCGTCTGGGCATGGACGCCCTGCTGACTTTTGAGGCCCTTCCCGGAGAGACGTTCTACGGCACGGTGACCCTGATCGACCCCTATGTCAACACGAGCACGCGCACTGTCGGCGCAGAGATTACCGTTGACAATCAGGCCACCGGCTACAGGCTGCGCCCCGGAATGTTTGCGCGCGTGCTTCTTGTGGAGGCCAGCGAGGAAAACCCGCTGGTGATTCCCAGCGAGGCTCTTCGCGACGACGGCACTGTTGTGGTGGTCCGTGAGGGCAAGGCAGTGATCCAGCCGGTGAAGGTGGGCGTCGCCAGGGGAAACGTTGTGGCTATTTCCGAGGGGCTGACCGTCGGCGAGGCCGTGGTCACTTCCGGCGGCAATAATTTAAAAAGCGGCACTGAAGTTGATGTGACATCGACATCGGGCGCCTCCGTGACGGCTCCTGGTGCCGCACGTGGCTCTGCTGCCTCCGCACCGGCTTCTGCCGACGCAGAGAAGCCTGCAGGGGAAAAACAGACAAAAGGCGCTAAATAAACAGAAGAAGCACTCTGAAAACAGAGCGTAAGAGGCTGCCCGTCGGGCAGCCTCTTACGCTGCAGTCCGGCGGAACCGCAGTGTCCTGGAATCCTTCTGCGAGGGCAGTGCAGAAAATCTCTTTACAGCAGGCCGGCACGGCTGATCTGCGCCGCTTTTTTCCGGCCGCATTTGCGCGGCGCTGTCCGGCAGCCGGACAAAACTGCATGACTTTCACGCTGCCCGGCAGCGCACGGAATCAGCTGAAACGGTTTTACGGCACGCAGTGAGTTTTGTGCTCCGCAGGCGGCAGAGGACAACAGCCGCCCCGGCGTCCCCGCGCAGCTCAGGCTGTGCCGCCGGAACAGGCTGAAATCCGGCTGGACGCGCTGCGCGGCGTGAAGCATGAGCCGCTGCGGCTGCAGGCTGCGCACATGCACTGAAAGGTTTGCAGACAAAAGAGTTTTCGGTGCGAGCTGGGTTTGTGTTCCGCACGCGGCAGAGGACAACAGCCGCCCCGGCGTCCCCGCGCAGCTCAGGCTGTGCCGCC
>CAZDXA010000015.1:0-36896 GCA_964509435.1 uncultured Synergistaceae bacterium | reverse complement strand
GCGGCAGAGGACAACAGCCGCCCCGGCGTCCCCGCGCAGCTCAGGCTGTGCCGCCGGAACAGGCTGAAATCAGGCTGAACGCACAGCGAGACGTGAAGCATGAGCCGCTGCGGCCGCAGGCTGCGCACATGCACTGAAAAGTTTTCTGACAGCAAAAAGGCGTTCCGGCGTGTTTCGCCGGAACGCCTTTTATTTCAGACGGGGGGGCATTTTTCCCTGCGGCAGAAAAGGGAACATTAATGGCGCGGCTGATCCTCTCCCGGGCTCATGCGGCGCACAACCAGTCTGACGTTGTTTTCACGGGAAAATTTATCAAGCATGGCGCCGAAGCGTTCTTTCATCTCAACAGGCACATCAACTTTCACAGTCTCCATGGTTTTTCCGTCCTTTCTGATACTTTATCAGTTTAAAGCGTTATCTACGAAAAAGATAATACCACATTTTTGAAAAAGAGCAAGAGGCCGGATCTCATCGGCGGAAAAATTTTTTTCTGTGCGCGGCTGCGGTTCTGCGGTGATTTTCCGCGCCGGATGCGGGCCGGCTGCAGGCGGGTACAGCAGCGACGCCTGACCGGCGGACGTGTGCGCCGGAAAATACAGAAAACGTGTTTTTTCAGCACGGCCGACGCCGGTTCTGCTACAATAGAACGCACAGAGGGTGGTGGTGTTGATGGATATCAGGAGTCTTCTGTACTGTCTCGCGGGAATGCTGTGCTGGGGAGCGGCGCCGGTGCTGTACCGCTTTGTCGGCACAGAGCTGCCGCCGCAGAAAATGCAGGCAATCCGTTCAGTGGGCTTTTTTGTCTCGGCGCTGGCAGTTCTGCTTCTGGCCCCGGGGAAGGCGGTCTGGCCGGGCGCATGGCAGCTGGCGGTGCTCATGGGCAGCACGGCGCTTGATCTCGGCGCCGGGGACACGCTGTATTTTGTGTGCGTTTCACGCATCGGCGCGGCCCGGGCGGCGGCACTGACAAACACCTATCCGCTGTACGTGGTGTTCTTTTCCTGGCTTGTTCTCGGCGAAGGGCTTTCGCTGATTGCATTTCTCGGTGCCGCCGTTCTCGTGGCGGGCCTGATGCTGCTGTGTCTTTTCAAGGAGCAGGGGACTTCTGATGCCTACGCACGCCAGCCGATCCGCGCAGGACTTCTGCCCGGAATCCTGACCGGCCTGTGCTGGAGCACCAGCCAGGTAACGATGCGCTGGATGTTCACTCATACGGGGATCAGCGCCTCGGCTGTAATGTTCTGGCGCTCTGCGGCACTGCTGATCTATGCGTGGTTTTTCTATCTGCGCTGGCGGCGCAGAACGGGCGACACGTCTGCGCTGCTGCCGCTGAACACGGTGCGCGGGCTGATGATGCTTGCCTCAGGCCTGCTGATTCTGATGCTGCCCGGCTGGCTTGTGGCCATTGCTCTGCAGAAAATTCCGGCTGCCGTTGTGGCTCCCGTGACCGGCGCCAGTCCTGCGGTGTCCGCGCTGCTCGGGCATCTGCTTTTTAACGAGCCGATTTCAGGCGCGCAGCGGCTGGGCATTCTGCTGATCATTGCCGGCGGCGCGGCCGTGAACCTGTTCTGAGCGGCCTGAAAAAAGCGCCCGGCCGGGCCGGACGCTTCAGTGCTGTGTCTTATCAAGAAAATGAATGTTTTCCTCAAGAGGCACTCTGCTGCTTCTGAAATTTGCCATGGGCGCGCCTTCGTCAGGGTAGCCGAGCGCAGCGGTGATCAGGATTCTGCGTTCTTCAGGAAGTTTCAGAAAACGGCGCAGTGCCGGCTCTGCGATCAGCGGATAGCCGAGAATGCAGGTGCCGAGTCCGTATGCCCCGGCTGCCAGGCAGAGATTCTGCACGAACATGCCGATGTCCAGGCTGTGGAACGGTTCAACCGGTTCATCGGCGCAGATCACCGCGGCAGCAGGCGCGTCGAAGAAACGCAGGCAGCGCTGTATGAATTCGCGGCCCTGCCATCCCTGCCCGGCAAGGCTGGGCTTCATGGCCGCGCTCAGCTCGCGGGCGCGCGCCCGGCGGGCGGCGGTGTCGCGGCGCATGCGGACGGACGCTGTGTCTCCCTTTTCAAGAGAGGCGGCGATTTCTGCGAGCTGCGCTTTAAGAGCGGTGCCGGTCAGGACGTACACTTCCCACGGCTGTGAGTTCTCGGCCGAAGGGGCCGTGACAGCCGAGAGGAACACCGCGCGCAGCACTTCCGCCGGGACGGGCTTTTCAAGGTATGCGCGGCACGAGCGGCGCGCTGCAAGAGCATCAATGACAGCTGGATTCTGCAAATTCATGATAAAATTCCCCTTGTTTAAAGTGTATATGTCAAAAAACTTATTATATACATAGAATAACACGTCCGTAATGCCGGAACAAGCGCTGCGGCGTTATAATAGTAAAGCGCAGAGGATATTCTTTTCCGGTTTGAAAAAGGAGGCCGACAGAAAATGACTCGCATAAAAACAATGCTGGCGGTGCTGATGCTTGCGGCGCTGCCCGTGTGCGCCTCGGCGGCGCTGATGACGGATACTGACAAGCGCTGGGAAGAACTGGGCGCGGCTGCTGAAAGACGCGCTGAGGGCCGGAAGCAGGCGCAGGCCCTTGAGGAAAAGCTGAATTCGGCGGCTGTCAGTGCGCCGCTGTTCAGTCTGTGGAAAACCATGGTGAACGACCCGCCGCGCCGGCTCGTCTCGGCATGGAGCATTCTTCACAGCTGCGTGCCTGACGGCGATTCAAGCCGCTGGGCTGAGGTGAATTATTTTGAACTTCCGTCCGAAACTCCAAGGGCATTTATGGTGATTGATGCGCTGTACGCGGCACTGACTGAACTGCCGAAACAGGAAGGCGGCGTGTGGCTGGCAGAAGAACTGCTGCGCCAGTTCTCGAAATCCTCCCGCGGGCGCTATGACTTTCTCGGCATCTGCCCGCAGCCGGTGGCTGACGCGCTTGCCAGAATCAAGTCGGAAACAGGCATGATCGGCCAGTGGAAACCCCGTCAGGTTATGGGCACTCTGCCGATTGCGCGCCCGGTCAGCGGCGTTATCTCCTACACAAAAGCGCAGAATGATGATATGCAGTTTCTTGACGGGGCCGGCATACCGGCGTCCAACGGCTTCTATGCCTGGAACAGAAAAACGGGTAAAATCTACCGCATCTGCATTGACAATGATCCGTATTTTTTAATCCAAGGCTTTTAAATAGAAGGAGATTCTGATATGAACATAAGAAAGGGTGCTGCAATCGTGTCTGTTCTTGCTTTTTCGTTCCTCGGCGGCGACGCCGGATGGTCTGTTCCGCTCTATTCGAAGAGATCCGAGGTGCCCGTGGAAGACACCTGGAACCTTGCGGATATTTATGCCTCTCAGGATCTGTGGGAAGCCGATCTGAAAAAGGCCGTGGCCCTTGCTTCGGATTTCACGGGGCTGCAGGGGCATGTGATGGACAGTGCGGCCTCGCTTTTTAAAACAATTGAGTCGGGCGAACAGATTGAAAAGATTATGACGAAAGTATATGCCTATGCTTCGCTGCTGAACAATCAGGATACGGCGGCCGAAGGGCCGAAGGCCATGCTTGACCGTGCAGTGCAGGCCTATGTGAAAATCAGCGAGCAGAGCGCTTTTGTGACGCCTGAGATTCTTGCCGGCGGCAGCGGGAAAATAGAGCAGTATATCAGCGAGAAGCCGGAACTTGAGCCGTACAGGCTGATGTTCAGCCGCATTCTCCGCCAGAAAGAGCACATCCTTCCTGCCGGCGAGGAGGCCATCATGGCGGCCATGGGCGATCTGGCGGGCGCGCCTTCCGAATGTTTCTCCATGCTGACCGACGCCGACATGAGCTTCGGCGAGATCACCGATGCCGACGGAAAAAAGCAGCCCCTGACCCAGGAGTCCTACGGCAGGTACATTTCCTCGCCGGTGCGCAGAGTGCGCAAAGAGGCTTTTGAGGGAATTCACCGCACATTTGCAAAGTTCAGCAACACGCTTGGCGCCGCGTACTCGGCCAGCGTCAAAAAAGACGTGACCTTCGCACGTCTGCGTCATTACAAGTCGGCCCTGGAGGCCTCGCTGTTCGGGGATGAAATCCCTGTGACGGTATACGATGGGCTTATCAAGGCGGTCAACGACAACCTCCCGGCGCTTCATGACTATGTGGCCCTGAAAAAGAAAGCCCTCGGCGTCGATCACATGGAACCCTATGACCTGTATGCGCCGTTCGGAAAGGAAATTGACCGCACGTACAGCTTTGACAGCGCCAGAAAAATTGTGCTTGAGGCCGTTGCGCCCCTCGGTCCGGATTATGTAAGCCAGCTGAAAAAAGCCTACGAGGAGCGGTGGATTGACGTTTACGAGAACAAGGGAAAGACCAGCGGCGCTTATTCCATGGGCTGCTACGGCGTGCATCCCTATATGCTTCTCAACTACGGCGGGACGTTCAGGGACGTGTCAACACTGGCACATGAAAGCGGACACTCCATGCACACCTGGCTTTCTGAATCAACGCAGCCGTTTGCATACGCCAATTACAGCCTCTTTGTCGCCGAAGTGGCCAGCACGGTGAACGAGATGCTTCTGGCAGAACATGAGCTGAAGCAGACCACTGACCGCAGCGAGAAGATTTTCCTGCTGAACCACGAAATCGAGCTGATCCGTCAGACTGTCTACCGTCAGACTCTGTTTGCCGAGTTTGAGCGCGATGTGCACGCCATGGCCGAAAAGGGCGAGCCGCTGACTCCCGGGAAGATGAACAGCATGTGGGCCGAACTGAACACCCGCTATTACGGCGAAGAAGTCGGCTCCAACCTTGACCTGCCTTCGGAATGGTCGCGCATACCTCATTTCTACCGGGCGTTTTATGTGTATCAGTATGCGACAAGCCTTTCCGCAGCTGTAACTATAGCTGACCGCATTCTCAAAGGCGGCGAGGCCGAGCGCGACGCTTACCTGAACATGCTCCGCGGCGGCAGCTCCAGGGACCCCATTGCACTGCTCAAAGGCGCGGGCGTTGACATGAGCACCCCGGAACCGGTAGACCATGCACTGAAGGTGTTTGCTGAAAAAGTGGCCGAGCTGAAAAAACTGCTGTAGGTGCAGGCGGAAGATGTGCAGAGCCTCGGTTGAAGAAAAATGAATCCGTGCGGCGGCCGGAAGGCCGCCGCTTGTTTTCGGCCCGTTTTAAAAGAGTACGGCGGATGCCGGCGAAAGGAGGTGCCGCGGTGGACAGAAACAGCCCTGTCGGCGTGTTTGACTCCGGCATAGGCGGTTTTACAGTGGTCAGGGAGCTTCAGAAGGTTCTTCCCGGTGAAAACATCGTTTATTTTGGCGACAGCGCCAACATGCCTTACGGCAGCCGCAGTCCGGAGGACATTCTGCACCTGACGCGGCAGCTCTGCCGGTTCATGCTTTCAAAAGGCGTCAAGGCGGCTGCCGCGGCGTGCAACACCATATCAACAGTGCTGGATCTGTGCCGCGGTGAGTTTCCCTTTCCCCTGTTCAGCGTCATAGAATCCGGCGCCGGAGAAGCCATTGCCGGAACGGACAGATGCATCGGCCTGATCGGCACCCCGGCAACCGTGCGTTCAGGCGCCTATGCGCGGAAGATCAGTGCCGGGCGGCCGGGAACGGTTCTGGTTTCGGCCGCGTGTCCGCGGCTGTCGGTGCTGATTGAAAACGGCCGCACTGCGCCTGAATATATTGACGGCGAAATCAGGACAGCCATCGATACGGTACTGCGCGGCGGGCCTGTGAGAAAGGTGATTCTGGCCTGCACTCATTATCCGCTGGTCGCAGACCGCATCAGGGCGCTGTACCCGGCGCTCGGGCTGATTGACCCGGCGCGGAGCCTGGCCCTCAGCATCAGGAAATATTTGGCGCAGAATCACCTTCTGGCAGAGAGAAAGAGCGGCACGGCTGTACTGTATACGTCGGGCAGCGCAGAACTGTACCTTGAAAACGCGGCCCTGTACGGCATCGGCAGGGTTGCCGCGGCACGGCAGGCCGATGCTCCCGTGCCGCTGAGACTTTCCTAGGATACAGCCGGAATTCTCCCGTCCTGACGCACGGACACAGCCGCCGCCGTCATGTTTTAAACAGCCGTGTGAAGCAGAGAGGCCGCGCCTGCGGACAGCGGGCACGGCTTCTCTGTATTTTGGAACTGCCGGCGCTGCTTCTGCAGAAATGTAAGGTTTTAGTTACTGGACTTGAAAAAAAGTGTCTGTATGATTACAATAAGAGTACAAATTGAGTGCAGTCTGCGGAAAATGCGGAACGGACAGGAGAGCAGACTTTACGGGGGAAAGTTTTCAGAACGCTCTGCATTGTCCGTATGACGCACGGCAGGGAGGCAGGGAGATGGGTGAAAAAAAAGGATTGGTGTTTGCGGCAGTGCTGCTGCTGACGGCGGGGACCGCGGCTGCGCAGCCTTTCGGCGATGTGCCTGTGAATCACTGGGCTTATGATGCGCTTGAAGAACTGTCGGCAAAGGGCGTGCTGGAAGGGTATCCGGCCGGGACGTTCCGCGGCACGAGACCGATGTCGCGCTACGAAATCGCGCAGGCCGTGGCCGGTGCCATGAACAGGGACATGAGCGGCGCAGAGCGGAAAAAGCTGATGGCTCTGGCGGCAGAGTTTGAGCCGGAACTCCGGGCGCTCGGCGTAAAAACTGATGCCTTCGATTCGCGTCTTTCCACGCTCGAACGCGGAATCGGCGGCTGGAGAATCGGTGTGGAAACGCGCTTTGACTACAACTCATGGAGCAGAAACGTCCCTTACCGTGGCTCATATACCGGCGGAACCGTCACCGGGTTTGACATGAACCGCGCACGGCTGTTTCTGCACAGGGATATTTCTGGAAAGACCTCATTCGGCGCCCGCTGGAACAACGGACAATTTGACCGCTACTACCTTGAGGCGCGCGATTTCCTCGGCTGGAAAGGCTTTAAGCTTACCGCCGGGCAGTTTCTCATCAACTGGGAAGCGGCGGACAGAACTTACGGCGACAGGGACGCGTATGCCATGAACACGTCATACCGGGGCATTCAGCTTGAAAAGACGATCGGCAGTCTCTGCAGCGTGACGGCCTTTGCGGCTTCAATGCGCGGCAACGGCCTGAACGGCATTTACACGGCCAATCCGAGCGATGAGGTCTACGGTCTGCGCGCCAGGTTCAGCTTCAATGAAAGGCTGTGGCTGTCACTGAACGGCCTGCTGAATAACCTGGGAAACAGAAATTACAGCCAGTGGTGGGCGGCCGCCGGATGGCGCGTGTGCAGCGGCGTGGACCTGCGCGGCGTATATTATCTTGAGGATATTGCCGGCGATTCGCTTGTTCCAACGCTCTCAGGCTCAGAAGAGCCCAATCCCGCATCGTGGAAGATCATCCTTGACGTCAAACAGGATCTGTTGAAGTTCACAAGCCTGTGGCTGGAATATGCGCACATCGGCGAAGGCTTCATCATGGAACACAACCCGTGGGGCATCAGAGCAGTTGAGTGGCCCAGCGCCTCAATGACATGGGACGTCAGTTCAGATACCAGCGTGTTTTTTGCGCTGGCACGCCAGAGGTGGAGCCACAGGTGGATGACATTCGGCCGCTACGCCAGATACAGCCCTGACGGTCAGAGCGCGTACGACGAGTGGACTGCCTGTGTTGTTTTCCGCTATACGCCGCAGATTGCCTTTGCCCTGGCCTACAACGAGCAGAACGGCCGCCGCGGCGAACCCGACTATGACAACAGCCAGATAATTCTGCGCACATTCATTGCATTCTGACTGTCGTTCTGTTTCTGCATGGCTGACAGTCATTCTTCGGTTCCGGTGTAAAACCGGAATCCGATCCCCCGTATAAAACAGCTTCTGATGTCATATTTTGAAATGGCGCCGGAATGGGTCATACTGCCCGTCCGGCGCCATTATCTGCGTTCAGCTGCAGAAAAATCCTGCGGCATGGGCTGCGCCTGCCTGCCCCCCTTTCTGCGGATGCCGGCAGCCTGCGGGCACTGCACCTGCCGCACGCTTTTATCCTTTTGCTGGCATTTTTTCTTTTTTAATCGGCGTCAGCCGTTTTCTGCGCTCAGAGTCTGCAGACCCCGCAGTTTTTATCCGGCTTTGCCGGGCAGAAGGAACGTATTGAAAAAGCGCGTCTTTCTTTCCTTTCAGGCATCCCGCGGCCATGCCGCTTATAACCGGAGAGAAAGGGCAGAACATTATTATTTACATTAATATTACATAGTTGATTTTGATGCTTGAATAAAATTATCAGAATGGTTACAATATTAACAAGTCGTATGAAATGCTGAAAAAATAGAAAAATCGAAATATAGCGGTATTTTTCTATGACAATCTGCATTTCTGCGAAAAAAACTGTGAGGGGGCTGAGACGGATGTATGGGAAAAGAGCAGCGCTGCTTGCAGCGGCGCTGATGATGTCGACGGTGCCCGCGTGGGCGGCACAGCCTTTCAGCGACGTGCCGGCGCATCACTGGGCCTACGATGCCCTTGAAGAACTGTCGGCAAAGGGCGTGCTGGAAGGGTACCCGGACGGAACCTTCCGCGGTTCGAGACTGATGTCGCGCTACGAAATCGCTCAGGCCGTGGCCCGTGCCATGAGCAGGGACGTGAGCGGCGCAGACATGGAAAAGCTGAAGGCTCTGGTGGCTGAGTTTGAGCCGGAACTTGAAGCCCTGGGCGTCAAAGTTGACGGCTTCGATTCACGTCTTTCCGCGCTGGAAAAGGGGCTGGGCGGCTGGCGGATCTACGGACAACTGCGCTTTGACTACAACGCGTGGGACAAGGACGTTCCCTACAAGGGCTCCTATACCGGTGCCAGCGTCGACGGGTTTGAAATGAACCGCGCCCGCATTTATCTGCACAAGGACCTTTCGAAAAAGGTCACCTTTGACGGACGTTACAACAACGGCAATATGGACCGTTTCTATCTGCAGGCCAGGGATTTTCTCGGCTGGAAGGGCTTTACGTTCAAGGCCGGACAGTTCTTCCTCGACTGGGAAGCTGCCGACAAGACCTACATTGATAACGATGCCTATGCCATGGATACCACGTACCGCGGCACTCAGCTGACGAAGACCATCGGCAGCCTGGGCTATGTGACCGGCTTTGCCGCTTCAATGCGCGGCAGCGGCGCTAACGGGGTTTATACGCCCAACCCCAGCGACGAAGTTTATGGTCTGCGCGCCAAGTTCAATTTCAATGAAAAACTGTGGCTGACCCTCAACGGCCTGATTACCAATTACCGCAACAGAAATTACAAGCAGTGGTGGGCGGCTGCCGGCTGGCGCATGACCAAGGGGCTTGAACTCCGCGGCGTTTACTATTTTGAGGACATCGCTGATGACACGCTGGTTACGACAATTTCCGGCGCGAAAGAGGACAATCCCACATCGTGGAAGTTCATCCTTGACATCGATCAGGATCTGCTGAAGTTCACCAGCCTGTGGCTTGAATACGCTCATATTGACGAGGGCTACATTCTTGATCACAACCCGTGGGCTTTCAGCGGCATCGAGTGGCCCAGCTCGTCGCTGACGTGGAATGTCACCTCTGACACTGATGTGTATTTTGCCCGGGCCGAACAGAAGTGGAGCCGCAAGTGGAAGACTTTTGAGCGCTATGCCCGGTATGATCCGGATGATCAGGACGCATACGACGAGTGGACAGCCGGCGTTGTCTTTCAGTATACGCCCCAGCTTTCGTTTGAGCTCGCCTACAACGACCAGAACGGCCGCCGCGGCGAACCCGACTATGACAACAACCAGATCCGTCTCCGCACGTTCCTGACGTTCTGATTGTCATTCAGTTTTACAGCCTGTCCCCGTGCCCCCGGCACTCAGGGCAGGCTTTTTTGATGCTCCGTAACGGCCCCTTCTGTTGTAAAATGGAGATCAGAGGGCCGCGCTGCAGTCAGCAGACGGCAGATCATAAAACAGGCGGGTGCGTTCCATGGATTCTGGATTGAAAAAATGTGCGACGGGGATACTCTGTCTGGCGGCGTGGCTGATTACCCAGGGCAGCACGACGCTGTCAGCTCCCGTTGTCAGATCGGTCTATCAGGCTTTCAGCATGCTTGAAAGCGGACTGCTTCTTGTGTCCGCATTTCTGCTGGTTCTGCTTAACGGAATCCGCGCGATCTTTCTGTACAACGGCTGGTTCCTGCTCTGCGAGGGCATTTCGGAAAAAACGCGGAAAGGGTACGCTGAGATCTTTCTTCCTTCTGTCCTGATTCCCCTGAGCTACTGGGCGGCCAGCACCTTTGCCAACAGACCGCATTTCGGCGTTCCGGCCTTTTTCACGCTGACAAGCGTGGTCATGCTTCAGGTCATGTGCCGCGGCGTCGGCCACTACAGCTATAAAGTGCTGATCCGCTCGTGCCTGATATTTTCGATTCAGTGGCTTGATCTGATTCCGTTCCTGACGCCCTACGGCTTCGGCTGGGGTGAACTGAGCCGCACCATCAAGGATCTGAGCAGCATCACTGGCAGGGAATATGTGCTCAACGCGTTCTGCGGCGTGTGTTTCATATGGTTTTTCGGCACGGCGGCACTTCTTGCCGCGCTGTTTATCAATTACGAAAAAACGATCCGCCAGATGGAGCAGATCCGCAGGAAGGACGCCGAGGTCGAGCGTCTGCGCCGCGAACAGCTTGAAGCCCGGCTGTATCAGGAGCTCCATTATCTGGTTCACGATCTGAAGCGCCCTCTGACAGCCATTCTCGGCCTTTCTGACCTGCTGAGCATGAGCCGGGATCCGGCCGCAGCGCGCTACGGTACGACCATCATCAGGGCAGCCGAGCAGATGGATCTGATGATCTCGGAAATTAAAAGCCCGGCGGCGGCGCGTGTTGTCACAGTGAAAGAGCTGCTTGACTACACGCTGGCACAGGTCCGCCCGCTGTCATGGGGGAAGCCGGTGCTGCTCCGCTGCACTGAAGAGACAGAACGGGCGGGGATCCTGGTAAACCTGATCCGGATTTCAAGGGCTCTTGTGAATCTGCTTGACAACGCACACAGGGCAGCTGCCGCGCGTGAAAATCCGGAAATCATTCTCGGTGCAGAAAAAAAAGGCCCGTCGGTGTGCTTTTTTGTGGAAGATAACGGCCCGGGGTTCATCAAACCCGATGAGGGAGAAGTGTCCGGCTGGGGGTCGTCCGGACAGGGGCTGGCGTTTGTGAACAGCGCCGTGTCTGCCAACGGCGGCACTTTTTTCATGGCGCCGCTTCCCCGCGGCGGACTGAGATGTGAACTGACATTTACGGAGGTGAAGCCGTCATGAGAAATTTTGCGCTGGGCATCGTTGACGACGATGAGGGCACGCTGTACACCGTCAGTGCGATGATCGGGGCCATGGGGCGCACCATCCGCACAACCTCAGATCCGAGGGAGGCCATCGGCTGGGTCCGCGACGGGCTTGTGGACATTCTGCTTGTGGATTATCACATGCCCGTCATGAGCGGACTTGATGTGATCCGCCAGGCACGGAAACTGTCAGATTCTGTTGTTCTGCTGGCCCTGACTGTGGAGGAGTCGCCGGAGACAGCGCGGAGTCTGCTGACAGCGGGAGCTGATGATTTTATCCTGAAACCCCTGCGGTTTGCAGATTTTTCCTCGCGCATCACGCTTCATGCGGAACTTTTCAGATACCGGCAGAACGGAAGGACCGGCGGCATTTCCAAGGGACTGGCTGAAAGCACGGCACGGCGTGTGTTCTCACTTTTCACCACCGGCGAAGGCATGACGGCTTCTGAGGCGGCCGAGAAGTGCGGACTTGCCTACCCGACGGTGTACCGTTATCTTGAATACCTTGTCGCCAAAGGCCAGCTGAACCGCCGCGCCGTGCCCGAAGACGGCAGAAGCGGGCGTCCGAATGTGATTTACAGCATCGCGTCAGGGCGGAATTCAAAACAGATGACATAATTTAATTCATATTTCAGAAAATTGATTTTCCGCAAAAAGAAAAAAAAGAGAAAAATAATTGACGATTCAAAGTTTTGGCTTTAATCTGGAATCAGCCATGAAAAATGTGGCACAGATCAAAGGAGGAAGAAAAATGAAAAAACTGGTACTTGCTTTTGTTCTGTCTCTCTGCATGACTGCCTGCGCATCTGCGGCTGATGTGGCGCTGACCCCTGCCGGACAGAGCCCCGACGGCATGATGGTCCGCGTGGTTCTGAAGTCTCTTAAGGCGACTGTTGACTATGAAGCTCTTCTGAAACCTGAAGCGCTCAGCGATCAGAAAGCGCTGATCATTGTTCCCGGCGCAAGCTCAAAGGGAATGGGCGCAGCCGGCATCAAGGTCGAGGACGAGCTTGCCCGTGCCAAGGCGCTGTGCGAGGCAGCTGCTGCGAAGAAAATCAAGGTGCTGGTGATGCACGTGGGCGGCGAGGGACGCCGCGGCGCGACCTCCGATAAATTCGTTGACACTGTGAGCCCCTATGCAGACGCGTTCATTGTTGTCGACGGCGGCAACAGCGACGGCAAATTCACGCAGTTTGCCAATGACCGCAAGGTCAAGCTGCTGTCTGCGACCAACGTGAGAAGCACGAAGGATCCTCTGAAAGAAATCCTCACTGAGTGGGGCATTCTTTAAACCCCGACTGCTATGTCCTGGTTCTGGCCGGAAGGTTTTTATACCTTCCTGATGATTGCGGTATTTGTTGCGGCGGCGTTCTGGCTGAAACTGCCGATTGCCGTCGCAATGCTGACTGCAGCGCTTGCCGGCACGCTTGCCTCAGGCAACGGCATTGCGCTGCGTCATCTGGTAGAAGGCGAATTCGGCTATCTTGATACCATCATGGTCATCGCTTCGGCGATGATTTTTATGAAGGCAGTGCAGAAAACCGGATTCCTTGATGCCTTTTCCGTGTGGATCATCCGGAAGTTCCGCCGTATGCCGGCCCTGCTGAGCATCGGCATCATTCTGCTTATCATGGCGCCGGGCATGATCACGGGATCGTCCATCGCTTCGGTTCTGACTACCGGCGCGCTGATGGCTCCTGTGCTTGTGACGCTCGGCGTTCAGCGAGAGAAGGCCGGTGCCGTGATTGCCATGGGAGCGCTGCTCGGAATGGTGGCGCCGCCGGTCAGCATACCTACCATGATGATCTGTGCGGGCGTGGACATTCCGTATGTGGGCTTTACCATTCCCCTGCTGCTGTGCACCCTTCCGCTGGCGGTGCTTTTTGCCTTCACCATGATATATCCCGGCATCCGTCATTTTACGGACGAGGCGGCCCTTGAGGCGCAGCTTGCGCGGATGACAGATAAAAAACTCACGTTCAGGCTGTCGCTGCCGGTGATCGTGCTGGTGGTGCTTATTGCGGCCGAACAGTTTCTTGCGGGCTGCAGGTACTGGCATTTCCTGGGAATGCCGCTGATTTTCCTGATTTCCGCAGCGGCCGGACTCTTCTCAGGCACAAAATGGAACGTGGCCGAGGCGGTCAGTGAGGCCGTAGATGATTCCCTGCCCATCATGAGCATTCTGATGGGAGTGGGGATGTTCATTCAGGTCATGGCGCTCAACGGCGCCGAGGGCTTTATTGTTGTCTCTGCGCTCAGCATTCCTTCATGGGCGCTGCTTGCGGGCGTTGCCATTGCAATGCCGGTTTTCGGCGCTGTGTCGGCCTACGGATCGGCGTCCGTGCTGGGCGTGCCGTTCCTGCTGGCGCTGCTTGATTACAATGTGATCATTGTCGCCTCGGCGCTCGGCATGCTGGCCTCCCTCGGCGACCTGATGCCCCCGGGCAGCCTCTCGCCGTTTTTTGCGGCTCAGGCGCTGGGAGTCGACGACCGCTTTAAAATCGCAAAGCACTGTGTGTGGCCCGGCATCGCTGTTGTCCTGTGGGGCGCGGCGATGATTCTCATGAGCAATCAGCTTGCCCATTATCTGTTCTAGGAGGGATCCCATGACACTGATCTACAGAGCAATTCTTCTGTTCATGCTGGTCTTTGTCCTCCGGAGCATGTTCCGCGAACGGTCGTTCTGGAAGCAGCTGGCTGATATGCTTGTGGTGATCCCCATGGTCCTGCGGATCCTTATGATCAAGTGAGGAGGGCGGAACTATGGAGCTGAAAGTAAGGGGAAACAAGGTCACAGCGCTGGCGCTCTGCGCTGCCGCAGGCATTGTGTGCTGGATTACGGCCCGGTCGTTCATGGCAATGTGGGAGCCTGAAACTCTGGTTCCCGCGCCCGGTTTTGAAAAACATATGCTTTCCGAATGGGAACCGACGCTGAAAAACTCACCCGGCGACACGCCCGTCTTTATTCAGAACGGCGCCGAACCGGGAGGAACGCTGTTTGTCATGGGCGGCATCCACGCCAATGAACCGGCTGGGTTTATGGCTGCCGTCGTCTATCTGGAGCGCGCAAAGGTTGAAAAGGGCCGCGTCATCGTCATGCCCTTTTCCAACATGTCCGCGCGCACCCACAACTCTCCGCAGGACGCGGCGCCGCAGTACATCCATTTCAAGACTGACAGCGGGAAGACCCGCACGTTCAAGTTCGGCTCCCGCTCCACGAATTTCATCCATCAGTGGCCCAACCCCAACATTTACATCCATTACCCCTCAGGACAGGAACTGGACGGATCGTCGCGCAGCAATCAGAACCGTGCATTTCCCGGCACGCTGCACGAGGCTCTGACTCAGCAGGTGGGGTATGCCATCACTGAAATGCTGAAGAAGGAAAACGTGGATGTGGCTTTCGATCTTCATGAAGCCGCACCGGAATACCCGGTTGTGAACGCCATGGTGGCTCACGAGCACTCCATGGAACTTGCCGCGGAAGCCGTGATGGAGCTTGAGATGAACGACATTCCCATGCGTCTTGAGCCTTCGCCTAAAAACCTTCACGGGCTCAGCCACCGCGAGTGGGGCGACAGCATTCCCACGCTGAAGCCTTTCCTGATGGAAGCCGGAAATCCCAGCCAGGGACGTCTGCGCGGCAGGACCGACGAGCGTCTGGTGCTGACCGGCGAGGATAAGGCTTTTACCAAAGCGGCGAAGCTCGGACGGCTTTTTATCCCCTATGAGGGCAGTCAGCCCATTCAGCTGCGCACCGCCCGCCATCTCGCGGGGATTCAGGCTGTCCTGAACGTGCTGAACGAGGCGGAACCGGAAAAGGGCGTCACCGTGAGCGGAATTCCTGAGTACAGCGAAGTGGTTTCCAGCGAACTCGGGCACTGGCTGAACGATGAAGTTCAGCCGGCAGAATAAACACAGGCCTTCTCTTTACCGCGCGGGCCTTATATCAAGAAGGAGGAGTGAGTATGAACAGATTCAGAAAGTGCACTTTTATGAGTCTGACGGCGGTTCTGCTCTGCGCAACTGCAGCGTCCGCAGTCACAACAGGACAGGTGCTGAAGTCAAAGAACGGCATGGTTACCGCAGCCAATCCTCTGGCTGCCGCAGCGGGCGCTGAAATCCTTGAAAAAGGCGGCAACGCCATTGACGCCGCCATTGCAACCAGCCTGGCGCTCGGCGTTGTGGAACCCTATGCATCCAGCCTCTTCGGCGAGGGCTACATGGTCGTCAGAATGGCTGACGGAAAGACTTACTCCATTGATTTCAGAAGCACTGTGCCCGCAAAAGGCACATATGATGAGCTGAAAAAAGAGAAACTGACAGTCAGAAAGATCGCGAGAATGCCGCAGGGAGCCTGCGTGCCCGGTCTTGTGGCGGGACTTGAAGCCATCTATGCAAAGGGCGCGACAATGAAGCTGCCTGAACTTGCCGCTCCCGCCATCCGTCTGGCGGAGGAAGGCTTTGAAGTGAACCAGACCTTCTCCCAGATCTGCAAGGACAACTTTGAAGACCTCACCAATCATGCACCCGATTTCCTGAACGACGGCTTCGCGTGGGAGCCCGGCGAGAAGTTCAAGAACCCGAAACTGGCGGCTTCCCTGAAGAAAATTGTCGAAAAGGGCTTCCGTGAGTTTTATGAGGGCAGCATTGCCGACGACATCGAGTCGTTCATGGCGAAAAACGGCGGCTGGATCACCAAGGAAGACCTGAAGAACTACAAGGCCATTGAGCGTGAGCCCCTGAAAGGCACCTACCGCGGCTATGACATCACAGTGGCCGGACTGCCCGTCGGCGGCCCGAGACTTCTTGAAAACCTGAACATCTTCGAAAACTACAATTTCAAGTTCATGGGCTGGGACGACCCGCTTCGTCTGCACATCATGCAGGAGACATTCCTGCTGACGCAGGAAGACCTGCGCGCCTATATCGGCGACCCCGCCTTCAACGTGACATCGGATAAGGGCATGGCAAGCAAGGATTACGCCAAGGTCCGCATGATGCAGATCAAAATGAGCGGCGCAACCACCGCTGACGAGTGGAAGAACGGAAAGTCCTCCCCCGGCGATGCCCCGGCTTTCAACGGCGGCATGAACTACAGGGACTATCTGACCCAGCAGAAGGCCGCTGCGCTGCCCGAGCCTGCTGAAACCCACGAGTCTGCCTCGACAACGCACTTCTCGGTGATCGACCGCTGGGGCAATGCGGTGGCATGGACTCAGACCATTTCCGCCTTCTTCGGCACAAGCTACTGGGTTGACGGTTTCTTCATGAACAACGAGATCGGCAACTTCTGGAGCAAGCCCGCGCCTGAAGGCAACGTGAGCAATATGGAACCCGGCAAGCGCGTGCGCACCACCATTTCGCCCATGATCATCGAGAAGGACGGCAAAGTGCGCTGGGTGCTCGGCACTCCGGGCGGCGGACGCATTGTCCCCACGCTGTCGCAGATGCTTGTTGACCTGATCGATTTCGGCATGACCCTTGAGGAGACCGTCAAGGCCCCCAAGATCATGAGCAGCTTCAACACCAAGAACGGCGTCTCGCTGATGGAAATGGAAAGCGGCTTTGACGCGAAAACCGTTGAAACCCTGCAGAAGGGCTTCGGTTACACAATCGTGACGAAGAAATATCCCGACCTGTATTTCGGCGGCCCCAACGTCATTTCCGTTGAACCCGACGGCACTCTGACCGGCGTCGGCTCCATCAGACGCGGCGGCGCGGCGGCGGCTCCCGAGAAGTAGCAGAACTTTTTTCTGGAAGGAAGTGTCTGCATGTTTTCAAAACTGAAACGCGCGGCGCTGCTGGCCGGCATGTCGGCCCTCCTGGTTTCAGGCGCTGCCTGTGCGGCGTTTTTCCGCCCCGAGGTGCGCCCCGGCTACGGCGTCACGAAGGTCGGCTGGCTGTCTGACTATAACGCACCGCTGAAGGGCACTAACCTTGATACACCGGTGTTTTATCTGGAAGGTAAAAAGCCCGGCGCAACCATGCTGATTCTCGGCGGCACCCATCCCCGCGAGATCGCGGGGCATACGGGCGCACTGACCTTCATTGAGAACGCGAACGTCAGCGAGGGCCGCCTGATCGTCATTCCCGCGCTGAACGCCAGCGGCTACAGCGTGCACGACGAGTCCACGCAGGTTCCGAGGCTTCTTAGAGTGCCCTGCCGTTCCGGGTACCGCTATCTGCCTTTCGGCGACCGCCGCGTGGATCCGGCCGACCAGCCCAATGATCCTGACCAGTACAAGCATCAGTCCGGCGCGACAATTCCCAACTCGAAGGGACACGACGGCGCAGAGATGCGCAACATCAACCGCAATTATCCCGGCCTTCCCGACGGCACGCCGACTCAGCAGGCGGCCTATGCCGTGATGGAGATCGTGCGCAGGGAGAACGTGGTGCTCAGCATTGACATGCATGAATCTGACACGCCGACCTGGTCGTACAGCCGCACTACCGGCAAGCCGTACCACGGCGGACGTCTTGCCTACATGCTGGTCTGCAACCCGAAGGATGAGGCCATGGAGCTCGGCGCTGAAGCTGTCGTGGATGTCACAGACAGAGTCGGTCTGGACCTGAAGATTGAGCCGTCGAACCCCGCGTTCCGCGGCCTGTCGCACCTTGAAATCGGCAACGCCACGCCGTGCCTGTCGTTCCTGTTTGAAACGCCGAACCCCGCTCAGGACAGCTGGCGCGAAGCCCCAGACCCGGTTGACGATCCCAGGTTCCCGCTGAAGCACCGTGTCGGCCTTCAGTGCGAAGTGTTCTGCGAGCTCGTGAATCTTTACAATGAATCCCACGACGCCCATCTGGTGATTGAGAACGTTCCCGATTACAAGACCCTGATGAGCGACGGACTGGGAAAATGGCTGAACTAACCTGCGCGTAGACTGAACCGGAAGTCTCCGGCGCTGCAGCAGGAAAACTCCCGCGGCCCGGCAGGTACCTGCCGGTGTCCTGCGGGAGTTTTTTCTGCCGCCTGACGCTGAAGAACGCCCCCGGTACGCTGCGGCCAGGAATAAAGGAGCTGCATGGTTTTATGATGAATCTGAAAAAAGTTATTCTCCCGGCGCTGTGCGCGGCACTTTTTGCATGCGGAACCGCCGGGGCACAGACAGCACTGCGCTGGGACGTGCGCCCCGGCTATGGCGTGACAGAGCTGAAATGGCTGTCTGACTATAATCCGCATTTAAAGAACACAGAGTACGACGCGCCTGTCTACGTCATGAAAGGCAGCGAACCGGGCGCCAGACTTGCCGTCTGGGGAGGAACCCACGCCCGGGAAATTGCCGGCCCCATAGCGCTGACAGTGCTGCTTGAAAACGCCAGGGTGAAGCAGGGCACGCTGTTTGTCATTCCATGCCTCAACTCCGCGGGCACAGCCGTGCCCGATGAACTCGGGCAGGTGGCTCACGAGCAGAAGATCACCGGCCGCCACGGCACGCGCGTTTTCTATTACGGCGACCGCCGCATCCCGCTGAAAAAGGGCGAGAAAGACCCCGAACACTTTGTCCATCCGCTGGGCTACACCCACAAGGACGGCGCGGAGTGGCGCAACATCAACCGCAACTATCCCGGAATCGCTGACGGCACGCCTGCCCAGATGGTGTGCTACGGCGTCATGGAACTGCTGCGCCGCGAGAAGATTGCCACATGTCTTGACGTCCACGAGGCAAGGGCGCCTGAAGAGGTTTTCGACCCGCGGGACGGGAAGAAGCACTCCGGCGGCACAATGTCCTATTCACTGGTCACCGACCCTGAGGATATTGACAAGTGCCTGGAGATGATCATGGATCTTGAGGAGCGCGGCGTGCGTCTGAAAGCCGAAGTTTCAGCCGAAGGATTCCGCGGCATCAGTCATTATGAGATTGCCAAGGGAACGAAATGTCTGCCCTTCCTCAGCGAAACACCCAGCACAGCGATGAATGAACATGCCGTCGGCATCAGCCCGCTGCGTGACAAGAAACACCCCATTGAGGAACGCGTGGGCATTGACATGGAAATTTTCAGCATGTGGTTCAGCAAGTGCAAGGATTTTGTGGGCGCCCCGTTTGTCATGGAAGGGCTGCCGACGATGCAGCAGATCGTAAAAGACGGCGTCGGTGCCTGGCTTAACTGACCGCCGGCGCGAAAGGGAGGTTTCAGCCATGAAAAAAATCAGCAGGATGACGGCGGCGTTCGCTGCCGCGGCCCTGAGTGCCGGCGCCTGCACAGCGGGCGCGGCGCAGGTGCCCGCATTCCGGGCTGAGGAAACCTATGCGCCCCACGGAATGGTGGCTGCAGCCCATCCGCTGGCAGTGCAGGCAGGCGTAGAAATTCTGAAACAGGGCGGCAACGCCGTTGATGCGGCGGCGGCCGTATCGCTTGCGCTGAACGTCGTTGAGTTCAACGCATCAGGCATCGGCGGCGGCGGGTATATGACCATCCGCCGGGCCTCGGACGGCAGGACTGTCTGCCTTAATTACCGTGAAATGGCGCCTGCTTCTGCGGCAAAGGACATGTTCGCGTCAGAGAAAGCCCGCAGCGAACACTGGAGCAGCCAGGGCGGTCTGTCTGTCGCGGTGCCGGGGCTGCTGAAAGGCATTGAGTATGCCCTTGAAAATTATGGCACCATGACGCTCGGACAGACGGCCGCACCGGCAATCCGTCTTGCCGAGCAGGGCTTTGAGCTGGCACCGCTGCAGCACGGCTATATTGCCGACAATTACGACGCGCTGGTTCAGTACAACGATCCGGAAAAAATCCGCCTTCTGGAGGACGAGCTTCCCCTGGAAGCCGGACAGACTCTGAAGCAGCCTGAGCTTGCCGCGGCTTTCAGGCTGATCGCCGGGCAGGGAGCTGACGCTTTTTACAAAGGCCCGATCGGCGAGGCTGTCTGCCGCGCCGTGAACGCAGCCGGCGGCAGAATGACCATGGATGATCTGGCTGCGTACCGTGTCAGCGTGACAGAACCCGTTGAGGGAACGTACCGCGGGTATCGCATCTGTTCCATGCCGCCTTCCAGCTCGGGCGGAACTCACGTCATTCAGCTGCTCAACATCATGGAGAACTTTGACGTGAAGGCTCTCGGAAAGGACACGCCGGAGTTCGCCTGCGTCTTTGCTGATGCGTGCCGGCATGTGTTTGCCGATCAGGCAAAGTACATGGCCGATCCGGAATTTGTGGACATACCGCTGAAGGGCCTGATGTCCCGGGAGTACGCAAAGAAAACCGCAGCGCTGATCACCGGAACGCCTGCCCGGAAAGCTGAGGCGGGCGACCCGTGGGAGTTCAACGGCAGTGCCGGTGACAAAAAGGCGTACCGCGGCGGCATGAGTCCCGAACAGATGTCCACCACCAGCTTTTCTGTCGTGGACGCCGAAGGAAACATGGTGACAGCGACAAACACCATCAATTATTTTCTCGGCTCGAAGGTTCTTGTTCCGGAATACGGCTTTTTCCTGAACAACCAGATGAACGATTTTTCCAAAGACCCTCAGAGCGTCAACGCGCCTGAACCGCGGAAACGTCCGCTTTCATCCATGAGTCCCACCATTGTGAGCACGCCTGACGGAAGACCGTTCATGAGCGTCGGCGCAGCCGGCTCAAAGATGATTATTACCACAGTGGCGCAGATCATCATGAACGCCGTTGATTTCGGCATGGAGATGGACGAGGCGATTGAACAGTGCCGCATCCACTGCGACTCGGACAGCACCGTTCTGGTTGATAAAAACCGCGCTGATCCCGGCCTTGTCAGGGGACTGACAGAGAAAGGCTGGCAGGTCAGCGGGGAAAGGCTTCTCGGGGCCGCGCAGGGCATCAGGGTTGATCCCCAGACCGGCATGAAGGACGGCGGAGCGGACAGCCGCCGCCTCGGCACGGCAGCCGGCTGGTAGACTTTCGCTCTGAAATAACGGAATATTCACGGAAACAGGGGGAGTGCGGATTTTTCCCGCATTCCCCCTGTTTCTGCTGCGGGCATGAGGATTTTTCCTGCCTGACGAAGCATTTCTGAAAATGCAGAACTGGGGGCCTGCGTCGTGCCGATTGTGTCCGAACAGCGCTTAATCACTACGTGTTAAGGTAAAATGCAGTAAAAAAAATAGTGCAAAAATAAATTTTTCATATATAAAAATAAAATTTTTATGAAGTTTTGTATACTTATGCGTAAGGTCTTTTCTAAATTGACTTTTAAATATATAATAATCAACAGAGAGAGCAATGCTCTCACTGCATCGATTATTATGTTAAACGGAGGGACAGATATGAAGAAATCAGGAATTTTTGCACTGGCATTGACGGGAATTTTTGCAGCGTCCGCAGCTTTCGGCGCAAGTCAGTTTGTCATGGGCACCGGCGGAGTGTCAGGAACCTACTATCCTCTGGGCGGCGCACTGTCCCAGATCATCACTGATCACAGCGACGGCAAAATCAACTGCGTAGGTCAGGCTACCGGCGCTTCCATTGAGAACCTGAACCTGGTCAACGCTGGCGAAATCGATCTGGCCATTGTGCAGAACGATACCGCCGATTACGCTAAGAACGGCACCATGTTCTTCAAGGCACCTCTGAAGAACATCACAGTCATCTGCCGTCTGTATCCCGAGCACATTCAGGTTGCCGCCAACGAAGGCAGCGGCATCACCAAGATCGAAGACTTCAAGGGCAAGAGATTCTCAATCGGCGCGCCCGGTTCAGGCGTTGAGGCCAACGCCCGCCAGATTCTCGGCGAAGTCGGCATGTTTGACGGTACGAAATTCGTGGGCTTTGATCCCCACTACCTGTCATTCTCCGAGAGCACCTCGCACTTCAAAGACCGCCTGATCGACGGCTTCATCTTCACAACCGGCGCCCCCAACTCGGGCATTCAGGAAATTGTCACCACTCAGCCGCTTCAGTTCATCGAGATCAAGGGCGAATTCCGCGACAAGCTGATCGCCAAGTATCCCTTCTTTGCCAAGGAAATTATCCCTGCCGGCACCTACAAGGGACAGGACAAAGACGTTGAGACCATCGCCGTGCAGGCCTGCCTTATTGCCCGCCGCGACATGAGTGATGATGACGCCTATGCAGTCACCAAGGCAATTTTTGAGAATCTCGACCTGATCAGCCAGGCTCACGCCAAGGGCAAGAACATTCAGCTGAAGACCGCACTTGACGGCATGACGCTTGATGTCCATCCCGGCGCACTGAAATACTACAAGGAAGTCGGACTGGTTAAATAGAGACGGAAACAGTTCAGCGGTTCTTATGTGATGAATGCGGAGGGAGCCGGACGGCTCCTTCCGCTTTTGTAAGAAGGACTGTTCGGACACGGCGGGCAGTGCGGGAGGCTCACGATGAAGGGACGCTCAGGAAGAGGATGGCTGCTGGCTGCAGCAGCGCTGCTGACGGCGGCGCTGTGGCCCGTGAGGCTGCTGACGCTGACCGGAGCGGACGGCAGGCCCGTGTTCACGGCGCCGGTATCTGTGGGAGAGCGCTTTACAGTGCGCTTTATTCACTCTGTGGAGCGGCGTCCGGTCGATGAGGTGTTTGAAGCTGCTGCTGACAGTCTTGTGCTCATAGAAACGTGGTTTGACATGGGCGGTGCCGGACTGCCTCTGGATTATATGAATCCGCAGCTGAAATTTGAATTCAGAAACAATCTGTACCACATCACGGGCTATGACATGAGGCTTCCCGAGGTGACTTACAGAATCAACAAGGTCGTGGCCGATCACACGCTGCTGCTGCGCGGCAGGGAGTATAAACTGAAGCGCTGGGCGCCTCCTGGCGGCCCGCTCACCTTCAGGGTAGAGGTTTTGCCGGCAGCGCGCCTGGTGTGGAGCAGAATTTGTCAATTTGTGCAACGGTAAGGGGGATTTCCTTATGGAGGATTTAAAAAAAGTGCCTGATGCGGCGCCCGCAGCTGAAAACGTTCAGCTGAATGCGGAAACAGTTGCCGGCGATCAGAGCGCTGTTCAGAAAAACCTTGAAAAATACGATACAGAATCGCGCTACCGCCGCCCTGAAGGGTTCTGGGGCATGGCGATAAAGCTGATCTGCATCGCGTTCTCTCTGTTCCAGTTCTACACTGCCGGGTTCGGCGTTCTGCCGGCCCAGATTCAGCGTCCTCTTCACCTGTTCTTTACTTTCGTTCTTATTTTCCTGCTTTATCCATCATTCAAGTCATTCCCGCGCAATAAGATGCACTGGCTCGACGTGGTTCTCGCCGCTCTGGCCGGTTCAACCATGATCTATCTGGTTGTCAATTATCAGGAAATCATGGTGCGCGGCGGTCTGCCCACCACGTGGGATCTGATTTTCGGCGTCATGGCGATTCTGTTTACCTTCGAGGCGGCGCGGCGCATCGTCGGCCTGCCGATTGTCCTGGTCGCCCTGGTATTTGTGTTGTACGCGCACTGGGGCAAATATATCCCCGGGTTCCTGACGCACCGCGGATTCAGCTGGACCCGCATCATCAACCACATGTACCTGACGACTGAAGGCATCATCGGTTCGCCCATCGGCGTTTCGTCCACCTTTGTGTTCATGTTCATCCTGTTCGGCGCGTTCCTGAACAAGACCGGACTGGGCAAGTTCTTCATTGATCTCGCGCTTGCCGCTGCGGGGCATCAGGCGGGAGGTCCCGCCAAGGTGGCCGTCATCTCATCGGCGTTCTTCGGCACCATTTCAGGGAGTTCCGTGGCCAACACCGTGACGACCGGAACGTTTACAATCCCGCTGATGAAGAGCATCGGCTACAAACCGTATTTCGCGGGCGCCGTTGAGGCCGCTTCCTCGACAGGCGGCCAGCTGATGCCGCCCATCATGGGCGCCGCGGCGTTCATTATGTCCGACTTCATCGGCGTGCCCTACATCACCATCGCCATTGCGGCCATTCTTCCCGCGCTGCTGTACTACATGGCTGTGTTCATCATGATACACATGGAAGCCAAGCGTCTGGGACTGAAGGGCCTTCCGAAGGAACAGCTGCCCAACACGAAGAAGATCTTCCTTGCCGGCGGCCATCTTCTGATCCCGCTCTTTGTCATTGTCTACATGCTGATCAAAGGCTACACGCCGCTGAAGGCTGCGTTCTACAGCATTCTCTGGACTGTTGCCGTGGCAATGTGCCGCAAGAACACCCGCCTGAAGCTGAAAGACATCATTGATGCGTTTGACGAGGGTGCCCGCAGCTCGCTGAGCGTTGCGGCGGCCTGCGCCTGCGCCGGCCTTGTGATCGGCTCTGTGACGCTGACCGGCGTCGGTCTGAAACTGGCCAACGGCATCGTCTCCCTGGCGGGCGGATATCTGTTCTGGACGCTGGTTCTGACGATGATCACGTCGATTATCCTCGGCATGGGCCTGCCCACGACGGCGAAGTACATTGTGCTTGCGTCCATGGCGGCTCCTGCCATTCAGAAATTCGGCGTGCCGATTCTCGCGGCTCATATGTTCATCTTCTACTACGGCATCATTGCCGACCTGACGCCGCCTGTCGCTCTGGCAGCCTACGCGGGCGCCGGCATTGCCGGGGCAAACCCGATGCGCACGGGCTTTACAGCTCTGCGCCTTGCTGTGGCCGGGTTCCTGATTCCCTATTTCTTTGTCTACAACCCCGAGCTGCTGATGATCAACGCGTCGCTGGCCAACACGACCGTGCCGGTCATCACGGCCATTGCCGGAACTGTGCTTCTGTCGTTCGCTTCGGCGGGCTACTGGATGAAGAACCTGAACCTGCTTGAGCGTGCAATTCTGCTCTGCGGCTCGCTTCTGCTGATTCAGCCCGGCTGGCTGACCGACCTTGCCGGTGCTGCTGTCGGCGTGGCGATGTATTTCTATCTGAAACTTATTACCTCGAAAAAAGCCTGAGGCGTGAGAAAACGGAAAAAGGGCTTCCGCATCGGAAGCCCTTTTTTTTTCGTCAGCGCATATGGAGTATAATAGGAAAATCACGACAAAGGGGGCGGCAGCATGAGTGCCGGAATTCTGACAAGGCGGTTCTGCGCGGCGGTGATTCTGCTGTTTGCGCTGTTCTCGGGAGCCGCCGCGGTTACGCCCGCGGATCTGGCTTTTGAGGGTGTTGACGGACGCAGCCGCGTGCTTCTTTCTGCCGCGGATCTGAACGGCTTTCAGAAAAGCCTTCTTGAAAGCCGGGCGGCTGGGCCGTATGTTCAGCTTCTCACCGCCGGGTGGAATCTGAAGGACACGGCCGATGCGGCTTTCTGCCTGTCAATGCAGCCCTGGCAGATCAGCTTTGCGCTGCATCTGAAGAAGGACGGCCTGACTGCCGAGGATATTTTTCCGCAGATTCCCGCACAGAAAATCGATCCGGCCGGTGCCTTCACGCCCGAAAGCGGTCTTTCAGCGCCGTCGTTTCTGGAACTCCGGCTGAAAAAATTTCCGCGGCTGTTTACGGCTTCACTCCTGAAGGGAGGGGAGCACTATCTGATTGCCAGCACAGCCGGGCTGGAGGCTCTTCAGCGCATGGCTGCCGCGGCGGGGGAAGAACGCAGTGCGCCGTCAGGGGCCGGTGCGCAGCTCAAAATAGTCATTGACCCGCAGTCTCTCAGCGCCGGTATGTTCACTTCCGACGTGCCTCTTGAAGCTGAACTGGGCGTGCAGATCTCAGCCGGCAGACTTACGCTGCCCTTCCGGCTGAACCTTCCCGAACTAGTCAGTTCGGTACTCGGGCTGCGCCGCCCTTTCTGGAAGAACAGCGGTGAACCGGGCAGCCGGCCGACTCTGCTCGGATCCGGACGGCTGCAGGGAATATGGCACTTCTCGCTGAACTTCACAGACAGCCGGCAGGGCCTCTCCGATTTGCTGGGAAAGCAGAAAATCCTTGAGATCGCAGCCGGTGCGGCCGAGAAAGCTGCAGCCCTGAGCGGCCTGACAGAACAGAAACTCCGCGGCATTCTGCACGGAACCGTCACGCTGGGAATTTCAGGCCGCATGACAGTGAACGGTCTCGGCACACTGCCCGGATTCTATCTTCACATTTCCGGCCTCAGCGAACCGGACGCCGCAGAACTGGTGAATCACCTGCGCGAAAAGCGCATCGGCGCGGACGATTATGAAATAGCGGCGTGGAAGGGATTCCGCCTCAAAGGCCCGATGCCGCTTGCGGCGCTTTACGGTTCGGGCGGCTTTCTGCTGCTTGGAATGGATGAGGGAGAGGAATCCGGCGTGCCCGAGGTGCCCTGCAACGCTGACGAAATCTCTGCCCCGCAGCGGCACCTGTTTCAGCTTTCAGCAGCTGAACTGTACAGACATCTGCCTGTCAGTGAACTGGTCCGGCTTTACAGGGAAGCAGAGCAGAGCCGCGGCGGAAGCGTTGTATACAGAAAACTTTCCCGCGGGGGGCAGAACGTCCTGTCTCAGGATGAAAGCACCGTGCCCGCCGAGCTGAAAAATGCCGCTGAGTCTACGGCCGTTGCGTCAAACTGGGTCAGAATCCCCGTCTCCCGGACGCAGCTGGAACAGCCGGCGCCGCCTGTTCCTCCGCTCGATGACAGACTGAGGGATACTGCCGATGCTGTGAGCGTCGGGGCGTCACTGCTGAAAAGCGCCGGAAATCCCCCTGTTCCGCCTGAACAGCATCAGGCAGACAGGCCTGTGCCTCTGCGGGGGCAGAAAATGTGGGATTACGCTGCCGTTCTGGAGAACATCTTCGTAAAAAATGACAGCGCGCGAAGCGGCGTCATCCGCCTTGACGTGAACGAAGATGAACTGGCGCGGCTGCTGCACCGCGACTTTCCGCCGGATAAGTTTTCTGCGCCCTCTCAGGCGCCTGCCGGCACAGAAGAACGCGGCACATCAGAATAATGAAGCGGTCCGGGCAGTGCGCCCGGGCCGCTTTGTGCTTCTGTGCTGCAGCGTTTAAGATTTTCCGCTCTGATCAGACTGCGGGAATATGGCAGACATCAGCCCCGGCCTTTATTTTATCGGCGTTCGGCGCCGCGGTTTCGGCAGCTTCTGAGGATTTTCCGCGCTCCACAGAGTGTAAAAGCCCTTTTCGTCAGGCTCGGTCTGTGCGCCGAGAAAATCAAGCACAGCGTCTCCGGCAGCGCGGATGTTTTTCAGCTGTGTCCTGCTGAGCCCGGCATGATTGAAACTGCCGCCTTTTCCGGCGTAGACGACTTCTGCGAGGCGCGCGCCTCGGACGGGGGTGAGAATCACCTGCAGGGGGGCTGCAGAAAGGCGGATAAGACGGGTGTGTCCTTCATCGTCTTTGGCGAATTCTGCCTTGAGGATATAACTGCGTTCCCGCGGCAGGGTGCGCTGAAACGAGATGAAGTTTCCCAGCGACCAGGCGACAGCGCCTGTGCGTTTTGTTCTTTTGTCAAAGCACACTTCGACGGGCTGCACCACGTGGGGGTGCGTGCCGATGACCAGATCTGCACCAAGTTCCAGAGCTTTTTCCGCGGCCTTTCTCTGCTGTGCTCCGGCGCGGTATGTGTACTCGGTGCCCCAGTGAAAACAGGCGACTGTGACATCAGGATGAAAAACAGCAGCGTTTCTCATGCCCTCGGCGATGGACTTTTCTGAGATGACGTTCATGTGAACGTCAGATGACTTCACAAAGGCGTTGCTGCCGTAGCCGAAGTTGACGAAGGCCCACAGGAGACCGTCGCTTTCGCAGAGGACTGCATCGTTGCGCGGGGTGCGGTCGAGAGCCAGTCCGGTCCAGAGAATACCGGTTTTGTCGAGAATCTGAGTGGTGCGCCGCGCGCCTCTTGCGCCGCAGTCAAAAATGTGGTTTGTTGAAAGCGTGAGCAGGTCGACACCCAGATCGTTCAGCAGCGCATCTGCCAGAGAGTCGGGTGTGTTGAAGCGGGGATAGCCGCTCCAGCCGCGTTTGCTGCCGGCGAGGACGGTTTCAAGGTTTCCGACGGTGAACTGGTCCTGAAAGAGGGGGCTGATGCGCCGGAACTGGGGCGAGAAGTTCCACGTCACGGTGCCGTCGCTGCTCTTCTGCCGTGCGGCACGAAGCTGCTGTTCATGCACCATGATGTCGCCGATAAAAAGGACCGACGCGCGGATTTCGGCCGCGCGTGCGGGCAGCGCTGCCAGCAGGAGGCTCAGCGCAGCGGCGGCCCTGAAAAGCCTTTTCATGTGAAAAATCCTCCGTGGTTCATGTTTTTTCTGCCGCCCTGTTCTGCGCAATCTGCGCGGAACGGAGCGGCAGAATATTTTTTACGGCCGGGGCCGCTTGTATTTTCTGGTTTTCTCCCGCAGGCGTTCTATGCGTCAGTGTAGCGGGTATAGGCCATTTCAGCGATTTTGCCGTCGCGCACGGTGAAGGTGAGAGTTTCGACGGGGGTGATCTCGTAGATCAGATTGTCGTCTTCGCTCCGGGCAGGTTTCCCGAGCGTCTGGCGCAGCGTTTCCTCACTGTCTCCGACGGAGAGACTGCCGAAAGGTATGCTGCTGCTTCTGACTTCCACGGACGACAGGAGCCCGTCGAGGTAGGCGGCGCGGTGGGTGTCCCACTTCATTTTCACCAGATCAACGTCTTTGCCGGCGGATTCCCAGTGGAATTTTTCCTTCTGTTCGTCAGCAGGGCTGCCGAACAGGGCGCGGGCTTTCTGCGGGGTGAGACCGTAGGTGAACTTCACCCAGTTGGCGGCTGCCTGCACGGGGGTGCTGCCGTCGCTGATGATCTCGACGTACCTGCCTGACATCCAGGCATATCCGTCGGCGGTGGGGTTGTCGATCTGAACCCACTGTTCGCCTTTGACGTCGGCGGTTCCCAGGACCATGAATCTGTCGAACTCCATGACTTTGCCGATGACCTGGGTGCCCTCGGTGCCGGGGTCGCTGCGGAGTCTCACGTTGCTGCCTGTGGAGCGTCCCAGCGCGGGAACGTCATGGTCTGCCGCGGACGCGGGCGCGGAGACGGCCAGAAAAGCCGCTGTCAGCATGAAATAAGCGATGGTCTTTTTCATTGTTCTCTCCTTGTGTGTAAGATCTGCCGCGGCGCCCCGGCTGAACGCAGATGTGCTGCGTTTCCTTCCGGCGGCGGCTTAAACGGCGCGGTTAGCTGCGGTCTGCTCTTGACTGCTCTGATGCGGGACAGCCCAAGGGCTTTGTCCTGCATCAGAGGGCTTTCTGCATCTCCCGGAACTGATCCCCGGTCATTTTTGCCTTTTTTGAGGCGGTTTTGTCAAATTTCCCCGCGGTGCTGCGGTAAATTTCCGGCTCTGCGGGCGCGGGACCGCTCACATCGGTGAGACAGTAATCTCTGCACCGCAGTTCCGGGCTGTCCCTTGAAAGGGTGTAAATGTTGGAAATTGAATGCCTCTGCCGGCAGAGCCGAAGGAGGAAAAGCATCCCTCCTTCAGAAGCCGCCGGGCGTTTCTCTCCCAGCCGCTGAACACATGAATGGTTTTGCAGCCGCGGCAGCTGAAGAGCATCAGACCCCGGGCGGCCCGCTGCCGCTCAGATCTCTGACAGTGCAGCCGGTGCGGTCTGCGGCCTGGCCCTGAAACTGCGTGGCAGCTTCGGCGGTATCTGTTTCGTCATCGCCGTATCTATGCCATCACAGCTTTTGGCGATACGCCCGCGGCAGTGTTCAAGGTTTCTGTGCAGACGCCGGCGGCTGTTTTGCTGCTTTTGGCGGATGCTCAGACGGCGGCGGCGAGGACAGTTCAGGGCAGAAGCACGGATACGGCAAACGATTTTTACATGTTATCTTCTCCTTTTGTTATTGGCAGGGATAGCCGGGATTTTTCCTGCGGCGTGCCGGCGCATGCCGCGGAAAGCGTGCAGGGGGCAGGTGCGCTGCAGGAACAGTAACAATATTAAACATAATATAGCACATGTTCAGTTCCGGCGCACCATTTTTTTGAAAAACTTAAAAGATTCGCTGCCGGCGCAGGCACGAAAAAGCGGCCGCGGAATAATCCGCGGCCGCTGCACGGGCGCGCTGAAACTGCTGTGCCGCTGTGATGAACGGGCTCGTGTTCTGCGCAAGGGACGACCCGCAGGCGCAGCAGCCGGAAGGCGCTTTAAATTTCGAAATGGAGGCCGGCGGTCAGCGTGAAGGAGTCGTCGAAGTCGTTGCCGGTGTTCCATTCACAGTCGGCGAAGAAATAGGAACTGGCGCTGAAGCGGGCTGAGCAGCCGATGCCTAAAACGGTCCACGTTCCGCTGCCTGTGCCTTTGGTGATATGCTCTGTGCTGCCTGCTGCCACGGTGGTATCTGGGCAGTCAAGGAACTCATGGAGCACGCTGGCCTTGAGGTAGAGGCGGGTGTCGTTCTGCGCATCGGCGATCCAGGTGAGGTCGGCGCCCAGTCGTCCGATCAGGCTCCAGCCGTGGTCACCGGAAATTCTCAGGTTCTGCGAGTCTGTGAAGCTGAAGCTGCCGGCGTAGCTGGCCTGAAACTGGGCCTGCGGAGTCCAGTACAGTCTGGAGGAAACGGGAATGCGCAGGCCGTACTCGGTGTTCAGGGCTGTGACGCTGCGGCGTCCGTCGCCGTGATAGGGAATGCCGGTGATGCGGTCGGTGACGTCGTATTCGTTTTTGTAACGGCTGATTTTCAGCGAATTGTCCCAGTAGCTCCGGCCTCTGCCGGCCATGGCTGCGTCGCTGCCGTACTCGTGGGTGTCGTACAGCGCGACGGATGAGCCGCGGAGTCTGAGACTTCCGGCCGGGGTGTCGAAATGTCCGCTCTGACGCGTCCAGTTCAGCGAGAAGCCGAGGGTGTGAAGCTGATCGGAGCTGCCGTGAATAAGCCAGTCATAGCCGGCTTCCCAGGTGTTTCCGGAGAGGCTGCCGGTGCCGCTGACGCCGTTTTTCTGATGCTGGGTGCGGAACCAGGCGTTTCCGTTGTTTCCGGCGCTGAAAAAACGGGCTTGGCTGCGGCGCTTCAGGTATGTGTCAGGCGCTGTGATGCTGCGCCAGGAAAGGGGCAGCGCGGCACCGGGTGCCAGCGCGCCGTCGTTCAGCGCGGCGTTCTTCACGACGTAGATGTTTTTCGCGCCGCTGCCGCCGTAGCGGAGTTCTGTCTCTGCGGCACCTGGTTTGCCGGGGCCGCCGTTGCAGGCTTCGTTGTATTCCGGGGTGTTCAGCGGATCGGCGGTATAGTCGCGGTACTGGATCTGCAGCGTGTCGTTATTGAGACCGTCGGGAATCACGGCGAGAACGGTGCCGTCGGAAAATCCGCCGCCGGAGTTTTTTATGGTCGCAAAGCGCACGGCGCTGCCGTTTTTCATCTCGCCGTTGAGCGCGGCCAGGTTCTTCACGACTAGCACCTGCGGTGCATCGGTGCCGTTGACGGCGTAGATCATGTCGCTTTCCCGTCCGTTCGTGGAGAGGTCGAGATCGTAGGTTCCCGCCCCGGAAATGGTTTCCGCGGTCAGCGCAGCCCCGCCGTTCTGAAAATGGACGGTGCCGTTGTTGGCAAGGCTGGTTACGGAACTGGAGCCGGTGATGACCCAGCGGCTGCCGGGCGCGAGGGTCAGGTTCACGGTGCCGGCCCGGCCGGTGCCGTAATCGCCGGTTTGCTCGTACACGGCGGCTGTGCCGGTAAACGTGCTGCCGGCGGTGAGTTCCACGCCGATTGTGCCGCCGTCCCAGCAGGAATCGCCGGATGTGCTGTCGAGCGGGTCGTTTTCGCGGCCGTAGGCGAGCAGGCTGCCGTTGATGTCAATTTTCTGCGCTGTAAACGCGCTATCTTCCGTCGGCCTGGCAGTGATGACGCCGGAGCCGTGGGCAATGAGGTCGCCGTTTACTTCGCTGGAGCCGTCATAGTTCAGGACGATCTGCGGGTTTTCGCCGCTGAAATCTCCGGAACTGCCCGTGCCGCGCATGTCGGCCATGATGGCTGCGGCGCTGCCTTTGATTCTGGTCTGTCCCTGAACTGTCACTTTTGACCCTGCATGGCTCCACAGCCCGAATTTGAAGTCGCCGAAAATGTTGCTGCCCTTCTCTGCGGTGATTTTAACTTCTGAGCTGTCCACGGCCTCGACGCCCGTCAGCCCTTTTTCGAACTCGTTGTCTCCGGCAAGGGCTGAAACAAGGACTGAACTGCCGGGGTGGGAGGCGTAGATGCCGATGTACTCATCGGTGCCGGCGGCGGAAAAATGGTTGCTGCCTTTGATGCTGCACAGGCTGACGACGCTGTTGAAATATTCCCCGTAGCGGCCCCCCGCTTGGATACCCTGCGTTTCCCCACTGGTCCGCGTGGTTCTGACGTAATTGCTGTCTGCGGCGGTGACGTCCAGCGATCCGCCTCTCAGCGCCAGCAGAACATGCGAGCCGGCCGTGAAGTAGTTGGAGCCTTCGAGGGCCTCCACAACTGCGTATTTGCCGTAGTTGACCGCGACGGCCCTGGAGGTTCTGACCGACGCGTCAGCGCTGGCGGTGATGCGGTTATTGCCGTGCAGAGAGCGGATCACAGCAGCACCGTTGCTGAGAACGGACACGGCGTTGTTGTTGGTGTATCCGACATAACGCGGCATCTCGGAGGTGATGACGTTGTCCCGCGAAGCAGTGACGATGACATGGCTCACAGCGCCCCAGGCATAGGCGGAAGAAGAGTAAACCCCGTAATGGGCGGCGGAGATAATATTGTCCCGATCGGCCGAGAGAGCGGTTGTCCCGCCGCGCCAGGCTCCGATGCCGCGGTCTTCATCCCTGTAACCTGTGAATACGTTGTCCTGAGCTGCCTGCAGATTCAGCGTGCCCCAGTAATTGGAGATGCCCCACCACTGCGGGCTGCTGCTCGTCGCGGAATTAACCGCTGTGTTGCTGCCGGCTGTCGCGATAATGGTCACATTTGTACTGCTGCCGTCTGTTTTAATTGCGCACCTGCCTGATCCTGAAGTCACGGAGAAGGAATTTTCCTGGTCCGCTGCGGTATAAGGGTAGGCCGCGCTTCCCCAGCCGTAATAGAGGTTTGTGTAAGATGTTGCCTCAGCCCCCTGCGGCGCGCATGTCATCAGCGCCGCAGAAAGTGCCAGCACTGCCGCCGCTTTTGACGAAAAAAAACGTGTCCCGTGTGATTTTCTTTTCCCCATGCGATGCTCTCCTGGCCTGCCGCCTTTCTTTCAGGGAATACCCCGGCGCAGCAGAATATTTTTGAAACCTTTCATATTGTACACTGTTGGAGTTGAATTTAACAGACTGAAATTATGAAATACTGTGATCATATCAGAGGCTGCCTGCCGTCAGGCACGAAAAAGCGGCCGCGGAATAATCCGCGGCCGCTGCACGGGCGCGCTGAAACTGGTTATTTGACCTGCTGTCCTGTGGCATACATGTTGACGATGTTCAGGATAATCTTCACGCATTTTTCCATGGACTGCACGACGGCGAACTCGAAGGGGCCGTGGCAGTTGTAGCCGCCGATGAACAGGTTGGGGGTCAGAAGGCCGCGGAACGAGAGCTGCGAGCCGTCGGTGCCGCCGCGCGCTGCCTTGATGACGGGGGTGATGCCTTCCATCTCGTAGGCTTTGAGCGCTGTTTTGACGATGTCCATGCGCTTCTGCAGAGGCACGGCCATGTTGTAGTACTGATCGTGCATCTCCAGCTCGGCGTACTCTTTGCCCCAGCGCTCGTTGAGCTGCCGGACCAGCAGTTTGAAATGCTCTTTGCGGGCGTTGAATTTCTCGGTGTCGTGGTCGCGGATGATGTAGGTCATCTCGCAGGTCTCGACACCGCCGTGAATCTCGGTCAGATGGTAATAGCCCTCGCGCAGTTCGGTGTGAGCGGGGGTTTCCGCAGGAGGCAGCGACTGGGCAAACTCCACGCCCAGCATCGATGCGTTGACCATCTTGTTCTTGGCTGTACCGGGGTGCACCACGACGCCGTGAATGGTTACATGTGCCTGGGCGGCGTTGAATGTCTCATAGGCGAACTCGTCGCTGCCGTCTCCGTCCACGGTGTAGGCAAAATCGGCGCCGTACTTGTCAAGATCCCAGAGTCGGGCGCCATGGCCGATTTCCTCGTCCGGGCAGAAGCACACTACAATTTTGCCGTGCTTGAATTCAGGGTGCTGAACCATGTATTCCACGGCCGTCATGATCTCGGCGACGCCGGCCTTGTCGTCAGCTCCGAGAAGCGTGGTGCCGTCGGTGACGATCAGCGAGTCGCCGACGTGCTTTTTCAGGGCTTCGAACATGTCCGGCGACATGACAATGTGCTTTTCAGCGTTGAGGACAATGTCGCCGCCGTCGTATTTCTCGATGAGGCGGGGCTTCACGTCCTTGCCGGAACATTCCGTGGCCGTGTCGATGTGAGAGCAGAAGCCGATGGCCGGGGCGCCCGGAGTATTTGACGGCAGCGTGGCGCAGACATAGGCATGGTCGGTGACAGTCACATCTTTGACGCCCATGGCGCGGAGCTCTTCGCCCAGAACCTTTGCGAGGTCGAACTGACAGGCAGTGCTGGGAACAGTGTCATGCCCTTCCTGCGACTGGGTGTTGATCTTGACATAGCGCATAAAACGGTCAACCAGTGAAGACATAAAAGTTCCTCCTTAAGGGAAATGTGTTCTGTCCTTATTGTACACCGCTGCCGTGAAAATAAAACAATATTAAAATAACAAAATACGTTTTTTCCAGCTGAAAAAAAGGCAGAGGAATTTTTTCCTCTGCCTCTGACAATTATTCGGCGAAACTGACGTTTCTGAAACTGTAAACATACGTGCTGCCGACTTCAAAGCCTCTGACGCTGCGGCTCAGTCCGACGCTGTGGTCCTCGTTGTGCAGCATGATCATCGGAACCTCGTCGTTGAAGATCTGCTGAGCTTTTTTGTAAATTTCGGCGCGCTCCGGTCCGTCTGGTGTGCGGCGGCCCTTTTCAAAAAGCCCGTCAAGTTCAGTGTTGCTGTAATAGGCATAGTTTGCGCCCGAACCCGTCTCAAGAAGCGGCGCCATGGCAAAGTTGGCGTCGGGCACAGGATTTGTCCAGCCGAGGATGAACATGTCATGCTGTTTTTCCTGAAGACCGCTCAGGTAGGCGCCCCATTCCAGAACTTTGATGCTGACTTTCAGCCCTGCTTCTTCAAGTTCGGCCATGATAATCTGGGCCATATCCATGCGTTCCTTGCGCTGGTTCGTCCACAGTTCGACCGTTGTGCCCTCGGGGACGCCCGCTTCCTTCAGAAGGCTTCTGGCAAGTTCCACGCTGCGCACGTGGTCGCTCATCTGCTCATGGATGCTGTAAGGGATTTTTACCGGAATGATTGTTCTCGGCACGGTTCCGTTGCGGCCGAGACGCTCAAATACGGCCCTGTGCATGCCCATGATGTCAATTGCGGCCTTGACGGCGCGGCGGGCGCGCACATCGCTGAACGGCGGCTTGACGGTGTTGAATCCCAGATAAGAGACGCTGTTGCTCGGCTTCTGAATCAGCGTCAGAGACGGGTTTTCACTGATGCGCTTCAGGTCGTTGACGCTGATGGGATAGGCAATGTCAACCCCGCCGGTTTCAAGCTCAATGGCGCGGTTGCTGGTCTCTGGTATGGACCTGACCTCGAGGTATCTGAAGCCGGGTTTGGGGCCCCAGTAGTCATCAAAGCGTTCAAGAACGTATTTGTTGTTCTTATCCCAGCTTACAAATTTAAAAGGGCCCGTGCCGACAGGCGGCTTGGCGAGCGTGCCGTAATCGTCGCCGGCCTCTTCCACGGCTCTTCTGCAGAGAACAGAGGCCCAGTGGTGAGGCAGAGTGTTGAAAAATCCGCTGTTGGGCGCCTTCAATTCAATGACGCAGGTGTAGTCGTCAATCACCCTGACGTCTTTGACATCCTGTGAATAGCTGCGGATCTTGGCGCCTTTCTCCGTGGTGGCGCGCATTATGGAAAAAGCCACGTCAGCAGCTTTCATCTCATCGCCGTTGTGAAATTTCACGCCTCTGCGCAGATGAAATTCGTATTCTGTCGGGGAAACGGTTTTCCACGATTCGGCCAGCCCGGGCACAATATTGCCATCGGCGGTGCGGAACACCAGCGTGTCATACAGTGCAAAGCAGGCGCGGGAACTCGGCGCATCACTGTGGCCGATGGGATCCATGCTGGTAATGTCGTATTCGTCTCCGACAATCAGACGGTCCTTGGCTGCCGCTATGCCTGCAGTACAGATGACGGCTGATGCGGCTGCCGCCAGAAACAAAGCCATTTTTCTCATGATTCCAACCTCCTGATGAAGACGCGCCCCGCGTCTTCTGTGTTAAAAAACGCGAATCTTTTGCTCACAGGTTCTGCGCAGCCTGTCATGATGCCCTGCCGTGCCCGGCATAAAAACGCAGAAATGCCGTGCCGCGGAGCGGCGGAGCCGGGTCTTTCAGTATAATGTGTGCAGAATTTGTGATTAGCGTAGATTATCCTACTGTATACGATATAAGTCAATACTCTTTATTATAATTTGCTGTAAATAAATTCAAGGCAGAATTTATAGAAAATTTAAATTGCTCTTTCCGGTGATATTCAGGCACCAGGGAACAGCCGAAGGATTATGATCTGCCAGCAGCACAGCAGAAGAAGCGGTTACTGAGCTGACCGCCGCGCAGCACTTGTTTGGGAACACAGGGGTCGGTGCAGCCGGCAAAACATTTTGTCCAGAGGTTCATTGTAAAAGTTATGTCAGGCTGATTTAGAAGCCGACAAAAAACTCACAAGTGCAGTATAATAAA
>CAZDXA010000014.1:0-47032 GCA_964509435.1 uncultured Synergistaceae bacterium | reverse complement strand
AAAGGACCTCTTTTTCCGTGAATACCTCGGCCCGCTGTCTGCGGAAGCGCCGCTGTTCCACTTCTTCCTTGACCCGCACACAAACCGTTTTTCAGATGAATACATACGGCTCAGTCTCGGCAGGAACAATGTGATCTGGACTCTGCTCTCTCTGATGGTGCTTGAGTATACTGACAAAAACAAGGGCACGCAGGCGGTGCTCCGCTCTCTGATGCTGACTCTCACCATGTACATTTCACGGGAGTATGCGAGAGAATACGTGCAGCCATCTTCTGAAACGCCGCCGGCTGTGCAGATGTCCGCTTTCATAGAAACTCATTCTGACTCTGTGACGCTGCGCAGTCTTGCATCACACTTCGGCTATCACCCGAACTACGTTTCTGCCTGCCTCCACCGGGAGACCGGAAAGACGTTTTCCGAAATTCTCCTTGAAAAGAGAATGGAAAAAGCAGCTCTGCTTCTTGCCAACACCGACCTGTCTGTAGAAAAAATTGCCGCTATGCTGGGCTACAGCAATAACAGCAACTTCTACAAAGCTTTCAGACAGTATTACGGCACTTCACCAAGGGAGTACCCCGCGGCCGGGAGCGAGTAAAAAACTCTGCCTGCCTCCCTGCGCGGCAGAGACACCGTAAAGCAATACAGACTGGTCTGCTGGAAAAAGCCTGAAAAGGGCACCGCGGCGCTCACGGGCCGACTCTGAAACAACGAGATCAGCCCCTTCATGCAGAGCTGCAGGCAGTGTTTACAACCTGCACAAAACGCTCTGGACAGTTTTCTGTTTCTGCGCATCAAAAAAAGCGCCCCACAGGGCGCTTTTTTCTGTCTTTTGTTATCGTACCCGCACATAGACGCCCTGCGTGCCGCCGTCGTACACATCAGCATCGGAAGACGTGACGCCGCAGCGCAGTCCGCCCGCCGCTGCCATTCTTTTCAGGCGCGTGCGCACACCTGAGGGCGCCGCTGAAATATCACAGCCCACAAACCACTGCCCCGCGTCCTGGCCGGACACAAATTCATAACGGCCGCCGGCCAAAGATTCGGGCGAACTCATGTAGGGCTTCAGAACCTCTACAGAAGGCGTCATTTCGCCGCCGAGATTGTCGGCATAATAAAGCCCTGCCGCAAGTTTCAGACTGTTCAGATCGCTGACAATGCGTGAAGCTTCGGCCTTGTCGGTTCCGGCGCCCATGGTAAGCATCAGTCCGCCGGAGAGAATGCCGATGATAGCTATGACGATCAGCATTTCCACCAGCGTGAATCCGCGTGCTTTTCTGTTTAAGTTCATTGTCCTGCCGCCTCATCCTCTCCGAAATCCAGGGCAGGATCGGGCGCAAATGACACGGTGTCCCTTCTGCCGCTCTGCCACGCCGCGTATCCGGCGGCTGCCACCATCACACCGTTATCGGTGCAGAACATCTTAGACGGCAGAAAGGCCTTCCAGCCGGGATGGTCTGCCACGGCGGCCCGGAAAGCGCTGTTGGCCGCGACGCCGCCTGATATGGCGACTGACTTCACGCCAGTGCGCTCCACCGCCTGCTCAAGCCGCCGTATCAGTGTTCTGACGACAGCAGCCTGAAATGACGCGCAGAAATCTGCCACAGGTATCTCAAGGCCTTTCAGGCGCATGCTGTTCACCTGGTTCATTGCAGCGGTTTTCAGGCCGCTGAAGCTGAAATTGAGCCCCTCTACGCTGTGAACAATGTCAGGAAAACGAAACGCTCCGGCGTCGCCGTCCTTTGCCAGACGGTCAATAACGGGACCGCCGGGATAGGGCAGGCCGAGGACTTTCGCCACTTTATCAAAAGCCTCGCCGGCGGCATCGTCCTGCGTTGCCCCCAGCACGGCATAATCGCCGGCGCCTTTCACAAGAACAATTTCCGTGTGGCCGCCGGAAACAACCATGCACAGGAACGGGAAATCCAGGTCATCATGGTCGACCCTATTGGCATAAATATGGCCTTCCAGATGGTTGATGCCGAGAACGGGCAGGTTCCACGCCTGTGCAAAAGCCTTGGCAGTCATGACGCCGACCAGCAGCGACCCCATCAGTCCGGGGCCGCGCGTCACGGCAATCAGGCTGAGTTCTTCAGAAGGGGCTGTGACTCCGCCCTCTTTCAGTACCTGCCCGGCGAGGGGCAGAACAGCCTCAAGATGCATCCGTGAGGCATACTCCGGCACCACGCCGCCGAACTGAGCGTGACGTTCAGTCTGGCTTGATATTTTCCAGCTCAGCACGTGCCGCTGGCCTTCCAGAAGGGCCAGCGACGTATCGTCGCAGCTGCTTTCGATGCCGAGCGTCAGGAACCTTTTTCTTAATGACTGCATCCGCTGCAGCCGCTGCATGAGCCCGTGCAGCCCGCCTTTCTTTTAAGAGGCTCGCCGGACACATGGACAAAAGCCTTTGAACCGCACTTCGGACAACGGGCGGGACGTGCATCGCACTTAATTTCCTCGCCGCACATCACGCATCTGAAAACATGACCTGCCATTTTTCAAGACCTCACTTTTCAGGAACTGTAAATTCTTTCTTTGCGTCGCCATAGCCGAAGACAATCTTCATGCCCGGCTTTGAGACAGAACGAGGCACTCCGAATGCAATCGCATCCTGCGTATCGCCTGCAATGCTGCCCGTCGGCTTTGACAGATAACTGGTATAAAGGCGCTTCGGATCTATCGGTGCGCCGTTGACGGTGATCTTATGAGGATCAAAATTCCAGCGGTTCATGGCGCGGTAAATCATCAGGACAAGGTTGCACCGTCCGCGCGAAGCTTTATCAATGTACGAGGCATTCCAGACGATCAGATCAGGAAAGCTGTCCGGGTCGGAATAAATCCGTTCGGCCAGTTTGTTGTCAATGAACTGAAACTGAAGTTTTGCGTCGGCACCCACCATGAGGTCGCCGATCTGCCGCCCGCCGATCCACAGGATCACCGAACGGGTCCTCATCAGTTCCTCAGCAGTCATTGCCGCAGAAGCGCTGCCTGCCGCCGCCAGAATCAACAGCACGGCAGCGGCCGCCTTCATGAGCCTTTTCATTGTTTCTCTCTCACCTCTGTCTGTTCTGTTTTTTATGAAAAGCCGCAAAGACCAATGACCACTCTTCGCAGCCCGATTTCCAGCTTACAGCCGCATAAACTGCCGCGCACAGAACCGTGATGCCCAGAATCCAGAGTCCCCGCAGCCACAGAGCCGCGCTGACCGGATAGGGCAGGAAATACTTCCAGGCTGCGCCGGCAGCCCACATGGCAGCGCATGAAACTCCCGTGCGCACAGCCCATTGCGCCGTAATCAGCTTTAGCGGCGCAGTCATGCTGCGCCGGAGCATGAAAATGCCAACGCAGCTTGAAAACGTAAACGCCAGAGAACTGGCCAGCGCAATGCCGTTCATTCTCATGGGCAGCACCAGCGCCGCTGAAAACGCCAGCGTTCCGGCAACACTGGCGCCTGTCATGCACATGGCCTGTCTGGGAAGCGACCGCGCAAACAGCGCCCGCATCACAACTGTGGAACAGGCCATGCCGGGCAGGCCGAGCGCCGAGTAGAACAGCGTTGAGGCTGTGCCCTGCCATGCGGCTTCACTGAAGGCGCCTCGGTAAAAAAGAAAGTTCACCGATTCGCTTGAAACCAGCATTGTGCCCAGCGTCACGGGAAGGATGACGAACAGCGCAAAGCGCAGGGCATCGCGAAGTGTGGCAATAAAAACGTCATCGCCGCGGTTCATGCACCGCGAAAGTTCAGGCAGCACCGCCTGAGATATGGCAATCACAACAAGGCCCAGCGGCAGCTGAATCACGCGGTTTGAGTAATTCAGCATGGAAATCGCCCCGTCTTCGAGGAAAGACCCGAAAAGGCGCCCGAGCACGGGATTGAGCTGGTTCAGCGACAGTCCCGCGGCGTAGGGCAGAAACAGCGCCATCATGCGCCGCAGTTCGGGGTCGTTCCGGTCCGGACGGGCGGGCACAAGAAGGACGTGTTTCCGGTATGCAGCCCACCACCACTGGAACAGAAGCTGAGCCGCACCGCCAAGCAGCACAGCAGCCACAAGGCTTTCCACGCCGAAACGCCGGGCCGTCAGAACTACAGTGATAATATACACGGCGTTGCTGAGCGCCGGCGCCAGGGCAGGGACAAGGAAGCTGTCCATGCTGTTCAGCACACCCATGGCGAGCGCAGCCGCCGAAATCATCAGCAGAAAAGGGAACATCTGCCGCGTCAGTGAAACTGCCAGCTCTGCCTTTTCGCCCGAAAAGCCGGGAGCGATCAGAGCAATCAGCTGCGGGCTCAGAAGTATGCCAAGCAGCACAACGCAGGTGCCAGCACACAGAATGACGGTCAGCGCCTCGCGGGCCAGCCGTTCGGCACGGGAGCGGCCGCTGCGTTCCAGAACCTGCGAAAACACGGGGACAAAGGCTGCCGAAAGAGCGCCTTCCGCCAGAAGCTGACGCCCGAGATTAGCTATGGTATAGGCCACAAAAAAAGCGTCAAGCGACCTGCCGGCGCCGAAACACGCTGCCGTGATGACCTCGCGGAGAAGGCCGAGAATCCGGCTTGAAAATGTGCCTGCCATCATGGTCAGGGCATTTCGGATCATTGATTCTGATTTTGCATTTGCCATGTACTTCTCAGCCTCTCCCGCTGTTACCTGGCCGCCGCGGCATCTGCTGCGGCGGGAAAACCTTTTCGTCTCAGTCGAGACGGAACGAATCGCCCAGATAGTATTTGCGCGCAAAGGGATCTTCTGCGATCTCCTGCGATGTGCCTTTCACCTTGATTTCACCCTGATAGATGATATACGCACGGTCAGTGATCGCCAGTGTGTCGCGCACGTTGTGATCAGTGATCATAATGCCGTAGCCCTTGTCCTTCAGTGTTTTCACGATCTGCTGAATATCGTTGACCGCAATGGGGTCAATGCCGGCAAACGGCTCGTCCAGCAGAATGAAGTCCGGATCAAGCGCCAGCGTGCGCGCCACTTCGAGCCGGCGGCGCTCGCCGCCGGAAAGGGAGAGTCCCTTGACGTCGACAAGTTTTTCCAGGCCGAATTCCTCAATCAGGGCGTCAACAATCTGCCGGCTCTCCTTTTCATCTCTGCCCCGTTCCTGCAGCACCAGCTCTATATTCTCGCGCACAGTCAGATTGCGGAACACTGAAGCCTCCTGGGGCAGATAGCCGATGCCGAGACGCGCCCTCTGATACACATGAAGGGGGGTGATGTCTCTGCCGTCAATGCTGACCCTGCCCGAATCGGCCTGAATGAGGCCGACAATCATATAAAAGCTGGTGGTCTTGCCCGCACCGTTCGGGCCCAGCAGCCCCACCACTTCGCCCGTTCTGAACTCAAGGCTGACGTTGTTCACGACGTGACGGTGCTTGAAGCTCTTGTTGAGCCCTTCAGCCTTCAGCATTTTTCCCTCTGATGCAGACATTTATTTACCGCCGCGCTTTCTGTCCGGAGAGGTCTTCTGATCTTCCGGGCCTGCCAGCGACGAAAGGTCAACGGTCACCTGCGGCGTGCCCTTTGCCTCCAGACGCCCCGTATCAGTGTGATAAACCATGGCCTTCGCCGTAAAGCGGCGGCCGTCCTGAACTGCAGTGGCATTGCCGGTGCCGGTGATGATCCCGTCCTTAAAATTGTAAACCAGCGTGTCGCAGTCAATGCGCGTGTACTTTTCCTTTGCGTCCCCGCTGCGTTCGACTGTGATGCTGGCGCTGCCGGTACCGGTCATGATGCCGTCAGCACGGGTGTAAGTCAGTTTTTCGCAGTTCAGCGTTGACGTTCTGTTTTCGTCAGTCTTTACGGCATTCACCTTTCCCGATGCTTCGCCGCTGACAATGCCGTCAGAGTCGTAATTTCCGCTCACCGCGCCGCAGGAGACAGTCAGGCCCTGCGCCGTTTCCTCAAAGCGGGATACTTCAGTCGCGTAAAAGTTTTTTCCCTGCAGGCGCGCTGTTTCAGACTTCAGCGTGCGTGTGCCGAACAGCGCATCGACATTTCCGCGCATGGCATAGTCGCCGGCGCCGCTGAAGTCAGCATTGAGAACATCGCAGCGGGCATCGAGCCTTTCGCCGTTCAGCGTGCCGAAAGCGTGGACATTCTGCCGCATCTGCGCCGTCTTTGTCTTAGTGCTGGCAGACGCACTGTCAGACGTGATAGTCACACCTTCCCGCACCAGTCTGACATGGCCGGCTGCCTTGAAAGCGCCGGCCTTCATGTCATAGTCCATGCTGTCGGCGGTTAGCTGGGTTTCAATGCGTTTTGCCGCAGCAGAAAGCCCGGGCGCCGCCAGAAGGGCTGCGCCGCACAGGGCGGCGCAGATTAGAAATTCAGCAGTTTTTCTCATAGCCTACTCTGAATAATCGCCGCCGTCGCTGCCGCCCTTTGTCGGTGCGTTATCAGCGCGGTAATCACCGCGGCTGGCGATGATTTTGCGCTCAGGCAGCGGGTTCCAGGTGCTGCGCGCGCACACGTTCTCAATGACCTTCTCTGCGGTGCCCTCAGCGTTGAACGCCTTGATGAAACGCTCTGCCCAGTACTCGGTCTCGTCGACAATTCGATCCAGATATCTGGCGGGAAGCTCCAGAATCTTTTCGCAGAACTCCAGATTGGCTTTCTTGTAATCGCCGGACTTTCTGCTCATGCCCCTGCCGTCGCAGTACGCAACGATTTCATTCCACAGTTCGACGGGGATTCCGCGGTCAGGCTCCTTGATGTAAGTGCCGTCTTCAATGACCGCATTGCCCGTCTCGGGCTCCATTTTGATGCCGAAAACCACATTCTGGAACAGGGTCGCCACATTGCCCTTCAGAATTCCGTAGTGGCGGAACTTTGAGCACTTTTCCTCGATGTTGGTGCCGGAAATGCCATGCTGAGCTATGCAGACGCCGTAGGGCTTCAGCGCATCAGCAATTTCTCTGGTACGCTGAAGGTTGATGCCTTCGTCCTGGCCGATGGTCTTGTCATAGGTGCCGTGCTTGCTGCCGTTGGAAATAGCGATCAGATCAGGGAAAATGCCCCAGCTGTTCAGTCCGCCGATGAAGTACAGAGCTTCCTCAACTGTCGAGAATTCGCCCGGCCCCTTGATCTCACCGACTTCCGCCTCCAGGCCGAAATAGGGCGGAATGTGCATGGCCACGTCACGGGTGGCGCACAGGTTGTTCCAGTCGTCAAGGTGCGATGCGTCAATGGCGGCAGAAGTCCACCCATGGGCAATGATCTCACCCATCTGGACGACTGAGTTCATCACGTCCTCGCGTCCCTTGATGCTGTAGTGGTCAACGTGAAGCCCGAAAACCACGCCGTGTCCCAGCTCCTTGGAGTACTTCACAGCGTAGCCGGGCAGAGTGCTGAAATTCGAGCCGCAGTAGTTTGTCTCAGATTTTGCAATTTCAATCAGCACAGCGGCATTGTGCTTCTTTGCGGCGCGCAGCACGCCCTTCGCGGTGATGGGATGGCGTGCGTTGGCTGCCAGGACAATGGCGCCGCTTTCCCGGGCAGCGCGGAAAATGTCACGCCCGCTGAAAAGGCCGACAGGCTCGTCCTCCCAGATTCTTCTCACATTCAGGGGACGGCGGTTCAGAGCTTTCTGGTAAAGTTTATCATCAATAGTCACGGGTGCCACAGCTCCTTTTCCTCACAAAATTTTTCGGCGCGCCGGATCGGCGGCGCGTTTCTGCATAATAAACCATAATGATTATAGACTGTAATTCCCATAAGTTCAAATGCGACCCTCCTTTTCCCGCCCCTTCTCCGCACAAAAAATTGAACTTCAGACGCCGGATTTTCATTTTAGGGGCTTGCAAATTTCTGCAGGCCATGCTATTATTCTCTTGCTCTGCGGAAAACAGGGCAAAAAAATACGGATGGCGATGGGATATCGTCCAACGGCAGGACATCTGACTCTGGATCAGAGAATTGGGGTTCGAATCCCTGTATCCCAGCCAATTTTTTTTGACATTGTGCTCTCTTCGTCCAGTGGTCCAGGACATCGGGTTCTCAGCCCGGTAACAAGGGTTCGAATCCCTTAGAGAGTGCCATTTTTTTGCGCTCTTAAAATAACTAAAATAAACAAATTATCAGCGGACAAATAAAAGCGCCTCCCTTTTCGGAAGGCGCTTTTTTTAAATCCGGACGCTTTTCGGGGCGTCCGGACAAGGAAAGGAAGTACTCTCTGCACAGCAGCTGCGGTGTGCGTTCCGACGGCTGCCGGCAAAAGTGTTGGACTGAAAGAACTTTCTACTCGCTGAGCTCTGAAACTGTCACTTTATGCACGGCGCCGGCAGCTTTTTCTGCCTTCGTGGCGCGGATGATGCCGTACAGCTTCTTCGGATCGCTGCGGTCCCAGGCAATGCCCTGACCGCGGATGTTCACAGGAATAATCTCAACAAGTTCAATCTCTGACCCCATCTCGGGCAGCCGGCACTTGTAAACTTCTGCAGGATCATGCCCCGACAGATACAGATAGCCGTCCGCACCCCAGGAGCCGCCGGAGTTGCTCATCTGCTCAAGGCGGTCAAGAATTGCCTTGGGAAGCACCCATGCTTCCTGCCACTGCCAGTCTTTGCTGAATTTCACAAGAGTGGTGCAGACTTTATAGCCGTAAGGGGTTTTATCGGGACCGTAGGGCTTGTCATAATTGGCAAAGCCGACCCACCAGAATCCGTCATGCCAGTCGATCCAGGTCAGTGACCCCCAGTGGATGCCGAGGCTGTGGCTTGAAACGTGCTTCAGGCTTGCAGCATCCCATACTTCGACGGAGCTGGTCATGGGCCATTCGGGATAGTTGGAATGCGCACAGATAATTTTTCCGTCAACTACCAGGCCGCTGTCAAGATGTTTGATAGGGCCGCCTTTTTCGCCTTCCCATTTGGCCACCAGCGTGCCCGTGTGCTTGTCGTACTTGGCAATAACACGGTTGTCGATGGCATAGAAATAATCCTTGTCAACGCAGACTGCCTGATTTGCCTCCGGAACCTTGAACTCCGCTGTCTGTTTGAATGACGCCGCAGATGCCGGCGTGCAGAGGGCGCATGCTGCAAGAACCACTGCTGCTCCAAGAATCTTCTTCATCATTTCCACTCTCCCCCATAGCAAAAATTTGTAACCCATAATCTCACCGCACAATCCTATTGTACCCCACTCCGTCAGTTTCACAACAAAATTCTGTCACGTTTCTGTAAAAATGCGGGGGAAAGGTCAGCCTTCAGAAGAGAGAGCCGCTGGCTGCGTCTGTGAGAACCATCCGGCCAGTGCCGCTGAACAGCGCACTGCCGCGGCAGACATTGAGGAAAAAAAACGGCGCGGTCTCCATATAACAAATGCACAATTACGGCCCATCATGCAGGGCGGGCACTGACACTGCGCGGATATCCAGACACGGCCCCGGCAATTCACGGAATGCTTTGTCACCGCAGCTTTCCGGCATATAAAACTCGGCAGGCAGGAACGCGCGGTTCTGCCGCCGCAGGAATGCGCAGCGGCAGAACCGGCCATATGCGCAAAAGGAGCGGCTGCAGAGCTCCGGGTCAGGGCGCTTCACGAACGGCAGTTCCGTCCCGGGACTGACAAAAAAATGCCGGCATGCCGGCTGCGCGCTTTTTGGGAGCGAAACTGAACTCAGCAGGAAGTGCCGGCAGATGCCTCTGTAAATTGCAGCAGCTGTGCCGACGAAGGCAGTGCCGCAGAATAACCGCCGGCCCGAAAATTCATCGAAAACCACTCTTCCAAATTCTGCGCTGAAAGGTATAATAGAGTGAATCAAACAGTCACAAAGATACTAATACTGCGCGGCTGCCCTGCAGCTGCGCGTGAGGAGGAAACATCCATGCCAGTCCCTAAGGAAATAATCAAGCAGCAGATCCGCAAAGTCGGAAAATTTCACAAATGGTTTGTCGGAAAGGAAATCCGCGCCCTGCCCTCCATCATGGACGAAGGCGAGGAGATCGGCTTTCTCACGTCGGGCTATGACGGCCGGCGCAATACCGTGCTTGTCGTGGCCACCAACAGACGGCTGATGATTCTTGATTCAGGCATGGTGTACGGCAGCGACGACATGATTTTCCCGTACAGCAAGATCAACTCCATCCGCGGCGAGCGCGGCCTGCTTTTCGGAAAGCTGCGCATCAGCACAGCCGGCGTTTCCGGCGATGATGTGGTGATCTCCTGGGTTTCAAAGGCTGATATTGCGCGCATGATTTCCATTGTGTCAAAATACTGCGCCGACGCTAAAAGCGTCTGATTTCTGCTTTTTCCGCAGACGTCTGGGGAACCGGTTCAGACCGGTTCCCCTTTTTTATTCCGGGCACCCGGAAGCGGCGCTCAGCCTGCGGCGGCAGAGTGCCATTCTGAGGCAGATTCCGGGGCTCATGATGCAGGATTTTTTCTGCAGCTTCACAGAATTTCTCACGCTTTTTATTATGACTGAAATTATCATATTTTTTCAGCAAAGCGTTCTGCCTGAAACGCTTAACTTCATTCAAAACAGCGCATTTACATTGATGATTATCAATTTTATGATTTATTACACGTTAAAAAATACTTTATTTTGTTAAAGATGTTGAAGTAAAACACGCTGCTGCATCGTTTATTCATCAAGCTGCGCAGCAGCAAAAGATTTTTTTCACAAATTTATTCTTCACCTATTGACTCTGAATTTTAATATGTTATACTATGCACATAAAGATTGTTATTAAATTCACAATTCACAGCTGATTCTGCCCGTATATTTCACAGAAAGGATGATTTCAATGAAAGGATTTGCAATGCTCAGGATAGGACAAACCGGCTGGATCACCAAGGACACGCCCAGATGCGGCCCGCTCGATGCAATATGCAGGCCTCTGGCACTGGCACCCTGTTCCTCTGACGTTCACACGGTCTGGGCCGGCGCGCTGGGCGACCGGCACAACATGATTCTCGGCCATGAAGCAGTCGGCGAAGTGGTCGAAGTCGGCAGCCTCGTGAAAGACTTCAAACCCGGCGATAAAGTTCTGGTGTCGGCCATCACGCCGGACTGGAACTCGCTGGAAGCGCAGGGCGGCAGCCCGATGCATTCCGGCGGGATGCTGGCGGGGTGGAAATTCTCCAATTTCAAGGACGGCGTCTTTGCAGAATACTTCCACGTCAACGATGCCGACGGAAACCTGGCCCTGCTGCCCGAAGGCATGGATCTCGGCGCAGCCTGCATGGTCAGCGACATGGTGCCGACGGGATTTCACGGCGTCGAGCTGGCCGACGTTCAGTTCGGCGACAACGTTGCCGTCATCGGGATCGGCCCGGTCGGCCTGATGGCAGTTGCCGCCGCGGCAATCCGCGGCGCTGCCGAAATTTTCGCGGTCGGATCGCGCCCTGACTGTGCAAAACTGGCGCGTGAGTTCGGCGCCACGGATATCATCAACTACAAGGACGCCGACATTGTGGAACAGATCATGGACAAAACTCACGGAAAAGGCGTTGACCGGGTTGTCATCGCCGGCGGCACGAACGACACTTTTGCACAGGCCGTCAGCATGCTGAAGCCCGGCGGCAAGATCGGCAACGTCAATTATCTCGGCGAAGGTGATTTCATCAGAATCCCCAGAACGGCATGGGGCTGCGGAATGGGACATAAGCAGATCGCCGGCGGTCTGATGCCGGGCGGCCGTCTGCGCAGCGAAAAGCTGGCGCGGCTGATTGTGACGCAGCGTATTCACCCCGAAAAGCTGATCACGCACAGATTCCGCGGTCTGGAAAATGTTGAACCGGCACTGATGCTCATGAAGGACAAGCCCCGCGATCTCATAAAGCCGCTGGTGCTGATTGACTGATTGCTTCACGCAATTTAGTGCGGCACACAAAAAGAGGCTGTTCCGCAGCATGCGGAACAGCCTCTTCTGCTGTTTTGCGGTGAACAGCCGGCTGAACGGAAAACGTCCCCGGAAATCAATGCCGCACGGGGACGCCGTCACGCTGCCGGCCGGTGCGGAATGGTCATCTCCGCACAGCCCCGCACACCGGACTTAATAGTGCATCAGATGTCCCATGCGGTGCTCCTTGGTCTGCAGGTAGAACAGATCGTTCGGCGTGGCCGGCATCTGAATGGGCACGCGCTCGGCAATCTCAAGCCCGAAGTCTGCAAGTCCCTCGATTTTCTTGGGGTTGTTCGTCAGCAGGCGCAGCGAACGGGCGCCAAGATCGCGCAGAATCTGCGCGCCGATGTAATATTCCCGCTGGTCCTCCTTAAATCCCAGGGCCAGATTGGCTTCCACGGTGTCCATGCCGCCGTCCTGCAGGGCATAGGCCTTGATTTTATTGAGCAGACCGATGCCCCGGCCTTCCTGCCGCAGATAGAGCATGATGCCGCGGCCTTCCTTCGCGATCTGCGTCATGGCAGAGGCAAACTGCTGCCCGCAGTCGCAGCGCAGCGACCCGAACGTGTCACCGGTCAGACATTCTGAGTGAACGCGGCACAAAACGTTCCTGCCGTCGCCGATGTCCCCCATGACAAGAGCCACGTGATGCTCTCCGTTCAGCTTGTTCCGGTAGCCGATGATTGTGAAGCTGCCGTATTTCGTCGGCATTTCCGCCTGCGCCACGCGCTCGATAAACACTTCATGGCGTTTGCGGTATTCCTGTATTGACTTGATGGTGATGAATTTCATGCCCCAGCGGGCTGCATTTTCAGCAAGTTCGGGGGCGCGCATCATGGTGCCGTCCTCGCGCATCACCTCGCAGCACAGGCCGCACGGCTTCAGGCCGGCAATGCGCAGCAGGTCGACAGTCGCCTCGGTGTGACCGCTGCGCTCCATCACGCCGCCCGGTTTCGCAAGCAGAGGAAACATGTGTCCCGGACGGCGGAAGTCTTCCGGCCGGGCGTTTTCGTCAACGCACGCGCGCGCGGTGATGCCGCGCTCTGCTGCGGAAATTCCCGTGCTGGTGGAAACGTGGTCGATTGAAACTGTGAACGCTGTGCAGTGATTGTCAGTGTTTTCAGTCACCATCTGAGGCAGCTTCAGTTTCTTCACGTACTCTGCGCTCATCGGCATGCAGATCAGGCCGCATGCCTGCCGGGCCATCATGGTAACATTCTCAGTTGTGGCAAACTGGGCGGCACAGATCATGTCGCCCTCATTCTCGCGGTTTTCGTCGTCAGTCACCAGGACTATTCTTCCGGCCCGCAGCGCTGCTGCCGCATCTTCGACGGTATCGTAATGAATCATGGTTCTGAGTCCCCTTTCAAAAAAATCAGGAGTGTCAAAAAACGGCTCTGAAATGCATGCATTTCAGAGCCGTTCTGTGTTTTTTTGAAACACGCACTTCTTTCATCCAGACTTTACTGTCGGCTCCGGAATTGCACCGGATCATGCCTTTCGGCTCGCGGGCTTTACCGCCGGTAGGGAATTTCACCCTGCCCTGAAGTTAAATTGTCGTACCAGTGCATATCATACTCATCTGATTTGTTTTGTCAAGATTGAACTCAGTCAAGGCGGACACATCCCGGTCCGGAGAGTGTGCTGTGTCCGTGAGGGCCGGGCACAAGGCGGATCTGGCAGTCCACACGTTCGCGCAGAGCGGCGACATGCGAGATGACGCCCACGATTTTGCCTCTCTCACGCAGGCGGTTCAGACAGTCAAGCACTGTTTCCAGCGTGTCGTCATCGAGCGTGCCGAACCCCTCGTCGAGAAACAGGGAATCAACCCGCACTTCCTTCATGCCGTGCGACAGAGCCAGGGCAAGAGCAAGGCTGATGATAAAGCTCTCGCCGCCGGAAAGGTTCCGCGAAGTGCGGACTTCCCCGCCCTGCCACAAGTCAACCACGTCGAGGCGCAGCGGGTCTTCATCGGAAACTTTCAGCCGGTAGCGCTCTGACAGGCTGCCGAGCTGCACGTTGGCGGCCCCCACAAGACGGCGGAATGTCAGTCCCTGCACATAGCGGCTGAACTGATCGCCCTTTGCCGAGCCGATTTCGTCGTTCAGTCCGCTCCAGCGGCGGTATTCGCGCTGCTGCTTCTTTTCCTGATCGCCGAGTTCGGCAAGACGGCGGCGGCACTCTTCGTCGTTCCTGAGCAGCTGTTCATCGGCGCCGCGCTCTTTCAGCAGCTTTGTCAGCGCGTCACGGACTGCTGTCTGCGCTTCAGCCAGCCCCTCTGCGGGACGGGAAGGCGCTTCGCCGAGTTGGCGCAAACCTACTTCAACAGCAGATTGAGCCGCCCTGACAGCCTCGCTCTGCCCCCTGATGCGCCGGTCTTCAGCGCGGATGGCTTCCATGGCATCAGCGCCGAGCGCCGCGGCAGTCCAGTCGCTCTCAGCGGCAAAGCCGAGTTTTCTGATTCTGTCTGAAAAAGCCGTCCGGGCCGCAGTCAGTTCAGCGTCCTGTTCGGACAGCGTCTGCTGCACTTTCTTCAGCGCGGCATCCGCCTCTGCTGACGCCACGCGTGCAGTGCCAAGCCGGGCCTCGGCCCCGTGGACGTTCTGCTCTGCCTCAGTTATCTGCAGGCCGAGCTTTCTGCTCTCTGCAGCCGGGTCTTTGTCGCCGTAAAGCCGGCGCCGCTGTGCCTGATGGCTTTCAAGGCTGTTCCGAACAAGCAGGAGATCATTGGAAAGCTCATCAAGCGACCTCTGCGTGGTCTGCGCAAGCGTGGTGACGCCCTTGCGCTCCATCTGCAGCGCGGAAATTTCTGCTTCACAGTTTTTCAGTTTGCGTTCAAGATCGGAAACTTTCTGCGCCGCACGCTCTGCTCTCTGGTGAAGCCGGTGAATTTCCTCGGCCTGTTCGCCGTTGAACGGCGCCGGATGATGCAGTGCCCCGCACAGCGGACAGGGCTTTCCCTCTTCAAGCGCGGCGGCCAGTTCGCTGAGATCGCTGCGGTATACGGCTGCGACGGCCTGTTCTTTTTCCTCCCGGGCGTTGTCGAGCTGCTTCTGCAGCTCGGCACGTTCTGCCTTTTTCTTTTCAAGGTCTGTCAGAGAGGCGATGTCGCGGGCGTTCTGCTCATCAACTGTTTTTTTCAGCTGCACGGCTTTCTGCGACATGTCATGATTTGACGTGGCGTCTTTCTCTATGGCACGGTCAAGGTCAGACACCTGGGTCCACAGGCTCTGAAGTTTTTCAAGCTCGGTCCGCAGGCCGGCCAGACGCAGCGCGGCCTCTTCCGCATTTTTCTGCGCATCTGCGGCAGCCGAAGCTCTGGCGGCTTTTTCGCCGCTGAGGCGTGCGGCTTCTTCGCTGCTTTTCTTCTGCCGCGCTTCAGACCGCTTCAGTGAAGCGTAAAGATCGGCTGCCGAGGCTGCCCGCTCTGCGTGCGCCAGGGCCTCGGCGCGCGGTGCAAAAGCTTTCTGCTCCCTTTCAAGCGCCGCCGCGGCATCTTCCGCTTCGGCTTTCTGCCGTTCGAGTGCGTCGCGTCTCTGATACCAGCTGAGCGCTGCCGCAATGGCTTTCTCCCCGGCACGCAGTTCTTCCTCGCGCACGCGGGAAGCTTCCGCGCGCCGGCGCAGTTCGTCGCGCTTCTCGTCGGGCAGCGGTGAATGTTCAGCCGCTGAGCTTCTGATGCGTTCCAGCTTTTCCCGCTCTTCCTTGGTTCTTTCAAACACTTTGCAGGAAATGGCGCGGTAAATTTCAGCGCCGGTCAGCTCTTCAAGCATCTTGGCACGTTCGGTGCCGTCGGCCTGCAGAAACGCGGCAAAACCGCCCTGCGGCAGCATGACGGTGCGCGTAAAACGGTCAAAATCAAGACGGCACACCTGAACCACCTGACGGGCCATTTCGGTGACATTCTCGGCAAGAACTTCTTCTTTCCCGCTGAGCCGTGAAAAGCGGCACTTCGGGGCCTGCAGCGCTCTGGCGGCGCCTTTGCGCGACGATTTTTTCTGCGACCAGAAAGCACAGTACCTCTGGCCGCCGATCTCAAACACCGCTTCGGCAAAGCACTCGGCGGCGCCGCGGGTCATGATTTCGTTTCCTGAATTGTTCACGCGGTCAAGGCGCGGCGTGCGTCCGTACAGTGCCAGACACAGCGCGTCAAGAAGTGTGGTCTTGCCGGCGCCGGTCGGTCCGACGATGGCGAACAGGCCGCTGCGGAATTCAGGAGCCTCAAAATCCACTTTCCACTCGCCTGCCAGTGAGTTCAGGTTTTTGAAATGAAGACTGCACAGTTTCATTCCGTTCCCTCCCTGCGCACCGCGTCCAGGGCTTCAAGGTAAGCGGACATGAGCCCGTCGGCCTTTTCCCCTGAAATATTGTGTTCCTGAAGATACAGCCTGAAAACTTCGCGCGGCGACCAGTCCTCGCTCAGCACGCCCGATTCCGAAAACGCCTCGGCCGCAGTCATGCCCGGCACTTTGACGCGCAGGATCTTTACCGGCGAACGGTCAGGCGCCAGTTCGCGCACTGCCTCGTTCAGCCCTGTGCTTCCGCGCTCTGTGCAGTCTGCCTCAACCCACACGGGGCGGCCTTCTGCCGCAAGGCGGGCAATTCCTGCAGAAAGCTCCGCAAAAGTTCCCTGCAGGCGTACAATTTTCTGAAATTCAGGGACTTCCACCGGCCTCACACTGGCGCGGCGGCCATGGAAATCAACGATCAGAACCTGTTTTTTCTGCCCCGCCTCGCCGAAACCGGCACACAGAGGTGCACCGGAGTAACGGCGGGTCTCCGTGCCGCCGCAGGTCTGATGCATATGCAGATGCCCGAGCGCCAGATAATCAATGTTTTCGGGAAAGACAGAAAGCGGAACAGCTTCTATGGAACCTACTGAAAGGTCGCGGACACCGTCATCGCCGTTTACTTTTCCGCCGACAACAAAGCAGTGACCTGTGGCGATCAGCGGGATGTCCCTGCTGCCGCGGACTTTTTCCGCAGCAGCTGCGGCAGCGGCATAGTGTGCTCTGAACCCTTCAAGTTCAGCCGCAGAAACAGCCGCCGCATTTTCTCCCGGCATGGCGCCGCACAGGTCCCTGGAGCGGAGAAAAGGCACTGCGCAGCAGACTGCGCCGGCACCGTCTTCCCCCGGAAGTTCAAACACTTCGTTCTCCGGGGCCTGCGGTTCGCCGACCACATACACGTTCAGCCGTCTGAGAAGCTCCTTCGGCGCATCAAGCAGCGCCGCGGAATCGTGGTTTCCGGCCACGACAGTCACGCTTCTGCACGGCGATGCCGAAAGTCCTGTCAGAAAACTGTAATACAGACTCTGCGCCCACAGCGGCGGGGTGCAGGAATCAAAAACATCTCCGGCAATCACCAGCGCTTCGACAGATTCGCCGGCAATCACTCCGGTCAGCCAGTCAAGAAAGCTCTTAAACTCGCCGAACCGTTCCTGGCCGCACAGCTTGCGTCCGAGGTGCCAGTCCGACGTGTGCAGGATTCTCAAAACAATTCCTCCTTCAGGCTTTCGCATTGCGGTGTCATTTTTATCCATCCCTATCATATCATAAGTTTATTAAAATCACATTAATAATTTTATTATTTAAATATCGTCTGCCGTTTCCTTTTCCAAAAAAAAGCAGACGGATCTGAACCTTTCTTTCCTCAGACCGGATTCCGGGGCAGCGTAAAACGCCGCTGTAAATTTTTCAGCTGTTTCTTTGCGTCAAAATAAAGAAATTTTCCTGACCTGCCGACTGGCCGCGGCGGATTTTATCACGGCGGTTCAGGCCGCCGTGCTGGAAACGGCACTTTATGCAAACTGTATGAAATTTGTCCGGCTCCGCAAAATTCCGATTTTTCTCTTGAACTTTGCCGTCAAAACGCTTAAAGTAACGCAGAAAGAAATATGCAAAATCATCTTCCTGGAAAGGAGGTGCGGAATGAACACCCTTTTGCTGCTCAGCCGCACCGCGGCCTCTGCTTTTCAGAATTCAGACGCCGCTGAACTGTTAGAAGAACTTGACCAGAAAGGGTACAGCCTTCTCCGCCCCAAAATGGACAAAAGCCTCGTTGAGCTTCTGGAAGATCTGCCGGAAGCCACCGGCGTTGTGCTTGACTGGAACTCCATGGGAAATGAGCTGTACGCTTCCATAAATGACCTGAACGAAAGACTGCCTTTTTTCGCGCTGGTTCCCCGCGAGGCCGAAAAAGAACTGACGCCCCCCGACAGGAACAGACTGACGCTGACATTCATCGGTCTGCCCTGCCGCGATGCCGAAAAAACCGCGGCGAAGATTGACCGCGCAGTCCGCCGGTACCAGGAACTTCTTCTTCCGCCGTTCACCCGCGCGCTTTTCAAGTTCGCGGAGGCCAAGAAAAACACGTTCTGCACCACAGGGCACCTGCTCGGCGCCGCGTTCAGGCATCATGCCATGGGAAAAGCCTATTACAACTTCTACGGGCCTGACGTTTTCAGGGTGGATACTTCTGTTTCAGTGCCCGACATGGGGTCGCTGCTGGAGCACACCGGCGTGCACAAGGACGCCGAAGAGCTGATTGCCCGCGCTTTCAACGCAGACCGCAGCTACATCATCACCAACGGCACGTCGACGGCCAACAAGATTGTGGGCATGTACTGTGTCTCTCAGGGCGACACGGTGCTGATTGACCGCAACTGCCACAAGTCCATGACGCACCTGCTCATGATGTGCGACGTGGTTCCCATTTACCTGCTGCCGACACGCAACGCCTACGGCATGATCGGCGGCATTCCCGCCAGCGAATTTACGTCAGAGGCGATTCACGACAAGCTGTGCAAGCGCGATGACGCGACCTGGCCCACGTACGCTGTTATCAGCGACAGCACTTATGACGGCCTGCTTTACGACTGCAGCTGGATCAAGGCCAACCTGCCCGTGAAGAAGATTCACTTTGACAGTGCCTGGTCCCCCTACGCACCGTTCAACCCGATCTACGAGAACAAATACGGCATGTGCGGCCCGGCGACGCCAGGCAAGACCATCTTTGAAACCCAGTCTGCCCACAAGATGCTGGCCTCGTTCGCCCAGGCAAGTTACGTCCATGTCAAGGGCGAATATGACCCGACCGTGCTCGATGAAGTGTATATGATGCACACCACCACGTCAGCCAATTATCCCATTGTCGCCAGCGCCGAAATGGGGGCTGCGATGATGACGGGCAATCAGGGACGGCGGCTGCTGCAGAACTCCATCGACCAGGCCATGGTATTCCGCCGTGAAATGGCCAGACTGCACGACAGTTCTGACACCTGGTTTTTCAAGTGCTGGCAGCCTGACGATATTTCAGAGACAAAGTGCTGGCCCATCTCAAGGGGAGAGCGCTGGCACGGATTCATCGGCGCCGACGAGGATTTCAACTATCTCGACCCGATCCGCGTATCGGTGCTCACGCCCGGCATGGATCCCACAGGCCAGCTGCTTGATGAGGGAATTCCCGCTGCCGTGGTGTCGCGCTATCTGAACAGCCACGGCGTTGTCACTGAAAAGACAGGGCCGTATCACATGCTGTTTCTGTTTGCCCTGGGGGTTGACGAAATGCGCACCAAGGCGCTGCTCCGCGCGCTGCAGGATTTCAAGCGCGATTATGACAGCGACGCCCCTATCAGAACCTGTATGCCTGACCTGTTCAAGCTCAATCCTGTTTTCTATCTCAACATGACCATCAAGCAGCTCACGCGCGGGCTTCACAACGTCATGAAAAAGCGCGACCTGCCGAAGCTGATGTATCATGCATACGACGACCTGCCCGAAATGGAGTACACACCGTATCAGGCGTTTCAGAAAAACCTGCGCGGCGAAACGCACGAGGTCCGTCTTGAAGAGCTGATGAATCAGGTCAGCGCTGATATGATTCTGCCCTACCCGCCCGGCGTTCCGCTGGTCATGCCCGGAGAAAAAGTGACATCCCAGAGCGCCGCCGTGCTGGACTATCTGAGCATGCTGTGCGAAACAGGCGAGCTGTTCCCCGGCTTTGAAACTGAAATACACGGCGCCTACCGCCGCAGTGACGGCTATTATGTGAAAGTTCTGGATGAGGAGTAACTGCTGCCGGAAGCGCCTGAGCGTTTCCGGCTTTTCCGTCAGGGCGGTTTTTTAAGCGCCTTTTTCATTTTAGTTAGCCATGAATTGTCACACACCGCTCTGCAGTGTAAAATTCATGGGCAGATAATTCTTTTGATGCGAGGAGGACGTTCCATCCATGAAAAAATTTTTTCCGCTTCTGCTTTTAATGATCTTCGCATGCGCGGCGTCCGCCGCTGAAGTCAGAACCCAGGCTCTGACTGTTCCTGTGCCGCAGGGCTGGACGTCGGAAATCGACAGCAACGGCAGCGTTGAGCTGAGATCCCCCAACAGAAAAACCCGCGTCACCATAACAGCACAGAAGGCAGCCACCGCCCAGGAACGGCAGGATCTGGCGCCCGCAGCGATAGCCGGCTACCTTTCAGAGCAGCTCCGCGAAGCCGGCGTCAAAACAAGCGACGTCACTGAGAAAGACGGCGTATACACGTTCACCAGCGAGGGAACTGACGGAAAGACGGACAATCCTTTGCACTCAGAATTCCGCTTTTCCATGGAAAAGGGCGTCTGGTCAGTCACCATTATCACACAGAACGGCGCCGACGATCCGGCGGCTGCCGGGGTTCCTGCTTCGATCCGCTACCGCTGAACTGACACGGAACGGCGACACTGCGGCCTGCCGCAGATGCCGCCGTTTTTTTGCGGCCGGCCGGCATTGCCGTTCCGCATTTTCAGTGTAAAATACAGGCAGCGCTGTTTATTACAGAAAAGAGGTGCTTCCCGTGGCAGATTTTCTGACAGATGCCGTCCGGTTCATGCTGACCCATTCGCTGATTATCGGCGCCGTTGTCTTTATTCTGCTGCGTCAGCGCCTTTCCGAACGGCTGAGCGCTTATGCTGTCAGAAAATACTTTCCGGCCGCGGAGCCGCGCCCCCAGCCCAGGCACAGCTATCACAGCCTGCTTGATCTTCTGGCCCACTCAATACCCAACTATATTGAAGACCGCGTGATGACAGAAGCACGTCAGCAGCGCGTCGCCGAACAGGTGCGCCGCCAGTTTCTGCAGCTCGTGGTGCAGAGCATCTTCATGGTGCTCATTGCCCTCGCGGTTCTCGCCGCAGGAAGGCTTCTTGAGGCGCTTCATCTGATCACGCCGGGCGGTCTTGGCTACATAACGCGGCTGGTTGTCTACGGCATCGTCATCCAGAACGCCGCCCGCGCCGTGCAGTGCTGGGATATGCTCTCCGTCAAAAAAGTGCGCGAATTTTACAGGCAGTACGGCTTCAGTGTGTTCAGGTTCATTGAGTATCAGATTGCCTCTGTGGTTGAACGCGAAGCCCGCATCAAAATCGACGAGAGCGTGCGCCAGCTCGGTGCAGTTGAGCGTTTTGTGTACCGCAGTCTCGGGAACGGCACTGATTACTACGCAAAGGCCATTTCGCGCGAAGCCCTCGACGAGAACCGCAGCTTCATCCGCCTCATTCTGCTGCTTGCCGCCGGCGCGGGCATCTGCTATTATGCCGAGCTCACGTTTCTCATTGCCCCGGCGGTGCGGAGCGAATCAGGAGAAAGTTTTTTCCGCTATATCTTCATCGACCCGGCCGAAACAGTCCTGCGTTTCTGCAGCGCACATCCGTCGTCGCTGATTTTCATGGCAGGTGCTGCCGCGCTCATCTACCATTGGAGAGCCCGCATTCTCAAGGCTCTGCTGATCGTCTGCACGCGCGCGGCAGAACTGTTCAGGAAACTTGTGAAAAAAAGCTGAACCGCCGGTGACGGCTGTTTTATATTTCCAGAACGTCAGTTTTTCAGAACAGTTCGGAAGCGCCGCACTCCGCTTCCGGTGCCGGAGAGTCCCGAACACAAATAAAGAGGCTGATCTGCCCGCGGAAAAAGCGCTCTCATTCAAGCGCCGCCGGGAAGACAGCCTCTTTTGTTTCAGAGTTTCAGAGTTTCAACTTCAGCGGCGGGCCGCCGCTGAATCAGCCGCGCACTGCCGCCTTCCGGGTACGGACGCTGCAGGGCATCTGAGAGAGAAAAACTGCGCCGAACATCAGCAGGCAACCTGTGACCTCGCGGGGTGTCATGCGCTCGCCGAGAATCAGCCACGCACCGAGAGTGCCGTAGACCGTTTCCATGCTCAGCAGCAGTGCAGCTGCGCTGGGGTCGAAATTCTTCTGGCCGAGTGCCTGAAGCGAATAAGCCACGCTGCCCGAGATGATGCCCGAATAGCAGACCGGCGCCCAGCCGCTGATAATGCCTGAAAGGCTGGGATTCTCGAACAGAAACATCATGACCGCCGAAAGCACGGCTACAACTGCAAACTGAACCGTGGTGAAAAAGAACACGTCCAGCCGCGGTGTGTAATGGTCAAGGCACATGATATGGAACGTGTAGCCTGCGGCGCTGGCAAGGCAGATCAGTTCCCCCTTCGAGAAGCTGAACGAATCCTCCATGCAGAGCAGATACATGCCGGCAACGGCGGCGGCAATGCCAAGCCACAGCCAGATGCCTGCCGGTCTGCCCCTGAAAAAATTGACGGCCGGCACCATGAGCATATAAAGGGCGCAGATGAAAACCGCCTTGCCTGCGGGAACCGTCAGCAGCCCGATCTGCTGGAAGTTGATGCTCAGGAAAAGCGCCGTGCCGGTGATGATGCCCGCCTTCAGAAGAAGCGGTCTGTCTGCCGCCGGTGAAGGACGGCCTTCAGCGCGTGCCCTGGCAGCGATGAACGCGAGGCAGGGAATCATGGCAATGACGCCACCGTAAAACGGGCTGTGTTGAAAGCGTACGGCCCCATGAAGTTATTGCCGAGAGCCTGTGAAACAATGGAAAGCCCCCAGCACAGCGTGGCGAGTGAAAGGCAAAGGACGTTCCAGCGTTTTTTCATTTCTGAGTCCTCCTGAATTTTCCCATGTCAGTCTGCTTCCCCGGTTCGCGGGTAAACGGCGCATAGATCCGCAGGTCAGTGATATGGTCAAATACATGGTCGTTTCTGCCCGACACCGCGTCAAAACGCTGCCACTCACCGCCGTCAATGCGGCAGAGAATCAGCGACCGGCGGCCGTATGTCGACCAGAAGTCCCAGAGTTTCTCAAGAGCCTGTGCGCCCGGCGTGAAAAGCCCACGGAAAAGCGGCGGACGGGCCGTCATCTTTTCGCCATCCGCTGAACGGACGATCATCCACTGCGTTTTGTCCCACGCAGAGCGCATTTCCTTCGAAAAGGCGTGTTCATAGGGAATAATCTGGAACCCGCCGATGCTTCCGAAATCGGAACTGCTGATGCAGATCACGCCGCAGTGGTTGGCTCGCAGGGCGCTGCGGCGCTGGTATTTTGTGCCGCTGAAGCGCCCGCTGCCGGCCACGGGATGGACAACACGCGCGATGATGCGGCTTCCGCCGTTCCAGTATGCGCGGACGGCGCCGCCCGTTTTATTCTCAAAGTCAATCATATAAGGTGAATCAGGGTCTTCTGTGACGGAAATTTCAAGGACTTCGCCCTTTTCAGGAACGCCTGTCAGCGGACGGTATGTTCCGTCGGCCCGGCGCAGCCGTGCAGGCGACCCCACCAGAGGTGCCCAGCCGCCGAACAGAGCAGTGCCCGCCGGGCAGTCAATCACAAAAGCGGCTGCTGCCCCGGCGGCCGGCGCAACCGTTTCTGCGGGAAGCAGGCTGATGATGCGCCCCTTGCCGTTTTCAACAGAAAGGGTCAGGTGAATGGCATTGACAGCCGTGGCAGCCACGGTGCCCGGCTCTGCCCACGCGCTTGCCGTATAGGCCGGATAACGGGTCTCCGAAGGCATGCGGAGCACTCTGCCAAGATTCCAGACGGAACCGTCAGGTCTGACGGCACACGCCTGCGCACCGAATTCAGCAGGAATTTCAAGACGGAAAATCTCCTGCGGCTGCGCCCGGACCGACGATGCCAGGCACAGCAGCAGGGACAGAAGAATTTTTTTCATGATGATACCACCTGCAGCTGCCGCAGTAACTGCGGCGTAATTTTTTCACAGCCTATTTTAGCACCGGCATGATACAATTAAAACAGACTGAACCCGGCTGCCCTGCCGGTGAACGGGGGTGAACGAAATGAGGAAAAGACTGGTTCTGCTTCTGGCGTGCCTGGTCTGTGCCGTGTCTACCGCCCGGGCAGAAACGCTGGACGGAATATTTTTCACCATCAGCGCGCCTTCAGGCTGGAAACTGACGCAGAAAAACGATCACGCTGCCCTGCTGGCATCGCCTGACGGGCTGACCGTTTTCTCCATCACCTCGGCAGAAACAGGAGGCCGCACGATTGAGGAACTGGCCCGGGCGCTCTCGGAAAAGTGGGATGGCTCCGCGCCGCAGAAACTCGCTTCATCTGCTGACGATTTCGAGTTCACCGCCGCACCGGACGGCATATCCACATATTTTCAGATTCTGGCGCACGGAAAGAACCGCTTCACGGTGATCAGCGTATCAGGCAGCCATGACAGCCCCGAAGCTGAAAAGATATTCGATTCAATTCTGCTGAAATAACGCATAAAGCGGCCCCGGAGAACGGGGCCGCTTCCTTTTTCAACAAAAAACTATTTGCTGAGGTCGATGACAACGGCGTTTCTGCCGGAAACCCAGCCTGTTCCAAATGAGCCTTTCACCTGATACCAGACCGTCGAAGAACCCTGCGGCGTCCGGGAGCCGATGATTTCCACAGTCTCCGCCTTAAGGCTGGTGATGATCTTTGTATTATTGTCGGCCTTCGGCTCTTCGCGCACGTTCAGCGTGCCCGGAACATAAAGGAACTTCCTGCGCGCCGCCGCAGACGCCTCTTCAAGGCTCTGCGTCAGTGCGGCGATTCTGCGTTTGTCCTCGCCGGCCTGCTCGTTCAGGCTGCTGATCTCTGCATCTTTAGAAGCTGCCTGTTCCCTCATCGCGATCAGCTCGCGGCCGCGTTCCTCCGCAAGATCGGACTGTTCCTTCAGCTTTGCCGCTGCCTCACTGTGCTGTGCGGTTTTCGTCTGAAGCTCCGCTGCCAGCTGCCGGTAAGCGGGATCTTCCTGAACCTGCTTTTCATGACGGCGGGCGGATTCAGCGCGGTCATAGCGGTACATAAGCGCCCCGGCTCCGACTGCAGCCAGCACAGCGAGGGCCATTGCTCCGCCCCAGGTCAGCTGCTTCACTGCCTGCGGCCGTTCGCGCCGGCAGGCTGCTGCGGCAAAAACGGCACCCAGTGCGGACAGCACCACAGGCCCCACGAAAATTCATATGCCTCTCCCATCCGCACATCGACAGAGAAGAACAGCGCGGCAGCGCCGGCAAGAAGCCACGGTGCAAGGCAGGCGCCGAACAGGCCGGACAGCGCGCCAGCCGTGCCCAGAAGAACTGCTCCCGTCAGTGTCAGGACAGGCAGTTCGGCATTCGCCAGACTGCCGAAAAAGGCAGGAACGCCTGCGGCGCAGAGTTTCACGCCGAGGCCGCTCTGATACAGGGCAAAGGCAGCGCCGCACAGACCGAAAAGGCACGCGTAAACGCACGGCCAGCCGAAACGCCATGTTTCGCGGTGCCGGTCAAAGCGTTCGCCGGGGCACGCGCAGGCAGCCGCAGCCAGGCACAGGATAAAGACAGCCCAGCTCAGTGGATAGGCCCCCCCGGCAGAAAACAGCGAAAAACCGTTTGCAGCCGCTGCAGCAAGCAGCAGCACTGTCGCAAAAGAATTTCTGATCAGCGCCAGCAGCGCACCGGCCAGCGAGAGAATAACCGTGGCCGCCGCCAGCATTGTTTTCGCGTCAAACGAAGCAAAATCCTGCAGCCAGCTCAGGTCTCTGCCGTGCTCCACGAACGTGTCGAACAGGCCGCTCACATACAGCGCCAGCGCGGCCGCAGCCGCCGCCAGCGCCAGCAGGAACCCCCAGAGGCGCGAACAGCCCACCTTCGAGGCCGGCATTCCTTCCTCCGCCGCGGCGAGCTCCTCTTTCACTTCACGGTCAAGCGCCGTCGCCGGAGCGGGATCGGCCATTTCGGGCTCCTTGCCGACATATTCCTCGTCCTCGTATTCGTCCTCCGCGCCGCGGACCTTCATGCCCATCAGTGCGGCCGCGGCGAACAGCATAGCCGAAGCGCGAACGTAGGGATAGACGATCTTCAGGCTGAACTCGCAGTACAGACAGATCCCCGCCGCCGCGAACAGCAGCAGCGCCGCAAACTTTTTCCTGAACAGGACCAGCAGCGCCCCCAGCACCGCCAGAGCGGAGGAAGCGACGACGCACATCGACTTGGGATCGAGCGAGCCGAAATCCTTCAGCCAGCCCAGCTCAAAACCGTTTTCCACGATCATGGCGAGACAGCCGCTGTAACACAGGGACAGCGCCACTCCGGCGCCCGCCAGCAAAAAAGCGAACACGTGCATAATGAAATTCCTCCTCTGTTCGGACCGAAACACTCAGCCCGCGATCACACGACCGTTCGAAAATTATAGCCGATCTTTGTTCATAATACCATAAAAACGGCAGCGCCTTCGCAGCGCCGCGCGAAAACCGGGCCGACCCGCCCGCCGCCGGCGCCGCTTCACCCTTTGGGCGATGACTGGCCGATCCGTTTCTGCTACAATGCAATCAGGTTTTCAAAACGCCGGCCCCATCGCGAACTCGACGAAGGAGGAAACTTCATGAAGAAAATCATTGGTACTGTTTTGGTCCTGCTGGGAATCGGAACGGGCGCGCTCGTCTGGAAAATGCATACCGACATGCCGAAAGCGCAGGAGCAGCTGGCCGCCGCCGCGTTCCTCAGCGAGCCGGCCGTCCTGCTGGAAAACGAAGGCCGCCTGGTCGTGTGCAGCGGCACGCTGGAGATGACCGCGCCGGCGGTGGACGGAGAGTTGAACGTCACGCTTCCTTCGCCTAAAGCCGAACGCCTGACCGAACGTTACGAAAACGCCGGCACAGCCGGAAAGCCTAAATACGAGTGGAGAAAAGTCTATTCCGGAGCGCTGGGCAGCCGCAAGCTCGTCGGCGAAGCCAGGCTCGGCACCTTCTTCCTGGCGCCGGAACTGCTCGAGACGCTGCCGACGCCGGCGTTCTGCCAGGAATTCGACGGCGAAGAACTCGCGCGTGCCGGACTGGAAATGTACAGCAAGCTCCTCGGCAACGAGCGCTACCTGTCGCGCTCCAAAGGCGACGTGCGCGGCGCGCTGCGCTTCTCCTACCGCATCTCCAACCTCGGCGGCCGCCAGGTCACGGTGAAGGCCATCCAGAAGGACGGTGCGCTCCATCCCGCGCCCGATCAGGCGCCGTGCGTTCTGGAAGGCATCCTCAGCCGCGAGGAAGTGCTCAAAGACAGCGAAGAATCCGGCGTCATGGGGCTCGCGACCGGCGCGGTCATCGCCGCGCTGCTTCTCGCCGCGGGCGTCGTCGCGTTCTGCCGCGGCTGAGCCGCGCCGCGTCCTGAGAAACAAAAGAAATGTCTTCCAGCCGTAAAACAAAGCGCGCCCGCGAAAGAAAAACTTCCGCGGACGCGCTTTTTGCGTGCGATAACGATCCTCTTTTAGAACTCCCACCTTACGCCGAGGTTGACCTGCCAGTTCGTCTCAATGTCGGCGCCGAAGGATTTCTCCACGTCGCAATAGAAGAACGAGTTTTTCCCCATTGTCACGTCGGCGCCGATCCCGGCCGCGAACCACGTGTCGCCGCCGTCCTCGTACTTGTGCAGCATCTGCCCGTGCGCCCCGTAGAGGTTGACTTCACGGTCGCCGCAGAACTCGTGCAGCAGATCGGCTTTCACATACCACTTGCCGCAACCGCCCTGCCCCTTCTCCCCAAACTCGCGGCCGAGGCGGAAACCGAGACGGCCGATCAGGCTGTCCACGCCGTCCTGCTTGGCCTCGATGCCGTTGCTGGTCGCATACGAAGCGTCGAAAATATGCGTATACACCAGCTGACTCTGAGGTTCAAGGATCCAGCGCCGCCCCAGGTCGAACTTGTAACCATACTCTGCGGACACGCTCATGGCCCAGTTGTTGTAGCCGCCCTTCGCCGTGCCGTCGGGAGCGTACACAGTGAAATCGTTGTCAAGATGGCTGTACTTCAGCACAAAATCGGCATAGTGCCCAAGCTTCCCCGTCCAGCCGGCGTAAACGGACGCGCCGAAACTGTCAATGCTGCCGCTGCCCTTGGCGTAATCGGCAGAATTGTCGCCGTAGTGCGCCGCCAGACCATAACGCCACACGCCGCGGCGATCGGTCTCGCGCTTGCGGTCCCAGCCCAGCTGATAAAAGTTGTACTTGTCCTTGAAATAGGCGCCGTCGCCCTCCATCTCGCCGCGCTTGTAACGGAACCAGAACCCTTCGGGGGCGTCGTAGTCGCGCAGTTCGCCGAGGCGCTTGTTGAGGCTGTCGATTTCCAGACGCGCCGTGGCGGCGGCGTAGTCGAGCGCGGCCTGGGCGATGGCAGTGTCGGCCGTCGGCGTCTCGTGGCGCTTGACGTCCACGAAGTACCAGTTGCGGCCGAACGCGCTGGCGTCGCCCGTGTAGTCGGCGGCGATGATCGGCTCGTAGTCGTACAGTACGCCCTCTTCGATCCCCGACGTCTCGGGCAGAGCGGCAAAAGTCACGCCGGCCGCCGCGTCGGCGAACTGCACCGGATTATCCGCGCCGACGCCCTCCAGCTTGGCGCTGTCAAGCGGCTGAACGTACGCCGCGCCGCTGCCCGCTTTGATCTTGACGAAGTCGGTGCCGTTGCGGTGGGCGGCGTCAGTCTTTTCGCCGCTGGCGTCGATGCGGAAGACGCCGCCGTCGGTCGTGAGGTTGTAGATGGTCAGTTCGTTGACCGTCTGCGCGGCGTCGGTGTGTTTGTTCAATCCGTGCATGTTGACGATGCCGCCCCGGTGCAACGTGATGGCGCTGATCACCGCCGCGCGCGAGTCGGCCGCGCCGCCGTCGCCGATGGGCATGATGTCGGGCACCCACTGCGCGCCATCGGCAAGGCTGAGGGACAGACGGCTGGTCGGTCTCAGGTCGCCGTATGTATGGGTCGTCTTGTCGTACTCCACGCCGCCGACTTCGGAACCGTACCAGAACGAGCTGGCACCGCTCAGAGCCGCGTTGACGGCGCCGTCTTTGACGTCGATGTTGCCGAGGATCTGAACGACGTTGTTCGGGTCGAGGAGTTCCGCCGTGCCGGGCTTGACGTTGATGTTGACTATGCCGCCGTACTTGCCGCTGACGGCGTCGTTCTTGGCCACGCCGGCGCCGTACTCGCCGTCGTACGCTTCCCGCGCCCCGCCGGGAATGTTGGTGTTGATGTAGACGTTGCCCGTCAGGTTAAGCACGCTAGAAGTCCCCGGGCCTCCTTCTACCAGACTGTATACGCCGTTATGCGCGGCGTTCGGTGACTGGCGGAAATCGACGCTGCTGTCAAGATGCAGGTTTTTGATGTTGACAACCGCATCCGCTACCCGAACCCCCGTCACCTCAAGGTCTTGGTCATTTTCGAAGTTACGCACGTCGATCTTCAAATTCACGTTCTCAAAGTCGAACGTTCCAACCCCGAAAGCCATGGGGCGCACCTTGTATACGCCGTTGCCGGAAACGTCCAAGTTCACGTCGCTGAAGCGGAAATTGCCGGCTCCCCAGCGTTCCATACAATGTGCCCAGTACCCAGGCTTATATAAAGTAGTCAGCGCGTCATTTGAATGCGGAATATTAAGTTTGACCGTGTACGTGCCGCCGTCAACGCCGTCCAGAGAATTTCCCAGCCTGATTTGCGTCGCACCAGTCACTTCGGGGTGATCGGCGCTGTCATAGGAAAAATTTGGCGCTGAAACCGTTATGTTCTGATGAACGTCAGCCGCATACCCCACCCTGTATTCTCCCAAAACCACTCCGACTGCCGCGACACCTATCAGCCATTTTGCCTTTTTCATTCGTCGACCTCCTACCAGCTTCGATCTTCTCAACGTCATAAAACCCAACGAAAACAAAATAAAATTTCTAACGTGATTATTATACGCCAACTCTTCCAATCTACCAAGCATTGTCATTGTTCTGTAATTTTTCAAAGAAACAAAAAAGGACGCCGGCCGAAAATTCCGCGAACGCCCTTTTGTGAAGCTCGCTTCGCTGTCTAGAACTCCCACCTTACGCCGAGGTTGACCTGCCAGTTCGTCTCAATGTCGGCGCCGAAGGATTTCTCCACGTCGCAGTAGAAGAACGAGTTTTTCCCCATTGTCACGTCGGCGCCGATTCCGGCCGCAAACCACGTGTCCTTGCCGTCGCGGCTCTCGGACAGAGTCTGTCCTCTGGCGCCGTACAGCCTGACCAGACGGTCGCCGCAGAACTCGTGCAGCAGATCGGCCTTCACGTACCACTTGCCGTAACCGCCCTGCCCCTTCTTACCGAACTCGCGGCCAAGGCGGAAACCGAGACGGCCGATCAAGCTGTCGACGCGGTCCTGTTCGACCAGAATGTTGTTGTCGGTCCGGTAGTCGACGTCTTCGATATAGGTATAGACCAGCTGGGCCTGCGGCTCGACGACCCAGCGATGGCCGAGGTCGAATTTGCGACCGTATTCAACGCTGGCGCTCAGAGCCCAGTTGTCGTAATCGGCTTTGACCGTTCCGGCGCGGTCGTACACGGAATATTCGTTGTCCAGGCGGCTGTATTTCAGCACAAAATCGGCGTAGTGCCCTTTTGTGCCGGCCCAGCCGGCGTACAGGGAGGCGCCGTAGCTGTCGAGCGTCCCCGAACCGTGCGAAAAATCGGTGGAACTGTCGGTATAGTGCAGCGCCAGCCCCTTGCGCCAGATCCCGCGCTCGCCGCGGTCGTCTTTACGGTCGTAGCCCAGCTGGTAGAAGTTGTATTTCTGCTTGAAATAACCGGAGGCGTCATCCTCCTCCATCTCCCCGCCCTTGTAACGAAACCAGAAGCCGTTGTCCTCGACGTCGTAGTCTCGCAGTTCGCCGAGGCGCTTGTTGAGGCTGTCGATCTCCAGACGCGCCGTCGCCGTCGCGTAATCGGCGGCGGCGCTGGCGAGCGCCACCTCGGTGGTGTGAGTCTTCTTGGTCTCGATATCCACGAAGTACCAGTTGCGGCCGAACGCGCTGACGTCGTCCGCGGCATCAGCTTCCACGACGGGCTGATAATCGTAGAGGACGCCCTCTTCGACGTTCGAGGTCTCGGGCAGAGCCGCAAAGGTCACGCCCGGCGCCGCGTCGGCGAAATGTACGGGATTGGCACGGCTGACGCCGTTGAGCTTGTCCACGTCAAGCGGCTGAACGTAGGCCGAGCCGCTGCCGGACTTGATCATGATGTAATCGGTGCTGTTGCGGTGGTTCGCGCCCGTCGCTTCGCCGCTGGCGTCGATGCGGAAGACGCCGCCGTCGGTCGCAAGGTCGTAGATGGTCAGCTCGTTGACCGTCAACGCGGCGTCGGTGTGTTTGTTCAATCCGTGCATGTTGACGATGCCGCCCCGATGCAGCGTGATGGCGCTGATCACCGCCGCGCGAGAACCGGCCGCAGCCGCGGGCAGAATGTCGGGCACCCACTGCGCGCCATCGGCAAGGCTGAGGGACAGTTTTCTGCCGTCGGTATACACATCACCGTAGGTATGCGTTGCCTCGTCATATTTCACGCCGCCGACCTCGGCGCCGTACCAGAACGAATCGGTGCCGCTCATGGCGATGGCGATCGTACCGCCCTTATTCAACCCCTGCTTGCCGACGTCGAGGTTGCCGAGGATCTGAATGACGTTGTTCGGATCAAGGATCTCCGTCGTACCGGGCTTGACGTTGATGTTGACGGCACCGCCGTACTTGCCGCTGACGGCGTCGTTCTTGGCCACGCCGGCGCCGTACTCCCCGTCGTAGGCCTCCTGCGCCCCGCCGGGAATGTTGGTGTTGATGTAGACGTTGCCGGTCACGTTGATGACGCCGCCGGCCGCGCCGGCGTAGATGCCGTTGTGGGCGATGAACGCCGAGGAGCCGGCGGTGGCGTCGATAATGCTGTCCAGCGTAAGGTTACCGATATCCAGCTGGGCGTTGCTGCCGACGTAAATGCCGTTTACGTTGAGCCACGGGTTGCCGCCGGCCGTATATTTTATCTTGCTGTTATGAACGTAGTCTTTAAACGAGGCGGAGCTGTTGAGCATATGCACTCCGAATCTGTCTCCGTCCGTTATCTCCAGATCTTTCCAGTTCATCGTCACGGTGCCGAAATTATACCCTGATCCATGATCGAACACCATTAACTTCGAGCCGTCCTTGAGCTCGTCGGTAACGTTGACCGTATACGTACCGCCGGCCCTAGTGCCGGCAGCAAGGTCTTCGCCGATTCTTATGGTCGCGGGCCCATCCGTAAAGTTCGGGTGATCCGCGCTGTTAAATGAAAAATCCGGTGCCTTCACAGTTATATCGACAGGAGCCGCGTGACTCTGCGCTCCGCTCCCCGTCAGCAGAGCCGCTGCCACCGCCATTCCAACCAATCGCTTTGCTGTTTTCATAATTTTTTCTCCCTTCCAAATTATTGAAACTAATTCTATATGAAACAACGTTCCCTGGCAAGCAGCAGTTTCAAAAAATGGCGGAGACGTCGTCCATCGCGACGCCGGCACAAAAGATCAAAACGTTCTTTTCTGCCGTCAAAACTTCGCAGCGTTTCCCGACGAAGATGTGGCGAATACCAAACCCCGTCGGCGCGGGAATCGGACATTCCGCGCCGACAGGGCCTGGTGTATCGAGAGTTTGCAGGGAGATCAGCTCTTCGTGTATTTCTCGCCCATGCGGTAGAGCCAGTCGGTCAGGCGCTGGCCGAGGCGGATTTTCTTTTGGGGCGCTTCGGGCAAAGGCAGAGGGGCGACCGGCGCGCGGCGGCGCGGCTTGCGGCGCTCGTGCGGGGCGCTCGGCGCCGTTTGGGCGGCGGGGGCTTCTTTTTTGAGCGGCGGCACGAGCGCGCTTTCGCGCGCGGCGCGGTCGAGCAGCAGCAGCGCCAGCGCCTGTTCGGCGATTTTCTTGCCGGGGGCGGTCATGCAGGCGGCCAGATCGCCCTTGACGAACAGGCCGGTGCGGTACAGGCGCAGGTCTTCGCTGCCGCCGGCGCGCAGCGACAGGATCTCGGCGGGGCCGCGGCGCGAGTTTTTCAGACGCTCTTCCAGCAGCAGATCGGGACGGACGTTCTGCGGCGACATGCCGGCGGGCGCGTCCACTTTCAGCTCGTTCAGCACGTCCTTCCAGCGCCGGGTCTGCGTGACGGCCCTGAACAGGGCCAGCAGGCGGGCCTGATTTTCGCCGAGGCCGGGCACTTCGGTGCAGAATCGGTCGCCGAAAAAGACGCGGGCGCGGCGCATCTCTTCCTGCCCGGCAACGGACGTGACCTCGACGCGCAGTTTTTTCTCGCCGACGCGCTCGCAGACGGCGCGAAACGCGCTTTCCAGACGGACATGCAGTTGAGGCAGGTCGGCGCCAAGACGCGCAGTTTCTCCAAGCGCGTCGGCGGCCAGCAGCTGAAGCATTTTCCAGGCGGCGGCCTGTCCGGCGGCGCGCTTGCTCTGGCCGCTGCCGCTGACGATCGGTTCGCCGCTCAGCTGCAGTTCCACGAAGAACAACGGGCTTTTGCCGCCCGGCGAGGGCAGGTCGACATAATGGGGCTGGCCGATGCCGAGGCGCTCGCAGCTGGTTTGCAGGCGGCCCTTCAGCTCGGGGCTGTTTTTCAGGCCGGCAAGCTCCAGATCCCTGAAAGCGTCGGCGCCGCGCTTTGTCTGCCGGGCGGCGGCTTTGCCCACCTCGCGGACCAGGGCTTTCAGCGCGTCCTTCTTCGACGGGCCGCCGGCTTCGGCAAGGCGGGCCCCGTTTCGGAACGCCGCGGCAGTGAACACCGGCTTGTGTTCGGGGCCTTCTTTGGCGACGATGTGATATTCCACGCCGTCGCGGACGAGAACGGGCTTTTCCGCGGCGGCGTTTTCGGCCTCGCTCATGCTGGGCGCACCGCGGCTGTGAGATGACTGCCCGTGACGGGCCAGGATGCGGCGGTAACGGGCGCGCAGCACGAGGGCGCGTTTTTTCTGTTCCTCGGCGGACGCGCGGCCGAGGCGGCACATGGCGTCGCGCGCGGCGTTGCGTTCCGCCTCGGTGCGGTCGGCGCCGAGGCCCGTGCCCGAGGGCTCTTTGTCGAGGGAGACGGTGCTCTCGAAGATGATTTTGCCGTTGGCGCGGCGGCACATCGTGTCGTAGCGCGGCGCGCCGAGTTTCTCGTACGAGCAGTCGCGCTCGAGGTGCCGCCGCGAATCGAAGCCTGCGCCTTGGTCAGGGTAGTCGGAAAAGCTCTGCAGCAGCGCCCGCACGGCGTCCAATCCGCCGTCGAGAAAAAAGGCTCCGGCCACGGCCTCGACCGAGTCTTCCACCATGGCATCGGAAACTTCCACGCCCTCGCACACGCGCAGCATCCGGTCGAAGCCGGCTTCGTAGCCCCAGGCGCTGAGATTGCGGCCGCACACCAGCTTGGAGCGCTCGACGGTCATAAAACCTTCGTCGGCCTCGGGATATTCCTGGTAGAGGGCCTCTCCGACCAACAGTCCCAAGGCGGCGTCGCCGAGGAACTCGAGGCGTTCGTTGTTCATACTCGGATTCGGCCCGCCGGCGCCGGACCGCTGCGTGAAGGCCAGGCGCAGCAGTTCGGGGTCGCTGAACTGATAGCCGGTGCGCTTCTGCAGGCTGTCGGCGCGCTGCCAGAACTCCTTGGGCATGTTTTTTTCGTTCATCCATTCACCTCCTTTCGACGATCTTTATGCGCCGGATCCGCCGACGCTTCGCAATGAGACGATTCTAACACACCGCGCGCCAACGCACAAAAAAACGCCGCGTCCTTTTCCCGGGGGACGCGGCGTTTCACGATGTTCGCGAAAATTACTTTTTCGCTGCAGCGACAAAAGCGCGCACGGAGATGCCCAGCTCGTCGAGCTGGAGCGATTCGACCGGCGAAGGCGCGCCGGCCATCAGGTCCTGGGCCTTGGCGGTCTTGGGGAACGCCATGACTTCGCGGATGCCCTTGCAGCCGCACATCAGCATGCACAGGCGGTCAAAGCCGATGGCTAGTCCTCCGTGAGGCGGCGTGCCGTATTTCAGCGCGTCCAGGAAGAAACCGAAACGGCGCTGGGCCTCTTCAGGCGTGAAAGCCAGGCATTTGAAAACTTTCTCCTGCACTTCTTCATCGTGAATGCGGATAGATCCGCCGCCGACTTCTATGCCGTTCAGCACCAGGTCGTATGTGCGCGACCCGCAGCGCTCGGGAGCGGTGTCAAGCAGCGGAAGATCCTCGGGGTTGGGCTGCGTAAACGGATGGTGCGTGGCCACCCAGCGGTTTTCCTCGACGCTCCATTCAAGAAGCGGGAAATTGGTGACCCACAGAAATTCCCATCCGCCGCGCACCATATCGTGAGCCTTGGCAATATCAAGACGCAGCTGTCCGAGAACAGTGGCCACGAGCATGGCGTCGATGTTGGCAATCAGGAAAACGGCGTCGCCGTCTTTTGCCTGCGCCAGTTCGAGGAACTGATTCCTGCGGCTGTCATCAAGATGCTTTGCCAGAGGACCTTTCAGCACGCCTTCCTTAATCTGGAAAAACGCCACGTTGGGCGCGCCGAGTTTCTGGCCTTCGGCCGCCACTTCCTCGCACTGCCTGCGCGACCACTTGGCGCCGCCGGGCACGGCAATGCAGCGCACAACGCCGCCCGATTCGATGACGCTTCTGATTGGCGTGAAATCAGTGTCTCTGAACGCTTCAGTCACATCGTGGATTTCAAACGGAATTCTCAGGTCGGGTTTGTCGCTGCCGAAACGGGCCATAGCTTCACGGTATTCCATGTGGCGGAACGGCGCCTTGATGTCCACGCCGAGAATCTTCTTCCACAGGCCGACAACATAGCCCTCAAGCAGATCATAAATGTCCTGTTCGGTGATGAAGCTCATTTCCATGTCGACCTGGGTGAACTCAGGCTGACGGTCGGCACGGAGGTCTTCGTCGCGGAAGCACTTGGCGATCTGATAATACCGGTCGGTACCGGAAATCATCAGAATCTGCTTGAACAGCTGCGGTGACTGGGGAAGCGCGTAGAATGACCCGGGCGACACACGCGAAGGCACAAGATAGTCACGGGCGCCTTCAGGCGTTGACTTCATCAGGATGGGTGTCTCCACTTCGGTGAAATCGTGGGCGTTCAGATAGGCGCGTGTGTACTGCGCCACTTCGTGGCGGGTGCGCAGATTGTTCTGCATGCGCTCGCGGCGCAGGTCAAGATAGCGATATTTCAGGCGGATGTTCTCATCCACGTTTTCAGTCTCGTCGCCGATTTCGAACGGAATGGGGGCTGATGCCGACAAAATCACAAAGTCACTGGCCAGCAGCTCCCACTTTCCGGTTTTCATCTTGGGATTGATCATGCCTTCGGGGCGGACTCTCAGTTTTCCGCGCACCGCAATGACATACTCGCTGCGCAGATCGCCGGCGTCAGCATGCATTTTCGCGTCAACCTCAGGGTTGAACACCACCTGCACCGTCCCCGACTTGTCCCACAGCTCTATGAAGATGACGCCTCCGTGATCGCGGCGGTTCCGCACCCAGCCGTTCAGCACTACTTCACTGCCGACCAGGCTGTCATCCACAAGACCGCATTTCACAGTCCTTTTCCAGCTTGAATCGAAAACTCCCTTGCGCATTTTGCAAACCACCTTATCTCGTCGATAAAAATTCTTCAAAAACTGCCGGCTTTACCGACACAGCCCTTATCTGGCCAGATTTTTCCCGGCAAGGGCCGCCACGCGGGCAGCCACTTCTGCCAGAGGAACTTCTGTCTGCTCTGCCTTTGCAAGGTCACGCACTGCGGCCACGCCGCGCGCAGCCTCATCGCCGCCGATGATGCAGGCCGCCCTGGCACCGCTGGCAGCAGCTGTCTTCATCTGTCCCTTCATGCCGCGTCCGGCATAATCCATATCAGCGCGGAGTCCCGCACGGCGCAGCGTGTAGAGCAGTTCCAGCGCGCTCAGCCGGGCCGCGGGATCAGGACACACCACATAGGCGTCCAGTGAAGGTGCCTCGCCGAACGAGCAGCCCTGCTCGCCCATGACGAGAATCACCCGGTCAAGCCCTGCCGCGAAGCCGACGCTCGGCACGTGCGAGCCGCCGATGGCCTCAGACAGGTTGTCGTACCGCCCGCCGCCGCACACGGCGCTCTGGGCTCCCAGATCGCCCGACTTCACTTCAAATGCGGTCTTTGTGTAATAGTCAAGGCCGCGGACCAGTGTCTTGTCAATGGTATACTTGATGCCGAGGCGGGTCAGACCGTCGGTGACGGCCTTGAAATGTTCAGCGCATTCGTCGCACAGGCTGTCGAAAATGTCCGGCGCGCCGGCAACAATGTCGTGATCTTCCTTGCAGTCAAGAACGCGGAGCGGATTACGCTCCAGACGGCTTTTGCATGTGTCGCACAGTTCATCATAACGGCCCTTCAGATAGGCGATCAGCTTTTCACGATAAACCGGACGGCACTTCGGACAGCCGACCGAATTGATCACCACCTCGAGGTTCCGCATTCCCAGCGTCCGGAACAGCTCGATGGCGGTCATGATCACCTCCACGTCCACGAGAGGGCTCTCAGAGCCGATTTCCTCGTAGTCAAGCTGCCAGAACTGGCGGTAACGCCCCTTCTGCGGGCGCTCATAACGGAACATCGGCCCGGCGCCCCACAGTTTCGTGGGATTTCCGCCGGGAACTCCGAGAGTGTGCTCCACATAGCTGCGCATCATGCCCGCGGTCATTTCAGGGCGAAGCGTGATGCTGCGGCCGCCTTTGTCGGTGAAGGTATACATTTCCTTCTCCACAATGTCAGTTGTGTCTCCGACGCCGCGGCTGAAAAGCTCGGTATGCTCGAAGACCGGAAGATGGACCTCTCTGTAATTGAATTTTTCTGCCGTCTCAGCGGCGCGCGCAAGCACATAGGCCCATTTCCACGACTCGTCGGGAAGAATATCGCGGACCCCGCGGGGTCCCTGAATTGAGTCTGCCATCGGTTCATACCTCCCTGATAAAATTGGAAAACCGAATTTTATGACATTCCGTATCAGGCTTCCATAAAAATATTATTATACAACGGTTTCCCGATCTGAACAGTCCCCGCCGCAAAAAATCCACCGAAAAATCAGCTTCCGCCCCTTACGGCTGAAAACGGCGGGGCCTGCCGCCCTGAATGCGGATTTCAGAAGAACAGCCGCCTTATCATTTATACCTGAAAAAGTGTTGACTGCATTCAGTTTGATTAGTAAAATGAACGCGGCGTCAGGCTTAAGCACAGGAAAAACTTTACAGACCGGAATTTTCCAGAGCCACTCAGGCGCCCTTTTCCGGGATACTTTTCTGTAGACATCAACAGGGAGGGGAAAACAGATGTCCCTTGAAACTCTTGCGGTCATTCCTGCACGGTACGCCAGCACAAGGCTGCCGGGGAAGCCGCTCATTCCCATCGGCGGCGTGCCGCTGGTCCTGCGGGTGCTGCACGGCGTCCGCAGCTGTACTTCTGTCAGCCGCGTGATCGTGGCAACCGACGACCGGCGTATTGCCGAGGCCGTTGAACGCGACGGCGGCGAGGCGATGATGACCCCGTCAGACCTGCCGAGCGGCGGCGACCGGGTGGCCTATGTGTCGCAGCGGATTCCTTCCGAGTTTGTGATCAACGTGCAGGGCGATGATCCCCTGGTGGGACCCGATATGATCGAGCCGCTGATCCGCGCCCTGAAAAACGATGCATCGACAAAGCTGGCACTGCTTGCAAAACGCATCGAGCGCCGTGAAGAGGTCGACGACCCGAACATCGTCAAGGTCGTTTTTGACAGTCAGGGACGCGGTCTGTATTTCAGCCGCTCGCCCATTCCCTATCCGCGCAATGCGGAAAACGCTGTGTGGTATAAGCACATCGGACCGTACGGCTGGCGCCGGGATTTTCTGCTGGAGTTCGCGCGCACTGAGCAGACCCCGCTTGAAAAGACCGAAAGCCTTGAAATGCTGCGCGTTCTTGAAAAGGGATACACTCTGCGCTGCGTTCCCACGGAACGCGACACCATCGAAATCGACACGCCCGACGACGTGCGTCGGCTGGAAGCCTGGCTGGCCGGAAAGCATTAATATTCGGAAAAACCCGCCGTATGGGCGGTTTCTATCATTTCATACAAAAAGAAGGAGTCCGCTATGTTTAATTCACCGAAAACACTGAAAGAATTCACCGCACTGCCCCGCTTCTGGCGCATCGACAATCCCACGGAAATCGTCCTTTCCGACGACGGCATCGGCCGTTTGTTTGCGCTGATCGAGGAGCGCGGAAAGAAAAACCCGTTCTTCGTCATCGACAAGGCGCTGGAGAACCAGAAACCCTTCGCCCGCATTTTCGCTCAGAAGAACAAGTTCGTCTTCAACGCGTCATACTCGGAAGTCCGCACCAGCGACGTGGATGCCCTCGTGCAGGTCATGCGCACAGAGCACCCTGACTGCGAGCTGATCGTCGGCATCGGCGGCGGTTCCACCATGGACCTTGCCAAAGCCACCGGCATCTGCATTGCCAACCCGCTTCACGCCAAGGACTACCAGGGCTACAGCATGGAGATGAACCGCGGCACCGATGTGTGGGTCGTCCCCGCACTGAACGGCACGGGCGCTGAAATCACGCCCATCGCCGTCATGCGCGGCCCGGAAAAGAAACTGGGCATCAACAATATCCTTGTAGAGGCACGCCTCGCGGTCATCGACCCGCAGCTCTCGGCCGGCGCCCCCTCTTTCAACCGCTTCTACACCATGATGGACTGCTACTTCCATCACTACGAGATCTCCAAGAGCAAGACCAGCAAGCCGGACGCCATTCTCGACTCCCTCGACGGTCTTCAGCTTTCCCGCGAAGTGCTGAACTGCGACCTCACAGAATATGACCTCAACCGCGCCATCAAGTCAACGCTCGCGTCAATCCTCGGCGGCACCAGCAGCGTCGGCGGCCGCGTCGGCATCCCCCACGCCATTTCCTACGGCCTCAGCAATTCCGCGCCGTTCCTGCCCCACAGCGTCGCAGTCACTCTCTCGATGCTCGCCCTTGAGGACATCTATCCCGACGGATACGCCGACACGCTGAAGTTCCACGAGATCAACCACCGCGATCTGCCCAAGGCCGGCACGTACGGCCTGACTGACAGCGACATCCCCAAGATGGTCAAGACCGCCCTGGGCATGGAAAAGCTGTGGCAGAGCTGCTTCGGCATGGATCACTGGAAAGAGAAGGCCACGCCTGAGTACATTGAATCTATCTATCACAAGATCATCGACCGCAAATAGCTTTCGGAAGCGTCTCAGGAATTTTAAAGGAGTGATGAACAATGCCCGGTACAGAACTGTTTGACCAGATGGAAATTGACGCCGTTACTGACGTCATCCGCCGCAAAATGGTGCATCGCTATTCGTCGCACGCGGCGCGCAAAGGCATTTACCGCGTCAGCGAGTTTGAAAGCGCCCTCGCCAAACGCCTTGGCGCAAAACACGCGCTGGCCGTGAACAACGGCACGTCGGCTCTGTTTGTCGGCCTTAAGGCCATGGGAATTCAGCCCGGCGACGAAGTCATTGTCCCGACCTTCACGTTCATTGCCACCGTTGAAGCCATCATCGGATGCGGCGCAGTGCCTGTGCTCGCCGACATCGACGAAACCCTGGGCATGGATCCCGCCTCGGTTGAGAGCAAAATATCGCCGCGCACCAAAGCCATCATGCCGGTTCACATGTTCGGTGCGGCTACCCGTCTCGAGCCGATCCTTGAGATCGGGAAAAAGCACGGCATCCCCGTCGTGGAGGACAGCTGCGAGGTCACCGGCGGCACCTATCACGGCAAGGCACTCGGCACCTTCGGCCTGTGGGGCGCCTACAGCTTCGACCCCAACAAATACGTGACCGTCGGCGAGGGCGGCGCGCTGGTCACCGACGACGACGCGCTGTACAAGAAAATGGAATACTATCACGATCACGGCCATGTGCATCGTCTCGACATCGAGCGCGGCGACGAGGACAAGTGCGGGCTCGGACTGAACTTTCGCATGAGCGAGCTGGAAGGCGCCCTCGGCCTCGTGGCGCTGAAGAAAATGGACTACGCCCTCGGCCTGCTCCGCGGCACTAAGCGCAGAGTGCTTGAAGGCGTAAAAGACACCGGCCTGAAACGCCGCGACGTTCCCAATCCCGACGGCGACATCGCCACGTTCATCGTGTTCCTGCTTCCCACCGCCGAAGCGGCCAGAAAATTCCAGGCAGTTACGAAGGAAAAAGGCATGCCCGTCGGCATCATCGGCGACAACACCTGGCACTACGCCAGGCACTGGAAGGCCCTCAACGAGCTGAGCGGCAGAAACATCAACGGCACAATCGCGCCGTCCTACGCGCCAGAGACCATGAAAAAGAGCGATGCCGTTCTTGACCGCGCGGTAGTCTACACGCCGCCCGTGGTCTGCAGCGATGAAACTGTCACTAAAATGATTGACGCTCTCCGTGCCGCCGCAAAAGCGGTACTGTAAAATCACCAGCATTAAAAAGCGGGAGACTGTCTGCATACAGACAGCCTCCCGCTTTCACGTTCTGCAGATGTTCCCGGCGCAGGGCCGGGAACGGATCACTGCCGCGCTTAAAATGCCCGTACGCGTATGGCAATTTCGAACCTGCCAGCTGCCGGAAACGGCAATTTTCAAGCCGGGGGCACAGTTTTCAGTTTTCCACAGGCCGCGGAAACACAGCGCCGGCATGAACGCCGCCGTCAGGGACCACGGACATTACGGCCCCCGGAATCATCCCTCCGCGCCGCATAACACGCGCAGCGGGAAAATTATTAATTGCGGCTGCGGGAAATGCCAGCCGGGGCATGCGGTTCTGAAAATCCATATCCGTCCGCTTTTCTTCTGCTGTTCATTTTCTCTTGTGCAGGCAAAAGAGACTGGAAGCCCCGTTCAGACAAAATACAAAACGCTGTCCCGGGCCGTACGTTCAAAAACAGGCGTACAGGCAGCCGCATGAAACAAAGCCGCCCGGCCGCTGAGAGGCTCCGGGCGGGGCGTTTTCAGAAGGCGCGGCGCAGAAGGCTGATCAGGAAAGGATTCTGAAAAACAGAATGTGCTGTGCCGTTCTCACTCAGAAACGTCAGGGCAGAAGGTTCAAACCGTCTGTCCGAGCGGATCTCACAGACTTCAGGACTGATCCGTCCGCCTGCCGCCGGCTGAGGCTTCCAGAGCATCCAGCAGCGCCTCGGCCGTGTCAAAAAAACGGAGTTCGGCGTTTCCATAGTTCAGAAAGCCTTCGCGGGCGCACTTCTCCATCATTTCGCGGAGCGGGTCGTAAAAGCCCGCCGTGTTCAGAATGCCCAGCGGCTTCTTCAGTTCGCCGAGAATATTCAGGCAGCAGGCCTCAAACATTTCATCCAGCGTGCCGATGCCGCCGGGAAGCACAGCAAAACAGTCGGCAAGGCATTCCATGGTCTGCTTGCGGCTGCGCATGTCGGCTGTTTTTACAATTTCAGCACAGTTCCCGTAGATGAAATCAGGCCGGTCAAAGATCCGCGGCACCACGGCGGTGATTTTCCCGCCGCAGCCGGAAACGCCGCGGGCTACCTGTCCCATGATGCCCTCTCCGTATCCGCCGTAAATCAGCGAATGTCCGCGCCGTGCCAGGGCGCGTCCGAAATCAAGTCCGGCAGCATAGTATTTTCCATTCAGTTTCTTTGATGAAGAACAGTACACGCAGATTTTCATTTTCTCTCCATTTCTTCCGTTTCCGCACGTGCCGCCACAGGCCGGCAGCACTGCAGGTGCAGATGGCATGAACTGAGGTTCAGCAGGGCAGAACCTCGCCTGCCGTGCAGAAAATTTCAAAAACATTTATAATGAGGCAGTACCTCTTCTATTTTACAGGAATTATTCCGGCAGGAGGTTTTCAAGATGAAATTCAGTGTTGAAGCGGCCGTTTTTGAAAAGCTGCCTCAGGTCTGTTTTGGCGTGGTCGCTGCGCGGGGCATTGACAACTCACGGAGCTATCCTGAAATTGAGTCGATGCTTGACGCCGCTGCAGCCGCAGCGGCACAGCGCTATCAGGGCAGAAAAGTAAAGGAGGATCCGGCCATACTGCCGTACCGTGAGGCATTCCGTTCTCTGGGCATCAACCCCAACAAGTTTATGAGTTCCATTGAGGCGTTGTTCACGCGCATCAGCAAGGGCAAGGAAATGCCGCACATCAACGGCATCGTGGATCTCGGAAACGCGCTGTCTCTGAAATACGTTCTGCCCATGGGAGCCCATGACATCAGCAGGATGGCGGGCACTGACGGCATTGAAGTGCGTTTTTCACGCGAAGGTGATACGTTTGTGCCGTTCGGCGAAACCGCGGCAGAGCAGATGCCTGCCGGTGAGCTGACCTATGCGTCAGGAAGCCGCATCTGCACGCGGCACTGGATCTGGCGCCAGAGCGAGCTGGGCAAAATCGGCCCGGAGAGCCGTGACATTTTCTTTCCCATCGACGGTTTTGCCGATGCCAACAGGGACGCGATCATGGCCGCCCGGCAGGAACTGGCCGGCCTGTGTACGCGGTTTTTCGGCTGCAGCAGTGTGATTACAGGTTTTGTAGACAGGGAACATCCTTCCATTGAGTTCTGACCGCCGGAAGAAAGCCCTTTGTCGGCTTCAGCCAGTCTTTGCGCAGACTCATTCCGGCAGCTCTGGCGGCACGCCCGCAGGAGCTGAACACAGTAAAAAAAGACAGTTAAAAATAAAGAAGCGGCCTCGGAACAGAACGTGCTATCCGGGAACCGCTTCTGTTTTTTTGACCGCCTTGCGCCTGAGCGCGCCGCTGCGGCGCACTGAAAAAACATGACTGTTTTCTGTCAGGGCCAGCATTTTTGTCCTCTCTCTTTATGCTGCTGCAGAAAACGCACCGCTGCCCCGGGCGTTTTTCACAACAGGCCAGTCTTTCCGGCTGGGACGAATTCCTTCCTCAATCCACGCCGGCATGCGGCGCCTGAAAAAGCGCCGCAGCGGCATGACATTATGTTTTATTCAGAGGGGCCGGATTCCGGCGCATGCCGGAAAATTCGGGAAAGACAGAACGGGAGACTACTCTTTTTCCTCTGTTGTGCTTTCCGCAGCAGACGCATCAGCTGCGTTTTCATCCTTTTTATCCGCTGAATCGGGACGGATGAAATACTTGATGCAGGGACGGCCGCCCGTCTCATAATCCACGGAACTGTCAATCTCGCCGATCTCAGCAAGATAGTTGAGATAGCGGCGGACAGTCACTTTTGAAAGGCCTACCACGCCGGCGAGCGTGTCGCAGGTGCAGGTTTCGCCCTTCATTTTTTCAAGGTGCGAACGGATCATGTCAAGAGTTCTCTGCTGAAGCCCCTTCTTCAGGTCGCGGACGGGCGCCTGAGGCTGAGGTGCGCCGACGCTGACAAGCGCGTCGATGGCATCCTGGTTGAGCGTTGAAGAATCCTTCAGGACATGGGCCTTCTTGCGGTATTTTTCAATGGCTTCCATGAAGCGCTCATACTCAAAGGGCTTGACGAGGTAATCCACAATGCCCAGACGCAGAGCTTCCTCTACGTTCTTCACGTCATTGGCGGCGGTGACCATAATCACGTCAGACTGAATGTCTTCCTTGCGGATTTCGCGAAGCAGTTCAAGGCCGTTCATGACGGGCATGTAGACATCGAGAATAATCAGATCGGGCTCTTCATCCTCGATATAGGCAAGCGCATCCTTTCCGTTGTCAAAGACAGCCGCCACCTGAATGTCGTTTGCAGTATCAAGATAGCGTCTGTTGATCTGTGCAACCATCGGGTCGTCTTCTACAATAATTGTCTTAATCACAGTTACCCCTCCTTGTAAAACATACTGTAACTGATGTTCCCTCATCCTTATCTGAATCTATCTGCAGTTCACCATTGTTGGAATCGATCACCGACTGAACCAGCCGCAAGCCTGTGCCGCGGTGCCGTCCCTTGACAATGTTTCCGCCTCTGCGTACCTGTTCCAGCTCTTCAGGCGTGTAGCCTTCGCCGGTATCGTCAACGGCGATCATCAGGCTGCGGTGATCCTCATAGATCATCAGCGAAACTTCACGGTCACCGTCATCCTTTGCCTTTGAATTGACCGCCTCAATAGCATTTTCAACGAGATTTTCTACAACTGTCTCAATGTCATTCCCTGAAAGGAACTCGCTCGCCGCCGGCACGTAGCTGCTGCTCGCCAGGCTGAAGCTGATGTCCAGCTCGCGGCAGTGGGACATTTTGCCCAGAATCAGCGCGCCGAGATTTTTATTCTGAATCTTCTGCAGAACAGGGCCGATTACGTCAGCCTGCTCGCGCGAGATTGTCACAATATACTTTTCAGCCTGCTGAGGCTCGCCGATCCTCAGGAGACCGAGAATCACCTGCATGCGGTTCATGAACTCGTGGGTGTTGCTGCGCAGCGCGTCAATCATGTGATTGACGCCTGTCAGTTCCTCGGCCATACGGGTCATTTCCGTGCGGTTGCGCAGAATGGCAACGCCGCCCACAATGGTGTTTTCTTCTTTCAGCGGGATTCTGCTGCAGATGATGTTGACATCGCCGAAAGTGATTCCGCTGTTGTAGAGAGGCTGCCCTCCGGCCAGAACCTCACCGATCCGGACCTGGGGATACAGCTCGTCAAGACGCTTGGTGCCAATGTCATCGTGATGCAGACGCAGCATGTTGGCCGCCGCCCTGTTTGCCAGCGTGATATACCCCTCGGAGTCGACGGCGATAATGCCTTCCTCGAGGGAGTTGAGCACTTCAACGCGCTCCAGGTATGACTCGGATAGCTGCCCGGGTTCATAGCCCAGAAGCGATTTCTTGATGCGCGCCGCACTGTACCATGTCAGCAGAAGCGCGATGCCCATGATGAGCAGCATGATGCGGAAATGCGACACATAAATCTGGTGCTGCTGAGAGTGAATTGTGCTCATCAGGGCGCTGACCATCGCAAAGCCAAGCTGTTTTCCGCCCCGGGGCTCGTACACCGGGCAGAAATAGCGGATCTGCTCGCCGAGAGTTCCGGTCGCGCGGGAAAAGTAGCTTTCCCCCTTCAGAGCCCTGGCCTCGTCGCCGCCCACGAACTTCGCGCCGACAAGTTTTTTGTCGATATGATACAGCCGCTGCGAGTTCATGTCGGCCAGTGTGATCACGTCTATGTCATGAAGGCCGTTCACAAAGTTGTCCAGGTATTTGTCAAGGGAAACGTCAGCGTGTCCTTTCTGAAAGGCCTCCACAACCATGGGATTCACGGCCACCATTTCGCCGAAGTCATGCAGAGTGGTTTCAATCCGATGGGTCTGAAGCTTCAGATTGAGACGGATCACCATGAAGGTTGTAAGCCCGATGGTCATGAATACGATGAGCGCCGACATCAGCATCAGCTTCTGCGAAAGCAGCCAGGCGCGCGGTTTATTCCTGCGGGGAACCGGCCCGGGAACAGCCGGTCTGACGGAATTACTCTTTTCCATAGAATGCACTCCACAAACTTGAGATTTAAACTAAATCAGTCTTTTTATCGTCAAATGTCTCAATTCACAAGTTTCGTTGTATATTGTACACCATTTTGTAATTGATGGAAAGTTCCAATTCTGTTTTTCAGAAACATTTTCACGCAGAAAAAATTGCGTTTCCGGTCTGAAAAACTTTTAACACCGGCTTAAGGATAAAATGATACTTATGATTACCGTTATCATATCACCCAAAAGCGGAATGTGGCAATGGCAAAATGAAAAAATTTTCACAGACTATTTAAATAAAATTTTAAGTCATAATTAGCTCAAAAGCTTGATACGACAAGGATTCAGGCCTGAAAAACCTCTGCAGCACTTGTTAAAAAAAACGTCCTTTTTATGCTTTGCAAGGTTAAATGATTCATCAAAATGACGTACTTCAATCCTGTTCTTCCTGCTGCCGCCGGAAAAAATAAGCATTCTGTTCCGCGCTGCGCCGGCCGCCTTCATTGCCGCGCAGAGGCAAGGCCCGGCGGGCCGCTGAACCATTTTTTCATTCACAATGTTTCTCTTTTTTTTATCGTTTCGGAACAGATACGGGACAGAAAACAGACATTTG
>CAZDXA010000013.1:28775-52456 GCA_964509435.1 uncultured Synergistaceae bacterium | reverse complement strand
GACACGCCTTTCTGGAAAAAAGACCTTGAGGCCGTCATTCCGTATAAAAGACTTGACGGCATCCGCCTTCCCAAAGCCGACTCCGTCCAGACCATCAAAGACGTTGACGAGGAGCTTTCCATTCTGGAAGACAAATACGGCATACCCCAGGGGCACACAAAAATCTTCTGCATTCTTGAAACGGCTTACGGCGTCTGGCACGCCTATGACATTGCGACAGCCTCAAAGCGCATCACAGCCATACTGCCCGGCGGCGAGGATCTGGTAGCCGACCTCAGGACAAGCCGCTCGCAGGACGGCATCGAGCTGGAATGGACCCGCAAGATGATCGTCATTGCCGCACGCGCCGCCGGCGTCAACGCCATTGATTCCATGTTCCCGAGAGTCAGCGACGACGAGGGCCTGCGGAAGGACGCCGAGCTTTCAAAGCAGCTCGGCTTTGACGGCAAGAGCGTGATTCACCCCAACCAGATTCCCATCATTCATGAGGTGTTCACGCCGACCGAAAAGGAAATCGAAAAAGCACAGCGCATCATCGCCGCGGCAGAGGACGCCCGCAAACGCGGCCTCGGCGCCGTTTCCGTCGACGGACGGATGGTTGACATCCCCGTTGTCAGACGCGCTGAATATACTCTGGTTAAAGCCGGACTGAAAAAGGAGGGGGAATAACATGCCGATCAACGCTGCTGGACGGGAAATTCCCGACTTTATTCCCGGTTACGGCCCGGCAAAACCCTTTGCCGGCGCATTTTCACGAATCCCTGAAGGCAGGGCCTCAGGCCGCGTGCTGCGCATGTCCCTGCCTGACCGCCGCAGCAAAGTCCTGCCCGACATCAAGGCTGCCATTTCCGCTTCCGGCCTGAAAAGCGGCATGACCATCTCATTCCATCACCACATGAGAAACGGCGACTACGTCGTCAATCAGGTCATTGACGCCTGCGCCGAAATGGGCATCCGCGATCTGACGCTTTTCCCCTCTGCCCTCTTTGACGTGCACAGGCATCTGATCGACCACATCAGATCCGGAGTCATTTCACGCATCATGGGGTCAGTCAACGGGCCCATCGGACGCATGGTTTCTGAGGGCGGCATGGAAGTTCCCGTCGTGCTGCGCAGCCACGGCGGACGCCCGAGAGCCGTGATGTCCGGCGACGTTCATATTGACGTTGCCTTTGTCGCCGCGCCGTCGTGCGACTGCTGCGGCAACATCAACGGCGTGCAGGGCAGGTCAGCCTGCGGCTCCATGGGCTATGCCTTTACCGACTGCCAGTATGCTGACTGCGTGGTTGCCGTTACAGACAACCTTGTTCCCTATCCGAACTCGCCCATATCAATCAGCCAGACTCAGGCCGATTATGTCGTTGCCGTTCCCAGCATCGGCGACCCGTCGGGCATCGTCTCGGGAACCACAAAGGTGACCCGCGACCCGATGCGCCTTCTGATTGCCCGTTACGCCTCAAAACTTATTGAAGCCTCGCCGTACTTTAAAAACGGCATTTCCTTCCAGACCGGTGCCGGCGGAATATCACTGGCCGTCACCGCGTTTATGAAAGAGGCCATGATCAAAAGAGGCATCAAGGGAAGTTTCGGTCTCGGCGGCATCACGAGCTATTTTGTCGAACTGCTTCACGAAGGCCTTCTCAGCAAACTGCTGGATGTGCAGTCCTTCGACCTCGGAGCCGTCAAATCAATCGCTGAGGATCCCCGTCATGTGGAAATTTCCGCCGACATGTATGCCAATCCGTGGAACCGCGGCGCTGCCGTCAACATGCTCGACGTGGTGATACTCGGAGCGACAGAGGTTGACCGTGATTTCAACGTCAATGTGAACACAGAAGCCGACGGCGCCCTGCTTCACGGCATCGGCGGACATCAAGACACGGCAGCTGGCGCCAAGCTGACCGTCATCGCCCAGCCGCTTCTGCGCGGCCGCATCCCCTGCGTTACAGACAAAGTGCTGACCGTGACGACGCCGGGCGAATGCGTCGATGCGCTTGTCACAGAATACGGAATCACCGTCAACCCGCGCCGTACCGACCTTGCGGAAGCTGTGAAGAACATCCGCGGCGTGCCCGTCATTTCCATGGACGAGCTGGCCGACAAGGCAAAAGAACTGTCAGGCCCCATGGACCCCGTCGAAATGACGGATAAAATTGTGGGAGTCGTGGAATGGCGCGACGGCACCGTTATTGACGTGGTACGCCAGATCAGAAAGGCAGACTGACCCAGGCAGCGCTTTTCCCACCCCTGCAGCCCCGGACGCCTCGGAAAGTTCGGAAGGCAGGCCTGCCGGGTTCTCCCGGCTCACAGAATCACATGAATAGGACACATTGCAGGCAGGAGGCCGGCGGAGTACATCCGCCGGCCTCCTGCCTGTATATATGGAAGAGTGGAGTATCAGAAAAGGCCGAAATACGCCGCCGCCGCGCACAGCACAGTAAAGCAGACCGCCGAAAGAAGCAGCTGATTGTAAAGCCTGTTGCGGTCAACGCTTGCGGGAGCGCCGGCCAGACAGAGCGCGCCGACCGTGGAAAGCGGGCTGATGACAACGCCGTTTGTGCCGACAACCACTGCCGTAATCAGTTCAATGGCCGTCCCCATGCCGGGCTGCTTTGCCACATCCGCCGCCATCGGAATCAGCGTAGGCATGACAACGCCTGTTCCGCTTGAGACCGCGCCCATGACCCCGCCCAGAGCGACAAACGCCGGCCTTACTGTTTTAGCGTTCATCGTGCTCTTTACAAGATCTTCAAGGTACGTAAAACCGCCGGCAGTCACAACCACTTTCAGCAGCACCGACATGCCGCAGATCAGGATCAGCGTCGCCCACGGCGTGGCCGCAAATACCTTTTTCTGGTCAGCCGCGTTGAACAGAATCAGCACGCCGGCGCAGGCAAACGCCAGAAGTCCGAGGTTCTGCCCGAAAGCAATCACGCCGATCAGCAGCACAGCAATGGCAGCAAGAGTCATGGTCTGCTTTCTGTCAAAAGGCATCAGCGAAGAAACCCCGCTGTTTTCACTGTGCGGCAGCCTGAATCCGCCCATCACCACATAAGCGCCGAGAGAAAACAGCGTCATGGCGACAGCGTAGGGAGCCCACAGCTGAATATAACTGTAACCCGGAATGTTCTGCTCGGCCGCGAGACGGTTGGCCACAAGTCCGTTGATGGCAACGGGCGAAAGACCGCCGACCATGATGCCTCCCATCGTCACAAGGGACATCATCAGCACAGGAATTTTGTTCTCAACGGCAATGTAAAGCGCAATAGGTGCAATCACAGCAATGACAAGGCCGCCCGCGCCGATTCCCGAAATCAGGGCACCCCCGGCGAAGAAAACCAGCGGAAGCAGCCTGGCGCTGCCATGGGCAAAATAGGCAATGTTCTTTGCCATCACCTCAATAGTGCCGTTGACATTGGCAATTGCAAACAGAAACGTGGTGGACAGCGCCATGAAGAAGACCCCCATCGGCCAGCCCTTGGCATAAATATCGGCAGGCTTCATGCCGAGGCAGAAAACGCCCAGAATATATGCCGCCACCAGGGCAATAACGCCGCAGTTCTTATGGGTCGCGGCACCAAGGGCGATCACGCCCGCAAACACAATCAGGGAAATCTCAGCCATATTCATTTTCAGTCTCTCTCCTTTACCTGCCAATATGCTCACAGATCAGGGCACCCATCTGCGCAGTGCCTGCCAGTTTCATGCCTTCGCTCATAATGTCGGCGGTGCGCCAGCCCTCATCAAGCACCTGATTCACTGCGGCGTTCACCGCACTGCTTTCCTCTTCCATGCCGAACGAATACTTCAGCATCATAGCGCCTGAGAGAACCGTGCCGATGGGATTCACGGCGTCCCTTCCCGCAATGTCAGGCGCCGAGCCGTGAATCGGCTCGTACAGCCCGCAGCCCGAGTCCCCCAGGCTGGCCGACGGAATCAGGCCGATAGACCCAGTGATCATGCTGGCTTCGTCAGAAAGAACGTCGCCGAACATGTTCTCAGTGACAATCACATCGAACTGCGACGGCTTCCTCACAATCTGCATGGCAGCGTTGTCAACCAGCATGCTGCGGACGCTGACGTCAGGGTACTTTTCCGACATGGCCCGGAACCGCTCATTCCAGAGCCTTGAACAGTCAAGCACATTTGATTTGTCAACCGAGACAAGCCCGCGGCGGCGTTTCCTCGCCGTCTCAAAGCCGACACGGAGAATCCGGTCAATCTCGTCAGCGCTGTAGCTCATCACGTCCTCGGCGCGGCGCCGGCCGTTTTCCTCTGACGTCCTGTGAGAACCAAAGTAGATGCCTCCCGTCAGCTCGCGCACAATGACAAAATCAATGCCCTCAGCCACAAGATCTTTTCTGAGCGGCGACGCCGCAGCCAGCTGCGGAAACACCCGCGCCGGACGCAGATTTGCGTACAATTCCATGCCCGCGCGCAGCTTCAGCAGCCCCCGTTCAGGGCGCATCTCCCTTGGCACGCCGTCGTATTTCGGACCGCCCACAGCGCCCAGAAGCACGCTGTCAGATTCCAGGCACTTTTCCAGAGTTTCGTCGGGAAGAGGCGTGCCGGTCTTTTCAACAGCCTCACCGCCCATGAGAACCTTTTCAAATTCAAACTCATGGCCGAAAACATCCGCAGTGCGCTTCAAAACAGACACCGCCTGATGCACCACTTCCGGACCGGAATAGTCGCCCTCAATCACCGCAATGCGCTTTTTCATCTTTCCGCCTCCATTAAAAAATCCGCAAAAAAAGACCGGGACCCGCATTGATACGGATCCCGGTCTGAAACTGCCAGTTTGCAGCATGCCGAATTTTACGCCAATTCAAAGGCACGCAGCAGCGGCGGCTCCGGAAGAGATCCGCAGCCGTCTAGCGCGAGCACCAGTGCAGAAACAGAGAAAAACTTATTCACTGCAGACCCTCCCTTTCAAAATATGTACCGCAGATTTTGTATTGTAGAGTATTCTATCAAGAAAAAATTTTCTGTCAAGTATGCAAATTGTATTTTTTCGTATTTTTCAATTTATTCAAAGACATACCGCCAGCCCTGAAAAATGCCCGGCTAAATGCCGCAGCTAAACCGCAAACTGCAATTGCAGGCCCGACATCGTGTATCAGAAAGATAGCTGGCATACCTGATCTGTTTTTCTGTCCGAAAATTCCGTTCAGCATCCGGAACTGCAGAGAGAACGCACTCTTCTAAAAACAAAACGGGCTTTCATACTGTCATATCAGGAAAATGTCAGTTTTTTTGTGTCCATTAACAGCAGAACAGAAACAGGTCATGGCGACAATTTTCCTTATGCTGATGAAGCTATGACTGCAAAGTGCTCACTTTTATCCTGCACTCTCTTCTTTAACAACCATCAGACTCAGAATTATTGCTGTTCAACCTTTTGAGCCGGATTTCTGCCGTGAAAAAGTCTGCATACCAAGACAGTGGAGAGACTTGCGCCTCTCCGCCTGACATATATCAACCGTTAAGTCCCATACGCTGTTCTTCGAAGATTCTCGAATCCATTTCCTTGATTTCATCAGCAAGGAGAGGCTTAAATTCCATCTTATCGAGAATGTCTCTCTGCAGATCCACACCAGGTGCTTTTTCTATCAGTTTTATACCGCGGTCAGCCAGCTGGAACACAGCACGTTCTGTGATATACAGCACTCTCTGGCCTGTTTCTCTGGCATAATCTGCTGAAAAAGTAATTTGCTGAACCTTTTTAACAAATTTTATATGCCCGCCATCCCTGATTATCTTCAGCCGACCGTCCCTGATCTCCATTTCAGATTTGCCGGCCGTAAAGTTTCCAATAAAAAACACCTGCGATGTGCTCTGAGTAATGTTGATGAAGCCGCCCGGACCGGCGGTGCTTTTTCCAAAGCGTGAGACGTTGACATCGCCGTTTTCGTCAATCTCAGCAATTCCAAGGAATGTGCTGTCAAGTCCCCCGCCGTCATAAAAGTCAAACGTATCGACACATTGAGTTATGCTTTCTGCGTTAATCGAACTTCCAAACCCAATGCCTTCAAGTGGCACTCCTCCCAGTGGCCCGGATTCGAGGGAAAGTGTCATGCCGGTAATGCCTTCTTCATTAGCTACATTGCCTACTCCGGAAGGCATACCGATTCCAAGATTGATCACACTATTTGGTTTGAGTTCCATAACCGCTCTGCGCGCAATAACCTTGCGCACATTCAACGGCATAGGCTTTATTGCCGATACGGGGATTCTGCATTGGCCGCTCAGTTCAGGCAGGTACGCACCTGTTCCATAATTCTGTTTATGGTTTTCCGGTTCTGAGACAACCACATAATCAACCAGCACATGATTCAGTTTAACGCTTCTTGCAGGGATGGTGCCGCGCGAAACAATTTTTTCCACCTGAACTATCACTATTCCGCCGTTATTGTGCGCGGCAACTGCCATATGATACTGGGCTTCCTGAATGTCTTCATGATCAAAAGAGATGTTGCCGTCTTCATCTGCACAGGTACCGCGGATCACGCAGGCATCCACATTAAATGAACGGTAAAACAGATAATCGCGGCCATCAAGGTTCAGAATAGAAACAATTTTTCTGTTCTGTTCTTTCGCTTTCCGGTTTACTGCCGGGCCTTCAATCCGCGGGTCTACATAGGTTCGGAGGCCGACACGGGTAACTATTCCCGGAGCTTTTGCGGCAGAAGCGCGGAGCAGATCCATAATAACTCCCAGCGGCAGTGCATAGCCGGCAGCTTTATTGTCTGAAATCAGCCGGTCAAGAGCTGCCCCGTTTTTGAAGTGTGCTGCGATAACTGTCCCTAAAAGCCCTTCCTCGCACAGTCTGTTATGTCCGATATCGTCAAAAAGGTTATTTCCTGTACAAATACCGGAAATAATTGTAATGCCGTGAGGATGCTTTTCCTCACGGTACCGCTCTTCTATACCGAGTAGAAGCTCATCCGGCACGCAGTGTGAACCGAAACCGCCTACTGCGACCGTCATGCCGTCTTTAATGAGAGCCGCCGCTTCTTTCCGTGTAATTACTTTCATCTGTTTTACCTCTTTCCAAACTTCTTTCAGCAAAAAACCAGGGATCATTTCACAACGCTGACCCCCGGTTTTTTTATTTTGTGCTGTCAAAGAGCATCAGATTACTCCCAGCCGCGCCCCTAGCATGATGCAGGCTGCGCAGATCGGAATCCAGAACAGCGAAACCACCAGCCCCGGCTTGGCCATTTCCGGCAGCTTCCAGTAGCCATAGCCATAAGTTGTAAGCGGAATTGGGTCAAGCGGGATGATAAATACCGCAGAGGCCGTAAAACCCAGCGGAAGCACCAGCAGAAGCGGGTCGACGGCAGCCTTTGAAGCCAATGCGGCCACAATAGGCACGCAGACAGAAAGAACTGCATTCGCCACAGGCACCAGAATATGACTGAAAATACCAAAAGCAGTAATGATACACAGCATTGTAAACAGCGAACTTCCGGCGAGACCGCCGAGAAGGGTATCGCTGAGCCACTTAGCCGCACCTTTCTGCGCCAGGATCATGGCAATTGCATTTGCAGCCCCCATCAGGAAAATCGAGTCCCAGCTGATCGCACTTTTTGCTCTGTCCCAATCCATCAGGTCAACCCCGGGCAAGAAGAAAACGCTGACTGCGAGCAGTGAAGCAAATGCTGTCTCTATTTTAGTAATTGACTGAGTAAACCACAAGATCATCACGCAGACAAAGATGAAAAGAAATTTCTTTTCGTCTTTTGTCATGGGGCCGAGTTCCTGTCTCTTTTTCCTGATATTTGACAACCCGCTGACTTCACTGATCTCCGGCCTGAAAATGAGACAGATAACAATCCATGCGATTACCAACAGGATCAGCGCCATCGGGAATCCTATTTTTGTCCACTGCATGAAGCTGATATTTGCTCCGGCAATATTGTTGAGAAGGTTAATGGTCAGTATATTCAATCCTGAGCCCGCGGGCGTGGCAATTCCGCCGATCGCTGTTGCTATGGGAATACCCATCATAATAGCTTTGCCGAAATTGCTTCTGCCTGGCTCACATCCGCTGTCCTTTAAAAGAGGATAGGCAATGCCGGCCAGAATAATTGCCGTGGGAATATCAACGAGTACGCTGGAAATCAGACAGCCGCAAAGCATGAATGCCAGGAGCACCATACTGCTCCTGCTCCCGAACATGGGGGTAATGTACAGGGAAAAACGGTATCCGAGTCCGGTGTCAATAAACACTTTTGCAATCACCAGTGCTCCAAGAACAAAAAACATCGTCGCAATACCAAAATTCGCAAGGACATTTGATGTTTTCTGTATCCCCAGAAATGCCGGAATAAACATCAGAAAACACGAAGAAATGCCGATGGGGACAATTTCCGTACACCAGACAAAGACGCAGACAATCATAAACAGAATGGCTTTCCAGCCTTCAGGAGAAAGTCCCTGAGGCGGCACGATCCTTGAAAATATCAGATAGAACAGGACCGCAACAGCCAGTTCAATATAAGTCTTTTTTGCATTACCTTTTTTTGTGCTATCCATTTATCATCGCCCCCGCACTGTTTTACAGAGCTGACAGTTTTGAGAGATATTCGTAACGGGCTGTGACATGTTCGTTCATGCATTTCAGCTGTTCTTCACTGACGCCGCTGAAACGTTTCTGCTCTCCGATGTATTTTTCCATGTGCCCGAGATTGGAAGGTTTTGCGCCAAGCGTTACTTTGCCGTCTTCATATTCAAGAAGCACCCACGCACCTGAATTAATGGCATCACGAGCAACTTCAACTGTTTTAGCTGATTTATATCCCCAGCCCGTCGGACAGGGACTCATAACATGAATCACACGGCAGCCTCTGATGTCTTTCGCCTTCTGGACCTTTCTTCTCAGGTCAGGAATATTGGCTATGGAAGCAGTGGCCGCATAAGGAACGTGATGAGCCATGACGATCTGAATCAGATCTTTGCTGTTCACCGGTTTTCCGGCTGGTGTTGTAGTTGTGGAGGCGCCGTAGGGCGTGGAACTGGATCCCTGAATGCCTGTATTCATGTAGGCTTCATTGTCGTAGCAGATATAAAGAATATCTTCGTTGCGTTCCATAGCGCCGCTGAGAGACTGTATGCCAATGTCCACTGTCGCACCGTCGCCGGCAAGCACAACAACTCTGGTATGGTCGTTGCCCTGGGCTTTGAACCCTTCTGATATTCCGCTGGCAATAGCCGCTGAGTTCTCCAGATTTCCCTGAATGCCGGCCACGGTCACGGACGCCTCCGGGCCAGTACCTGAAAACTGCGCTGCACACCCTGGAGGGATCACAAGCACGGTATCTTTCCCCATAATCTCCAGCACGTTGCGGAAAATCACGTCAATCATACAGCCCTGACACGTGCTGATTCCCTGGGAAACACATCCTTTAGGCTGGACTTTGCAGATCAGCATGATGCTTCAACCTCCCTGATCGTCATTGCGTCGCTGCGGACGTCAAACCAGACATCGCATTTATCTGACTTTCCATCTTTTACATCAAGCAGCTGGCCGAAAATTTTACGGAAAGAGCCGTCAGAGATATCTCTTCCGGCAATGCCGCCCACAAACGGAAATACTCTCGCCCTACAGCCGGCATCATAAAGCGCTGCCTTCACTTCAGAGCAAACCGGGCCCTGTGCTGCTCCAAGACCGCTGGAACGGTCAACAACGCCAATCACCCTGACATTTTTCAGCGCCTCGGCGACCTCTTCAGCGGGGAAAGGTCTAAACATACAGATCCTCAATGCACCAGCCCTGATCCCTTTTTCCCGCAGCTGATTGACAACGTACTTACATGTGCCTGCCATAGAGCCGATTGTCACTACCGCTACCTCTGCGTCTTCAAGGCAGTAAGGCTCGACAGTGTACATTTTTCTGCCAAAACGTTTCTCATATTCAGCAAAAACAGATTTTGTCACTTCAGCAGCCTTTCTGAACCCCACCATCTGCTGATATTTCATTTCTGTATGCTCGGACGTAGGGCACAGATCGTTAATGAACATCACATCGTCCGGATCAAGATACATATTTTTACGGACATAGGGTTTCACAAAATCCCACGCTTCTTCGTCAGAAGGAGTGTCCACGCGCTGCATGGAATGGGACAGATAAAATCCGTCGTAACAGACCATTGCAGGTGTCATTACGTCTTCGTGTTCGGCGATACGGTATGCGCAGAGAATCAGGTCAAGAATCTCCTGTACATTGGCGCAGTAATACTGAAGCCAGCCAGTATCGCGCTCAGCCATGGTGTCAGAATGATCACACCACAGTGACCATGGAGCTACCAGCGAACGGTTGACTACAGGCATCACAATGGGAACACGGCAGCCGGCTGCCACACCGCAAACTTCGTGCATTAGTGCAAGTCCCACAGACGACGTTGCAGTGGCCACTCTGACACCCGTCAGCTGTGCACCGATACTTACTGACATAGCAGTGTGCTCCGATTCGACCCGCACATAGTTGGCTTTGATTCTGCCGTCAGCGACTTCTTCGGACAGGTGTTCAGCAACAGAGCTCTGAGGCGTAATAGGATAAGCTGCTATCACCTTCGGACGGGCCAGGCGGATTGCCTCAACTGCAGCACCGTTGCCGTCAAACATTTTTACAGCCATCAGTCATCGCTCCCTTCAGGAACCATTTTCAGAGCCTGCTTCGGACATTCGTTGGCACAGATACCGCATCCCTTGCAGTATTCCCAGTCAAAAATCAACGGATTCTCGTTTTTTGTCACTGTTATACAAGCAGTTGGACAATACCTGGCGCATGTTCCACAGCGAATGCAGAGATTTTTATCAACTGAAGGACGTTCTAACCGCCACGTTCCAGTATGCGCGGCAGAAAGGATATAAGAGCAGGGGCCAAGAACTCTACGCTTCACAGGTGTTTTTGAAGGCATCTTCTGCGGCATTGACATTTTTCTCTCCTCCTTTTCCAAAACTTTCACGAAGCGCTGCCGCCACTGCGTCAATTGTAACCAGGCCTGTTTTTGCAATGGCACCCAGCATAGCGCTATTGGGTATGTTCAGTTTGATATTTCTTAGTGCCGCTGCCGTGGCATCACAAATAAAAATCTTCTTCAGTCCGTATGTTCTGCGATATCGATCTGCCATTTCGCGGCTGCCGGTATTCAGTACGCAGACAGTCTTTTCACTGCAGCCCTCACCCAGGTTGACCCCCATGTCAATGAGTTTGTCGTCAAAAATCGCAATCATGTCGGGCTCATAGACATAGCAGTTCAGCAGAACAGGCTTTTTATCAACTATGATGTGCGCATAAACCGGCGCTCCTCTCCGCTCATGGCCATAGGCCGGAACCGTAATGGCATATTCGTTCTGATGCACTGACACAGCGATCGAAAGAATTTTTGCCGCAGTAACCGCACCTTGTCCTCCTATTCCATAAAACTTGATCTTCTGCATTTAAAAATCCCCCTTTCATTAATTTCATGGAAAAACTTTCATAAAATAATTCTTTATGCGAAATCAAACTTCACATAAAGAAACATAGCACCACATGCATTAACTGTCAAGCTTTTTCCTGATTTTGAAATCATCTTATGTTTTACAAAATCCTGCCTTCATCGAAAGAGCGAAATTCTGTACAGCTTTTTATGCTATAATCAGTACATTCACTGAACGAAAGACTTTCGACTGCCTGTAAATGAAGCAAAAGCATATCACGCGCGTCAGGAGAACCCAGTATGGACGAAAAAGAATCATACAGTAAATATATACTTTCTTCCCTTTCCAATGCTCTCGAAGTTATTGATGAGTTGGGGAAAGAGGGGGAACTCAGTATCCCTGAAATTTCAGAAAAAACAGGAATAGGGAAAAGTTCACTTTTCCGAATTCTTGCAACGCTGGAATCAAAAAAATTCGTAACTAAAACACTCCATGCCCGCTATAATCTCGGACTGAAATTTATTTCACTTGGCAACGCAGTTATCCGCAAAATGGGTATTGAGCGCGCAGCGCATCCCTATCTGATGGAACTCACCGCAGAGAGCGGGGAAACTTCACACATGGGTGTTTTAGATGGTGCCGTTGATCTTCTCTTCGTCGATAAGGTTGTAAGCAGCTCAAGCATTCATATGGATTCTCTGGTAGGATTCCGCCGCAAGGCGCATGTCGTCGGCTGCGGAAAAGCTATTCTTGCCTATCAATCAGAAGCATATCTCGACGCCTATATGAAGCTTGCCGATTTTTCTGCGCTCACGCCTAACAGCATTACCTCCCCCGAAGAATTAAAAAAAGACTTGGAAAGAATACGCCGCGATGGATACTCCGTTGACAACGAGGAGAGCGAGGCCGGACTTTTCTGCGTGGCAGCTCCGGTTCTTGATGCAAACAACCAAGCCCTTGCAGCAGTCAGCATTTCCGGCCCCGTTGACCGCATGAAGCGCAGCCTGAAAAAGAACATCCAGCTTATAAAAAACACCGCTGAAAAAATTTCCCAAGAACTTCTCTGACATTGAAAATTTCCGCGTTTACGTTAAAGAAGCTTGAGATTTTCTTTACACTGCCTACTCTTTCATCTGCTGCTCATACAGCTTGTTTCCTCATGTATGGCGCCCGGCAGAGAACATTCACAGCAGTTATCCTGCGTTTCTTTCAATTTACCTAAAACAAAAACTCCTGCCGTAAGAAACGGCAGGAGTTTTTCAACCCTGAAAGACAATGACAGCCCTCAGGACGGCGGCTATTGGAATTAGAATTATAGTAAGCAGCTGATACTTCTCACCAACTGAAGCACTTTTTCTGCTGACAAAATGTTTCTGGATGCAGGCTCCCATGGAACTGCAGATCTTCAGCGGTGTTCCTTTCTGAGGTGAGAGGGGGGCAAGGCCGCTCACTGCATTTTCGCCTGCAGTCTCTGATGTTTCTGCGCGGGCTGGCATAAAAAAATTTCTTCCGGAGAAACAGCAGGCAACGCATAGCCCGGCCCTCCGCGGTCAGTCCCGTGCGTACGGGTCGTTTGTACTTTCGCTGTTCCAGAGGTATTCCATGCGTTCGGCAATTTCAAGCGCCGCCGGCTCGCCCAGGCGGGCGCGCACAAAATCAAGCGCCATGTCAATGCCTGCCGAAATGCCGGACGACGTGAAAAACTTTCCGTCGGCGACCCAGCGCGCACGGTTTTCCCAGAGAACATCCGGTCCCTGTTCTTTTACCCACGTCATGGCCCGCTTGTTTGACGTGGCATGCCGCCCGTCAAGCACGCCGCAGCGGGCAAGCAGCGCACTGCCTGTGCAGACTGAAAGGCAGTATGACGCTTTATCAGCAGCTGATTTCAGCTGTTCAAGGAATGCCGCATCGCCGACGAGGCGCCGCGTGCCCATGCCGCCCGGCACCAGCAGCACTCCGCTTTTATCAGCAGAACTGAAAGGCTCTGTCTGAACTTTTATCCCCTGCGCGCACGTCACTATGCCGCCGGTAAAAGAATAAAAGCCGATGTTCCATCCGCCGGCCTTGCTGAAGACCTCAACGGGGCCGAAGGCGTCAAGCGCCTCAAAACCGTCAAACAGAAGCACGCTGATGTTCATAAAAAGGGTCACCTCTCTGGTTAAAGTCTGGGCTGTTTCAATTATACTGCCTTCGGGCGGCTGCGGTGAGCATAACATCACCACCAGCCGGGCGGCAGCTTTTGTTCTGCAAAAACCCCGTGCTTCCGGCATGGAAACACGGGGTTTTCTGTATGGTCTGAACTTTGTCTCTACAGTTCATACGGCTTGATTTCTCTAACCACGTCGAGGATACTGCCGTCGCGGGCTTCGAGGACGGCCACGACTTTCTCGTTCCACTGGAGCGGATCGGGGCGGCCGACGAGGCTGTAGGCTTTTTCCTGCAGCTGTTTGATGGTCACATGTCTGATGCCGGCCTTGTCGAGGCAGTCGATGATGTCCTGCCGCCGCGGGTTTACGGCCACGCCGTAATCGGTGACGACGACGTCGACGCACTCGCCGGGGGTTGTGACGGTGACGACTTTCTCGCAGATGGTGGCCATGCGGCCGCGGGTCAGCGGGGTGACGATGATGCAGCACTTCGCTGCCTCGGCTGTGTCGGGGTGTCCGCCGGGAGCGCCGCGGAGCACGCCGTCGGAACCGGTGATGACGTTGACGTTGAAATCGGTGTCAACTTCGAGAGCAGCAAGGATGACATAGTCGAGCTTGTTGATGAACGCGCCTTTGTTGGCGGGGTTCGCATACTCACTGCCGGTGATTTCGTAATGCTTCGGATTAGTGCGGATATCTTCAATGGCGGCTGTGTCAAAGCACTGGGTGTCAAGGATGGCGCCGACAAGGCCTTTGTGCTGGAGTTCGCAGATGGGGCCGGCCATGCCGCCGACGGCAAAGCTCATTTTGATATTGCGCTCGCGCATGAGCGGCTCAAGGAACCGGGTCACGGCCAACGACGGGCCGCCGACGCCGGTCTGGAAGCTGAATCCGTCCTTGAACCAGGGGGTCGCTGCCATGATTTTTGCGCAGTTCTCGGCCATCATGAGGTCGCGGGGGTTCTGAGTCATGCGGGCGGCTGCCGAGGCGATTTTCTTCGGGTTGCCGATTTCGTCAACTTTCACAACGTAATCGACGTTGATGCCTTTTACGGACGCGGGGAAATTGGGAAACGGCACGATGGTGTCGGTGATGACGACGACTTTGTCGGCGTACTCGGAATCAACAACGGCGTAAGAAAGCACGCCGCAGTCGCTCTTGCCGCCGACGGCGCGGCAGTTGCCGTATTCATCGCTTGTGGGGGCGCCAATGAACGCCACGTCGATATGGACTTCGCCCTCTTCAACGGCACGCACGCGGCCGCCGTGGCTGCGCAGAATTGCCGGCGTCTTCAGTTTGCCATGGCTGACCACTTCGCCGATCTTTCCGCGGATTCCGCTAGTCTGCAGGCCGGTGACGATGCCGTCTTCAATGTACTGGGCCACGGGGTCGTGAGCGGCGCCGAGGCTTGACGCGGCAATGGTGATGTTCCTGATGCCGAGCGCGGCGATTTCCTTCATCACCATGTTGACGATGTAGTCGCCGTCGCGGAAATGATGATGGAATGAAATTGTCATGCCGTCTTTCAGGCCGCATTTGACGATGGCGTCGCGGATTGACGGAACGATCTTGCTGTCCTCGGGCTTCTGGCAGATGCGGGTGTGGGGGCCCTGTTTCTTAATGTACCGGCCGTCGCGGGCGCATGCGCCTTTGTAGGCTTCTCTGCCGTTCACAAGGAGATAATCAGGTATATCTCTGCCGACTGAGTTTATCATGTTTACAGATCCCCCTTGTAGACGCCGCTTGCCTTGGCGAGCGCAATGACGCGTTCGGCGCCGGGCACGAAGGCGATATCAATCATTTTGCCGTTGATGGTGAAAACGCCGACGCCTTTGGCCGACTGTTCGCGGTAAACGCGGACGATGGCTTCGGCGGCTGCGATTTCTTTCTGAGTGGGCGCCATCATTTCATGAACGATGGGGATCTGGCGGGGATTGATCAGCGATTTGCCGTCAAATCCCATGTCTTTGTTCTGCTGCATTTCAGCGCGGAAGCCCGCTTCATCGTCCAGGTCGGTGAACACGGTATCGAAGCACTGAACGCCCGCAGCGCGCGCGGCTATGAGCATCTGTCCGCGGGCGGCCAGCATTTCGATCCCGCCGGCAACGGGCTTGACCTGCATGCACTTGCGGTAGTCGCCGCCGGAAAGGGCAATGCCGAACAAACGCGGCGAGGCGGTGCAGATTTCGTACGCGTTCAGAACGCCTTTGGGGCTTTCGATGGCGGCCATGAGAAGCGTGCGTCCTTTTTCAACGCCGAACTCCTCTTCTGCCGCGGTCACGGCCTCATCAACTGTCTTCACATCCTGCGCGGATTCGGTCTTGGCGATACGGATGCCGTCCGCGCCGCCGGCAACGGCCACGCGGATGTCCTCTTTCCAGTGAGGCGTGTCAAGTCCGTTGATGCGCACAATCACTTCGGTGTCGCCGTAGTCGATGGTTTTAAGGGCATGATACAGCGAGAAGCGCGCTGAATCCTTCTGGTTTTCTGCAACGGCGTCCTCAAGATCAAGCATGATGGAATCGGCGCCGTAAATGTAAGCGTCTTTGATAAGCCCGGGCTTCTGCGCGTTCATGAACATCATGGTGCGGCGCAGGCGGAACTTTTCAGGCTTCGGACGGGGAATCATTTGATCACGCCTCCCCAGGGATATTTTCCGTCGGCGTCATACTTGCAGCCGCGGTAAAAGGCGCACTCTACACGGGCCTTGATGGTGCAGTCCAGCGCGCCGTGGTCATTCACAGTCACATTGGCGTTCTTTACGCCGAGGCGCTTCAGAGTCTCAAGCACTGTTTCCCTGATCTGCCGCCCATACTGATTAATGACGGTGCTCTGAAGGTCAAGATTGATTCCCGCTGCCGCGGGTTCGAGAGTGATCATCACGTCGCTTGATTCCAGCGTGCCGGCCACTCCGGTGGTTACCAGCTCCATAACCTCACGACTCCTCTCTGTCAGAAAGAGGCGCGGCGCCGGGGCCGCGCCTGATTGATACCCTGCTTAACCCTGAACGGTCTTTTTCTTCCTGAACATCTGGGCGATGACGGGATACACCAGCAGTGCGATGCTGACAGCCATCAGGGTGCCCGCGATGGGACGCTTGAACATGGTCGTCAGGCTGGCATGAGCCATGGTGTAGGCGCGGCTGAAGTTGCTCTCGCAGATTTCGCCGAGCACAAGGCCGAGGATCATCGCGGCGCTGTTGAAATGGCACACTGAGAACACAAGTCCCGCAATGCCCGCAATCGCCATGATTTTCACGTCGGCGATGCTCATGTTGGTGGCATACGACCCGATCATGGCAAGCATGACAATGATGGGGCCGAGGTAGCTGTAGGGAATGGCCAGAATGCGCGCAAACACTTTGGCAATGCCGATGGCCACAATGACCATCAGAATGTTGGTGACAAACATGGAGGCAAAGGTCGCTGTCAGATACTGGGGCTGATTGGTGAGAAGAAGAGGCCCGAGCTGAACGCCCTTGAGCACCAGCGCGCTCATCATGACGGCTGCGGCGTTGCCGCCGGGAATGCCCAGCGAAAGCAGCGGCACCATGGCGCCGCCGGTAGCTGCGTTGTTGGCCGATTCAGAAGCGGCAATGCCGTCGATGATGCCGGTGCCGAACTTCTCGGGGTGCTTGGAGATCTTCGTCTCGGTTGAATAGCACAGGAACGAGGCAATTGTGGCGCCTGCGCCGGGAAGAATGCCGATCAGTGTGCCGATGATCGAGCAGCGCAGCACGACCCATTTGATGGAAAGCCACTCGGCAAGCGTTGGCATTTTTGTGTTCACCTTGCCGCCGCCGATGCCGTCAGCAGCGTTGAGACGGTCGTTTCTGCGGGTCTGCTTGAGCACCTCGGTGACTGCGAAAATGCCGATCAGCACGGGGATCATTTCCAGTCCGGCGAGCAGTTCGCGCGAACCGTAGGTCATGCGCTGCACTGCGTACATTTTATCCTGGCCGATGCAGGCAAGAAGCAGGCCGATCAGGCCGGAAATCGTCGTGCGCAGAATGTTGCTTGAGTCAAGGCAGGTCAGTATCGACAGCCCCATGAACGTAATAGCAAACAGGTCAGAAGGGCCGAATTTCAGGGCTGCCGCTGTCAGCTGGGGGGAAAGAAGCAGCATGCAGAACGCAGAAACAAGACCGCCCACGGCCGAAGCGCCCAGCGCAACGCCCAGGGCCTTGCCGGCCTCGCCGCGCTGCGCCATGGGATAGCCGTCAAAGGTCGTCGGCGCACTGGAAGGCACGCCGGGAATCTTGAACAGAATCGCCGTGATGGAACCGCCCGTGATGGACGAGCAGTACACTGCCACGAGGAACACAATGGCTGAGACCGGCTCCATCGTGTAGGTAAAGGGCAGCGCCAGAGCCACCGCCATGGTGGAGCTGACGCCCGGAAGGGCGCCGAAAATCGTTCCCATGACAATGGCAAACACCACCATCAGGAACACTTTAGGAGCCAGAAGAACGCTGAAACCGCTGCAGAGCATCTGCCATGCAGACATTGTGACCCCTCCTTAGAAAATCGCACTGGCCTTCGCGACCAGCGACTCAACATACAGCGCGAAGTTACGGGCCTGCGGGATCGTGCCGCGCGGCAGATTGACCGAAAGGAACACGCTGAACAGAATATAGAGGAACACTGTGATCAGCACCGAAAGCACGAACAGCCTCACAATATGGCGCTCCCCCAGCAGCAGACCGTAGAAGAACAGAGTCAGGAAGCAGGTGCCCATATAGCCCAGAGGCTCAAGGATAAAGCATGAAACCACAACAATCACGATGCCGAGGAACAGGCGGCTTTTAAAGAATGATGCCGCAGAAGAAAAGAACTTCGACAGTGAAAAATCGGGGTCACCGTGTTTCTTTGCGATGATGCGGATAATATTTACGGCAAGAAGGATCAGAAGAAGGATAATAATGACTTTAGGCCACACATCCGGGTTCAGGGCATAGGGATTGCGGAGCACTTTTGCAGGGATTGGGGCCTCAGTTACGTGGAACATGTACGTGTATACAAGTCCGGCAAAAAGCAGGACATTGCAGATCAGTTCGAACACTGACGACACCACCTTTCAGATTTAGAAGCGGGCGCGCGGACGCTGTGTTACAATAAACATAGAAAAAGGGGGGCGCAGGCCGCCCCCTCTTTTCAAGTCAAGCAGAAAAAGCGCAGAAAAGCTACTTTGCGTAGTAATCTTTCTTGAGAACTTTTTCCTCTCTCAGATAATCAGTGAAGGTCTTGTACTCGCTCTCAAACAGCTGAGCAAACTCGGCGGGAGCCGCGTAGCCGGGACGCTCGTCATAGGCACCGGCCTTCAGGAAATCCTGCCACTCCTGAGTCTGGACGGCTTTCTCAACGGCGGCAACCAGCGCGTCAATCGCGGCCTGGGGCGTGCCCTTCTTGGCAAAAAGTCCGCGCCAGGTTCCGATGAAGGAATTGATGCCCAGCTCGCCCGTGCACTGCATGTCAGGATAGAGTTTCATGCGCTTTTCAGCGATGGCGCACAGAGGGATAATGTCGCCTGACTTGATCAGCCCGGCGATTTCATCAGTGCCGGTGATCATCATGTCGATGTGGCCGCCTACCAGCGCGGAGTTCATTTCAGCGCCGTCGGAATAGGGCACTTCGTTCACGTCAAGGCCTGCAAGCGTCTGACGCAGAGAAGCGCCGTCAGCGCCGGTGGCAGTCAGCATGCCCACGTTGACCTCAAAGGGGTGCTCCTTGACATACTTCATCATTTCGGAGAAGGTGTGATAGCCTTTTTCATCCATGGCTTTCTTGGAACCGGCGATGATGTTGATCGAATGAACCAGTTTCGCCACGGGAATGAACTCGCTGCGGAAATCCATTGAAGTTGCGCCCTGAAGGTCCTGCATAATCAGGCTCTGGGTGCCAAGCATGAACGTGTAGCCGTCAGCGGGCTGCTTATAGGTGTATTCAACGCCGTTGACGCCTGAACCGCCGGAAACGTTCTCGACTTCCACAGGAACGCCGAGAATATCAGTCAGAAGCTTTGCCATCGGACGTGCCGTGCTGTCAGCGCCGCCGCCGACACCCCAGGGGCAGACGATGTCAACCTTGCGGGTAAACTTCCACTCTTCCGCACCCGCCGACGCAGCCGCTGCACCGAGAAGCGCAACTGCAAGTACCGCATATGCAAACTTTTTCACTCGTAACTCCTCCTTCATTGATATTGCTTTATTTACAGCATCTTTGCTTCAGCTGCTTTTATTATCGAACATCTTTTCTTCATCTGCAAATACAAAATAATCTATGTACACATAGGTTGCAAATTATATAAATCGATTTTATTATACAGTATACATTATAGGAGGCAGCGGGCCTTGAATTTAAAGCATGCTAACTACATCATCACAATTCTGGAAGAAGGCAGCATCACGGCCGCGGCAAAAAAACTCTTCATTTCGCAGCCGTCTCTTTCACAGACCGTCAAAGCTGTTGAGGATGAGCTGGGCACAGCCATATTCGACCGCAGCACCAAGCAGCTGAAACTCACGTTGGCCGGGGAAAAATACATAGAGAGCATGCGCGAGATCATGACTGTTGAGAAAAACCTGCAGAACGAGATCGCCGAGATGAAGCACGAACACCGTGCCAAACTGCGCATCGGCATTTCCACGCAGCGCAGCATTGCCCTGCTGCCTCAGATTCTGCCGGAATTCATCATGAAATACCCGCTGGTCACCATTGAACTCAAGGAACTGCCCTCGGTGCGGCTTGAGGAACTTCTGAGCAAGGGCGGGTGCGACGTGGCGTTCATCACGACAAGCACAAAGCAGAACGACCTGGAGTACCGCCTTGTTGAAAACGAACAGATCGTCCTGATGGCCTCAAAACAGACTGCCCTGTCGCGGCGCATCGGGCAGGGGACGGAAATTGAACTGTCAGAAGCGCGCGAAGAAGCATTTATCAACCTCACGCCCGGCCACAGCGTGCGCAACATTCAGAACCATCTGGCCGAACTATGCCAGATGGAACCGCGGGTGCTGCTCGAACTGTTCAACATGGAAGCTGCCAAGCAGATCACCGCGCGGCTCAACGCCGTGATGGTCTGCCCGTACGGATACATTCAGGGCGACACGCGCGTTGAAAGCCTCGTCAAATGCTACCCGCTCCGCTGCCACGGCTTTGAAAGGCACTTCTACTTCTGCTTTCCCAAAAAACTGCGCCTGACCGCCTACATGAACGACCTCTACGAACTGGCGCGCAGCAAGTGCCGCTACCATACCATGTAAGACAAAACTGCGGAAACAGCGTTATTTCCGACTGTCTCCGCAGTTTTTCTGTGCGCGCCCCCTTTTTCCGGCAGGAACGTCAGAGGACATTCTGTCCAAACTTCACGGCGCCGTGTACGGCCTGGCGCAGAAATGGACCATAACGTGCAACCGCATGAAATGACTGCGGGCGCATGCTGCAGCATTACACAGGAAAAATCCGGCTCAAATTCGTTATTTTAAATAAAATCCAATAAAATATAAGTTCATCTATACCATTGCATTTCATTTTAGCTTATAATTAGCAGTGTTTAGATCCGTTTATAAAATAATTATCAACATTATCTTCAGTAAATATCGATTCGTGACAGATCAGGCAGCACCGGGCTGTCCAGAAGCTGCCGCGGAATTGTCTTTTAAGCAAGCCGGTTTGGCAGGAACCGGCCGTTTTTTTATGGGAACACCGTGCAGTACGGGAAAAGGGAACGGCAGGGTTCACCACACAGGGAAGAGGCGGAAATAATGAAGAAACATAAAATAAGAGCACTGCAGGCTGCAGCGCTGCTTCTGTCTGCGGGAATCACGATGACAGCAGGAGGTGCGCTGGCAAATCCGACTCCGTGGGGCACCACATATGGATACACAGAAAACAGATCCGGCACAACATGGTATGTCTATACACGAAATCCAGGGAGAACTATCACAGGAACATCCGGCAATCACATTCAAATCGGTGACGCAGGGCATACCGTCAATCTTACAAAGGCCGTCTACGGAGGGTTAAGTGGAGCGCTCAACGGCTGTGAAGTTATCCTTTACAGTGGTTCCAGTACAAATGGAATTCTGGTTGGCGGACTCAGCGAAGAGAATATTTCCAACAGTACCGTTACCCTGCAGAGTAGAGCACGCGTGACTGGAACACAAACTACCATAGCCGGTGCCTGGGGTGCTAGTTCAGCGGAGCTATCGCACAACGCCGCCAGCGCCGAGGGCAGCACGATATGTGTTCATGACCTGGCCGGAGCTAAAAATGATTCAGGATCCGTCTTATATAATACTCTCACAGTGAAAAGCAGCCGCATTACTGATACTATCCTGACCGGCGGACTCACTCAGAATGCCGGGGAATCCTCTCACAACTCTGTAAGTTTATATGATGTCACCGTGACTGTGTCGAACACCAGTAAAGTTTATCAGGCGGCCGGCGGCAGCGGCGCCAGCGGAAATGTGACGGAAAACAGCCTCACTGTCGATTCCAGTGACGTGGATATTGCCCTGTACGGAGGGGTTAACAACGGTTCCGGCAATATCTCAGGCAACAAGGTTGCAGTAAAAGACAGCAAGGTAACAGAAACTGTGTCCCATGGAACGAATGTCAAAAATATGGTCATAGCCGGCGGATACAGCGAGTCGGGCGATGCCACGGAAAACCTGGCCAGTGTGGATCACACGGTTATTAAGAACTCATCGCAGGATCACTGCGCGGTCGGCGGATACAGCAGATACGGCAGCGCCTCTGACAACACATTCATCATGCAGAACGGCAGCTCTGCCGATGTGACTTTGTTCGGCGGCGGCAGCGCGTTCGGCGATGTCTCAGACAACACGCTTTTTGTCGACAACAGCACCGCAGAAAGTTCCCTGTACGGCGGCTACAGCGAATCCGGAAAAGTTTCAGGCAACACCGTCAGCGTCGATCACAGCTTTCTCACCTCCAGAAACGCCAAAGCAGCCGGCGGCTGGAGCGAATCCGGCAGCGCCTCTGACAACACATTCATCATGCAGAACGGCAGCATCTCAAGCGCCGATCTGTACGGCGGCGGCAGCATCTCAGGCGATGTTTCGGGCAACAGGCTTACTGTGGATCACAGCACCGTTATAAATTTCCTGTACGGCGGCGGCAGTGAACTTGGCAAAGTCTCAGGCAACGTTGTCAGCACCGATCACAGCCGGCTGAAGAACACTGCCTATGCGGGCTGGAGCCGTTCCGGAGACGCCGAGAGCAATACATTCATCATGCAGAACAGCAGCAGCGCTGACCGTTATGTTTACGGCGGCTACAGCGAAAAAGGAAGCACCTCAGGCAACGTTGCCATTCTGCAGAGCAATTCCTCCGCCAAAGGCGTTTACGGCGGCTACAGCAAAGGCGACGGCAGCAGCATGCACAACAAAACGTACATTGAAAGCAGTGCCTTGGCAGGCAGCGCTTTCGGCGGAACAAGCAGAAGCAGCGGCGAAGTCGCCTACAATGAGCTTGTCGTGAGCGGCGAGGTTACAGGCTCAGGGCCGCAGGCAGTAACCGGCGTCAGTTTGACCGGCCGTGTGCACAATAATACCCTGACGGTAAAAGACGGCGGCATCATCAACTCCTACGCCATCGCCGGAAACGCTTCCGACGGCGATGTCTACGACAACACCATCACCGTTGAAAGCGGCGGCACTGCTTCCAGTTATGTGATCGGCGGCTCCGTCTTTGACTGGGATTCAGCGAAGACCGTCAGAAACAACAGAGCAGTCGTAGAAAACGGCGGCACAGCCGGCACAGTTTACGGCGGATTTTTCGCGAACCTGCCGGGGAACAGCACCTCAGGCGAGGTAGCGGAAAACATTGCCGCTGCTGCCGGAAAAGTGTTCAACGATGTTGCCGGCGGTTACAGCCGTGTCGCAAACAAAGCGGACAGGAACCGCGCCGAAGTCCTTTCAGGCGCTGAGATCGGCGGCAGTGTCTACGGCGCCGGGACTTACGGCGGCACCGCGACGGGAAACAGCGCCGGCATTAACGGCGGCTTCGTCAACGGCAGCGTTTACGGCGCCGACACCGGCGACGGCACGGCGACGGACAACAGCGCAGACATCAGCGCCGG
>CAZDXA010000013.1:0-28675 GCA_964509435.1 uncultured Synergistaceae bacterium | reverse complement strand
GCGCCGACACCGGCGACGGCACGGCGACGGACAACAGCGCAGACATCAGCGCCGGTACTGTGGGCGGCAGCGTCTACGGCGCCAGAGCTGCAGCTGCATCAGATAACACTGTAGTTGTGAGCGGAGGCATGGTGAGCGGCAGCGTCTACGGCGCCGAAACCGGCAGCGGTGACGCCGAGAGCAGCACCGTCACAGTGCAGGGCGGCGAAGTGATGGGCGATGTCTACGGCGCTCACTCCCTGAGCGGCGTTACCATCGGCAGCGTTGTGAATTACACAGGCGGCACCATCCACGGCAGCATTTACGGCGGCGCCTGCGTCAACGCGCTGAACAACACTGTGAACATCAGCTTTGACACGCTAGGCGACGTCTACGGCGGCTGTGCTGTCACGGGCGACGCCTCCGGCAACGTCATCAACATGTACCGCAACGTGGGCGGAAACATTTACACCGGGCATTCAGACAGCGGCACTTCGTCGCACAACACTCTGAACGTGTACGCCAAAGAACTTTACGCCGGCACTGTGTACGACACTCAGACTATCGCCTTCTATCTGCCGGCGGACATCCGGGCAGGCGACACCATGCTGCACAGCAGACTGGTCACGCCGGACGGCGGCACCAGCGCCAATGTGTACGCAAACGGCGCCATAGCGCTGAACATCGGCGACTCGGTGTACCTGCTCAAAGGTGCGATCGACACCACAGCCGGCGGACTGACAGTCGGCGAGGAAAACGCCATTGCCCACGTGCAGGTCGGCGCCACAACTGCCTACACGGTGAAATATGACCAGCAGACGGACAACGCCGCTTCCGACTACCTGCGAATCACCGTTGTGGGTGCCGGCGATGACAGCGGCAATCCTGTCGATCCCCAGACAGAACTTCTGCCGCACACGCCGCTTCACTCCACGTCCCTGATCAACGGCGGCGGCGACACCCTGGTGGATCTGGCAATCCCCTATGTGGAAGAGATCGACATCAAAGAGCGCAAGAAGTACATCCCGTTTGCGATCGCCGGCGGCAGCACTCTGCAGCTTGAGAGCGGCTCGCACATCGACAGCGACACGTGGAACTTCGACCTGGGCTTCGCGCGCCGGTATCCCGAAAAAGGCCTTCTGCTGGCAGCGTTCGGTGAATACGGACGCGGCAATTACGACACTCACCTCGACGACGGCAAAGGCGCCAGCGGCAACGCGCATTACGCAGGCGGCGGCATCTTCGCGCGCAAACGCGAGAAGAACGGTCTGTACTACGAGGGAAGCCTCCGCGCCGGGCGCGTCTCATCGAACTTCAACTCCAACGACATGATTATCCCCGGCATAGGAACCGTGAACGAGAAGTTCGATTACGACGCGAACTACATCGCCGCACACGCCGGCATCGGCTGGCTGAAGCGCATGAACGACCGCGACAGCCTGGATACATATCTGCGCTGGTTCTATACGCATCAGGCAGGCTTTGACGCGCGGATCACCACGGGCGAACTTTACAACTTTGACAGCGTCGACAGCAATCGCCTGCGCGTGGGAGTGCGCTGGAACCATGCCACAAGCCCCTACAGCACTGTGTACCTCGGCGCCGCGTGGCAGTACGAGTTTGACGGCGATGCAATCGCCCACTACGCCGGCCTGGACACGCTGTCACCCTCTCTCGGCGGCAGCAGCGGCCGGTTTGAGCTGGGCTGGAAGACCATCCCCGGCCCCAAATCGGACATGACGATCAATCTGTGGGCGGCCGGCTGGGTCGGACAGATTGAAGGGTTCTCATTCGGTCTTAACATCAGATGGGATCTGTAGAGAATCTTTACAGCTGCAGATACGGGAAGTTGAGTCGCAGATAATCCGGGTTCCGGCGCTGCAGCAGCGCCGGAGTTCTGGATAAAGTTTCGGGGGAACAGGACCCCGCCTGTCCACCGGAAAAGTGGCAGAAGTCCGCTGCTTCTGCCGATCATAAACTTTCCTACCTCCGCGGGCAGAGCACCTCCTGTTCTCTGCCCGCCCCCTTTCCAGGACACAAAAAGGCCGCTGACTGTGCAGTCAGCGGCCTTTCTCTGTTTCTTCTGCTGTGAAGAGACTTTTTCTCCTGCGCCGGAACTATTTCTTTCCGGCCAGAGTCTTCAGTTCGTCAAGAGTCTTTACTTTGCGGCTGTAAAGCGACAGAGGCGCGATGATCGTATCGCCGATGGCTTCAATCTGATACTCCTGCGAACCGGCTTCCTTTTTAAGGAACGCCTTATGCTGAAAGGCATTCAGGTCGACCTCTCCGCTGTTCAGCGCTTCATTGGGAAGGTTGTAGGCGTCAAATTCAACAAGCTCAATGTAAATCTTGTCTCCGCGCTCGTCCAGCACTTTCTGCACGGCGTTCCACTGTGCGTTCGACGAACCGCAGACGCCTACCTTCACAACTTCCTTGCCTTCGCGGCTGCTCCGATACTCGTCAACCGCGCTGACCAGACCGCTGTCGGGCGTGAAATCCTGTTTGTAGTCAAAGGCAGGATAATAGGCCTCGTGATATTTGGCAAGGATATACTCTGCCACGGTCTGTGTCTGGTAGGCAGACACTATCTTTTTAAATGTCTCCTTATCCTTTTCGGCAGAACGTGCCGCAATCACATTGACAAAGGGGTTTTCCTGCCCCCGTTCGCTTTTTTCCACCAGCAGCGCGTCGCGGGACGGCAGCAGGCCGGCCGGCACGGCATAGGTGCCGTTGATGGTGCTGGCGGCATAATCATCAAGCGTGGCGGGCAGCGTGTTGGCCTGCGTCGGGACGATTTCAACGTCATACAGATAAGCGGTCACATCTTTCAGTTCAGGGGCAAAACCGACGGCCGGATCGACAGTAATCAGGCCTGCAGTTTCAAGCAGCTTGATGGCCCGCGCGCCGTTGGTGGCGTCATCGGGAATGCCGATCTGCACAGCAGCACGGGCTGACGCAGCCGCAAACAGCGCCGCAGCGGCGGCAAAGACAGCGCATTTCAGTGATTTTCTCATAATAAGACTTCCCTTCATTCTGAAGATAAAAACAGCCGAAGCCGTAACTGCCCTTCTATTTCTGTTCCCGGCGCCGGCGCGGCTCAAAAAGCCGCCTGTTGGTGGTGCGCCGGGCCATGAAGCTTCCCGCTGCCTGTATCAGCGACACGGCCGCGAGCAGAACAACAACGCAGACGTTGACAATGTCCTGATGGTGCAGATTCTGTCCGTAATTGATGGCAAAGCTGCCGATTCCGCCGGCGCCGACGGCGCCGGCCATGGTCGTCAGGCCGATCAGGCTGATCGCTGTGATGGTAGTGACGCGGATCAGCTCAGGCACGGCCTCCGGCAATAGGACGCGGAACACGATTCCCGCAGTGCCGCTGCCCATGCTGCGCGCCGCCTCTATTTTCCCCGGGTCCACGTTGACGAGCACAGTTTCAACCTGCCGCGCCAGAAACGGCACGGCGCCGAAAACCAGCGGCACGATGGCTCCGCGCACGCCGATCGCTGTTCCGACAAGGGCGCGCGTAAAGGGAATCAGGAAGATCAGCAGAATCACAAACGGAATGGAACGGAAAATATTGACAAAAAGGTCTGTCACGCGGAAGACTGCGGAATTAGGGCGGACGCCGCCGCGGCGCGACACAGCCAGCAGAATTCCGAGCAGAAAGCCGAAAAGCAGCGTCAGCGCGCCGGAAATCAGAAACATCTGAAGCGTGGCGGCGCAGCTGCTCAGAAACTTAGCGCGGTACGCCCACACGTTGGGCATCCACGATTTAAGAAAGACTTCCATGTGCGGGCATCTCCTCCACGCGGACACAGTGCGAACTCAGGAACTCCAGGGCTTTTCCGATATTTTCGCTGCTGCCCTGGGCACGCACCACGGTGTATCCGAGAGAGCTTTCCTGAAGTACATCTACGTTGGCAAGCACAATATTCAGATCTACATCAAACATGCGGGACGCTTCCGAGATCAGCGCCTGCCCCACGCTGTCCCTGGAAAAATGCAGCGTCACGAGCCGGCTTCCGCCGCCGGTCTGCACAAGCGGCGACTTTCTCTCAAACAGACGGTTCAGGCCGGACAGTCCCGACGAAGCGGCCACAAAGCGCTTTGTGATCGGCTCGCGCGGGTCTGAGAACAGGTCGTACACGCCGCCTTCTTCAACGACGCGGCCCTTTTCCATGACCGCCACGCGGCTGCACACCGACTTGATCACGGCCATTTCGTGGGTGATCAGGATCACCGTCAGGCTGAGGCGGCGGTTCAGGTTTTTCAGGAGTTCGAGAATCGACTCTGTGACATCGGGGTCAAGTGCGCTGGTGGCCTCATCAGAAAGCAGAATCCTGGGGTTATTGGCCAGCGCCCGCGCGATGGCCACGCGCTGCTTCTGCCCGCCGGAAAGTTCGGAGGGATAGAAACCCGCCTTGTCTGACAGTTCAACCAGGCCGAGCAGTTCGCGGACGCGCTTTTCAATGGCGGCACTGTTCATTCCGCTGTATCTGAGCGGATACGCCACGTTCTGGAACACTGTGCTGCGGTCAAGCAGGTTGAAGTGCTGAAAGATCATTCCGACCCGCCGGCGCAGCCGCCGCAGATCGCCCTCGTCAAGCGGACGCTCCCCGTCCGCGCCTTCAGGCGTGTAAAAAAGCCGCCCGTTCTGCGCAGAGACCGCGCCGAAACCGCTTACTTCCACCGTTCCTGAATCGGGGACTTCGAGAAAATTTACACATCTGACCAGCGTGGACTTTCCGGCGCCGGAATAGCCGATAACGCCGTAAATTTCACCGTCGCCGACGGTCAGGGACACGTCTGAAAGAGCTTTCACCTCGCCGCCGCCGGGAGAACGGTAGGTTTTTGAAATGCTGCTCAGTCGAATCATTAAAAACATCCTTTCGTGCAAGCGCATACAAAAACGCCGCCCTGCCATGACAGGGCGGCGTGCTATGCCGAGACTTCCCCTCATCGCTGTCAGCAGGACCACCTTACCGCGCGGCAGGTTGGTGCAGGATCGCTGAGCTGACTCTCTCCCCTGCTCTTGATAAAAGTTTCGCTGTTTTGTTGAAGTGTATACTAACACATGAGAAAACGTTTTGCAAGACTTTTTCTAAAATTCCACCGGATATCTGTCCCGCTGTTCCGGCTCTGCCCTGTGCAAAGGCCTGCGGAACAAAAAAGAATTGACAGAACAGCTGCCTGAATTACAATAAAATCATGACAGACGCAGCTGTCTGCAGCTGCACCTTAAAGGAGGCACAGATATGGATTACCGCGCTGAAAAAGAGAAACAGGATGAGAAAGCCCGTGATTTTCTCAGCAGATACCGCCTCTATACTCTCGATGAAATTGCCATGGCCGTGGGACTCTCCCGTTCGACGCTGCTGCGCTTCATCAAAAAGGGACAGCTCAGCGCCGTGAAGATTTCCCGCGCCTGGCGGGTAAGCCAGGCAGGACTGGACGCTTTCTTCAAATCACTGAATCCGGACCGGCCCCGCCCGCAGGCCAGAAAAAGCCCCGACGAAACGGCTGAGGGCGTTCAGCTCAGAATCGGCGGGGAAGACAGCGGGGAATGAAGAAGCAGACTGTGCGGCAGCGGAAGCGGGGAAAAAGTTTTCCGCTTCCGCTTTTTTTGCCGGGCAGCTGCCGTTTACTGAGGCATCTGCCGCAGAACGGCAGACGGATTGTCCTGCGTGACCACGGCTTTGGCTGCGATTTTTGCGCCGAGGTGCTTCACCATCAGGCCGGACAGTTCGTCAAGCGCGCAGACAAGTTCATCTCTGCGCTTCCGCTCGATGCATTCCATCGCGATAAACTCGCTGACCGTATCCTCCCTGATCTGCGTGCGCTGCCCGTCGCGCCAGTTCATGCACCGGCACACGGCGCCGATGTCGTCATAATAGGCGATCTCCCCGGGAAGCGGAGGGTCGGGCGCTTCTGCGCCGATGGGCAGAAAATCCTCCCCGCCCCTGACGGCGCCAAGATGCAGATCGCCTTTAACGGCATCAAGGTTTTCGGCGCCGATCGGAAAGGCGTATTTCAGCGATATGGCGTTTGTAATGTCTACCGACGGCGCTATGGACTGCACGGGATTGCCGTGCAGAACGCGCTTCAGCAGCGCTTCAACGGAGCAGCGGGCGCCCTTTTTCACAGGAAATTTACGGTACGCCTGCCGCCAGACCTGAACCGTCTCGCTGGACGAAATGGGCTCTGCGGGCACATATTTTTTTGCCGTGCGGTTTGCCTCTGCAAGAAGTCCGCTGATCTCGGCCGCCTGATCCGGAGAAAGCCGGACCGCCTGAAGGCCGGACAGGGAAAGGACGGCTATGGCCGCATCAGGAAAAAGTTCCCAGAACGACTGATCTACTATAAATTTCTGCATGAAGGGCCTCCTGTGCTCTGCCGCAGCGCCGCCGTTCTTATGCCTGCGGCGCCTGTTGCGCGCAGCTGATTTTGCCGTGCTTTCAAAAAAACACGGCGCGGTTTTATCCGGCAATGCAAAACCGGAATCTCTCTTTCGGAATATATTTTAATACAAAAAGTCCGGAAGGATTTCTCCTCCCGGACGCATACAGACTGATTGAAAAAACTACAGTTTGTACTTCGAGTACTGTTCGCGCATGCCTTTGACGGCATTGCTCAGAGCCTCAGTGTCAAGCACCATTTCCATCATGGAAATCTGCTCTTCCCAAGCCTTGGGATCAGCTTCGGCACGAATTTCAGGATCAAAGATATCATAGACGGCGAGTCCTAACTGGACGCCGGCCAGCGGGCCTGCAAAGGTGGGATCTCCGTTGGTCACGGTCTCGGCGTAAATCTCCGCGCCTTCAGCGTCGGAAGAACCGAAAATGACCACGCAGTTCTCAGCACCGTACTTCTCAGCGCAGTCCTTGACGCGCTGCTGGTTCTGCAAGTCCATGGCTCCTGCAGCCGTTCAGACGAAGCACTCCGTAGCTTCGAAGACGACTTCGGCACCACTGTTCTCAAAGCAGGCCTTCATTGCGGGTGCCGGCACGCCGTCACGCTCGCCAAGAAGGATCAGCTTTTTGCCTGCGAGTTTGCCCATAAGTCGCACCTCCTTTTTTTCATTCTGAGACGATTATAACTAATATTTTCTTTTGTGCAAGGGGTCTATAACATTTTCGGATAAAGCGTTGGAATTCACAATTTCTTTTTGGTTAAACTGCACATCTGCTTGTGAAAAATTCACGGAGATGCTTGTCTCTTCTGAATAAAATCTTAAAAAACAGCTCCGCAGAGCATCATTGCGGCGGAATGTCCCCGTTCGGGTGCAGAACAGTCCGCCGGGACTGTGTAAAAATACGCGTTCCGTGTTATAATGAACTCTGTCTGTTTTTCACCAATTTACCTTTAAATATAAGGAGCCTCTCTCACATGAATGAAATCAGATTAGCCGACTTCCGCGCCGAAAGCCTTCAGTTTGACATGAACCACCACTTTCAGCCCAAAAAGGACGAGAATCTGCCGCTTGCCATCAAGGTGGACCAGCGCGTCCGCATGAGCGGCACGCCCAAGGAGCCTTCGTTCCTGAACCTGCGCATCACTGTTTTTGAAGATGCCGAGCAGCACAACTATCCCTTTGAGATTGTAGCCGACGTAACCGGCGTGTTCTTCATCGAGGCCGAGGGCGACGACCGCGAGGCCATTCTCCGCGACAACGGCATGGTCATGCTTCTTCCGTATGTCCGCGCCATGGTCAGCCAGCTGGTTTCCCTGGCCAACCTGCCGATGCCTGTCATCCTGCCGCCTCTTGATCCGACGCAGATGCAGCCTGTCCAGCATCAGGATGCGGCTGAAGCGCCCGAGCAGAAACAGTAGAATACGCGTTTCAGCGGCCTTCCCGCACGGGAAGGCCGCTTTTGTCACGCTGCAGGCACAGTTCCCGAAACGGGTCATATCTGCCCGGAATGACGCTGGGATTTTCGCGCGGATTCAGCAGTATCAATGCAAAAAAGCAAATTTTCTGTTATAATAATGAGGTTGAATTTTCCCTAATTTCACACTGTGCCGGCAGCCGGAAGGTGATTTTTCATGTTCATTCCCATTGAGGGTGAAGACTGCATTTTTCTTCTCAATGCCGTGGCCATGGTCCATGACCGGAAGCGCACGACAGTCTATTACTCCGACGGAAGCGTCACGACGACGGGGTTCCGCCCTGTCACGCTGGCACGGCGCTATAAGGAACTGATGCGGGACGCGGTTCATCCGCCGGTGCCCGCAGCGCAGGAGGTTAAAGATTCATGAGCGCTCAATATACTGCTAAAGACATACAGATCCTCGAGGGGCTTGATCCTGTCCGCAAGCGTCCCGGCATGTACATCGGCGACACCACGGCCCGCGGCCTTCATCACTGCGTTTACGAGGTTGTCGACAACTCGGTTGACGAGGCAATGGCCGGCTACTGCACTGACATCACGGTGACGCTGCACGCGGACGAAAGCGTCAGCGTCGAGGACAACGGGCGCGGCATCCCCGTTGACCCGCACCCTTCAAACGGCAGGCCGGCCCTTGAGGTTGTGCTCACGGTGCTTCACGCGGGCGGAAAGTTCGACAACCACAACTACAAGATTTCCGGCGGCCTGCACGGCGTCGGCGTGTCAGTGGTCAACGCGCTTTCCGAGTGGCTTGAGGTCACCGTGTGGCGCGACGGCAAAGAGTGGCACGAACGCTTTGAGCGCGGCAAGCCGGTGACCGACCTTACGGGGGGCACTCCCACAGAAAAGCGCGGCACCCGCGTCACTTTCAAGCCTGACGCGGAAATCTTTGACGAAGTCCTTTTCTCGGCTGACACGCTGTGCAGCCGTTTCCGCGAAATGGCGTTCCTCATTCCAGGCCTGAAATTCACGTTCATTGACGAGGCCGACGGGAAAACCTGGACGTTCCATTACGAAGGCGGCATTTCTGAATTTGTTGCCTACCTGAACAAGGACAAGACGCTTCTTACGCCGAGGCCGATTGTGGTGCGCGGCGAAAAGGACGGCGTGCAGGTTGAAATGGGATTCCAGTACACCGACGAATACATCGAGCGTCTTTATTCCTTTGCCAATCTGATCAACACTGTTGAGGGCGGCACGCACGTCGCGGGACTGCGCAGCGCCCTGACCCGCGGCATCAACGAGGGCGCCCGCCGCGCCGGCGTTCTGAAGGAGAAGGATGAAAACCTCTCCGGCGAAGATCTCCGCGAGGGGCTGACCTGCGTTCTGTCAGTCAAGCTGAGCAACCCGCAGTTTGAGGGACAGACCAAGACAAAGCTCGGCAACGGCGACGTCAAGGGCATTGTCGATTCGGTGCTGTATGACGGCATTCTGCAGGCGCTTGAGGAAGATCCGTCGGTCATCAAACCCATCATCGACAAGGCCGTCAAAGCCCGCCAGGCGCGCGAGGCCGCGAAAAAAGCCCGCGAACTGGTGCGCAAGTCGGCTCTGACGGGCCTTTCGCTTCCCGGCAAGCTGGCAGACTGCTCAAGCCGCACTGCTGAGGACTGCGAAGTGTACATCGTCGAGGGAGACTCAGCAGGCGGCAGCGCCAAACAGGGACGTGACCGCAAGTTTCAGGCCATACTGCCCCTGCGCGGCAAAATTCTGAACGTCGAAAAGGCACGCATGGACAAAATGCTGAGCAGCAAGGAAATCCGTGTGATCATTCAGGCGCTCGGCTGCGGCATCGGCGAGGATTTTGACATTACAAAGCTGCGCTACAACAAGATCATCATCATGACCGATGCTGATGTCGACGGCGCACATATCAGCACGCTTCTGCTCACGTTTTTCTTCCGCCACATGCGCGAGCTCATTGAAAAAGGCCATGTCTACCAGGCCGTGCCGCCGCTGTACCGCGTGCAGGTCGGCAAAAAAGTGGACTATCTCTACAGCGACAAGGAACTGCGCAAGACGATGGACGCCCTGAACAGCGAGGGCAAAAAGGCCGCAGTGCAGCGCTACAAGGGACTTGGAGAGATGAATCCCACCCAGCTCTGGGAAACCACCATGGACCCTGCGACAAGAATACTGAAACAGATTGAGCTGGACGACCTGACAGCCGCTGACGAGTATTTTGACATTCTCATGGGCGACCGCGTGGAGCCGCGCCGCAAGTTCATAGAAGAACACGCGCACGAAGTGCACAATCTGGACGTATAGCCCTTGCGGGCGCAGCGGATTCAATGCAAAACAGACGGGAAACGCTTTGATAAAAGCGCTCCCCGTCTTTTTTATGCCCTGTGCTGCCGGCACCGGCCGTCACCTTCATACAGCCGGGATTGTTTTCCAGTTTTCCAGCCCGGCGGCAATGATTTTCATGGCATTGAAATAAGTCCACTCGCCCTGATCCTGATAGCGGTCGAAATCGGCGCAGAACAGCGAAAATGCCGCCACTCTGCCGGTGCCGGTCACTGTCCGGACATTTCTCATCACCCTCTCAATGGTATGGCCGCCCGGAACGTTCTTGATGTAGGCAGGCGTGTACTCATGTCTCAGAATGTCCATGTCCACGGAAAGGTAAATCGCATCTGTCCGCGAGGCAAGATCTTCGACTGCGCTGTCCCACACCCGGGAATTTTCGAAATCGGAGGACGTCAGTACTGTGATTCCGGCGTTCTCAATGTTTCTCAGGCCTTCCTCGTCGCAGATGCGGATGTCGCTGAGGAGCATGTTTTCACCTTTCAGCGGAACCTCAAGGCCGCAGCTTTTCTTTCTCCATTCGCTGCAGGTCTGTCCCGCCATGGCTGACACGGGAATGCCCACAAATGTCGTGGACTCACGCTCCTCGGCAATGCGGTTGTCAGAATGGGCGTCAATCCACACCAGACCCAGCTTTCTGTCCTTTCCAAGCGCCCGCTGCACGCCGCCGGCCACCGCCGGCGCGTACATGCAGAACCCGGCCGGCACCAGCGCGGCATTGCCGTTTTTGACCGCCTCACAGACCAGATCTGAAAAGTTTCTCGGGATTCCGTCACTCGGACGGTACTGCTGATACTGTCCGTAACTGATCTCCCTGACGTCAGCCGGCACGCCCATCCGGCCGTAGACGCCGCACAGATGATACAGATCCACGTCCCGCCGCTGCTCATATTTTGAGACGGGGTCGAAAATTTCAAAGTTCTTTCCCTTCCGGTCAAAGCGCCAGTAGCACTCGCGGCAGTCACACTCAACCACCGTCAGGCCCTTCGGTTTTCTCACGGCAGCCGGCTCCCTTTTCAGGGAAGTCTTTTCCTTTTCAGGCGCCGCATTCTGCAATACGCCGTTATTTTCATTCTGCTGCATGTTTTCTGCCTCCCGTCATTTTCACAAAGACCACCAGCGCCGCAGCCAGAACGACTGCCTGTACGGCGCTGAAATACGCAGCGCTCACGATTCCCCGCGTGACTATATAGGGATAGATCATCGCCGACAGCGCCACGCAGTAGAACGTGTTCAGCGAATAGGCAATTGAAAAGTCGTTCAGCGACTCGGATTTCATATCGGGATCAACCATTCTGATCAGAAGGACGCCGGTGATAAAATCGCCGGTCATCATTCCCATCGGTCCCATGGACTCCTCAACCCAGTCCTTTCTGATGAGCTTTCTGTCAAGGTACAGAATGCCCGGAACGGTGATCAGGAAGCCAAGAACTGCCGTAACCGCAATCGGCACCCAGTATTCCATGATCATCGCGATGGGCATGGACATGATCGCGGCTGTCACGATGAAGTCTGTCACAGCGCCAGAAATCCTGCTTTTCATGTTTCTGTCAAAGTAGCGGTCACAGCCCAGCCGGCGCACCACGGGCCAGATGATGTACATTGAGATCAGCATCCAGAACCACGGCGTCATGTAAAGCAGGAAGGGTACTTTAAACTTGTTGATCAGGTAATAGATAAAGTAGCCTGATGCAACAGCTGTGAATATCAGGGCCAGATGCAGCCCCAGCGTGTCAATTGAACCGCCGGCAGTCGTCAGATAGCCGCCACGGGCCGCTGTTCCCGGTTTTTATAGAGGCCGACGCGCATTTCCTCCGGCAGGCTGTTGGGGTCTGACACGTAATGAGTCAGTCCGCGGCGTGCCGTATAGTTGATCACCGCTATGCCGAGCACAATGCCGCCGATCAGGCCGAACGTCGCAAAGGTCATCGCGACGCCCTGCGCAACTTCCCAGTAAGGCTGGCCGAGCTTTTCAAAGTTCACCCCCACTGCGGCTGCGCTGCCGTGCCCGCCGCAGAAGCCCATGAAAAGTTCCGTGCCGAAGCCTTCATAGACCTCATAGCCGAAGAATCTGCAGGCCAGATTGACCGCAAATCCGAGCGTGAACTGAAGCGCGCCGATCAGCGTGATGATCAGGCCGAGCGTGATGGCGTCAGTGCGCCCGCGCAGCTCGTTCCGGTCCATTTTAGCCGCACACATGGGCATCGAGGCAATAAGAATACCGAAAAGGCGCCCCGGAATGTTTGAGGCTGTTTTCATAATGCTGTCGGGAATCGGCAGAATGCCCAGCATTCTCGGGCCGAGAACCAGAGCTGTCACGCCGCCGATGACGCAGGCCGGAAGGTATAGCTTCTGCAGCAGCGGCACCTTTGCGCGCAGAACAGTTCCCACAATCAAAAAAATTCCGATCACTGCAAACGTTTTCAGAAAAAGATCTATTCCAGCACCTGACATCTTCATCGCCTGCCTATCTTATCTCAGAAAGATTCCGCAGAAAACGCCGTGCCTGATGCGGCGCAGCATTTTTCCGCACCGAACTCCGCGCTTCCGGCCGCCGATTCGCAGTTCACCATCTCCTCCGCTGTGTTTGCAGGCTGTTTTCAGCAGTTCTGCGCTTTTTCTGCCGTTCGCAGCCGCAGACAGATGAATTTTCTCCATGGTTATGATAAAATTTCTATTATCGGAAAGTAATTCCGTCAATGTTTTAATGAAATTCCGATATTCGGATAATATGTCCGTTAATAGTGATACAGTATTTTAATCCGCCTTGAATGCGGCGTCAATATCTTTATTTCAAAGATATTTTTAAAGCGGTCCCGCCGCACTGGGCGGTTAAAACAGGGCTGCTTTCCGCTGCTGCAGACAGGCGGAATCGAACCATGCAGAAAAACTTTCTGCCTGAAAGGAAGACACAGCATGAAAAAAGAAACAAGCCAGACCGTTGACCGCGCTCTTCAGCTTCTCAATCTCTTTTCCCGGTACGAGGAACTGGGCATATCGGATGCCGCCCTGCTTCTGAAAATTGACCGCACTTCCGTGAGCAGGCTGGTCGGCAGCCTTGAGGCCGCCGATTTCATACAGCAGAACCCGGCAAACAGAAAATACCGGCTGGGCATGAGGCTGCTCTACCTGGGCACGCTTGTCAGAGAACGGAACGAGCTGACCATCCGGGCGCTGCCCTTCATGGAAAAGCTCAGCAGCCGCTTTCAGGTGAGCTGTCTGCTCTGCGGCCTGGAAAAAAATCAGGTGCGTGTTTTTCACAAAGTTTCTGCCGGCCCCGTGGCCTATATGTCAGCCGAACCGGGTCTGCTGCTGCCCGCCCACTGCATGGGGTCGGGCAAGCTGCTGCTTGCCAACAGCGGCGCCGAGAATATCCGCGCTTACCTTTCCGGCGCGCCGTTTCACGCTTACACGCCGAACACCATCACCAACGCCGCGGGACTGGCAGCGGAACTGCAGCGCATTCTGCAGCAGGGGTATTCCGATGAAAAGGGCGAGGCCACCATCGGCATGTCGTGCGTGGCTGTTCCTGTCCGCGAACCTGACGGCAGAGCCATTGCGTCGCTTTCGCTGAGCGGCCAGAGCGAACTGATCAGAAACCTGCATGATGACCTTCTGAAAGCCCTTCTTGAAGCATCCGGACAGATCAGCCTGCATTAGGCTGTCCACCGCAGGAGTACGCCGGTGCCTGTGCGGGACAGGATTTCCGGCCGCTGTCCGGCACACAGGACTTGTTACCGCCGGCGGGGCACGGCCTGCCGGAAAAATCAAGACAGTGCACTGGAGCGCCGAACTGTTCAGCGCCCGTGAAAAAAGTGCGCAGACAGAGGCTGATAAAGCTCTGTCTGCGCACTTTTTCGCGGCCGGCTCCGGCAGGGCGCCCCGCGTTCAGAATTCAAATCTCATGCCGGCCTGAATTTCCCACGTATGGCGGTAGTCGTTGCCCCAGATCCGCTCACAGTCAAAATAGACGTAAGAATTATCGCCGATCTTAGCGCTCAGTCCGGCGCCGGCGATGAACCAGGTGCCGATGCGGCTGTTCCGCCCGCTGTAAAAATCGCCGTATTCGGATGAGTAAATGCTGACTCTGCCTCCGTCAAGGAACTCATGAATCACACTGGCCTTGAGGTAAAATCTGCTGTCGTTTTCAGGATCAATAATATTCACCAGATCAAAGCCGAGGCGGCCTTTCAGGCTCCACTCGTCCTCTCCCGTGATTTCCAGGTTCTGACTGTCGTAATAGTGGTAGCCGTCAAGCCAGGTGAGCTGAAGCTGCGCCTGCGGCACCCAGTACCAGCGCTTTGAAATGGGAATTTTTCTTCCCACTTCGGTGCTCAGGTTGACGGAGGTGTTTTCGTACTTTCCGTCGTAGAGCAGTCCTGTTCCCTCGTCCGCTGCTGAATAGGTGTGCTTGATGCGGTGAACTCTGAGATACTTGTCCCAGTAAAACCAGCCGGACGCTTCACCCTGCCGCAGCGGGAAAATTTCCGTGTCATAAAGGGTAAATGCCGCGTCACGGTTTTTCAGGCTGCCTGCCGTTCCTTCCCACGAGCCCGTCTGTTTTGAATAGGAAAACCCCGGACCCCAGAAGTGCTTCACGCCCTTTTCATCCGTAAACGCATGAGAGTAACCGGCCTCGTAATAGTTTCCGGAGACGGATCCCACATTGTCAAGACCGAATTTGCGGTGGCTGATGCGGTACCATCCCGCGTTTTCCCCGTGAGGGTCGGCGGCATTGCTGAAGAGCCTGGTCTGGGCTGTCCTCTTGGTAAAGGTGTCAAGCTCTGCTGCAGATCTCCAGCCGACCTGTGCAGTGTTCAGAGGCGTGACCGAACCGCGGTTGGGACGGGTGTCAGTGACTTTCACGAGATAGGCGTTTTTCGCCCCCTCCGTCATGTAGCGGGCCTGAACGGTGGCATTGCCGGGTTTTGAGGCATCAGCTTCGGTTCCGTTGAAGCTTTCATTGTACTGAACGTTGTTGTCAGGATCCGAATCTGCGTCGCGGTAGCTGACCATGTAAACAGAATTGTACACGCCGCGCGGCGACTGGATGCCGCGCGGGTCGTAAAAGCCGCCGCGGGAATTTTTCACAGTCGCAAAACGCACTGAGTCGCCGACGTTCATGGTTCTGTCAAAATCAACAAGGTTTTTGACATTCAGGCCCTGAACTTCCGCAGTGCCGTTCTCTACATAAATCATGTCGCTTCTGCGCCCGTCTTTGGAAAGAGTCACGCCGAAGGTGCTGCTGCCGGTCAGCGCGGCAATTTCCAGCCCTGTGCCTGCGCCTGAGGGATTTGAGAAGTTCGCGTAGCCTGCCCCGCCCAGAGACGTCACCTGGCTGCGGCCGGTGATGTTCCACACACTGTCATATCCTTCAAGAGTGACATTGATGATGCCCGTACCTGCGCTGGCAGCGCCCGTCCATGTGCTCCCGTCCGACAGAATGAAATCAACCGTTCCGCCGCCGGCATCCGGCAAGGCCGGCATGTCTCTGCGGCGGGCTGCTGCAGCCTCCGTCACTGCGGCAGATGCGCCGGCATACAGGTTCCCTGTGACAGTTATTGTTCCCCCGTCGTCCGGTGCCACGGTGACTGTGCCGCCGTCTGCGGCTCTGATGTCTCCCTGGATCAGGCTGTCTGAGCCGTAGCGGATGACCGCTTCCGCATCGCTCCCGTCCGCCTCTGCTGCCGTTTCCGCAGAAACTGTCAGCGCGCCGCTGACTGCGGCGCGGCCGCCCATGCCGGCCTGAAGGCCGAACCGGCCGCCGTTCAGATATGAGCGCTGGTCGGAATATACTGACACGGCCCCGCCGTCATCAGCGTAAACTGCCGTAATGCTGCCGGAAATGTAATTGCTGCCGCCGGCTGCCGTTACGTATGCAGTGCCGCCGCTGCGGGCTGCCGCACCTGTTTCTGACGCCGCAATGCGCGTGTCTGCACTGATGCCGCGCACCGCCGCAGTGCCGCCCGAAACAGCCAGCACACCGACTCTTGAGCTGATGTCTGTGCAGCCGCCTGCCTGCGTCACTGCTTCGACACTGCCTGAATTCTCGGCGTGCAGGGCAGTATCCGCTGAAATCACCGCAGTGCCGCCGAGATTCGTCAGCGACGCCGTGCCTGAATTGCCGGCGTAAATGCCTGTGCCGCCTGAGATGTCAATTTTCCCGCCGTCGGTAAAGGCCAGAGCGGTGCTGTCTGTGTCCAATGCCTTCAGGCCTGTTCCGCCGGTGATCAGCGTACGGCTTTCGGAGTCGGCCGAAACCAGCGCAAATCCGCCGCCGGCCGCCAGCACTCCTGTGTCTGCGGAAATGTCATTGACACTGCCGCCTGCAGCGGATGCCAGTGCAGAACCGCCTGACGACGCACTGACCCCGGTTACGCCGGCAATTCTGTTGACGCTGCCGGCATCAGCGGCAGCAATGACGTTTCCCGAATTAAAGGCGTACAGGCCGGTGTCGGCGGAAATCAGATTGACGCCGCCGTCTGAAACTGTCAGCAGCGCAGTACCGCCGTTGGAAGCCTGTACCGCAGTGCCGCCGTAAACAATGTTCCGCCCCGCCCTGGATGACATTGCTGCTGAGCCGTTATCAAGCGCGTACAGCCCTGTGTCGCCGGACACCAGATTGACGCCGCGGTCGGCTGAAAGAAGTGCACTGCCGCGGGTCGTTGCTCTGACGCCGGTTCCTGCCGCATAGATTTCGTTTCTGAGCGCGGGAGCCGAAAGGACGACTGCAGCGCTGCTGTCGGCAGATATTCCCGCCAGGTCGGCGGATATGAGGTTGACACCGCCCCCCGTTTCAAGCAGCACATCAGAGCTGTCACTTGCCCTGATCCCCTGCCCGACTTCAGCATCAATAATGTTATCTCCGGCATCTGCGCTGAGGCGGATGGTGCCGCCTTTTCTGACGTAAATGCCTGCCCGTTCATCATTCGAAACGTTTATCATCCAGTACTGTGTCATATCCTCGGACATGACAGTGATGAAGTTATTCCCTTTTTTTGATTCAACAAACACGTCGCCGCCATGGCTGCGCGACCGATACGATATTAAAGAATAAATGCCGTACTGCCCTGAAATGTAGTTGCTGCCCGTCTCAGAGTCAACAGAAACCCGTGAACCGTCATAGCCGTAAATCCCGGCATATTTCCCCGCTATTGTATTGTCCAGTGATGCAGTGACAACTCCTCTTCCCTCTTCGCTGGACATAATGCCCATCGTACTGCCTGACAGCGAATTCCATCCGTTTTCAGAGAGAATGCTGCCGTTTCTGCCCGTTTCGAATGCAACGTTGCCCGTGCCTGTGATAATGTTGTTGCCGTGGTGGCTGACCACACGGCGGTATGTTTCTCTGTCGCTTTTCCATTCAAAGCCAGTGAGGCCATACGAACCGACAATGCGGTTGTCCCCAGACGCTTCGACAAGAACCTGACTCATGCCGTTGCTGTAGATACTGCCGATGTCATTGCTGCCTTCGGCCGCTTTGATCTCCATGCGCCAGCCTATCACGGCCCCCGAAACATAATTGTTCTACCTGGCAAAGATGTGGAGCTGGGAAATTCCCGAACTCACGCCGCCGCGGATCACGTTGTAACCATTTTCAGCCAGAATGTCCACACTTCTCCCGTACGTCTCGCAGTCCATATTTCCGGTTATATCGTTGCTGCCATGCCGAGAGACAAGCCTTATAGGGCTCCAGTCGGCAGCCAGCGCCCGCAGCGCATATCCGGATCCTGCGCGCAGAACGTTGTCAGCCGAGGACTCTATGTCAACTGTGCAGCGCCACATGTCAATCGCGCTTTTATCGCCTGAGATTACTGTCCTGCCGTTTTCAGAACGGATGATCACCGATGCAGTGTCATTCCTTATTTCCATGTTGTCCGCCGAGATGCCGGTGCTGCCGATGATGATGTTGTCCTGTGAGGCAGTAAGGCTAATGGTGTTTTTATCGTAAGTATAGATGGCCGTATTGTCGGACGAGATCACGTTGCTGCCGCCGGCGTACAGCTTCAGGTCTGCCAGGTACTTCGTGTCAATCCCTTTCTTGCCGGCGGTAATACGGTTGTCGCCGGAAGCACGCAGAGTTATGTCGCCCGATGCGAGCGACAGCCCTCTGTTGTCAGCTGAAATCACGTTGCTGCCGTTTTCAGCCGTCATATCCACCGACACGCCCCGCACATGCGCCGTCGTGTAACTGCACGCATATGCAGTAATACCGTCAGCACCGGCATTTATATAATTGCTGCCGGTATGCGATATGATTTTCAGGGAATCGGCGCTGTTTTTGTTATTAAACAGATAGGCGCCGCTTCCGGCGCTCTGAATCACCGTGTCTCCCGCTGCCTCAGCCGTCACACGTGCGTTCTTCACGTACAGCGCAGGAGCATCACTGTATGTATAATAGGTGTCATCTGACAAAGCGCTGATGACGCTGCCTTCATTGCAGGCCCTGAATGCTCCGGAAGCGCTGCTGAACGTCAGCACCGAATCTTCTGCGCTGATGCTGCGGCCCCTGCCTAGAATGCTGATATCGCCGGTGCTGCTGCGCACTGTCGCAGACGACCGGTCGGCAGAAACCGCCGCCGCATTGGCATCAGCGCTGAATGTGACCGACTCTCCGGAAACTGCTGCATTTTTCTGCCCGTTCCATCTGATGTCACTGGATACAATCCCGGTTCCCTGTGCCGGGACTGTCCCTGTTCCCAATATTACTGCAAGCAGCAGTGTACTGCCCCAACTGCTCTTCCCCATTTAAAACCGGCACCTTCCTTGGTTCTGATATTTTGTGCTTCTGCAGCTTTTCCCTCTGCCAAACTGCCAAAAAGTCACGTCTCGAAAGTATACGTCAGATCAATACTTATTTCAACATCGTTTTTCGTATGGTTAAATTATATTATCTAAACAACAAATTCATAGTATACAAATTTGTCTCTGCCTCAGTTTCAAGAATTCGTGCAGTTTATCTTCCATAGTTGTTATATTTCGTCTGTGATTGCGGCTCATGCGTCAATAACTCCACGCATAAAAGCAGCCATCTGTACTGCGCAGCTTTCAGGCTGCTCTTTATGCTGCAGAATATTCATCAAAAAACAGCGCCGCGGCCGCCCGCAGCAATAATGCGGACAGTCACGGCGCTGTTTTTAGTTTTAAGAGGGAGATCATTCGCTTTACAGCTTTAGAATTCGGGGCATCTCCGATCGTGCAGTCTCTTACTGCGCCGGATTTTCCACAAAGCCGGCAATTTCGCCGATATACATGGTATGGGGCGCATCAGGTTCATAGAAACGCTGAACCACAGAGGCCGGCATGAACGTGCGGTCAAGGTCCTGCCGGTACATTTTGCGGCAGACCAGAGCCAGCGGCGACTCCCTGAACGACATGCCATGATCGACCTCAACAGGCGTCAGGGACGTCAGGGCGATTTTGTCCACATCCCGTCCTGAACGCGCTCCGAGGATCATCAGATCCCGATGGCGTGCTCCGAAAAAGAACGACAGTGTGAAATATTCACTGGCATCGAGAAACTCGTGGGTGTAGCGGATGGGCTTGACGTACACCGTCGCCGCGGGAACTCCCCACAGAGTTCCCAGTGCGCCCCAGCTGACGGTCATGGTGTTGAAGTGCTCTTTTGTGCCGGCTGTCAGCAGTGCCCAGCCTTTGTCAAACAGCGAAAAAATATCGGTTTTAAATTCGCGGATGTCTTTCATTGCAGCGCCTCCTGATCAGGGATGATAGTTTGATTGTACCACGTTCAGAGGCCGTGCAGAATACGTTTTCTGACCGCCGGAGACATCAGCCGCGGCATTTGAATGACATTCAGAACGCACAGCGCAGACCGGCGCTGATACGCCACGCGTCTGAAAGACCGGAACCCGAGAGCCGGCTGAAATCGGCAAACAGCACAGCATCCCGCCCGGTCTGCGCAGTCAGGCCGGCGCCAAGCTCATACCACGTGCGGGCAGAGTCAGGAGCGCCCTCGTACCTGGCGTCAGTTCCCACGGCGGAAAAGCCGCCGTCATCCAGAAACTGCCGCAGCACATCGGCTTTCAGGAAAAGACTGAACCTGCGTTCCGGCCGTCCGCCGGCGAACTCGGCACGGATTCCGGCACGGCCGGTCAGGCTCTGTGCACTTTCCTGATGAACCGCAATGCCCGATGAGGCCGCAAAGCTTTCAGCGCCGAGCACCGTCCACTGCAGCTGCAGCTGCGGCGTCAGACGCCATCCGGAACCGAGGTCAAACCGGCAGCCGTATTCCGCGCTGACGCTCATGTACCCGCGGCTCGAACGGCCGCGGGAAATCATGCCGGCGTTCCGCAGCGTCACGTCATAGTCAGTGCGAAGTACGCCTGCGCGCGCCGTAAAGTCGGCATACTGCCCGCGTCTGCCAAAAAGTGTGCTGTACGCTGTCACGCCCAGACGGCGCGAGCTGCCGCTGCCGCTGATGCCGCGAAAATCCAGGCTGTCTTTTCTGTAATCCAGGGCAAGCCCCGCCGCCGAAGCGGCGGCATTAAAGCCGATCTGCGCCATGGTTCCCGATGCCCGCACGCGCCCGTCAAATTCTGCACGGCTGTACTTTCCGCGGAGCCACACGCCGCGGCCCAGGTACCTGGCGCCGCCTGTTCTCTCGTCATAAGTATCAGTCTCAGAGGCAGAAAAACGCTGAAACTGTGAAATCCGTTCCGCGGCGCCCACGTTGGCGTTTACCGTTCGCCCCGCTGCCGGCATGGCCGCAAAATACCACCTTGCTTCGGGCCCTGTATCGGCGCTGACCCGGCACACTGCGTCATAAATCCGCGACGGCGCCGTGACAGTGACAGGTTCCGCCCGGAATGCTGCGCCGCCGGCAGGCGCGGACGCGAAATACATTTTTTCGCCGCGGGCAGCAGGCGACAAATCAGAAAGACTCTCGTCCACAAGGATGCTGTAGACGCCGGAACTTTCACCCGTCACTCTGAGCGGCGCCGTGCCGCCGCGGATTTTCATCAGAAAAGAGGCATCTCCGCCGCTCAGCTGTCCCGCCGTCAGGGAACGCGCGCCCCGCAGGTCAACCACCGCGCCGCGCCTCAGTTCAAGTTTTGTTACCGAGCTGTCGCCCTCAGCGGTCCAGCGGGCCCCGTCAGAAAAAGAAAGCCTGACTGATGACGTGCTGTCAGCGGCTGCAGAACCTCTGAAAAACGAGTCCGCTCCCGCGAAATCCACATCTATTGCGCCGCCCGACTCGGCCAGAATGCGGCCCTCAATCCGGCCCGCGCCGCCGCCTGCAGCAATGCGGCCGCCGTCTGATGCATGCAGTGCCAGTTCTGTTCCTGTGATCACGCTGAGCCGTCCCGTGATTTCTGCCAGAGAACCTGCGCCCGAGGCCGACACGGCTGTTCTGCCGGAAATATAATTTTCTTCATCATCCGCAATGCGGACCGTGCCGCCGTTCCGCGCGGCAGCTGCTGTTCCGCCCGGCGCTGTAAGGCAATTTGAAAATGCGTGCAGACTGACGCTGCCGCCGTCAGCTGTTAGGGCCGCTGTTTCCGAAGAAATCACAGTCCTGTCAGCGGAAAGTCTGACAGCCGCATTCACCGCCGAAACCCCTTCAGCGGCCTGAATCAGAATGTCATCCCGGGCCGTGACCGCTGCAGTCCCCGGCGCACTGCCTGAAACGGCGATTCCCCTTGAAGCGCTCCCAGCTGCGGTGATGCTGACCGTACGCGCCGCAATATCCGCAGCCGTCGTGCCGGCAGCGGCGTCAAGCCTTATGCCGCAGGCATCTGCACCATCAGCACAGATTTTCACGTCGCCCGAAGCGTTCAGCGCAAAGTGCGCGCCGGAGACAAAAACCGCTGACGCCGCACTTCCGTCTGAAACGCTTTGAATCACGGCACTGTCTGAAACGGCGATGCTGATGCTGCCGCCGTCAGCCTGTATTCCACAGCTTGCCACTCCGCTGCTGCTTCCGGATGCGTGCAGCTGAACGGCCGAAAAAGACGCCTCTGACAGGCCGCTCAGGTACAGGCCGGCACGCTCACCCGAAAAAGACTGCGTGCCGCCTGACTGCAGATCCGCACTGGCCGAACCGGTAAAGCTGGCGCCATACTTTCCTCCGACAAACGACTGATTCCGGGCCGCGCTCGCTGCAGCAGAAGCACTGCCGCCGACATACAGGCCGGCCGACTGACCGCCTGTCAGAATCTGGTCTCCGCCGCTGCGGATTTCCGCGCGGGCCGCACCGTCAAGCCCGACACCGGCAACTGTGCCGGCAATTGTCTGATTCTGTCCCGCCTTCATCAGAATTTCCGCGTCATAGGAAAGCGACACGCCGTGACTGCCGCCTGAAACCCACTGGCTGCCTCCGGCTGTGATCTTTGCAAAAGCCTGATTGTTCACCTTGATGACTTCATTATTGTCCCGAATCTCGCCGACGTTCACCCTGAAGGTCTGACTGCCGTCGGAACTGAGATCGGCTGACGCGGAAGAAGTCAGGTAGACGGCCCTTCTCGCGTGCGAGGCAGCCGAAAGGTCTCCCGATGACTTCATCTGGATAAAGGCCGCATCAATTCCGTGAATTCCGTTGTCCTCCAGTCCGGTGACCGCAATATCCCCTGCAGCCAGAAAACGTCCCCGCGCCTTTTTTGAGAACCCGGCGCCGTATGTGCCGCCGCGGATCTCAAGTTTTCCACCGGCCTGAACGCTGACAGCCGTTTTGACGGATGCGGAACGCCCCCTTGCTCCGTAGCCGCTGCCGCCATAGACAGTCAGTTCACCCGGGGCAATAACCTGCGCCATATAGCCGTCTGCAAAGATCCCGCAGGAATCCCCGGAAAGCAGGCTGCTGCCGGAAAAAGCATTGCCCGCAGTTGCATCCAGACCGTAAGACGCCGCAAAACTGCAAGAGGCCCACAGGATCAGCCCTGCTGCCCCCGCTGCAGATATTCTCCCCAATTTGCCAACCCCCTGAATCGTTTTCTTATAGTTTCAGAATGCATCAGAGTTTTATTATATATTATGATTTTAAATTTTTCATTTCATTTTTTATGATTTAATCATCGCGCAAATTTTACAATTCAGACAATATAGATACATGCTCTCCCGCTGCCACGCCTGACAGTCATCAAAAAAGCAGAGCCTTTTCCTGACGCCAGAAAGCATCAGGGAAAAACAGGCTCTGCTTTTACAATTTACAGTTCAGCCCCCGCAGAGAAAACGGCCGCGCTTTCTGCGGAGCCCTTTATCACTGCCGCAGGACAAAGCCGGCAGCCCCCTTCCTGACCGCCGTCCTGCTTTGCGGCCGGTACACTCAGCGCTGCTTCAGCCTTCGGCAGCTTTCTGCGCACTGAATTTCACCATAAAACTGCAAAAGGCTGCATTCTATATTTTCAGTACAGTCTTATGCCTTGTCTGTTCCGGACGAAACATGCCGTGATTATCGGACAAATAAACAGCAGATTCAACCAGACAGCTCTCTGTTTCTGCCTTTCGGTGAGAATCATAGCTGCTGATGCCGAACGCCTGCGGCACATGCGTTCACAGCTGCATAAAATTATTCCTGCAGGAAAGCACGAATATCTTCTGGCGAAATGCCAGAGAACGCTTTTTTCAGAAGCTCATCTCTCAGAAGCAAATCCAGATTCTCAAACGGATAGGGCTGCCCGCACAGAATTTTTTCAACTTCAGCAGTGCCGCTGCTCGAAAAATAATCACCGTAAATGCGGCAGTCTTTTACATGCCCCTTTTCCACAGCCAGACCGATCTGAACTGTTCCGCCGTTAAAACGCCGTTCACTGGTATAGGTAAAGCGCGGTGACTCTTCCCATGTCCACTGCCGTGTGTCATATTTATCTGTTTTCAGTTTTCGTGCAGCCGCTTCTTCTTCGTCTGAAGGCGGACGGACTTCTTCAGCATGATAGAAACGAATCAGCGCTTCCGCAAAGCCGGATCTGAAATCTTCCATCGACATAGGCCGCGGGAGACACGGCAGAAGGTTTGTAACGCGGGAACGCACTGATTTGAATCCCTTAGACTGAAATTTTTCCGTTTTCACACGCAGCGCCTGGGAAACATCTTCCAGTTTTGAATTATACAGAAGAGTTCCGTGATGCAGAATCACACCGTCCGCAGAGTACTGAGCCACTCCGGAAAACTTGCGCCCGTTTACAGTCACATCATTACGCCCCGTGCGCTGCGCAATTACTCCCAATGATTTAAGGTGCTCCACCAGCGGAATTCCAAAAGCTTGTATATTCAGCACTTCTTCATCCTGTGTCGGCAGAATGACCGTATAATTCAGATTGCCGCGGTCATGATAGACTGCGCCGCCGCCAGTAATCCGCCGAACCACGTTGACTTTGTGTGTGGAAATATATTCCCTGCTGACTTCTTCTGCAGTATTCTGATAACGACCGATTACAACTGTCGGATCATTAATCCACAGCATCAGGTATCCTTCCCTGTTTTTCACCGCTTTTAGAAAAAGTGATTCTTCAAGCGCAAGATTGTACCGGGGGTTATGCTTGTTGTTCAGAATATAGGTAAATTTCATGGAACTCCTCTTTCTGCATTAAAAATCGTTTCTTAGCAGTAATAGCCTGCAAGTCTGTGTTACAGGCCTGCAGGCTATCTTCATGCTTTTTCATTTTCGGCTGCTCTGTATTATTTAAGCAGGCCGGCCTCCCTGTAATACTTCTCCGCGCCTGGATGAAGCGGGACACCGGCGTCAGGAGCAAGCTTTGGATCAAAACTCTTGAAGCTGCTGTGAACCGCAATCCATTTATCAGTGTTTTCGCAAAGCACCTTTGTCAGATCATAAACGACATCCTCAGGAACATCTTTGTTGATTACGAGAACAACTTTATCTACAACTGCCGGAACATCCTGATCCTGATGAGGATAAGTTCCCGCAGGAATGGGCTCATAACTGAACCCATATTTTGCCAGCGATCTGCCTTCCTTTTCACCGACGGGCATAAAGTACAGGTCGCGTGCGGCCGCAGTTTCGACCAGTGAAGGCAGGCCAAGAACCGACGTATTGGCCGCAATGTCCAGCTGATTGTCCTTCAGGGCATTGAATGAAGTATCCGTACTGTTGTACTGGACAGAACCGCCCCATTTTTTGATATCATCATAGGAAATTCCATAAGCCTCAAGAACACGTGAAATCATTCCTTCTGAGCCTGACCCGCGGGGACCGACGTTAAGCCTTATCTCGGGTTTCTTCTGCAGCAGCGTTTCAAATGTGTCAAGACCGCTGCTTTTCGTCGAAGTAATGTTCAGGTACTGTTTAATATTCAGATTGCAGAGTCCCATCATATTTTTATGAGGCTCTTTGTACTTTCCCTCGCCATTCATCGCTGCAGATGCATTGGACAGATAAGTAAAACCAATCTGGACAGCCGCGCCCTTGTTGACCAGTGTAGGATTTGATGACCCCCCGCCGGGTACAATCGTAGCCTTGAGTCCGGGAATCATACTTGCCCAGCCTTCATTCAATCCGGCTCCCATGATGTACCATCCGCCGCCTGAACTGCCAACAGCCATTGTCAGGTACGTTTCAGGTATCTTTTTAATTTCCCCCACAGCGCCTGCCGAACCGCAGCCAGCTGCGAGAACCAACGCAGCACTCATGATCGCTAATGTGCCTTTTTTCATACAGATTCCTCCTTCTCTATACAATAAAATCAGACTTCTCTGCCCATCTGTCAAAGCATCGCGTAATCCTGAATCACACCGATTACTCCGAAAGTTTCGGTGACGTCCGCACAGCAGAACAAACCGCAGCGACAGCTGCAAGGCCAATCAAATCAGTAACTGTCCCGCTTACAATCATACAAAGCGCCGCCGCCAGCAGCACCGCACGAAGTACAACTCCGACCGGACGTTCCAGAAAAACACCCTGCACGCTGCAGGCCAGACAGTAAATTCCGATGACCGCTGTGATAAAGGCCTGAATGATCATCAGCAGCGATCCCTCCATCAGCAGTCCCTTGGAAAAGACGAACACCCACGGAATTATGTAAGCAGCAACCCCGATTTTCATCGCCGTAAAACCAGTTTTGTTGACTGGCGCTCCCGCCAAGTTGCCGCCGGCAAAAGCCGCCATTGCCACAGGAGGCGTGATCGTCGAAAACGCTGCATAATAGAAGCAGAACATGTGTGAAGTGAGCGGTTCGACTTTGAAGCTTGCCAGCGCTCCAGGAGCAAAAATAGCAACAAGAAGATACGCTGCGGGAGTGGGAAGCCCCATACCCAGGATGATAGTAATAACCATGGTCAGAAACAGCGCCACAGGCATAATCCCGGCAGAAAGCTTTACAATCATCGATGTGAGCTTTAACCCGACACCAGTCAGCTGTATGCTTCCGACAATGATTGCCGCACAGGTAAGCGGAGCCGCAATCGTTACCGCCGAGCGTCCGGCTTTATCCAGTGTCTTCAGGATATGCGACGGCAGAAGAGTTTTCGGGTTATGAATAAAGCCGACCGCCAGGGTCACCAGAATTGCATAAAATGCGGCCATGAACGCTGTATATCCCCTTACTATGAAAACAATAATTGTCACTATAGGCAAGATCATATAGGAACGGCGAAGATAACTGAGAAAATCGATTTCGGCTCCTTCTTTATTTTTCTTCATACCCAGTTTCAGCGCTTCGAGATCAATAATGAACCACAGCGAAAGGTAATAAAGCAGAGCTGGCAGAAGCGCAGCAACTGCAATTTTCGCATAGGGAACGCCAAGAAAATCAGACATGAGGAAGGCGGCTGAACCCATAACAGGCGGCATAATAGCGCCGCCGGAAGATGCAACTGCCTCTGTAGCACCGGCAAAGGCGGGAGTGAAGCCCGACTTTTTCATCATCGGAATCGTAAAAGTTCCTGTGGCATATACGTTTGCCACTGCACTTCCTGAGATGCTGCCAAAAAGGCCGCTTGCCAGCACTGATGCCTTAGCCGAGCCGCCTCTTAATTTGCTTGTCAGCTGCGCTGCAATATCAATAAAATACTGCCCAACGCCGGTATCTTCCAAAAATGCTCCGAACACGACAAAGAGAAACACATAACTCGCTGAAATGTTCACTGTAGAGCCAAACAGGCCGTCGGACGTAAAGAACATATATTCAACGTATGTTTTCCATGGAATGCTCGGCCCGCGCAGCGCTCCGGGAAGATACTTTGTGAATAAGGTGTCTGCAATAAAGACCAGAGCCACGCAGATCAGCGCCCAGCCTGTCGTACGCCGCGTCATTTCAAGAACAAGCAGCATGGCCAGAATTCCCATCACATAATCAAGTGCTGTTACGTCACTGACCATAAACTGGTACTCTGCAATCCGCTCGTAGTTCATCAGAATATAGACGTATACGCATAGCGACAACGCGGCCAGAACCATATCAAGACAGAATTTAAACGGTGTGTCTCTTGAGCTTCCCTTATAAAGGAAAAAACCGATCACCAGGAAAAACATCACGTGAAGAGGACGGTGAATGACCCATTCCGGCGTTCCGCAGACAGCAGTATAGAGATGGTATGCAGACATGGCAACGGCAAAAACCGTCACCAGCAGCCCCAGAAAGCCTTTTAAGGAACGCTTTCTCCCTGGTTCTCCGGAAAAGCTGACACCTAATTTAGACCACAGCATTTTTTCCCTCCTCACGTGTAAAAAATCTGCAGGAAAAATGCACCAACCTGCAAAAAAATTACATTCTGTGCTCTAATTTCCTGCAGAGCGCATCCACAAAATCTTTCAACGGCATGTTTACTTTTTGAACTGTTTTCCAATACAGTTAGTTAATTTAGCCCATAAAATTTTAATGAACTTAAAATCATGGCAAATGAAAATGTCATACTGTACCTGCCCATCTACAATTGTTAATTACATAAGAATTTATTGAATCGCCCCGACATCCTTTAAATATCTGACTACACCAGTGTGGAGGGGCAATACACCTTTTTTATAATAATCAACCAATGCATCTAATGTATAATTTTTTATGCCTGCGTATGCGGTAACCATTTCATCATGGTTTTCCATCATACATTTCACAAATTGATATACAAATCCTTCATCAAGATCAGCCATGGCCACAATCATAGGCATATTACCTAATATCGGAATATCTTTGTCCTGTCCAGGGTAACTCCCTGCCGGAAGCACAGTGGCAGCAAAATATGGATATCCTTCTGAAATTTTTTTCATATGTTCTTCATCTATCGGCAACCAGCGTACCGGAGTAGTAGAAGCCAAATCTGCAAAAGCAGCGGTCGGCGCCGCACCAAACTGAATAATCGCATCTACGTGTTTATCACGCATTGCATCTGCCATTTCTGAAGTCGTAACTGCACGAATTTTATAGTCATCAATACCATACATTTTCATTAACATAGGAGTATAGTCCGTAAGCTGAGTACCCGAATTTGAAGCAATTGTTTTGCCCTTAAGCTGAGAAATATCAGTAATTCCGGAATCTTCACGAACAATTATATTCATAAAATTCGTCCATTTACTGGGAAGTACGGCAACAATA
>CAZDXA010000012.1:0-53775 GCA_964509435.1 uncultured Synergistaceae bacterium | reverse complement strand
TTTGCTTGTCCAAAAGAGTGAACCGCTGGTTTTAGATCACCAGCGGGGGCCTGAGTAGTTGTTTTTGAGCGTTCGACCGAGGATATTTTGAAAATGTTTTGATTGAATGTCCTCTTTCTTTCGGGCGCGAAAGAAAGAGGACAGAAAGAAAGCGCCCGGCATATTCCTTGGTGCCTCATTCCGGCTCGCGTCGTCGGGGCCTGCAGAACTCGCCGCTTCGCGGCTCAGACAGCTTCGGCCAGAACTCCGCCGCCGCTCGCCTTCATGTCTGTTGACGCCCTTTCTAAGTGTCTCGCTGGAAAACTCTGAGGACAAGTCAAGACGCCCTCGCGGGCTGCCGGCTTCCTCCGAAAGCCGTCTGCGCCCGCGGTGCGCTTGCTCACGTGCCGTGCTGCGCACGTCACTGCGGAACTGCCTGCGGCAGTTCCGCGGCAGACTGCCAAAAACGCAGTCTGTTGTGATCTGCGCAGTCGTCATAATGCCGGAAGGTCAAAACCTCGGGGCCGCGTGTTTAATTTTGCTTAAGTTTGAGTGTCTCCTGAACCGAAAGTTTTAAACCATCCGTGCTGGATGATTGGTGGGGGTTCACCGTGGGGGCGGTGCGAGCCGCAATTTTTAGATCATTTGTGCTGTCTGATCTGGCGGGATTTTACCGTGAGGGCGGTGCAGCCGGAAGTTTAAGATCTCCTGCGGGGGCTGAAGGTTTTTAAACGTCTGGGCGTTTACTTTGCACGGCTTGATTTTGATGTGTTCTGTTTCCGCAGATTCCGGAGCATCGGAGGCATCTGAAGGGCCGCTGCCGGTATGGCAAAGAGGATTTCAGTTTAATGCGTGATTCAGACGTTCTCTTTCTATGGCATGCATAGGAAAGAAGCGGAAAAAGGGCATGACATGAAATGCTGTTTTCACTGGTACAGCGATTTCCGGCAGTATAAAGGCGGCGGGGGTACCTGTACTGAATGATCGCTGGAAATTTAAATATGTAAAAAATACAATAACTGATCTGCGAAAATTGTTGTAAAATCATAGAAATACTATGGTTGATACGTCATGACGAAAATACAGTATACAAAATTACCATTTTTCGGCTGTTGAATTTTCAGTGTTTTTCTTTAGTGTTGCACGTGTTTTTCTGTTTCATTCGTGGTAGAATTTAATACGTGCAGTATGGGAAGTCTGTTTTTTGTTCTGTGAAAAAAGGCTGTGTTTTATTGTTTTTTCAAAGCTCTTTACGGGTTTTATGAGAAGGCCTGCGGGTCTTCTTGTTTCAGGCAGAGTTTATTTTATTTCTGAGGAGGAGTTCAACAAATGGCAAAGCACTGGAAGACAATGGACGGCAATATGGCCGCCGCACATGTCAGCTACGCTTTTACCGAAGTTGCAGCGATCTACCCGATCACGCCTTCTTCGCCGATGGCGGAGGACTGCGATGAGTGGGCAGCGCAGGGGAGGAAGAATATTTTCGGCCGCGTTGTCGAGATTCACGAGATGCAGGCTGAAGGCGGCGCTGCCGGCGCTGTCCATGGCGCTCTGAGTGCAGGTTCTCTGACGACGACTTTCACGGCGTCGCAGGGTCTGCTTCTGATGATTCCCAATATGTACAAAATTGCCGGCGAGCGTCTTCCTGCGGTGTTCGACGTGAGCGCCCGCGCCCTGGCGACTCATGCTCTGTCGATTTTCGGCGACCAGAGCGACGTGATGGCCTGCCGCGGCACCGGTTTTGCCATGCTGGCGTCTTCAAGCGTTCAGGAAGTCATGGATCTTACCGCTGTGGCTCATCTGTCGGCAATCAAGGGCCGCGTGCCTTTCCTGAATTTCTTCGACGGATTCCGCACTTCCCACGAAATTCAGAAGATTGAAGTTCTGGATTATGAAGACCTGAAGAAGCTCGTTGACTTTGATGCGATTGCTGAGTTCAAGGCTGACGCCATGAACCCCGAGCATCCCTACATCAAGGGCACGGCGCAGAACCCGGATATTTTCTTCCAGGCGGCTGAATCGCGCAATCACTTCTATGATGAGCTTCCTGAGACGGTTGTCCATTACATGGGCGAGATCAGCAAGCTGACCGGCCGTGAGTATCATCCGTTCAACTACTACGGCGATCCTGAGGCTGAGCGCGTTGTGGTCTGCATGGGTTCTGCCTGCCAGGCGGCCGAGGAGACGGTTGACTACCTGATGGCCCGCGGCGAGAAGGTCGGACTGATTATTGTCCATCTGTACCGTCCCTTCAGCCCGAAGTATTTCTTCAAGGTGCTGCCCTCGACTGTGAAGAAGATTGCTGTGCTTGACCGCTGCAAGGAACCCGGTTCTCTCGGCGAGCCTCTCTACATGGACGTCTGCTCGCTGTTTGAGGAGTATGCTGAGAACGAGCGCCCTGTCATTGTGGGCGGCCGCTACGGCCTCGGTTCCAAGGACACAACGCCGACACAGATCAAGGCTGTGTATGATAACCTGAAGAGCTTCAAGCCGATGAACCATTTCACCATCGGCATTACTGACGATGTGACGTTCCATTCTCTGCCTCTCGGTGAGGAGATCAACGCCGCTCCCGAAGGAACGATCCGCTGCAAATTCTGGGGTCTCGGCTCCGACGGCACGGTGGGCGCCAACAAGAATGCCATCAAGATCATCGGCGACAACACCGACATGTATGCACAGGGCTACTTCTCCTACGATTCGAAGAAGTCCGGCGGCATTACTGTTTCACACCTCCGTTTCGGCAAGAAGCCCATTAAGTCCACGTATCTGATTCACAACGCTGACTTCGTGGCCTGCCACAAGCAGGAATACCTGCATCAGTACGACGTGACGGCCGGCCTGAAGAAGGGCGGAGTGTTCCTCCTGAACACGCAGTGGACCAGCGATGAGGCTCTTGAGAAAAACATTCCCGCCAAGGTGAAGCGTTATCTGGCAAAGAACAACATTTCCTTCTATGTCATTGATGCCACTGACATTGCCCAGAAGATCGGGCTGGGCAACCGCACCAACATGGTGATGATGTCCGCGTTCTTCAAGCTTGCCAACGTCATTCCGATGGAAGACGCTGTGAAGTACATGAAAGAGGCCATTCAGAAGTCCTACGGCCGCAAGGGCGAGGATATTGTCAACATGAACAACGCGGCGGTCGACCAGGGCTACGGCGCATTGAAGAAAGTCGAAATCCCTGCCGCATGGGCTGACGCAGCTGATGCGCCGAAGGCGGCTGACGAAGAGCGTCCTGATTTCATCCGTGAGATTGTCGATCCCATGAACGCTCAGGAAGGCGACAAGCTTCCTGTGAGCGCGTTTGTCGGCATTGAGGACGGACGTTTCCCCAACGGCACTGCGGCCTTTGAGAAGCGCGGCGTTGCGGTGTTCGTTCCTGAATGGAACAAGGACAAGTGCATCCAGTGCAATCAGTGCTCAATGGTCTGCCCGCACGCCACAATCCGTCCTGTGCTTCTTGACGAGACGGAGATGGCTTGCAAGCCTGAAGGCTTTGAGGTCATTGACGTGAAACAGCCGAAGGAACTTGCGGGGCTTCATTTCCGCATGCAGGTCAGCCCGCTTGACTGCCTCGGCTGCGGCAACTGCGCCGATATCTGCCCTGTGAAGGCGCTTACCATGAAGCCTCTTGCCACGCAGATGAACCAGAAGGAGAACTGGCATTTCGGCGTTGAGCACGTCAGCGACAAGTCTGACCGCGTCAACATTCACAATGTGAAGAACAGTCAGTTTGCGATGCCCTACTTTGAGTTCTCTGGCGCCTGCGCAGGCTGCGGCGAAACTCCCTACGCCAAGCTGGTGACTCAGCTTTTCGGCGACCGCATGATGATCGCCAACGCCACGGGCTGCTCGTCAATCTGGGGCGCTTCTGCACCCAGCATGCCTTATACGACCAACGCTCTCGGACAGGGACCGGCATGGGCCAACTCTCTGTTTGAGGACAACGCGGAGTACGGCTACGGCATGGCGGTTTCCATCAAGAACAGCCGCAATGACCTGACTGCCAACGTTGAGGCGCTGCTTGCCTCCGACAAGCTGCCCGAAGAAGTCCGCAAGGCCCTGCAGACCTGGTACGACGGACGCAACGACGCTGACGCGAGCAAGGCGGCAGCAGAAGACGTTTATGAGATTCTTGACACTGACCTCGGCGACGACGATCTGAACGCAAAATTGTCACGTGTTGCCGATCTGAGCGATTACCTTGTGAAGAAGTCAGTCTGGATCTTCGGCGGCGACGGCTGGGCCTACGATATCGGCTTCGGCGGCCTGGATCACGTGCTTGCCAGCGGCGAGAACGTCAACGTGCTGGTCTTCGATACTGAAGTTTATTCCAACACGGGCGGTCAGTCCTCGAAGTCCACTCCTGCCTCTGCAGTCGCGAAGTTCGCGGCGGCGGGCAAGAAGGTTGCCAAGAAAGACCTCGGACGCATTGCCATGACTTACGGCTATGTTTATGTGGCCCAGTGCGCCATGGGCGCCGATAAGAACCAGCTTGTCAAGGTTCTTACCGAGGCTGAGGCCTATGACGGACCTTCACTGATCATCTGCTACGCGCCCTGCATCAACCACGGTCTCAAGGCCGGCATGGGCAAGAGCCAGGAGCAGGAAAAGAGAGCGGTTGCAGCAGGCTACTGGCATCTGTATCACTACAACCCCGAACTCGAGAAGGAAGGCAAGAACCCCTTCGTTCTTGATTCCAAGGAGCCGACAGCTTCGTTCCGTGACTTCCTGATGAGTGAGAACCGTTATACGTCCCTGAAGAAGACGAATCCCGCCGTTGCCGAGGAGCTTTATGCCAAGGCCGAGCGCGACGCAAAGAGACGCTATCTCATTTACAAGAGTCTGTCTGAAGCAGCGCCTATCAAAAACGACTAATTGTCATTGAAAAAGAGGAAGCCCGCCGGGCTTCCTCTTTTTTTATATAGATGAAGGATATATGCTGCACAGGCTGTTATATTATTATAAGTTATATTAATGTATATAAATATAGATGTAATGAATAAATAACATATTGACTTTGCCGTATTTGCGACTAAAATAAGAGACATGGATTCATAATCAAAATGAAATTTCAGAGAGCGTTTGAAAATACTATTTATCTTTAAATCGGGGTGTTTATATAGATTTAAAGCATAAATGAAGTCTATAAATGCGGTAAATAATTGTCATTGTGCTTCGCATTGAGACATAATTCACAAGGAGGAGTTTCTATGGCTATTGTTGCGCGTTGGGAGTGGAGAACTTTCGGAAAGGGCGATTTCGGCGCCGGCGAGAAGATGCTTCGTGCTCTGCCCATGGATTCCAACAAGAAAACAGATGAAGAGTACATTCTTTCCAAAAACAGCGATGAGAACGTGAAGATCCGCTTTGACCTGGTTGACGTCAAGTCGTTGCAGAATGTGAACTCAGACAATCTTGAACAGTGGCTTCCGGTGCTGAAAACCGGGTTCCCGATTTCAAAGGATAAAATTGAAGAACTTGCAAAAATTCTTAAAGTAACTCTTCCTGAACTCAGCAGAGAGGAGTATACTCATGATCAGTTCATTGATGAGGTCGTTAAGCCCTGCAGCGATCTTGAGCTTGTCAGAGTAAAGAAAAACCGCGACATCTACAAAATCGACGGCACGACAGCCGAGATTGCCGAAGCGGATTTCAACGGCGTTGCCTGGAGAACCATGTGCGTTGAGCACGAGGACCCCGCGCTGATTATGAAAGTTGTTGACAAGCTTGGCATGAAGGGCGTTGCCAACATGAACTACATTCAGGCCATGAAAAAATCTGTGGGGATGAAGTAAAATGGCAGAGAGAAAAGCAGTTATCGACGTCGGCACCAACTCGATCAAATTCTGTCTTGCCGAAGGCGACGGCAAGGGCGGATATACTGTTGTCAAGGACACCAATGATATCGCCCGCCTTGGTGAAGGGCTGAAAGACACCGGAAAAATCAGCGCTGAAGCGCTTGAGCGGAACGCAAAGTCTGTGGCTGCCTTTGCAGAAGAGGCGAAAGCGGCGGGCGCCGACGAAGTGGCTGTTGTCGGCACGATGGCGCTCCGGACTGCGAAAAACGCTGCTGATTTCATTGCACGCGTAAAAGAACTCAGCGGACTGACGCTGCAGGTGCTGCCCGGCGAAGAGGAAGCGCAGCTTTCATACGTTGCTGTGATGTCCGGCATCAAAGGGGCGGCAGAGGCCGACCTGATGACCATGGACACGGGCGGCGGCAGCACAGAGTTTGTGTTCGGCAGAGCCGGCCGGATTGTAAGAAAATTCAGCCTGAATGTCGGTGCGGTGCGCTTTACTGAGCAGTATCTGTCCCAGATGCCGGTGCCGGCGGACAAGCTGGCGGCAGCCCGCGCAGCGATTAAAAAGGAACTGGAAGACGGCGGCGTAACCGGCCCTGTGAAGTTCCTTGTGGGCATGGGCGGCACTGTGACGAGCATGGCTGCAGTTAAGCATAAAATGGTAAAATATAATCCCGAGGTCATTCAGGGTTCTGTTCTCACTCTTGACGATGTAAGAGCGCAGATTGCGGATTATGCCGCAAAGACGCTTGACCAGCGCCGTGAAATCGCCGGGCTGCAGCCTAAACGAGCCGATGTGATCCTGGCCGGCGCCTGCATTGTGGAAGCTGTGCTCGAGCTGACCGGCGCCGACCGTCTGACTGTGAGCGACCGCAGTCTCCGTCACGGCCTGCTGTACAAGCTTTTTAAGGCGTAAGACATTCTGAAGCGCTTCGGCGCCCGGAGTGACACTTGAAAAGGAGGAGATTCGATGATGAAATTCCGGAAGGTTGTTTTGTGTGCACTTGCAGTGGGGTCTGTGGCTGCTGCTTCCGCTGCGTTTGCAGCCTATCCCGAGAAGCCCATTCACATTGTGAACTATGTGGCTCCCGGCGGACTGATGGATGTGACAAGCCGTAAATTTGTCTCAATTGCACAGAAATATGTGCCTGATGTGACGTTTGTCGTCGAGAACGTGACCGGTGCAGGCGGACTGGTCGGCCTCGGCCAGGTGCTTCAGCAGCCGGCTGACGGCTACACTGTCTTTGCTCCGACGACGGCTGTGGTTGACAAGGTTCTTTCATCGAAAAAGGATGAGAATGAGATGATCTGGGGCATGGAGTGGGTGGCCATGCTGATGCGCGACCCGGAGTGCGTCATCGGTCCTGCAGAAGGCGAGCTGAACTCCTTTGAAAAGGTTGTCGCCGACGCTAAGGAGAAAAACGGCGCGCAGCTGTGGAGCGGTCCTGCTCCCGGCGGCAACGACCATCTTCTTGCCGTGAAAATCTGGGATAAAGTCGGAATCAAGGCAAAATGGGTGCCTTATAAGAGCGGGCCTCTGGCCATGGCCGGTACACTGAGCGGCCAGAGTGTCGCCTATGTGGGCAATCCTGCTGACATGGCGGGACGCCCGGGCTACAAGATTTTTGCCCTGTGCCGCAGCGAACGCCTGCCTCAGTTCCCTGATGCCCCGACCTTTAAGGAACTGGGATATGAAGACCTTGATGATGAGATCATGTGGCGCGGCTTTGCCATTAAGAAGGGTGCTCCCGAAGAAGCGTATGTGTGGTGGGAGAATCTGAACAAGAAAGTCGCAAAAGACCCTGAGTGGGTTGAGTATCTCACGAAAGACGGCATTGATGTGGTCGACTGGGGCAGAAAAGAATTCACCGAGCAGGTGAAGAAAGATGTCGAAAACGCTAAAATCGCTCTGCGCGAGGCTGGCCTGATCAAGTAAGAAGTATTGATGGTTCCTGTTTTGTGAATAACGAAACAGGAACCGTTTTTGAAAGAGGGTTTTTGAATGCAGGAACTGGCAATGTCCCTGAACAACATCCACGGGCTCTGTGTCATTCTCGGCGTCTGTGCCGCGGTGATTGCGGCCGGAGGCTTGATATTCCGTGCCTGCGGCAAGGGAGACCGCCTCGGGCAGCTTTTAATGGCTCTGGCATTTGCCGTGCTCGCGGGGGCCTTTATCTTTATGACGCAGGGCATCGAGGAAATGGAAGGCGCGAACAGCAGTTCCAGACTTGTGCCTTATCTCTGGTCGGTGCCGCTTCTGTTCATTTCACTCGTTCAGCTGGTGCGCATCTGGCGCCTTGACACAGTGAAGCCTGTTCAGTTCGGCAGCGTCGGCAGGGTGCTTCTGACGTTTATCATCGTGGCTGCAGCGATTTCGCAGTTCAGAACGCTCGGCTTCTTTGTCAGCACAACGCTGATGATTGTGCTTCTGATGCTGCTTTTCGGCGAGAGACGCTTTGCAGTGATCGCCGGCACTGCAGCTTTCTGGGTGATCTTCACATGGGCTGTGTTCAACAAAGTGCTCCTGATGAGCCTTCCGGCCGGAACGGTTTTTGCGTCGCTGTTCGCATAGGAGAATACAAATGAATATTATGTCGAACTTGATGGCAGGGCTGCGCAATCTCATGGGAGTCGGACCCCTGCTGGTGGTTGTGGCCGGTGTGGTAGTCGGCATACTCGGCGGTGCCATGCCGGGAATTTCACCTTCCATGGCTGTGGCGATTCTGCTTCCGTTTACATTCGGCATGTCGCCCACCATGGGAATGGTCATGCTCTGCGCGATTTATCTGGCGTCCAATTACGGCGGTTCCATTACGGCCGTCATGATCAACACGCCCGGAACTCCGTCAGCCGTAGTAACTGCTTTTGACGGGTATCCGCTTGCGAAAAACGGCAAACCCGGCTACGGCCTTGGCATTTCACTGGTTGCGTCAGTATGGGGCGGCTTTATCGGCATCATCATTCTGATACTGTTTTCTGCGCCTCTCGCCAAAATCGCGCTGAAGTTCTGGCCCGCGGAATATTTTGCACTGGCGCTGATGGGCCTTTCGACAGTTTCTTCAATGGCCGGCCGCAAATGGGCTGAATCGCTGATCGCGGTGCTTCTCGGCCTGCTGCTCAATACGGTGGGTCTTGACCATGTCAACGGCGTCAGCCGCTTTACTTTTGACGTTCTGAACCTGTACGACGGATTTTCCTTTGTGCCTGCGCTGATCGGGCTTTTTGCCCTCAGCGAAGTGTTCAGCAACGTTGAGAGCGGCGATTTCAAGGTTTACTCGGCAACGGGCGAGGACAAGGTTGACCTGTGGCCGTCGTTTAAGACATACTGGAGCCTTAAATGGTCAATCATCCGTTCAGGCATCATGGGCACTCTGATCGGCATTTTCCCAGGCGCGGGCGGAACCATTGCCTCGTTCCTTGCCTATGACGTGGAAAAACGCCTGTCCAAACATCCCGAGGAATTCGGCAAGGGCGCCTATGAGGGAGTCGCAGCATCCGAGGCGGCCAACAGTTCTTCAGTCGGCGGTGCGCTGGTGCCGCTGCTGACGCTCGGCATACCCGGCAGCGCATCTACAGCAGTGCTGATCGGCGCGCTGATGATTCATGAACTGCGTCCCGGCCCGGAACTTTTCACAAAACAGCCGGAACTGGTGTACACCCTGTTCTCCAGCCTTTTTGTGGCGAACATCGTGCTGTATTTCCTCGGCATGTGGGGCAGCCGCCTGTGGGTGAAGGTGACCCGGGTGCCGAAGACGGTGCTTTATCCGATGATCTTTGCGTTCTCCATTGTGGGCAGCTACGCCGTGCGTTCTTCTGTCTTTGACGTCGGCGTATGCCTCGGTTTCGGCGTCATGGGATGGATCCTCAAGAAATTTCACTATCCGCTTTCACCGATCGTGCTGGGACTTGTGCTTGGCTCACTGATCGAAGAAAACCTGCAGATGACGCTGATCATGGGCGGTCCGTCGCTGTTCTACACCCGTCCTTTAAGTGCGGCTCTTCTCGCCATCACGGCGGTGCTTCTCATTGCGCCGGTCGTGGCTGAGCGAAAGGAACGCCGCAGGGCAAAAGTCTCTGAATCATAAAGCCGCCTCCCCGTCGCGAGGCGGGGAGGAGGTTTTTCCAGATGAGTTATTTCTTCAGTTCAATCAACATTCTGGGCGGCCTCGCGCTGTTTCTGTTCGGGGTCGATCAGAGTTCGCTGTTTTTCCGTCGGAACATGAATGCCGGCGCGCGCGACGTCATGGCGCGCTTCACGAAAAATAAATTCCTTGCGTTTCTGCTCGGCGTCGGACTGTCTGCGGTCACGCAGAGCAGCACCATCGCGACATCGTTTGCAGTCGGCTTTGTGGACGTCGGCCTGCTTTCCTTTGCCGGCTCGCTGATTGTCATGATGGGGGCCAGCCTCGGCGGAACATTTGTTTCGTTCCTGCTGAGTCTGAATCTGTTCGATTACGCCCCCCTGATGTTCGGCGTGTCATATTTCCTGTGCAAGCTCAAGAACCGCTGGATCAGGGCAGTGTTCGGCCTTGTGAAGTGCCTGGCGCTGATCTTTCTGGGCATGCAGATCCTCGGGTACGGCACGAAACCCCTTTTTGCCGATCCCGAGTTCAGCGCACTGATGACCCGCTGGGCTTCTAATGCCTGGGTCATGGGACTGATTGCATTTATCGGCTCCGGAGTGCTCCAGAGCAGCTCGGCGATCATGGCACTGGGAATTGCACTGGCCGCTTCAAATGCCCTGCCCGCCACATCGGCGCTTCCTATTGCGCTCGGCGCCCATATCGGTTCAACAACGATGGTCGTCCTCGCAGGCATGAGCGGTTCACTGAGTGCGCAGCGCCTCGGCTACGCGACGTTTTTCTTCAAACTGATCGGCGGCCTGGTTTTTCTGTGCGTCATGCCCTTTGTCCATAAGATGTTCATAGCCGCGGGGATTCCCGCCGCCCAGGAACTGGTGTACGGCCAGGTGCTGATTGCCACGTTCAATATACTGCTTTTCCTTCCCTACCCCGAGATCCTGTCGTGGATTGCGGTCAGACTTGTAAGCAGCAGCGGGAGCCTCAGCGAACCAAGGTATATCGACGAAAAAATCCTCGATGTGCCCGAGCTGGCTGTGATGCTTCTTTCCAAGGAAATGAGCCGCCTTTCAAATTACATGGAAGCATATCTTCAGATGCTCCTTGAACCCCAGCAGCGCGATAAAAAGCTGTTTGAAGAACTGCCGTCAGCTATTACCAACCTGTGCCAGTCATGTCAGGAATTTGCCTATCAGGTTCACGTGCCTGCCGAGGAAACAAAGGCTGCCGAGGACTTTACCATCACAAGCTACACAATGTCGATACTGCGGGGCATGTCAAAGCTGCTCTGCGGTTCCATCAGGGACAACCTTGAATCGCCCGAGATTCACGAATCTCTTAAAAAGCGTCTTGGTGAAGAACTCTGGACCAGATGGCGCAAACTGTCAAGAAAGTGCATGCGCGACAGTCTGAGAGCCTTTGTGATCGGCGAAAAGGGACTTGTAGCCTCTGTAGAACAGCAGGAGGCCGAACTGGGCGCCCTGAGCAGCCAGATACGTCACGAAGTGGGAGAAAGCTCCTCGTATGACCGCAATGCGTCGCGGGCAATACGCGTCGTGTCGCTGATGCAGGGGTTCCTCTCAATGGCAAAGGAAGTGGCCGAGGGCGAGGAGTTTACCAAAAGGCGCGGCCGGTATGCGGCCGATAATGCACTGGCCGAACTGAAGGGAGCCGGTATCGATGCGTGAAAAGAAAAAGCGCGAAACCAGTGAGCGCACGCTTGAAAATTATCTTTACACTTCTGACAAGGCCCGCATGTACACACTGGTGTGCGAGATGATGGAGGGCGCCTGCAGCAACCTGAAGAAGGCCATTCAGGCTCTTGACACACTGGATCTCAGACTTGCAGACCAGGTGATTGACGACGACGATAAAGTCGATGAGCTTGAGGAACAGGTTGACCAGGAATGCCTGTATTCCATCGCCATGCGTCAGCCGCTCCGCGAAGATCTCAGGTATGTTTATGCCGTCATGAAGATCGTCATTGACATCGAAAGAATCGGCGATCAGGCAGTGAACCTTGCCCTGCGCCTCAAAGGGTACGTGAACGATTACAAGGGTACGATGCCGATGCCGAAGATCGAGATCATCGATCAGCTGGGGGAAAAATATGATGCCGCCTCTGCTGATTTTCTCGAGTCGCTGAAAAACGAGGATGGCGGATTCCTGGACAGAATGCGCGTAATACATGATGAGACAGTGAAGATCTGCAATACCGCCTCAGACCTGCTCATGCACCGTCTGACATCGCCTTATCTGACCGATCAGCCGACGACAATTTTTGTCACCGTTGATATCTTCCGCCATCTCAAGCGCGTCAGCGACCATCTGATCAACCTTGCAGAAAAAGTTTATTTTATCGCCACAGGAATTTCGCCTCTGACGCAGAATAAACAGAAAGACAGCTCCACAGAAGCAGAACCCAGCAATCTTGCTCAGGTCTGAACCTGACAGCCAGACTGCCTTTGCCGCCTTCAGGCACGGATGCCCGGGGGCGGCTTTTTCAGACTGGAAATAAGGGACTTATGCTTGCCATTTGTTCACAATAGATTTAGAATATCTTCTTACAGGGTGCGAGGGAGGCGGCTGCCATGGCTGAAGACGAACTGGTGCGGCGTTTCAGAAAAACTCTGTCTGACCGCGGCTGGAGCAGGCAGACTCCGGTGCTGCTTGCTGTCTCCGGAGGCAGTGACTCCATGAGCCTGCTGTACCTTTTTTATCTGACGCTTGGCCCGTCGAACATAGCGGCAGTGCACATGAATCATGGCATCCGGCCGACCGCAGGCCGGGACAGCGCTTTTGTGAAAAAGTGCTGCGATGAGCTTGGCGTCCGCTGCATCATTGAACGCCGCAGTGTTCCTGAGCTCGCTCTGAAAGGGGAGTCAGAAGAGGCTGCGGGGCGCCGGCTGAGATATGAACTTTATGATCAGATCAGCAGCAGGCTTGGCTGTCGGCTGGTGGCGCTGGGACACACGCGCAATGATCTGGCTGAAAATGTACTTCTCAATATTGCACGCGGCTGCGGACTGCGCGGGCTTTCGGGCATGCCGGAACAGAGAGGGGTTTACATCCGTCCGCTTCTGAGCTTTTACCGCGGCGAACTCCGCGCGTTTCTGCGCTCGCACGGCTGGAGCTGGGTCGAAGACGAGACCAACGATGAGGATATTTACCGCCGCAACAGGATCCGTCATGATGTGATGCCGGTGCTGGCTGAACGTGTGAATCCGCAGGTGATGGAACACCTTGCATCATTGGCCGGGGAGGCCCTGCTCTGGCGTGAAACTCAGGAAACACGGCTGAAAAACTGTTTCCTTGATCTTCAGGTTCCCGGCCGGCTGTGGCCGACGCTGAATCTGAAAAAACTCCGCCGCCTTGATGACTTTCAGCGGCCCGAACTGCTGCGCTGGGTCGGAAGAATGATCGGCCTCGGGAGCCTGCCCCGCGGCAGAACTGATGAACTTGACCGGCTGGCGGTGAAGTCAGGCCGGTGGGTTTTTCAGTGGGGGTCAGAAGTTGATGCTGCGGCTGCCGGCGGAGAGCTGTGGTTTCAGCCTGCAGCAGAAAAACGCCTTGAAGAAGCCGAACTGACCCGCGGCGGCTGGGTCCGCTGGGGCGGCTGGCGGGTGTCATGGCAGGATTCCGGATATGACGGCGGGCAGAATTATGGTCTGGTGTGTCCTGCTGCTCCTGAACGGCCGGTAACGCTGAAGAAAAACAAAAATACGGATTTATTTAACGATCCTTTCCCGCTGATCGAACAAAATCAGGAAATTTTGGCTGAGAGAAAACAAAAAGGGTGGGAATTTTCCGCTCTTAGTGTAAAATATACAGGTGCGGCTCATATCCTTTTTATCCCCATGACGGGCATCTGGAGGCAGAGTTTATGAATTTCAATACTGATGAAGTGCTGATTTCCAGTGATAAAATTGCTGAGAAGGTGCGCCAGCTTGGAGCAGAAATCAGCAGAAAATATAAAGGACAGGACCTCTATGTGATCGGTGTTCTGCGCGGTGCAGCCATTTTCATGGCTGATCTGGTGCGCTGCATCGATTCCTCTGTGAACGTGTCTCTGGAGTTTATCAAGGCGTCATCGTACGGCACGTCGACTGAGTCCTCAGGAACTGTTACCTTACAGCAGCCGGCACCGCTGAACGTGAAAGGAAAGCATATTCTGATTGTTGAGGATATTGTCGACAGCGGGCGCACGCTGAAAAAACTGCGTGAGTATTTCATCGCGCTCGGCGCTGAATCCGTTGAAATCTGCACGCTGCTGGACAAAAAGGAGCGCCGTGTGACAGATGTGGAAATTGAATACAGCGGTTTTGATATCCCCGATGTGTTTGTGGTGGGCTATGGCATGGACTACGATGGAAAACTGCGCAACCTTCCGTCGATTCACGTGCTTCGATTCACCGACCAGTAACTTACATTTAAAGAATTTAAGGAGGCGCAATTTTGCATCGCTTAATAAAGAACCTCGGAGTCTATCTTGTGCTTGTTGTGCTGGCGGTCAGCATTGTCAACATGTATCTGACGCCGGGGGTGCAGGGGCCGGAAGTTGTTGAAATTCCCTACAGTCAGCTGAAAAGCGACATTTCAGACGGGCACATCAGGAATTTCACCATAGACGATACAAAAGTCACAGGCCATTATAATGACGGCCGTACTTTCAGCAGCAATGTGGTCGGCATCAAGGACATTGCCGATGAGGCCGCAGCGAAGGGCGTCGAAGTGAAAATTGCCCTGCCGCCGGAGACGCCGTGGTGGCTGACGCTTGCATCGTCAATTTTTCCCACGCTGCTGCTGATCGGTGTGTGGATCTTTTTCCTTCACAGCATGCAGGGCGGCGGCGGTAAAGTCATGAGTTTTGCCAAGAGCAAGGCAAAAATGTTCCTTGATAACCGCCCGAAAGTGACGTTTGCCGATGTGGCAGGCTGTGACGAGGCGAAGGAAGAGCTCAAGGAAGTTGTTGACTACCTGAAGTCGCCGGACCGTTTTACCAAACTTGGCGCAAAGGTGCCGAAGGGCGTGCTGCTGCTTGGCTCGCCGGGAACGGGCAAAACCCTTCTTGCCAGAGCTGTGGCCGGTGAGGCTGAAGTTCCGTTTTTCAGCACCAGCGGCTCTGACTTTGTCGAGATGTTTGTCGGCGTCGGCGCTTCGCGTGTACGCGATCTGTTTGAACAGGCGCGCAAGTATCAGCCCTGCATTGTTTTCATTGATGAGATTGATGCAGTGGGGCGCCAGAGAGGCACCGGCCTCGGCGGCGGCCACGATGAGCGTGAGCAGACGCTGAATCAGCTGCTTGTCGAGATGGACGGCTTTGATGAAAAAACAGGCATCATACTGATTGCGGCGACGAACCGGGCAGATGTCCTTGATCCGGCACTGCTGCGTCCCGGCCGTTTTGACCGTCATATTGTGGTTGACGCGCCGGATGTGAAAGGCCGTGAGGAGATCCTCAAAGTTCACGCCAAGGGCAAAAAGTTTTCGCCCAACGTGGATTTTTCTGTACTGGCAAAGCGCACGCCCGGTTTTGTCGGCGCTGACCTCGCGAATATCATCAACGAGGCGGCACTTCTGGCTGCCCGCGCCGGCAAGGCGGAAATCGGCATGGACGAGCTTGAGGAGGGCATCGACCGCGCGATTGCCGGCCCTGAGAGAAAAAGCCGTCTGATCAACGACCGTGAGAAGAAAATCATAGCCTACCATGAAACGGGACACGCCCTAGTGGCAAAATTCCTGCCCGGCTGCGATCCTGTGCACAAGATCTCGATTATTCCCAGAGGCAGCGCTGCTCTCGGCTACACGCTTCAGCTGCCTGCCGAGGACCGTTTCCTGGCCTCCAAGAACGAACTGACGAACAATATCTGCGTGCTGCTCGGCGGCCGCGTTTCGGAGGAACTTATCTTCGGCGACATCACGACCGGCGCCAGCAATGATCTTGAACGTGCAACCCAGCTGGCGCGCAGCATGGTAACCCAGTACGGCATGAGCTCCCTCGGCCCCGTGGTGCTCGGGCGCCAGCGTCATGAAGTGTTCCTCGGCCGTGACCTCGGCGAGGAGCGCAATTACAGCGATCAGATCGCCTACGCCATCGACGAGGAAGTCACAAAGATCGTGGAGCAGTGCTATGCCCGCGTGAAAAATCTGCTTTCCGAGAAACTTGACACGCTGAGGCTTGTGGCAGAAACGCTTCTTGAGCGCGAAGTGATGGATGGGCACGATCTTGCAGTGCTGCTGGGTGAAGAGCCTGCCGAAGAAAGCAAAGCCGGTGCGGAAACGGCAGTGTCTCAGGGCGCTGCTTCACCGGAAAATTCTGGTTCAGCCGGTGAAACCGCTGATGCTGCGGCTGAAAGCTCCGCAATGCCGTCAGAAAGTACGGAAACGCCTCCGGCCGGTACAGAGCCCGGGCCGGCTGACAGCAGCCGTGTGTCCGGAGAACAGGACGTCGGCGGCGAAACGTCGGCAGAAGATGCTTCCCTGAAGCAGGAAAGTCAAAAAGAAAACAGTAAGTAAATAAAAAAGAAAAGAGTCCCTCTTCTGTAAATCCGAAAGAAACGCTACAATAAGGACGGAGTGCGATCTTGTTCGCCTCCGTCCTTTTTGAAATTCTGTCTCATGGAGGTCTGTCATGGAGACTGATACTTTTAAACTGCATGCGCCGTGGCCGCCGTCAGGCGATCAGCCCCAGGCGATTCAGTCGCTGCTGGACGGCCTGAAGCACAATGAACGTTTTTCAACGCTGCTTGGAGTGACAGGCAGCGGCAAGACTTTCACCGTGGCAAACGTGGTGGCTCAGTATAATCATCCCACCCTCGTCCTGGCACACAATAAAACGCTGGCAGCACAGCTGTACAGCGAGTTCAAAAGATTTTTCCCTGAAAATGCCGTACACTACTATGTGAGCTACTACGATTACTACCAGCCTGAAGCCTATATTCCGAGCTCTGATACCTACATCGAAAAGGACGCTTCAATCAACACACAGATTGAGAGAATGCGCCTTGCGACCACAAAATCGCTGATTGAGCGCCGCGATGTGATCGTTGTTGCCACTGTGTCATGCATCTACGGTATGGGCAAGCGTAAAAATTATGAAGATGCCATCATCAATTTTTCGGTCGGCGAAAAATGGGATCTTCACAATTTTCAGGAATCACTGATGCGCGCCTACTACGAGCGGAACGACTTTGACCTGCAGCCCGGCAAGTACCGCGTCCGCGGCGATGTGCTGGAAGTGTACCCTGTTTACAGCGATACAACGCTTCGCTTTTCCTTTTTTGATGACGAACTTGAAAACATTGAGGAAGTTGACCCTGTCAGCGGGCACGCGATCAGCCGCAAGACCCATGTGTCAATATTCCCTGCGCAGCACTACGTCACCAGCGACGGCGCCATAGCCGACTCCATGGATAAAATAAAGCAGGAGCTTGAAATCCAGGTGGGACGATTCCGCAGAGAGGGCAAATTCCTTGAGGCAGAGCGTCTTAACAGCCGGACAAGATACGACATGGAAATGATGGCTGAGGCAGGCTACTGCTCAGGAATCGAGAACTACTCACGCTATCTTGACGGACGCGAGGAGGGTGAACAGCCGGGCACGCTGCTTGACTTTTTCCCTTCAGACTTTCTGATGGTCGTGGATGAATCGCACATCACGCTGCCTCAGGTGCGCGGCATGTTCAACGGAGACCGGGCGCGCAAGGAAGTTCTTGTGGAACACGGCTTCCGCCTGCCGTCATGTCTTGACAACCGGCCGCTGAAATGGCCCGAATTCGAGCATTACATGCAGCGCGTCATCTGCTGTTCAGCGACGCCGGGTGACTGGGAGCTTCAGCGTTCAAAGCGCGTTGTGGAACAGCTGATCCGGCCGACCGGCATTGCCGACCCCGAAGTGGAGGTGCGCAGGGCTACCGGTCAGGTTGACGATCTGCTTGCTGAAATACAGAAAGTCCGAGCCCAGGGCGGCCGGTGCCTTGTGACGACGCTGACCAAAAAAGGTGCTGAAGAACTGGCTGAGTACATGAGCACCCTTCGCATCAAGTCTGAATATATTCATTCAGAACTGAACGCCTTTGAGCGCGCTGAGGAGATCAACAAGCTCCGCAGCGGCGAAATTGACGTGCTGATCGGCATCAACCTGTTGCGCGAGGGCATTGACATGCCTGAAGTCACACTGGTTGCCATTCTGGATGCAGACCGTGAGGGTTTTCTGCGCTCCTACCGTTCGCTGGTGCAGGTCATGGGCCGGGCTGCCCGCAATGTCAATTCACGCGTGATTCTCTATGCAGACGAAGTGACCGACAGCATCCGCGAGGCAGTTACCGAGTCAAGGCGCCGCCGGACTGCGCAGCTTAAATATAATGAAGAACATCACATTGTGCCGAAGACAATTCACAAGAGCATCGAAAGGATGCTTCCTGAAGTGGAATTTGAGGCGGCACCCGAGGCAAAAAGCGGAAAATCCCGTCAGGCCATTGAGCATATGGATAATGAAGCGCTTGAGAGGCTTATGTGGGAAGCCGTGGAAAAACTGCAGTTTGAAAAAGCGGCAAAAATCCGCGACATGATTCAGGCCATGGATGAAGGCAAATTGCCTGATTTCAGTATAGAAGACGAAGAAAAAGAAGGAGGCCGACAGCTCCGTGCCGCGTCAGGAAATCGTTATAAAAAACGCAAGAGAGCATAACCTGAAGGGAGTCTCGCTTGCGCTTCCGAAAAACAAGCTGATAGTGATCACCGGCCCGTCCGGTTCCGGCAAAAGCTCACTGGCTTTTGACACTCTCTACGCCGAGGGGCAGCGGCGCTATGTGGAATCCCTTTCCTCGTATGCCCGCCAGTTTCTCGGCGTTCAGAAAAAGCCTGATGTCGATGACATTGAAGGCCTTTCGCCGGCTATATCCATAGAACAGAAGGGAACGTCCCACAACCCCCGGTCGACAGTAGGCACCGTAACAGAAATTTACGACTACCTGCGTCTTCTTTTCGCGCGCGCCGGCACGCCCTACTGCCCGAAGTGCGGAAAACCTGTGCACCGCTATTCTGTTGATGAGATCGTTGACCTGATTTACGCGCATCACAGCGGCGCACGGCTGGAAATTCTCTCGCCGATTGTGCGTTCTAAGAAGGGTGAGTACAAAAATGTGTTTGCCGCGCTGCGGAAAAAAGGCTTCATGCGCGTGCGGGTCGACGGTGAGGTGCTGTGGCTTGAGGAAGACATTGCCCTTGAAAAGAACAAAAAACATTCAATAGAGGTTGTCGTGGACCGCATGATGGTCCAGCCTGAGCGCAAGGGCCGCATGGCCGAAGCTGTTCAGACCGCGCTGCAGCTCAGCGACGGTTTTGTCCTGGTCTCTGCTGACGGCGCCGAGGAGATGCTGACGGAGCGCTTTGTGTGCCCTGACTGCGGAATTTCACTGCCGGATATCCAGCCGGCTCTGTTTTCTTTCAACAACCCGCTGGGCGCATGCCCTGACTGCTCGGGACTCGGCAGCCACAGCCACTTTTCCGAGGAACTTTCAGTCAATCCCGACCTTTCAGTGCGCGCCGGGGCTCTGCTCCCGTTCCGCGGAAAACAGTACATGATGTACCGCCTTGAGGAATTGGCAAAAAGGGTCAGGCTGAATCTGGACATTCCCTATAAAAACCTGCCGGAGGAGCAGAAAAACATACTCATGTACGGCTCGGATGTGCGCATGCCGCTTAAGTTTGAACGCGGCGGGCAGGTGTCCCAGTATCAGGGGCGCTATGAGGGGCTGATCCCGTGGCTTGAAAGGTATTACAACAGCACAGAATCCGAAACAACGGCGGAAGAGCTGGAGCGCTACCGCGTGGAAGACGAGTGCAAGACATGCCACGGCACGAGACTTCGCCCCGAGGCGCTGTCCGTGAAATTCTGGGGCATGAATATCGACGAGATGACCTCAATGCCCGTCAGCGATTTTTATGAACTGGTAAAGGCTCACAGAAACGATCCCGGGCAGAATGCCGTGGTCAGCCAGGTTGCGGTTGAACTTGAAAAAAGAGTGAGTTTCCTTGTGGAAGTCGGCGTCGGCTATCTGACGCTGAAACGGCGCGCCGACACTCTGAGCGGCGGTGAAAGCCAGCGCATCCGCCTGGCCACGCAGATCGGCTCGAAACTTTCCGGGGTCATGTATGTCCTTGATGAACCGACGATCGGGCTGCACAGCCGCGACACAGGCAGACTGATTCATGCCCTGCAGTCTGTGCGCGACATGGACAACACGGTGATTGTAGTGGAACATGACCGTGACACCATGCTGGCGGCCGATTACATTGTTGAAATCGGCCCCGGCGCCGGAGTCAGCGGAGGCGAGGTCGTTCAGCACGGCACAGCGGCCGAGTTCAGAAAGACCAACTCGCTGACGGGCCCGTATCTGCGCGGTGAAAAGTGCGGTATGGTAAAATCGTCCCGCGTGGTGCGTCCGAAAAACTGCCTGAAGGTGATCGGAGCGTCAGAACACAACCTCAGGAACATCGACGTTTCAATTCCTCTGAATTCGCTGGTCTGTCTGACCGGCGTCTCAGGTTCTGGCAAGAGTTCGCTGCTCTATGACGTGCTGTACCGCGGTCTCCGCCGCAAACTCGACCCGGACTACCGCGACCGTCCTGGAAAGCACAGGGACATTCTTGGCTGGGAACAGCTGAAAAACGTTTCCATGGTCGATCAGAGTCCCATTGGCCGCACACCCCGCTCTAATCCGGCAACCTATACGGGCCTTTTCACGGAAATCCGCGAACTGTTTGCCCAGCTGCCAGAGTCAAAACTGCGCGGCTACAACAGCGGGCGCTTCAGCTTCAACGTCAAGGGCGGGCGCTGCGAGGCCTGCGGCGGCGCCGGCGAAAAGCGCGTTTCCATGCTTTTCATGCCAGATGTTTTTGTAGAATGCGACGTCTGCCACGGCACTCGCTATAATCGTGAAACGCTGGAGATAAAATTCAAGGGACACAGCATTGCAGACATTCTGAATCTCTCAGTGGATCAGGCGTATGAACTTTTCAAAGATCTGCCGAAAATCGCGCGCAAACTGCAGTTCCTCCAGCGCGCCGGCCTGGGGTATATCCATCTGGGGCAGTCTGCCCTTGCGCTCAGCGGCGGCGAGGCACAGCGAGTCAAACTTGCCAAGGAGCTGAGCAAACGGTTCGGCGGCAGCACGCTGTACCTTCTTGACGAGCCGTCAACAGGGCTTTTTTACCCTGACGTGGCGCGGCTGCTCCAGATTCTCCATGATCTTGTCGACCACGGCAATTCCGTGTTCCTCATTGAACATAATATGGACATAATCTGTTCAAGTGACTATGTAATTGATCTCGGTCCCGACGGCGGAGCCGACGGCGGCAGAGTGGTGGCGTGCGGCACGCCGGAAGAACTCGCTGAAAAGGGCGAAGGCTATACGGCACTGGCGATACGGCAGTATCTGAGCGATTTCGGAGAGGTCCTGTCTCATGAAAAGAAAACCAGAAAAAGAAGCAGATAACCGCGGTTTCCGCGGCAGAAAAAGAACGCCCGGAACTGCTTCTGCAGGCCGCGGCCTGCAGAGTGAACGTTTCTCGCAGCAGGGCAGAGCACCGGCACAGGGAAAAGGTGCCGCTTTCAGGGCTCGTGCCGGAAAAATTCCAGCTCAGCCTGCGGATGATCTGTGCTGGGGGCGCAATCCTGTCCTGACGCTGCTGAGAAACCGCCCTGAACTCTGCCGCAGAGTGTCACTGCTGTCAGGCGTGCAGGATGATTTCCGCGAAACTGTCTCTGAACTGTGCGCCCGGAATCATATCCCTGTTGAAAGCTGTGACCGCGCGGCGCTGGATCAGATGACGAGTTCAGCAGTTCATCAGGGAGTGGCGGCAAAAATGCTGCCCATACCTCCCTGTGCCCTTGATGAGGCTGTCGGCCGCCTTGATCCGAAGGCACCGGCTCTGATAATGCTTCTTGACCACTGTCAGGATCCGCATAACCTCGGTGCCGTGATCCGAACGGCGGAAATTGCCGGCGCTGCCTGCGTGGTCTGTCAGAACGACCGCTCTGCCACTGTGAACGGCACTGTTGTAAAAACCAGTGCCGGAGCGGCGTTCCGTCTGCCAGTGGCACAGGTGGTCAACGTGAGCCGGGCGATTGAATTTCTGAAAGAAAGAAATTTCTGGGTTGTCGGTCTGGACCACCGCACAGACGAGACTGTGTGGAGCAGTCCGCTTCCTGACCGCCTTGTCCTGGTTGTCGGTTCTGAAGGGGAGGGCATCTCGCCGCTTACGGCAAAGAAGTGCGACAAGCTTGTGAAAATTCCCATGGCCGGGCGCACTGGCAATCTGAACGCAAGTGTTGCGGCGGCGGTCGGCATGTTCGAATGGGTGAGACTCTACGGCTGCGGCAGAGCCGGAGCCCGCTGAAAACTCGCTGTAAAGGAGAAATGAACAGCATGGATGTAAAGAAACTTCGTCCTGTGATCATCGGGGGCGGCAATCTGGGCGGCGCCGTGGCAAGAGGGCTTTTCCGGGCCGGCGTGCGTCCTGTGGTAGTGCAGCATCAGGGGCCGAACTTTGACGGTCTGGTCCGGGACGGCATTGAAACGCATCTGACTCTGGAAGAAGCTCTGCCCTCGGCGGACGGCCCCGTTTTCATCGCGCTGAAACCATGGCTGGTTCAGAACTATCTGACTGAAAAAAACGCGCTTCTAAAGGGGCGCATAATGGTATCCTGTGCTGCGCTGATCGAACTTGCACAGCTGGAACAGGCAGTTCCCGAAGCGCACTGGGGCCGCGTTATGGCGAACATTGCCTCTGAGACCGGGGCAGGATTTACCGGAATTGTAAAAGGCACATGGAATGATGATGAGACTGAAACCGTGCGCCGGCTCTGCGAGCTTTTCGGAGATGCTGTGCTGGTGCCGGAAAAGGACCTTGACGGCATCATCTGCCTTTCCGGCTCGGCTATTGCTTATGTGTTTGAGCTGCTTGAGGGATTTATTCAGGGCGGGCTTGCTGTCGGCATGAAAAGCAGCATTTCTCTGCGCGCCGGCGTTGCCACTCTGATGGGGGCGGCGCAGCTTGTGAAAGAGCGCGGTGTTCACCCCGCCGTGCTGAAGGACGCTGTGTGCACGCCAGGCGGCACCACCATTGAGGGCTGCCGCGTGCTGCAGAAAGAAGGATTTAAAAGCGCCTTCATAGAAGCCCTGATTGCCACTTCCGAAAAGTCAAAAGCAGGAACACGCGTGTACAAGGCAGACGGAAAGTAAAAAAATTCTGTTTCCCGCACTTTTTATGGCAGCTGCGGTCATTTCCGCAGCTGTGTCCCTCATGCGGGGAAGAGCAGCCGGGCGCACTGCTTTTAAGGGCTTGACAGAACCTTTGCAAAACGTTAAAATTCCCATTGTTGCGGCGTAAAATGACGGGTGATTAGCTCAGAGGAAGAGCGCTTCCCTGACACGGAAGAGGTCACAAGTTCGATTCTTGTATCACCCACCATTGAACTTCCCGCCTGCCGCGGGTGATTAGCTCAGAGGAAGAGCGCTTCCCTGACACGGAAGAGGTCACAAGTCCGATTCTTGTATCACCCACCATTGAATAAACAGAGCATCCGTTGCGGGTGCTCTTTTTTTATAGAATGAAAAATTTATTGATTATCGTTATAAATGATTTTATTACAGTCACAAAATATTTTTTTCGGTTAAAAGTATTGTAAATTCGTGAAAGATTGTTATACTTATAATGGTGATAAAAATGATTGCCGGAGTAGGACTGGATATCTGCGACGTCGAAAGGATGAAACGGGCGTGTGCATCTGAGACCTTCTGCCGTAAGGTCTTTACGCCGGCAGAGCTTTCTTATGCCGGAAGCGGTGAATCAATGTTCCTCCATCTGGCTGCGGCCTATGCTGTGAAAGAGGCTTTTGCCAAGGCATCCGGGCTGGGGCTGGGAAAAATAGGACTGCAGAATGTCGGCGTGGTTCACGATGAAAACGGCCGTCCCCGGCTGTATCTGAACTTTCAGCATGAAATCCTGAAAAACTATCAGAGCGCAAAGTTTCACGTTTCAGTCAGCCATGACGGCGGCATCGCCGCGGCTGTGGTGATCTGCGAGTCATAAGGAGCCTGGTGGGCATGATTCCGTGGTACTCAACCGAAAAAGTCCGTGCCCTTGACGGCCGGCTGATTCAGGCCGGAGTGACCGGGCTTGAACTGATGGAGCGCGTTGGCAGCGGCATTGCGGACTTCATCATGTCCCTGGGCGGCGGGAAAACGGCGCTGATCCTTGCCGGTGCCGGAAACAACGGCGGCGACGGATTTGTAATTGCCAGGGTTCTGCTTCAGCATCAGTGGAAAGTGACGGTTCTCCTGAGTCATGACCCGGAGCGCAGCCGCGGGGACGCTGCGGTGAATCTGGAAAAACTCCGCACATTGAATGCCGAAATCCTTCAGAGCGCAGAACTGGACGATTCCCGGCTTGCTGTCCTCGTGAAACAATGCGGGCTGGTTGTCGATGCACTGCTGGGCACCGGTGCGGCAGGCTGCCCGAGAGGCGAGACCGCCCGGCTGATCAGGTGCGTCAACGCTGTGCGTCATGGCTGCCGCGTCCTGGCAGTGGATATGCCAAGCGGCGTTGAGAGCGGAATGCTCAGCGTTGAGGCGCAGTGGACCTGTACGGCAGCAGCGCGCAAAATCCCATTTGCAACCGGGTTCGGCGCGGCGCAGGCTGGTGAGGTTCATGTAATTCCTCTTGACGGACGGGCCGCAGATTTTTTAGGCGAAAGCGATGCGGACGAAGCTGCGGCAGAAGATATCGCGGCCATGCTGCCGTGCCGCCGCGCTGATGACCATAAAGGAAGCCGGGGCGGCGTGCTGATTGCCGCAGGCTCGGCACAGTACCGCGGTGCGGCGCTTCTTGCAGCGCGCGGCGCTCTCAGAATGGGAGCCGGACTGGTTGTTCTTGCGTCTGTCCCGGAAGTGCTCGATGCGGCAGCAGTCGTGCTTCCGGAAGTCATTCCCGAACCGGCGGCTGCCGGCGATGAAATGGATGAGATCATGTCAAAGTGGAACCGCCGCTGCAGAGCCCTTCTTGTGGGCTCCGGTCTCGGGAGAGACGCGCGGGCACAGAAAATCTGCCGCTCTGCTGCAGCCTGGGAAGGCCCGTCTCTGTGGGACGGTGACGGCCTGTACTGGCTGGCTCACGATCATCCGGCCCCCGTTTCGTGCTGCGTGACGCCGCACGAAGGGGAGGCGGCTGTGCTTCTCGGCGGCAGAAAGACAGCCGGCCGTTTTGCCGCGGCCGAGGAACTTTCTGAACAATACGGGACAGCGATTTTCAAGGGATTCCATTCTCTTGTCAGCCAGATAGGCTGTAAAACGCTGATCATTCCCCGCGGCGACAGAACGCTTTCAATTCCGGGTTCGGGCGACGTGCTGGCAGGCGCGTCTGCCGCGCTGCTGGCTTCAGGGATTCCCGTGCGCAATGCCCTTGCGGCTGCGGCCTGGTGTCATGGGGCTGCCGGTGAAAAACTCGGCCGTCTGAAAGGGCAGGACGGAGTCCTTGCCCATGAAGTTGCCGATGAACTGCCCTCTGTGCTGAAGGAGCTGATCGCCGATGCTGAAACTGCGTGAAGCTGAAGACGGCAGCGCCTGCTTTATCCTTGAGAATCTTGACGACACTGCAGAGCTGGGCAGAAAGATTGCAGCCTCGCTGCAGCCTGGAATGACGCTTCTCATGGAAGGGACGCTCGGGGCCGGCAAGACGACTCTTGTGCGGGAAATCTGCAGGGCTCTGGGCTGGAAAAGAACATGCAGTCCTTCCTTTGCGCTTGTCAATGAGTACGCACGGGCCAGAATTCCTATTGCCCATGCCGATCTCTACAGGCTGGAAAACGCAGACGGCCGCGATTTTGGCTTTGACGATTACCTAGAAGACGGCTGGGTGCTGATAGTCGAGTGGCCTGAACATCTGGCAGAATGCAGTTTTGAAGAAGTATGGCACTGTCTGATGGAGGCCGGAAATGGGAAACGCACCTTTTCAGTGCGAGCTGAAGGTCAGACCGCCGAAGCGGCTCTGACAGTTCTGGAGAATCTATGCCGATGACTGAACTGCTTCTGACTCTTGACTGCTCTAACCGGTGGACCTGTTTAGGCCTCGTGGCTGACGGGCAGGCAGCGGGTGCTGAAAGTCTTGATCTCGGGCGCGCACAGGCGGCTGAACTGCCGCTGGCAGTGGATGGCCTTCTGCGGCAGCACGGCTTTGGCGTCAGGGATATCACGCTGCTCGGCGTCACGGTGGGGCCGGGATACTTCACGGGCATCCGCATCGGAATGGCATACGCCGCGGCACTGGCTTTTGCGCTGGGAGTTTCTGTGGTTCCGCTCAGCAGTCTGGAAGTGGTGCTGCGTTCTTTTCCCGGCTGGCAGGACGGCGTGAAAGTTCCTCTGATAGCAGCATCAAGAGATGCCGCGTTTTCGTCAGTCTGGAAGGACGGGCATCAGGCAGCTGCTGAGAAAGAACGCACACGAGAAGAGCTTTTTGCAGCACTGAGAGGAATATCATCTGAATTTACGCTGTGCTCAGTGAAAGACAGACGGCTTTTTGCCGCTTCTTCCTGCGAGGGTGTAAAATTTACAGAACATCCTGACGCTGCCGCGGCAGCACTGCTTGCGTGGCAGCACAGAGATGAACGTATAAAGCCGGACATGCTGCGGGCGCGCTATCTCCGCGAACCCGGGCTTGGACGTTCTTTATAGATTTGAATCTGGCATCAGGTGGGGGAACTGTTTTTTATCTTTTCTGGAGGTGAAGGTGTTGGCCAAGAAGTTTGATGTAACAATCAACAAGACTTGGTGCAAGGGATGCGGACTCTGCGTATCCGTCTGCCCCAAGAAGGTGCTTGCTCTGAATGAAAGAGTGAAGTGCGAGGCTGTGCATCCGGGTGACTGCATTGGCTGCAGATCGTGTGACAATATCTGCCCCGATCTTGCTATTACTGTTCGAGAGGATGGGACTAAATAATGGCTGAGATCAAATTCTGGCAGGGCAATGAGGCTATTGCTTTCGGAGCTCTTGCAGCAGGCTGCAGATTTTATGCAGGGTATCCTATTACACCCTCGACTGAAATCATGGAAACCATGGCTGTTGAACTTCCCAAAGTCGGCGGAGTTTTCCAGCAGATGGAAGACGAGCTCGGTTCAGTCGCATGCGCCATCGGCGCCTCAATCACAGGCACCAAGGCGATGACGGCCAGCTCAGGCCCCGGTTTTACGCTTAAACAGGAGAACATCGGCCTGGCCTACGAGGCTGAAATTCCCCTCGTTGTCGTTGATGTTATGCGCGGCGGTCCTTCAACGGGACTTCCGACTCAGGCCTCTCAGCAGGATGTCATGCAGGCCCGCTGGGGCACGCACGGCGACCACGGCACGATTGCTCTTGCGCCCAGCTCTGTCCCCGAGTGCTATGAGCTTGCAGTCAAGGCGTTCAACCTTGCCGAGCGTTTCCGTCAGCCCGTGCTGATCCTGAGCGACGCTGAAATCGGCCACATGAGAGAAAAATTCGTTGTGCCCGATCCTAAGACGCTGACCGTTGTCAACCGCAAGAAGCCCACTGTTGACCCTGAGCACTTCGTACCCTATCAGGCCGATATCGAGGACGATGTTCCGCCCATGGCCTCCTTCGGCGACGGCTACCGCTGGCATGTAACGGGCCTGACCCACAACGACTGGGGATTCCCGACCACCAATCCCGAGGAAATTGACAAGAAAATGCGCCGTCTGATCCGCAAGATTGACCGTTTCCGTGACGATATTGTCGATTATGACACGGTCGAAGTGGAAGATGCCGACGTGCTTGTAGTTTCCTACGGCAGCGTTTCCCGTTCCAGCATCCGTGCCGTTCACGACGCGCGTGCGCAGGGAATCAAGGTTGGACACTTCCGTCCCATCACGCTGTGGCCCTTCCCCGATAAGGAACTTGAGAAGCTTGCCCGCAAGGTCAAGACCATCATTGTTCCCGAACTGAACTGCGGCCAGATGGTTCTTGAAGTTGAGCGTGCCGTTCACGGCAGAGCCCGTGTTGTGCCGCTGAACCGCGTCGACGGCGAGCTGTTCCAGCCTGTTGAAATTTTTGATAAGATTGTCGAGGAGGCCAAGTAAGATGCCCAGCAAAGAAGTCTTTGAATGGATGCGCCCTCGCTTTTTCCCGCATATGTGGTGCCCCGGCTGCGGGCACGGCATCATTCTGAACGCCCTGCTCCGCGCCGTAGTTGATCTTAAGCTTGATCCCACGCAGACTGTTCTCGCCTCGGGCATCGGATGCTCAAGCCGTATGCCCGGCTATGTCAACGCCTGCACGCTGCACACAACGCACGGCCGTTCGCTGGCCTATGCCACCGGCATCAAGATGGCCAAGCCCAGCCTGACCGTCATTGACGTGATGGGCGACGGCGACTGCTCGGCCATCGGCGGCAACCACTTCATTCATGCGTGCCGCCGCAACATTGACATCACCGCCATTGTCATGAACAACAACATTTACGGCATGACCGGCGGCCAGATGTCACCCACAACCCCTGTGGGAGCCTATGCGAAGACCGCTCCCTACGGAGTCATGGATCCTTCGTTCGATATCTGCAAGCTGGCGGCCGGCGCCGGCGCGACCTATGTGGCGCGCACCTGCGTTGCCAACCCCAGAGACGTCGAGAAGACCATCACTGCCGCAGTCAAGCATCACGGCTTCTCTGTCGTCGAAGTGGCCGGCTACTGCCATACCCAGTACGGCCGCTACAACAAACTGAAGACCCCCACCGTCAACATCGAGTACCTGAAGCAGCACATTGTTCCTGCTAAGCTGGCGGCTGAGATGTCTGAAGAAGAACTGAAGGGCAAGATTGTGACCGGCGAATTCGTGAACACAGAGCGTCCCGAATATACCGATCAGTATCAGGCTCTTCTGAAACGCGTTATGAGCAAGTAGGGAGGGGTCATCAATGTCCAAACGTTTTGAAATCTGCCTTGCCGGTTCCGGCGGCCAGGGCGTTATCACCGCGGCAGTCATGATTGGTGAAGCGGCCTCCATGTTCTGCGACAACCTCTATGCAGTCCAGACCCAGAGCTATGGCCCGGAAGCCCGCGGCGGCTCCGCAAAGGCTGAAGTGGTTATTTCCGATGAGCCCATTGATTACCCCAAGCCGGTCAATCCTGATCTTGTGATCTGCCTGACCAGCGCCGCAGCCGAAAAGTACGCCAAGACTGTGAAGCACGGCGGACGTCTGATTCTTGACAGCTTTGCCGTCGAAGAGCTGCCCGACGTGGACGCCAACATCTACCAGCTGCCTCTGATCCAGACGGCCCGTGAAAAAATCGGCAGAGAGATCGTCACCAACATGGTGGCTCTCGGCATGGTGGCCCGTGTGCTTGAGGTTGAGAACATCATGAAGCCCGAGGCAGTCCGCAAGGCAATGCTTGACCGTGTTCCCAAGGGAACCGAGGATCTGAACGCCAAGGCTTTCGAGGCCGGCTATAAGATGTTCAAGGACAGCCAGTCCATGCACTTCAAGGACTGACAGAAAACTGAATTCAAATTAAAAAATGACAGCCGGGCACATGTCCGGCTGTCATTTTTTTAGAGCCGCGGAAATGATATTAAACAAAGACGCAGGACCGCACCTGAAAAACAGCCTGCGCAGATGCGGATGACCTTCGGGCGTTTGCAGCGGGCAGAACTGTGCTGATGCGGCGGGAAAACGCTCCGGTTTCAGAATGAAGTATAATAAAGTGCGGAAAGTTTTATTGTGCGGCTTTCCGGGAGGCGGTCTGCATGAGGAAAATGATGATCCGGTCTGCGGAAGATATTGAAAAGCTGGTGCAGTATTACGGTTTTCTCCCTTTTTTCAGAAACAGCATCCCCGGCTTTTCCGTCGAAGAGCACACCCCCGCGGAGTGCTGGTTTGTGGACGGCGTTGAAGGGCCATGGGAGTGGAAAGGCCCGGCGGCGAGGAGCGGCCGCTGCGTTTACGGCAAGTTTTACGGCGGACGCGCGGGTTTTGTCAGCCTTGAAATGTTTCCTGACTTTCTTAATTACCGCCGCGACGGCTATGATTTTGACGCCAGGTATGATGAAGGGCTGGCGCGGAATGACGATAAATATGTTTATGACACTGTCGTGCAGCGCGGGTCTGCTTTGACGGGAGAGCTGAAGAAAATCTGCGGCTTCAGGAAGGGCGGCCGGAAAGGCTTTGACGGGATTATTACGCGTCTGCAGATGAAGACGTACCTTATTATTTCTGATTTTGTCTATCACATCGATAAAAAGGGCATTCCCTCCGGATGGGGCACAGCCTGCTACACAACGCCCGAAAAGAAATTCGGTGTTGATTTTACATTGCGCGCTTATAAAAACGAGCCGCAGAAATCAAAGAAAAAAATGCTGGAATTTCTTGCAGGACGGCTGCACTCAGCCCCGGCAAAAGAAATTTCAAATGTCATTGCGTGAAAAACGGGCGCATATACCGTTTCGGTACCGCGCAGAAAAATAAATCCGGGCTGTTTCCTGTAAAGTCAGGAGACAGCCCGTTTTCTGTTTTTTCCCGCTTTCATGCCGGCATGAGCATCAGAAAAATGTCCGGACTCTGCACCTGCCTGACAGAAACTGCCGGCAGCAGCACAGCGCACCGGGTTACACGCCTGTGCGTACGCGCAGCTGCCAGAAGGCGACGGCAGCCGCAGCAGCCACGTTGAGCGAATCAACGCCGTGCGACATGGGGATGCGCACTGACCAGTCGCAGGCTTCAATGGTTCTGCTCTCAAGCCCGCTGCCTTCTGTACCGAAGAAGAGAGCGAGCTTTCTTTCCTTTGCGAGTTCCGGGCTGGAAATGTCAGTTGAACGCTGACCAAGCGCCAGTGCTGCTGTTTTGAAGCCTGACCGGCGGAGCAGAGTGAAAAGCGCTTCGGGCCACGGTTGGGGCGTAAAAGCCCAGGGAACCTGAAAAACTGTTCCCATGCTGACGCGGACAGAGCGCCGGCACAGGGGCGGACAGCACGACGGGGAGAGCAGAATCCCGTCGGCGCCGAGAGCTGCGGCCGAACGGAAAATGGCACCTACATTGGTGGAATCAGTGATGTTCTCAAGAACAGCCAGCCGCCTTCCTTCAGCGATGATTTTCATAATGTCCTGAGGCGGCGGGCATTTCATGGCACAGAGCACGCCCCGGGTAAGAGTGTACCCTGTCAGCCGGCAGAGCACATTTTCATCGGCTGTGTAGACCGGCACGCCGGGACACCTGTCAATAAGCGCACGGGCCTTGCCGGACGCGTGCTTTTCTGCCATAAGAAAAGAAACAGGCGTACAGCCGGCGTCGAGCGCATGGGTGATGACCGCTGTGCTTTCTGCGATAAAGAGCCCATTTTCAGGGTGCTGTCTGCTGCGCAGCTGCGTTTCAGTCAGACGGGCGTAAACCGCCAGTTCAGGTGCGCTGAGATCGGAAATTCTGATAAGTCTTTGCATGAGAGGCGCTGTCCTTTGAAAAAGGTCCTCCGCGCGCGCGGAGGACCTGTCAGATGCGTATTACTCTGCCCGGCGTGTCAGATGAAGATGATCCGCCAGAAACTGATCCATGGTATGGTAGAAATCGAAGCGGTTTTCTTCGTTGCGGAATCCGTGCCCCTCGTTGTCCTTGACCATGTAGAGCACGTCGACGCCCTGTTTTTTCAGCGCCTCCACCATGGCATCCGACTGCGCCTTGACAACGCGCGGGTCGTTGGCACCCTGGGCGATGAACAGGGGCGCCTTGATTTTGTCCGCATGAAGTGTCGGCGACGTAGCCTCAAACTGGGCCTTGTCGGTTTCAGGATTGCCGATGGTGACATACATCTGTTCAAGCGCAGGCTTCCAGTATTCAGGAATTGACTGGAACAGCGTGAACAGATTGCTGACTCCGACGTAGTCAACGCCGCAGGCATAAAGTTCGGGGGTCTTGATGAGCCCCATCAGCGTTGCATAGCCGCCGTAGGAGCCGCCGTAAATAGCAATGCGCTTCGGGTCGGCGATGCCCTGTCCGATAAGCCATTTGACGCCGTCAGTGATATCGTCCTGCTGCTTCAGCCCCCACTGCTTAAATCCGGCTTCCCAGAACGCCTTTCCGTAGCCTGTGGAGACGCGGTAGTTGACCTGCAGCACCGCAAGGCCGCGGTTTGCCAGAAGCTGGACCTCGCTGTCATAACCCCATGTGTCGCGTGTTTCAGGTCCGCCATGTACCACAACGATTGCAGGAAGGTTTTTCGGTTCAACTCCCGCAGGCAGTGTCAGATAGCCGTGAATGACAAGGCCGTCGCGGGCTTTGTACGAGATGGGCTTCATTTCTGCAAGATATTCTTTTTTCAGCCACGGATAGAAGTCAGTGACAAAGCGGAATTCCTCCGGGCGGGCCTTGTCGTAGTAGTAAAGCTGTCCGACGACGCGGTCAGAGCCGACGGCGATCAGCATGCTGTTTTCATCGCGCGTCATGGAGCTGATGCCGAATTCCAGCCCTTCAAAGTGCTTCTGGATCATCTCATAAAAACTGCGTGTCTCGTCATCGAAGAAAACGCGGTGGCGTTTATCGGTGTAATAGCCTGCTCCCAGCAGTTTTCGGCGCTTGTCGGACCAGATAATGCCGCCGACGCTGGCCTCGCTGTTTTCGTAAATGAGATTCTGCGTTCCGTCTGCAGGGTTGTATTCGTACAGGGCTGATTTGTCCCTGCCGATGTTGGAGGTGATGTAGAGCTTTTTATTGTCAGCCGTAAAAGCCTGCGGGCTGACGCTGTCGCGGAAGTCGGTGTCAAAGAGCGTGCGCCATGGAGATGTTTCAGTATCGCGGTACAGAACGCGCGTATTGGTTCCCACTGTTTCGTAGGCAAGACGAAGCCGGCCGTCGTTGTCAGTGTCCCAGCCGACGATCGTGCCCGGATTCTGGGCGATCATTTCCATGCTGCCGTCGACGATGTTGAGGCGGTATACGTCAAAGACCGTGCGGTCGCGCTTGTTCATCTCAATGAGAACGTGTTCTTCGTCGTCCTCAAGAATATCTGTGATTCCGGCGCGGACGCCTTCGAAAGGCGTAAGATCTCTGACGCTGCCTCCGCCAATTGACACGGAATAGATATGGTAATTCTCGTCGCCGCCCTTGTCCTGCACATAGAGAATACGGCTGTTGCTGCCCCACCCGTAGCTTGTGATGTCCCTGTCTTCAGCTGAGGTCAGCCTTTTCCCGCTGTCTCTGCCGATCTTGCTGATGGGCGCGGTGAAAATGTTCATGCGTCCTTTCCACGGTGCGAGCCAGGCATAATTTTTGCCGTCCGGAGACAGTGTGTACCTTGCTTTTTCAGGAAGCCGGAAAAAATCCTCTACAGGAATCACCGGCGGCTGCGACGCGGCAAATGCAGCACGCGCAGCGGCAAATACCACTGCAGCGGTCAGTATAAGAGATAATTTCAAAAGGCAACATCCCTTTCTGCTAAGTGTAAAATCTGTTACAATAAAGTTTAGCAGATTTGACGTGAAATGAAAACACGAAAAACTGCGGCAGCGCAGCAGAAAGAAATAAAATCCGCCCGCTGTTTTTTTGCGGAAATCCTTTAATTCAATCCCTTACAAGTGTATAATGTAGACATAAAAAGACGTCGGCGGTAAAACCGCGGCGCAATATAATTCAAGGGGGAGTTTTTATGGAACAGCTTCGGAGTCTGAGCGAACTTCTTGATTACGCGAAAAAGATCACTGCCGAAAAGGGCGCCAAGCGCATTGCGGTTGCGAAAGCCGACGATCCCAGCCTTTTTGAGGCTCTTGAGGACGCTCGCAAGGCAGGAATCGCAACCTTTGTGCTGACCGGTGAACGCTCCAGAATTGAGGCGGCAGCGAAAGCCGCAGGCGCAGATCTGGCAGATTACGAGATTATCGAGACCTCTGCCAGCGAACCTGAAATGGCGCTCAAGGCCGTCACTGAAGTTTCTTCGGGCAGAGCTGACATTTACATGAAAGGTCAGCTTCACACAGCCAACTTCCTTCGCGGAATGCTGAACAAGGAAGTGGGGCTCCGCCGCGGCAAGAACACAATTTCTCACTGCTTCTTCCATCACATCAAGGGTTACGATCATATTTTCTTCGTGACCGATGCTGCGTTCAACATGTATCCCGATGTGGCTCAGAAGGCGGATATCATCCGCAATGCTGTTCAGCTTGCCCATTCTTTCGGCGTTGAGACGCCGAAAGTTGCCTGCATTGCAGCCATTGAGGAAGTCAATCCCGATATGCCCGCGACGCTTGACGCAGCCGCGCTGACTGCCATGTGCAACCGCAAGCAGATCAAGGGCTGCATTGTCGACGGCCCGTTTGCGCTTGACAACGCCGTCAGTGAGAGATCCGCGAAGATCAAGGGCATTGAGTCGCCCGTTGCCGGCAAGGCGGATATTCTGCTTGCCCCCAACATCGAGGCGGGCAACGCTCTGTTCAAGGCTATTGTCTACTTCTCAGAGAACGAGACTGCCGGCCTGATCGTCGGCGCCGCCGCTCCCGTCGTGCTGACGAGCCGTGCTGACACGCCGCGCACAAAACTGCTTTCCATTGCTGCGGCCGTTGTGTTTTCTGACAGTCTGAAAAAGTAGTTTCCTTTTGCATGAAAAAGCCGCTCGACTTTCAGAACGAGGTCGGGCGGCTTTTTAATAAAGAAAAGGAGAAAGAATATGATCCGTTTTAACTGCGATTACAGCGAGGGATGCCATCCTGCCATCCTTGCTGCCCTCGAAAGAACCAATATGGAACAAAGTGCCGGCTACGGCGAAGACGAGCACTGCGCCCGCGCTGCCGCGCTGATCAGGAACGCCTGCGAAGCGCCTGAGGCAGCCGTTCACTTCCTTGTGGGCGGTACGTCAGCCAACATGATTCTGATCACTGCTGCGCTGCGGCCCCATCAGAGCCCTGTCTGCGCTGAAACCGGCCATATCAACGTCCATGAAAGCGGTGCCGTGGAGGCTTCAGGGCACAAAGTTCTTGCCATCTCAGGCGTGGACGGGAAAATCTCTGCAGAGCAGGTGCGCCGCCTTGTTGAAAGCCACTGGAACTCCGGCACCCATGAGCATATGACGCAGCCGAAGCTTGTTTACATCTCCAATCCCACTGAATTCGGCACCATTTACAGCAAGGCTGAACTCACAGCGCTGCATGACGTATGCCGTGAAAAGAACCTTTATCTGTATGCAGACGGCGCCCGCCTCGGCTACGGCCTTGCGGCCGAAGGCAGCGATCTGACGCTGGCCGATATGGCCTGTCTGACGGACGCTTTTTACATCGGCGGCACAAAAGTCGGGGCCCTTTTCGGCGAAGCGATGGTCATCACCAATCCCGCGCTTAATGACGATTTCCGCTACATCGAAAAGCAGCGCGGCGGGATGCTGGCCAAGGGGCGTCTGCTGGGAATCCAGTTTGAAACGCTTTTTAGCGACGATCTTTACATGAGGATCTCGCGCCACGCTGTCCAGCTTGCCATGAAAATCCGCGACGCCTGCCGTGCCAAGGGCTGGCAGATGCTGATGGATTCGCCGACAAACCAGCAGTTCCCGATCATGCCCATCCTGAAGATGAAAAGTCTGTCAGAGAAATACTTTTTCGAGAGATGGATCGACATGAACCAGACCGACGCGGCTGTGCGGATCTGCACCAGCTGGGCGACCCGCGACGAGGACGTCGACGCGCTCATCGGGGACATCGAAAAAGTCTGACACTGCTGATAAAACAAGCCTCCTGCCGTTTCTGACAGGAGGCTTGTTTTATCACGGGCTGTTTCCACATATAACGGGAAACGGGCTGTATTTGAAACTTACTTCGCGGCTATGGAATCGAGGAAAGAGCTGAACTGCGGTTCACGGACGAACAGTTCGGCTTCGCAGGTTCCCTCATCCGAAGCCGTCAGGTTGAAGACGCCGAGAATTTCCATGGCTCTGAGTGCAGCGTCGGCTTTTTCCTTATCCTCGTCATTGAGGAAGAGCGCGCCGGCGCGGTGAATCAGGTTTGAAAGCTCCGCAGTGAATTTCTCAAAATTTACGTTCAGCGTTAACTGTGGATTGCCCTTCAGCACGTCTTTCATGTCAGCCGGCACATCAGGTGTGCCTGACAGCTCTGAACTGTTCTGGATGCCGACGACCAGTCCGCCGTCTTCGGCCGCAGCGGCGTAACCTGAAAGCACAGACCAGCCGCCGGTTCTGAAGCCTTTCCAGCGTCCTGTGCTGAAAGGTTCAGTCTTTATCTGGGATTCTGACGCACCTTGTGCAAACTGCTTCATAAGAGCGGAGCAGACGCGGTTGTTGGCGCCGCTCAGATGCAGATAGATGCCGGGGAAGCTGCCCAGCAGCGTGGATGTAGTTCCGGAGATTCCCAGAGTGATGCGTCCTTTCAGCAGAGCTTTGAGATCGTCGAGAGACAGGCCGCTCTCTCTGAGCCAGCCGTCGATGTCTGTGCGCATTCTTTCCAGCCCGTCCCCCCTGAGCATGTCTTCAAAGCTGAACAGCGCAAGAAGCGGACCTCCGCCTACGAGAAGCGGCGCACTGTGCTCCCTGCTGCTGCCGGAGACAAGGGAACTGAGCCCCTGCAGCAGTCCGTTGTTTACGGTGCTGATCTGCATATTCAGGCGGATTGACCGTTCAGTTCCCGAAACAGCAGCCTCAATGAAGAGCGGCGACGCGAGAAGATCGGGCAGGAGAGCCGGGTTCACGATCTGACTGATTTCCGAGGGCGGAATGTTGATGCCGAGCCAGAGCGGGCCGGAGATGCGGCGTTCCCCTGTTTTTGCCGAATCGGGAACTCCCGCCATGACGCTGAGAAGTGCCGGATTGTCAGCTGCCAGCAGAAAATGCTGCTCCCCGCGGCTCATCTGGGCCAGATAGATGCTTTTGTCTTCTCTGCCGGCGTCCTGTTTTTCTCCGCTGCGCTTGTCGCTGACCCTGGCGAAGGGCTGGAGAGTTGTCCCTTCAGGGGGGAGGGCGTCAAGACTGAAACCGGCCGTCCTGCCGGCCGCAAGCGGTTCTGAAAGCTCAAAGGCCCAGACGAAGCCCTCATCGTTTTCTTTTTCTTCCTTTGGGTGATACCTGAGGCGCCCTGTGCAGGAAACGACTTTGGCAAGCTCGGCGCTGATGCCTGAGTCGGTTCCGCTTTTCAGGCAGGGAAGAAGGAAATGTGAAAAGAGCTGTTCAAGCGGCGTCCTGCTGCCCCCGATCAGCTGCTGGACGTCTTTGATCTCAACAGTGATTCCGGCGTCGGGGAAAAAGGGCGACGCGAGCTGGGCAGGCGTCACCGCCTGTACTGCGCCGGCGGTGAGCAGAAATGCGGATGCGGTAAGGACTGCCAGACGTTTTCCTGACATGATGAACACCTCGCTTTGTTTTTTTGAGCGAATGGAAAATCTATGAAAAAACAACCGCCTTGATTTTAACGCCCCGCAGAGTCTGAAGCAAGTTTTTGGTGCGGAGAACTTCCAGCCGTGCGGATAAAGAAACAGCGCGGCAGAACGCCGCGCTGTTTTCCGTCATAGATTGGAACGTGACTCAGTTTCCGCTGGTAAAGAGGGAGGCAGTCTGGTCAAGAATGGCCTTAAACTCAGCCGGTTTGACGAACAGCTCTGCGTTGAACGTCCTTGCATCGGTTGAAGCAGTTGCGTTTAAAACGCCGAACGCGTTGAGAACCTCAATGGCCAGCTCGGCCATAGGCCTGTATCCCGCCTTTTCTTCGGTGAAGAAGTCGTCGCCATACTTCTCAAGCAGCTCAGCTGCCAGGGCATGAAGCGCTGCAAAGTCAATGTTGAGCGTGAACTGGGGATTTTTGTCAAGGACGGCTTTCATGTCGTCGGCAGGCTGCGGTGTCTGCTGAAGCTCTGCCGGATTCTGAACGCCGATGAGCAGGCCCTTTCCTGATACGGCATAAGCGCCTACCATGCTGCCTTTTGCTGTGCCTGAGCCTTTCCACTCTCCCTGCGTGAGCAGTTCAGTTTTGGCCTGAAGCATGCCGGTTAAAGTGCTCTCAAACAGTGTCCGCAGTTTTTCGCTGGCCTGGGCATCCGCGCCGTTCAGGTGTAGATAGAGGCCAGGGAACTCGCCCAGCATAACCTCGCCCATCATGATTGTTGTCTTTCCGGCGACGCCGAGCGTCACACGGCTTTTCAGAATGGTTTTGAGGTCATCGGCAGTCAGTCCGACGGATTCAAGTTCCTCCTTGAAGGAATCAGCTATCTTGGCGACATCCGTATCGTTCAGGAGATTCTCAAAGCTGAGCAGAGAGATGATGGGAGAGTTGCCGACAAGCAGCGGGGCGCTGTAAACGGGTGCTTCAGCCTGGCCGGCATTCTGCTGTTTTTCCGGCAGTGCGGCCATCATGTTCACCTGCAGCGAACGCTCCGTATCGGTGATGGCAATTTCTGCACGGACAGGGCCGGAGAGGACTTCCGGCGTAAGGTTTGTGTCAAGCGTCTCACCGATCTTCGACGGCGTCTTGTTGACGCTGAACCACAGCGGCCCCTGCAGATGATGCTCATCAACCTTGGCATCGTCGGGCACAGCGGCCATTTCGCTGAGCAGGTCCGGTGAAGTGGCAATCAGCAGGAAGTTCTGGCCTCCGCGCTTCATCTGTGCCATGTAGTACTTCTCTTCCTCTTTTTTCTCCTCTTCTGTTTCTCCCTTGGAAACGGCGAGCTTGTAGGGAGTCAGCTCTGTGCCCTCAGGCGGCTGTTTCTCAAGCGTGAACCCTGCAGTGCCGGCTTCCGGGGCCGGAAGCGGCTCGCTGAGTTCAATGGCCCAGATGTTGTCCTGGAGATCGCTGAACTCGTCGTCGAAATGGATACGGCCGATAAAGGACTTGACAATATTGGGCTTGTTCATCACTTCGGCAGGCACGGACTCTTTTCCAAGGGGAAGCAGCAGATGTGTGAAAAGCTGGCTCAGCGGCGTGGTGTCTGACATCAGTTTTTCGATGTCTGTGATTTCAATGCCCACATTTGCCTTGTCGGCAAAAAAGGGAGCTGTCAGCTGTGACGGAGTGACTGCCATTGCGGTGCAGCTGAGAAACAGTGCGGCCGCAGAGGACAGACCGAAAACCATTTTCTTTTTTAACATAGATAACCCCTGCCTTTTCAAATGATTTTTTTCCTGGCGATCACGATGAAACGAGAAATATAATTACGTAACTAAATTGTAAGACTTTTTCAGATAAAAATCAATGTTGAAATACAGCTGAAGTTTGACGCCCCGACGCTGCGGATTTAAAATCGACAGAAAGCGGAGCAGCACGCTTTCTGACTGACAGGCACAGTCCTGCCGTTTCAGAAATGCTGCCTTTTTAACATGAGGAGGAAAAATGTCTTTACTTGATATTATCGGTCCGGTCATGATCGGACCTTCATCAAGCCACACAGCCGGCGCGGTTCGCATCGGCCTGATGGCCCGTCATATCTGGGGCTGGAACAGACCCCTGCCCTCGGCAAAGCTCTTTCTCCGCGGTTCCTTTGCCGCGACGTACTGGGGGCATGGCACTGACCGCGGGCTTGTAGCAGGACTTCTGAAAATGGCCCCCGATGACCTGCGCATTCCTGACGCGTTCAGTGAGGCACGCGCACGCGGCCTTGATTTTTCATTTGACTCCGAGGACGTGGACGGAGCGCACCCCAATTCAGTGCGCATTGTCATGTCCGCCGGCAAGGAGAGCGTGGAAATAGTGGGCGCTTCAGTCGGCGGGGGCGCTGTGGAGCTTCAGGAGGTTGACGGCTTTAAGATGGAGGTTCCCTATGACCAGCCGGCAGTTATCTCCATGCACCGCGATGTTCCCGGCGTTGTGGCGAGCATTACGGGCGAGTTTTACCGCCGCGGCCTGAACCTGGCGCGCATGGATCTGACGCGCCGCTCGCGGGGAAATCTGGCTGTGGCTGTCTTTATCCTTGACGGCCGCGTTCCGGCTGACATTGCCCGCAGCCTTAAAGAAAAAGTTCCCGCTTGTGAGCGGGTGATCCTGCTGCTCAGCGGCAGCGGACAGGAGGGTGCTGCTCAATGAGATCCCTGGACGAACTGATTGCAAAAACCGCATCCGGAACGGTTCTGCCGGAAGTCATCATCCAGACCGACGCGCAGGAACAGATGACCGATGCCGAAGTCCTGCGGAAGCAGATGAAAAAACGCCTTGAAATACTGCGCGAAACCGTTGATGCGGCGCTTGCCGGGCATTGGAATACAAAACTGATTCAGGACGATAAGGATAAATATGCGGCGTCCCGGCACAGCCCGCTTTCAGGCCCGCTTGTCTGGAGAGCCAGCCAGATTGCCGTGGCTCTCGGCACCTGCAACGCATCGATGGGCCGCATTGTCGCTGCTCCGACCGCAGGCAGCTGCGGCATTCTCCCCGGACTGCTCTTTGCCTGGCAGGAACAGCGTCACGGCAGCGATGAGCAGATGCTTGAAGGCCTGATTGTCGCTGCCGGGGTCGGTGAGGTTGTTTCCGAGCGCGCCACGCTTGCCGGTGCGTCCGGCGGCTGTCAGGCAGAATGCGGCGTAGCTGCGGCCATGGGGGCAGCGGCGCTGTGCTATATGGAAGGCGGCGAGGCAGAGGCCTGTGCACATGCTGCGGCGCTGACGCTGAAATCGATTCTCGGACTGGCCTGTGACCCGGTGGCAGGACTGGTTGAGTCACCCTGCGTGAAGCGCAACGGTGCCCTTGTGGCGCTCGGCGCTGTCTGTGCTGATATGGCCCTTGCCGGAATCCGCTCAATTATTCCGCCCGATGAGGTCATTGACGCCATGGGTGAAGTGGGGCGCGCTCTGCCGCCGTCACTGCGTGAAACGGCGCGCGGAGGGTGTGCCATGACGCCGACGGGAAAGGCCCTGACAAAGCAGCTTCAGGAAAAACGCACCAGGGCAGGCTGCTGAAAAACTGACGGGGCTTGCGCTGATGCGCTTCCTATGATAAGATTTTTCAGTATTGGAATTTTTATGAATTTTATCCAGAGTCAGGGGAGAGAGTCAGCTCTGCGATCCTGCGCCAACCTGTCTGCAAAGACGTGGTGGCCCTGCTGACAGCGATAAGAACGTGATTTTCTGTGAAACTTTCGGACAGCCGTCTTGTCGTTGACAGGACGGCTGTTTTTTTAATTAGTCAGGGAGGGAATACAGTTTGCAGAATCTGTTTTGTGGTAAGATTCCCAATTTTTCTTTTGAAATTTTTCCGCCCAAAGGGCCGGGCAGCCTGAGTTCTATTTACGACACCATTGACGCGCTGGCGACACTGCGCCCGGATCTGATCAGCGTTACTTACGGTGCCGGAGGTTCAAACAGGGAAAATACTGTCGAAATCGCCTCAACAATCCAGAACAAATACAGGCTTCCCGCCGTAGCGCATGTCACCTGCGTCGGCTGCACGCTTGAACAGACTGACAGCCTGCTGAAAGAACTGCAGGCGAAGGGTGTAAAAACTGTTCTGGCGCTGCGCGGCGACCGCCCCAAAGACAGCAGTTCAGTCAGCGGCTATTTTAAGCACGCTTCCGAACTGACGGCGTATATCAGAGAAAATTACGATTTCTGCGTGCTCGGCGCCTGTTATCCTGAGAAGCATCCGGAGGCACCTTCGCTGGCGGAGGACATCCGCCATCTGAAGGAAAAGGTTGACGCCGGGGCGGACGGTCTCATCACTCAGCTTTTTCTTGACAATGATGATTTCTACCGTTTCCGTGACCTGACACAGCGGGCCGGCATTCATGTGCCCATTCTGGCCGGAATCATGCCGATCACCCAGGCGTCTATGCTCGAAAAAATCGTTTCCATGTGCGGGGCCGGCATTCCCAGAAAAGTGCAGAGGTTCGTCGATGCCTACCGCAGCAACGCTGAAGCGCTCCGTGAGGCAGGCATAGCGTACGCGGCGGAACAGATTGTCGATCTCCTTGCGTCCGGCGTGGACGGCGTGCACATTTACAGCATGAATAAAGCCGACATTACCCGGCGCATCACAGGCAGCATTTCCGGCATTCTCTATTCGCTGAGAGCAGGAAAAGCCGATGGTTCCGACGCAGAGACAGATTGATGATGCGCTCCGCTATCTGAAGATCCCCCGCGAGAAAGGCGGAAACTTTACAACTGAAGTCCTGCAGGCGTTCAGTGAGGTGCATCGTATAGCGCGGCCGGGTAAAATCTGGGCCCGTTTTGCACTTGAGGTGCAGAACGGCTGTATTTACATCGGCGACGGAAGCATATCATGCCGTTCAGTCAGTCTTGCGCAGCTTTTCAGAAACTGCCGTGCCTGCATTGTGATGGCTGTCACCCTCGGTCCGGACGTAGACCGCCGGACACGGACGCTGGAACGCAGCGACATGACACGCGGACTGATTTTTGATGCCTGCGCATCGGTGCTTGCCGACTCCCTGTGCGATGAGGCCGAGTCAGAGGCCAGATTGTCGCTTGCGGGCGGGGAATTTCTCACCATGCGTTTCAGTCCCGGCTATGGCGATGTGCCGCTGAGTTTTTCGGCGGATATTTTGAAAATGCTTGACGCAGGCAGGCGCATCGGCGTGACCCTGACAGAAAGGGGCATGATGATACCCGTAAAGTCAGTGACAGCGCTGGCCGGAATATCGGACCGCCCTGAACGGCATCCGTCGGGATGCGATGCGTGCGGCTCATTGAACTGTCCATATCGGAGAAGAGGCTCAGAATGCCATGATAAAAAAATTTGATCATGTAGTGATGCTGGACGGCGCCATGGGAACCATGCTGCAGCAGAAAGGCCTGAGACTGCGCGAAGTGCCTGAAAGCCTTAACGTGACCCGGCCTGATCTGATTGAATCAATCCACCGGGCTTATTTTTCCGCCGGCAGCGATTTTGTCCAGACAAACACTTTCGGTGCTAATCCCTATAAGCTGAGGGGCAGCGGGTACGAAACAGAACAGGTGGTTGCGGCTGCCGCGAAAATTGCCCGCCGCGCTGCCTCTGCTTTTTCCGGGAAAGGCGTTCTGCTGGATATCGGCCCTTCCGGAAGGGCCATGGCCCCGGTAGGAGATGCCGATTTTGATGAAATTTACAGCTCTGTGGCAAGGCAGGTAAAAGCTGGTGCCGAACTGTGCGACGGCATTCTCATTGAGACGCATACCGACCTGCTCGAAGCAAAAGCCGCAGCGCTTGCGGCTCTTGAAAACTGCAGCCTTCCGGTTTTTCTCACAATGAGTTTTCAGGAGGACGGCCGCACGTTCTTCGGGACTTCTGCTGAGTCGATGATTCTGACTTTTGCAGGGCTCGGCCTGTCGGGCCTGGGCGTAAACTGTTCGCTCGGCCCGGCACAGATTGCCCCGATCGTGAAAACACTGACAGAAAAATCCCGCCTCCCCGTCATTGTGCAGCCCAATGCGGGGCTGCCCGCAGTGCACGACGGAAAAACCGCGTGGGATGTGACGCCCGGTGAATTCGCGCAGTGGATCAGAAAGTACGTTGAATGGGGTGCCGCCATTGTCGGCGGCTGCTGCGGCACTACACCGGATTTTATCAGGGAAGCTGTCCGGCTTCTGGGAGACAGAAAACTGCACAGCCGGACCGTCAGCCCCATCGACGGCGTCTGCAGCGCCTCAAAGACAGTCAGCTTCGGGGGCAGCACGGTCGTCATCGGCGAAAGGCTGAACCCGACAGGAAAGAAACGGCTGAAACAGGCGCTCCTTGAAGGCGACATGGATTATCTGGCTCTGGAGGCACAAAAGCAGGAATCCCAGGGCGCGGACGTGCTTGATGTGAATGTGGGACTGCCCGGCGTTGACGAAACGCGTCTGCTGCAAAAGGCTGCAGATGAAGTTCAGAGTGCCGTCACGCTGCCTCTGCAGCTTGATTCACCAAGCCCGTCTGCATTGGAGGCAGCGGCCCGCCGTTATGCGGGCAAGCCGATTCTTAATTCTGTTTCCGGCAAGGAGGCAAGCCTCAGCACAGTCCTTCCGATCGCCAGAAAGTACGGCGCCTGTGTGATCGGCCTGACTCTTGACGACAGCGGGATTCCAGAAACCGCGCAAGAGCGTTTCAGCATTGCCGAAAAAATTGTGAACCGTGCTGTTTCCCTTGGAATTCCAAGGGAGAACATTCTGATAGACTGCCTCACTCTGACAGCCTCAGCACAGCAGAAGCTCGTGCTTGAAACCGTCAGGGCCGTCCGCATGGTGCACGATAAACTTCACGTGAAGACAGTGCTGGGCGTGAGCAACGTGTCTTTCGGGCTTCCGCGCCGGCCGCTGATCAACAGAACCATGCTGGCTGCGGCGCTCGCAAACGGGCTGGACGCCGCAATCATCAACCCCGGAGAGAAGAACATGCAGGAAACCGTTGCCGCCTGGCGGCTTCTCAGCGGCCAGGACACTGACGCTGAAAAATACCTGCAGTACTGCGCGGATCATCCAGATGCGGTTCCGGCCGGCAACAGCCTGCAGTCCGCGCCGCCGGCGGAAAGCCGCGGCAGCGCATCCGGTCTTGCCGGAGCCGTGATGCACGGAATGAAAAACGAAGCGCGTCGTCTGGCGGAGCAAGAACTGGCATCGGCTGAGCCCATGGAAATCATTGAAAAGGTAATGATTCCGGCACTGGATTCCGTCGGCAGGGATTATGAAGCGCAGAAAATCTACCTGCCGCAGCTCATGAAATCAGCCGACGCCGCAAAGGCCGCACTGGAAGTAATCAAGGCGGCTCTCAGCCGGAACGCCGGACAGAAAAAGGCCGGCGGCGGGAAAATTGTGATTGCCACAGTTTATGGAGATGTCCACGACATTGGAAAGAATATCGTGAAAATCATCATGGAAAATTACAATTTTAACGTCGTCGATCTCGGCAAAGATGTCCCGCCGCAGAAGGTTGTTGATGCTGTCAGAGAAACAGACGCAAAAGTTGTCGGCCTGAGTGCCCTGATGACCACAACCGTCGCCAGCATGAAAGACACAATCGCGGCACTGCGCAGGGAATGCCCGGATGTACGGGTCATTGTCGGCGGTGCCGTGCTGACCAGCGACCTGTCCCGCTATGTCGGCGCCGACGCTTATGCGCGCAATGCCATGGAAACTGTCCGTTTTGCTGAACAGTTTAGCGCACAGAAAGCGCGCAGCTGATTTTTTCCAGCACTGTGCAAAAAAGCACTTCTGCCGGTTCTGAACCGCGGCAGAGCAGTCTGTCCTTCAGAAATCTCTGCGAAAATGACAAAGAGCATTGTCCCCTGAGACGCGGATTTTCCGTCCGCCGCCTGACAGAGACAATGCTCTTTTATTGTTTTATTTGTTTTTTCGGGATGCGGCAGGACGGTTTTATTCAAAAGTCCCTTTTGCCAGAATTTTCCCGTCGCGCATCATCAGACGTCCGCGTGCGATCAGAGAACACAGCCTCAGCTTTTCATCGAGAAGCATAATATCGGCGTCATAGCCTTTTTCAATGCGCCCTTTGCCGGGGAGTTTCAGCCACTGTGCCGGGTTGGCGCTGCACAGCGCGAAAATCTGCTCAAGCGGCGCGGCCTTCCCTTCGGCGCAGTCCCTGACAGCCTGCAGGATAGTAGACGGGTCACCGACTCCCATGCCGATGAAATTTCTATCGGCATCAAAGCGCGGCATGCTGCCGTTGCCGTCTGAACTGAAGCAGACATGGGAAAGATCAGCACCGGCGTGCACGAACTCTGCCAGTGCTGCGGGAGCTTTTGCGCCGGCAGTGATGTCAGCCGTGCCGCCGTCCAGAACCCACTTCACAGCGTCCATCAGAAGCGGTTCGCAGCGCGCAACGTGAGTCGGCATGAACTGTGAAAGCGGAATATCTGTACCGGCCACGGCCCGGCGCAGCGGCTCAAGTCCGGAAGCTTCGCTGCCCATGTGCACACAGACAACGCCGGCTTTGCCGGCCAGCATTCCGGCAACGCGCACCTCTGAAACAAGCGCACGGATGCTCTCAGCCGAAGGATGGGAAGAGCGGTGGTCTGAAAGCGCCATTTTGCAGCCGATAACCTTGTCGATCAGGGCAATATCGCTGCCTGCGCTGCCCGTGATTGAAGGCCCCGGCACCTGGTAGGAGCCGGTGTAAATCCAGGTACTCAGCCCCTCTATTTCAAGGGCGCGGGCCTTCTGCAGCAGTTCTGTGAGCGAACGCCCGAACCCGTCAGTGCCCAGAAGACCGACAGCACTGGTAATGCCTGCTTTTATAAATGTTGACAGCTGAGCCGGCGGAGTTCTGAAGTTGAAGCCGCCCTCGCCGCCCGCACCGGCAAAATGATTGTGATGGTCGATGATCCCGGGTGCGGCGATCATGCCTTTGCAGTCAATGACTTCAAGGTCAGGAATTCTGACTTCGAGGTTTTTCTCAACAGCCGCCGTCTGCGTGCCGAGAATCAGCAGATCGGTTTTCCCAACGTGCCGCGGAGCATACAGGTCGATGTTTTTCAGAAGCAGAGGATGATTCATGAAAGACACTCCCATCATTATGAGATTCTGATATACAGCCGGAGGCGGCCCGCGGCGCCCGACAGGCGCAGCGGCGCACATTTCTCCTGCCGCCTATTTTAATCCTTTCTGCGCTTTTTCGCTTTCCGTTCCCTGTTTTCTGCCGGCAATGCCTTCTGCAGTGTGATTTTCTGCGGCTATAAAGTAAGCGGCGCCGGCTTTTCCGCCGCTGTAGTGTTTCTGTCAGCCGAACCTTTTAAGCGCAAAGGAAACGGCGCTGACAAGAAAATAAATGCCGACAGCCATGCTGAGCCATGTTGCCGGATCTCTGAAATTCCGCAGCCGCAGTTTCAGCGTTCCCGGCCTGGGACAGACGCTGAGGCATCTGCCGCAGGAAATGCACTGCGGCGTGTAAAGCTGTTCACAAGCCGAAACAGCGATATTCATCGGACAGATGCGGTCGCACGAACGGCAGCCGATGCACATGCTGCTGTCACGGGAGACTGTGAAGATTCTGGCAGCGCTCATGGCACCGTAGCGTGCTCCTTCAGGGCAGATATACCGGCAGAAGGGGCGGTCCGTGAAAAGTGAGAGAACGATGATGACGGCAAAGCAGGCAAGTGCTGCCGCTGCCAGCGTGTGCCCTGCGGTGAGCGTAAAGAACTGGCGTCTTGTGTCAAGGTATACAGCCGCTGCCCCCAGAGAGACAAACAGTGTGATGTAGCGCAGCCAGCGCAGCCAGCGTTCGAATTTCTGGAGAATGACAATGCGGTGCCTGATGAAGCGCCGGCCGATCAGCGCCAGAAGATCTTCCACGGTGCCGAAGGGACAGACCCAGCCGCAGTAATAGTTGCCGATCAGGAAGATCAGCGTGAAAATCAGCAGCTTGTTGTAAAGCGGCATTCCCCGCCTGATTGAAAAAATCAAAAGAAGAAGAAAAAGAATCTGTGTACACCAGCGCAGTACCGGCAGAAGTTTTTTATTCATAATGGGCCTCCCCGAAATATATTATTACTCTGGCAGTATATTATTAAGCGGCAGAAATTTCCATTGTAAAAAAATACGGTCATCTGAATCTGACAGTTTTGGGCAAAAAGAGGCTGCCGTGCTGGAAAATTCAGTCAGCAGCCGGAGAAAAATAATGCTGAAGCCGCGGCTGTGCGGTGCAGCTTAAAAAACAGCCGCGCTGGAGAGTTAATTGCTTCGGTCTGTACAGCGTCATATCTGTTCTCAGGCAGAGTTTTTATTGTTCAACGGAAACGGCCCAGCCGGGTATTTCAGGCTGGGCCGTTATTCTGAGCAATATCAGTCTTTCAGCAGCTGTTCTCTGACAGCTTCCTTATGCTTTTTCAAACACGAGACTTCACATGCCGAGCCGCGGCGTCCAGTATTTTCTGCCGGCGGCTTTTTTCTTCAGATCCCGGGCATAGAGAATCTGCACGGCGCGGCTGCAGGCCTTCACGGCAGGGTCAAGCGGCGCAGAGTTCCATTCTTTGGTGATGCGGTTTGCGACCACAAGACACAGACACCCGGTGCGGAACCCGTAAAGGTTCCCCAGCGTGAAAAGAGCTGAGGCTTCCATTTCGAAATTCAGCACGTTTGCCCGGCGCATGTCATCTACAATGTTTGCGTATGATGACTGAGTGAAGCCCTTATACCCCGGGCGTCCCTGCCCGCAGTAAAAGGATCCCGTTGAACAGCTGATTCCCACATGATATGTCAGTCCGAGATCTTCGCAGGCGTCGATCAGCGCAAGCACAACTTCATAGCTGGCTGAAGCCGGGTAGCGGTCTTCGACGTACAGATTGCTCGCGCCGTCCCGGCGGACTGCTGCTGTGTTGATAATGAGATCGCCGCATTTGATGTTCTCCTGAATGGAGCCGCAGGTTCCGAGCCGTATGAACGTGCCGACACCGATGCGTCCAAGTTCTTCCACTGCGATAGATGCTGAAGGGCCGCCGATGCCTGTTGAAGTGACTGAAATCGGAGCACCTCCTGTGACGCCCGTGAAAGTTCGGTATTCACGGTTGCTGGCCACAAGGTGAGCCTGATCCCAGCTCTGCGCGATAAAATCAGACCGCCCGGGATCGCCTGGCAGCAGTACGTATTCTGCGACCTCTCCGGGAGCGCACTGCGTGTGATGCTGGCGTCCCGCAATTTCCGGATCATCAGCGTTTGCTTTCCAGTTCTTCAGCATAATCTTCGTTCCTTCTTTCGTAAATGGCTGTAAAACTCTTTGTTTTTCGCATGACTGCAGTGCTGTTTTATAAAAACAGCGCGGCTCTGTTTGAATCTGACCTGACTTATTGTAGCATAGAATGACGCGGCACCGGCAGTTTCCGGCTGGGCACCTGACCGCGTCTGACATAAAATTCACAGAAGAGGCTTCCGCGCCGGGAATGCTGCCGGTGCAGAAGCCTCTTTGCGCACTACTGTTTTTTTCTTGATTCCTTTTTGTCAGTTTTGGCAGGGTTGGGGCCTATGGGAACGGGATAGCTCAGTGAGTAGCGCTGCTGATCTGTTCTGGTTCCCGAATCTTCCGTCCAATCGGTTGTTGCGACATCGGCATAGCTTCCCTGACCTTCGAACTTGAGCTTGTTGATGCGGAATTCGCTGTAATCCTTTCCGGCAATGTCAAGGTCAAAGGCTCTGAACTGGCTGCTGATGCTGCCTCCGATCATTTTCTGGAGAATATTTGAGGCAATGTTTTCTGTGGACATATTGCCCGACGCTCCGGCGTCGAGCACCGCACCCAGACCGCCGAGCAGTCCGTTCAGCACGCGGACGTTGATGCTTCCGTTGATGAGCATGTGGTACATGTCGCTTTTGTTCTTCACGAGATCCGCAGGCATCATCGAAGGATCAAGGTTGGGCTTGGAACGGGGCATCTGCCAGGCTGTGCCTGAGAAAGCGATGAAATGATAATAGCTGTCATCCGGCCAGGCTGCGATGGAACTTCCGGGCATGACGTAGACTTCGTTGTCATCCAGGGTAAATGAAATAATGCCGTTTTTGATTCTGAAGGGATTCTTTCCGGTGACGGCTGCCTGTCCAGGATATTTGTCAACTGAAATTTCTTTCAAAGTGACCCGCCCGCTGCCCTGGGTCAGCGCCAGGGTGTTTATCTGAGACTTGCCATTGAAGCTGACAGCAGCGGTGCCGCTCACTTCAGCCGGCAGTTTCAGCGGCTGGGCAAGCTTGCCGAGGTCGATGGCCTGGCCGCTGACGCTGTAAGTGTAAAGAGCCTCATTCAGGTCACCGTCGGCTTTGATGTGTACCGTACCGCCGCCAAGCTGCAGGGTTCCGTCAGGCACAGAGATTTTGTTCTGCCGGAAATCAAACGGGATTCTGACGTTCATCACAGGAATGCCGCCGGCGCTGAGCATGGGCGATGTGAGGCGGCCCTGCGCGGTTATGGCTGTGTCAGTGACAACTGCATGTGATTCAAGAGTTGCACGCCCGTCCACAACGCCCTGAAGTGCAGGAGAGAGGGCATCAATGCGGAATGTCGGCGCTGACAGATCAAACACAGCTTTGAATTTTTTCCTGAAATCCAGTTTTCCTGTGACAGCAGCACGGCGGTCGCCCAGCGCAAGAGAAGCGCTGACATCTGCTGTGCTGCCTTTCAGCACGGCATTGGCAAGAATATCTCTGATCTCATAACCGTTCATGTTGAGTTTCGGGCTTTGAAGCTGTGCACTGAGCCCCGGCTTTTCAAAGGACCCGCTCACAAGCAGCGCTGCCGTGACTTCTCCGGCAAATTTCATTGTATTGGGGAAAAGTTCGGCCAGTTTCATGCTTTTCAGGTCAAACTTCAGATCCAGTGAGGATTTTCTTCTGCCTGAGGGCAGAACCACAGTTCCGCCGCCGCCGAACGGCGTGTCGAATTTTGTCAGACCGTTCAGCTGAACAGCCAGACGGTCGCTTCCGCGCACAGTGAGCCGAATATTCTTTGCGCCGAACTGTGCTGCGTCAATTTTTTCAACATCAGCGGCAAGTTCAATTTCAGGTTTCGTCAGCGGTCCCCTGATCGTGAACTGGCTTTCAAAAATGCCTTTAACCGTGCCGCCCGGAATGACGCTGCTCAGATCGATGCCTTCTGCTTTGCCGGAAATGTTCAGCGACGGCGTCTTTCCCTTCAGTCCGATGGAGCCGCCGGCGCTGATCCGGCCGCTGAAAGCTGCAAGACTGAGCTTTTCAATGTTCACGCCTGTCAGCCCGGCATCCAACACAGCACTGATGTCAGAGAGCACATACTCTTTCTGAACGGTAACTTTCGGTGAAGCGATGTTCAGTTTCACTTTCGGCGAGGCGAGCGTGCCTGTTACGGAAGCTGCAGCGTTCACAGTTCCGCTGAGGCCGGCATCTGCAGTTTCAGGTACAAAGCCGCTGAGCGCGCTCAGATCAAGAGGGCCGGCAGATGCCTTGATGTTAAGCGCGCTGTTCGGCGACAGACCGAAAGTTCCTGACACAGAAAGGGATGTGCCAAACGCGTCTGCAGAAAGGTCAAGCTGCCCTGCCGTGCCTTTGAAGTCAATCCTGCTGTTGATGGAACTGATTTTATAATTCTGCCACGTTACGCTTCCATTTTTCAGCACTGCTGTGCCCTGCGGCTTTGAAAGCGTGCCGGTAAGATGGGCAGTCAGGCTTTCAAGCGAGGCGGCTTCCAGATCAGGAACGATGGCACGCAGCTGCCTGAAGTTCACGTGGGCCAGCTTCAGGTCAGCCGCGACGGCCGGATCGGGTTCAGCAGCATTTAATGAAGCGCTGCCCTTTACGGGAGAATCGAAGAGCGTCCCTTCAATACTCTGCACGCTGATGCGGTTCTCTGCGGCAGATGCCAGAATATGGAGACTGCTTTTCAGAGCACTGAGCCTTACATCAGCTGAAACAGGCAGAAGCTTTTCGCTCAGAGCAGCTGTGCCCGACAGACTGACAGGTTCACCGCGGAACTGGCCGTTCAGTGACAGCTCATAATTCAATGTTCCGGGGGCAGTGCGCTTAATGTCGAGTTTTTCAAGACTCCAGCCCCGCGTGCCGGCACAGTCAACAGCCTTCAGCTCCTGAGGCGCAGTCAGCGCGAACAGCGCGGCAGGCTCTGACGGCGACCCGTCAGACGGAAAATCCCGGCCGGCAGCCTCAATCAGACTGTTCAGCTGAGATTCCTTCAGCCGCAGCCCCTCCGCTGAGCCGCTGAAAATAAGACGCCGTTCATTCCAGCTCTGACGGAAGTCGAAGGAGACAAAAACAGTTCGGACCGTAATAATCTGCGCGTCTTTTCTGTCGCCGGCTGAAAGGCCGGTCAGCTTAAAGCCGTCAGACAGACTGCCCGAAAAGCGGTCAAAAGTCACGCTGAGATTTTCAAGAGACGAGAGATATTTTCTCGCACAGAACGAAACAGCATCAGTGAACAGGTGCCCGCCGTACACTGCAAAGGCTGCAAGGCCGCATACCACAGCAGCCAGCACAGCCAGCAGAGTTAAAAACAGATGCCGTCTCGGAAAAGATTTTCTGCGCTTGCCCGGCGCAGCTGTTTTTAGGGAATTATCTATGGGAATCAGACTCCTCTCATATCTCAGACAGTGTCATGTTATTTGCTGATTATCTTTATATTTTAGTATGATTCGGGAGGAGAGACAAGAAAAAATATCAAAGGACATGAAAAGACAAATAAAGCCCCGCCGCCGGAGCGTTCTTCTCTGCCCGAAAGCGCAGAGAAGAGCTTACCCCGACAGACAGGGCTTTAAACCGTTCTGTTATTCAGTTACTTGACGTACAGCGGCAGATAAAGCGTGCGTCCGTCTCTGCTGATCAGAAGAGCAACTCTGCTTCTCTTGCTGGAACTGATGGCTTTGAACAGCTCGTTCGGCGTCTTTACCTCGCGCCCGTTTGCCTGAAGGATAATATCGCCGCGTCTCAGTCCGGAACGCATAGCCAGCGATTTATCTTCCACGCTGGTGACCACAAGGCCGCTGTCGCGGTCTGAGAGTTTCATTTCCTTGCGGAGCTCAGGAGTGATCTTGGAAACGCTGAATCCCAACTTGTCAGCCGTTGAGGCATCAGCGACAGAGGTATCGACTTCGGCAAGCGACAGCGTGAAATTCATTGTCTTTCCGTTGCGGATCACCTCAAGGTTGATCTTGTCGCCGGCCATGTGCTGACGCACTGTGGTGCTCAGCTGAACGCTGTTTTCAACCTTTTTGCCGTCAATCTTTGTGATGACGTCGCCGCGCTTGAGTCCTGCCTTCTCCGCAGGAGAATCAGGAACAACCTCGGCAATCAGCGCGCCGTCAGTGTTCGGCAGATCAAACGCAGAGGCAATGTCTTCTGTGATCGGCTGCAGGTAAACGCCCATCTGTCCGCGGCGTACCTTGCCGTAAGTGACAATATCATTCATCACCTGTTTGGCCATGTTGATGGGAATGGCAAAGCCGATGCCCTGGGCCGAGGCAATGATAGCCGTGTTGATGCCGATGACACGTCCGTTCATGTCAAGAAGAGGACCTCCGCTGTTGCCGGGGTTGATGGAAGCGTCAGTCTGAAGGAACCCGTCGAAGTTGAAGTTCTGAACATGCACACTGCGGTTGCGTGCCGAAAGCACACCCACCGTAACCGTCGGCTCAAGTCCGAGTCCCAGAGTGTTGCCGATGGCGATCAGCGTTTCGCCGACACGGACCTTGTCACTGTCTCCCATTTCCAGAGTAGGAAGACCCTTTCCGTCTACCTTGATGACCGCAATATCAAAGGTTGGATCTTTGCCGATAACCTTTGCTTCCATTGTTTTGCCGTTGGAGAAAGTCACTGTGATCTTGTCGGCATCGGCGATCACATGGTTATTCGTGAGAATGCGGCCGTCAGAAGAAACAACAAAACCGCTGCCGGCACCCTTCATGGGCACTTTGCGCGTATATTCGCGGAACATGTCGCCGAAAAACTCACGGAACAGAGGATCATCGGGAATTCCCTGTCCGACCGTGCGGGTTACAGTTCCTTCAACATCAATATTAACCACTGCAGGGCCGACTTTAGCCACCAGATCAGCGATCGGGCTGTTTGTGGAGAGCACTTCAGCTGGAAGTGCCATGGAAACGCCCGGCATTGCTGCCATCATGACAGCTCCCGTTATAACACTTATATACGAACGTTTAAGCTTTTTAAGAAACATGGATTTATACACCTCCGGATATTCTAAGGCAGACCGTTCTGCCTCTCGACGCTGATAATATACTCTATAAATCCGTTTTGTGCATTGATGATTTATACAAAAGTGCTGAACAAAATTTTACTTTTAAACTCAGTTGTTAGATCCGTTAATTGAAAAAAGCACAGGCTGATAAGAACATAATGTCGGAATTTTGAGATAATTTTTATGTAAGTGATATTTATGTTGATTGTTAAAAATATGTCAAGATATATCCGTAAATATACAGTTATAATTAAATTTTTGTCAGTAAAAGAAAACAGTAAGTAAATATATAGTATATATATGTTATGGAATGT
>CAZDXA010000011.1:0-55073 GCA_964509435.1 uncultured Synergistaceae bacterium | reverse complement strand
CATTGCTGCGCGATGCCGGATTCACCCTGGACACAGAAAAACTCCGCGTGTTCGATATGTTCCCCCAGACCAGCCACGTTGAGACTGTGGCATTGATGTCAAGAGCATAAAGAAAACTGTTCGAGACCCCGGTGTTTCTGTGCCTTTACGCCGCAGAGGCAATTTTGCACAAATATATTGCTGCACTTCTTGGCAGCCTGTCAACGCGGGAAAGAAATAAAGGTTGGGTGCGTCAGATGAATGTCATTAAGTACGCGGGGAGAAGACCAGAAGGTTGAGTATGCGGGGTAGCTGTCATATTGGCAGACTGTATTTATTTTTACAGAGAGAAAAGTGAAAAGCCCTGTGAAATTCATCGTCTGGTTGGCAAGCGAATGGGGCTATATAATGTGCCTGAAATTTAAAATACAAAACAGTCAGGGGTATGCCAGATGGGAAAGGGAATTATTTATGTCATGTCAACGGTAGTACCTGGACTTATCAAGATCGGAAAAACGGGAACTGCTAACTTTAACTCCAGAATGTATAACCTGGAACGCAATGGTTACTTTAATGTCGCAGGGCTCCAGTGTAAATTTGCTATCGAAGTGAATAATTATGACGAGAAAGAAGAACTCCTTGACGAGATTTTCAGTAAAAGCCGCATACCGAACTCAGAATTGTTTGCACTGGATATAGATCTGGTGATTCAGCTTCTTTCTTCGTTTGAAGGGACAAAGATATTTCCGGAGAAAGAGACAAAGGAACAAGTTTTTGATGAGGTCGCTGCCGAACGTCGGATAAAACGGGATTGGGTAAAAATACCTGATGGAATATATCATATTTCAGGAAATAAGAAAGGATTTGGGCCGGTTACTGCGACGATGAAAGTGAAGAATGGTTCATTTATAGTTCAGAAGGGCAGTACCTGTGTCCCTGTGGACGATGATAAATGGATCCCTGAAGTAAGAAGAACGGCTCCGATCAAAGATAATAAACTTCAAGCCGATGTCGCCTGCAATTCTCCTTCTTCTGCTGGGTGGATTGTTTGGGGACGCAGCAACGACGGCTGGAAGCAATGGAAGGATCAGGAAGGACACTTGATTGAAATCTTTCGGACTGCTTCCAGGGCAGGTAAAAAAAGAGTCTGCAGCAACAGCACTGAAAAAGACAAATAGGAAAGCAGGCTGTCAGCCGTTGAAAAACAAGGGCTGACAGCCTGCTTTTTTGTCGTTCGGACAGGCATTGACAAATATATCTAACTAGAGTAATATACATCTAGTTAGATATAAATGAGAGGTGAAAAACAGTGGTTGAGAACAATTACATCCTGATTAAAATGCATCGGATTATCGGGCAAATTGACCGTCAGACAGCGCACATTGCGGCAAAGTATCATCTGACACTGAGCCAGTTTGGCGTCCTGGAAGCCTTGTATCACTGCGGTGATCTCACCGTCGGGGAGGTAAAGGAGAAAATTCTTTCTTCAGATGGAACTATACCTGTCGTGGTGAGAAATCTGGAAAAGCAGGGACTGTTGTTTCGTAAGCAGGATCCGTCGGATAAACGTAAGAGCATCCTGTCATTGACGGAACAGGGAAGAACGCTGATCGCGAAAGCGTATCGTGAAAACGATGAGATGGTTCAGAATCAATTGTCAGTCTGGCCGGCGGAAGAGAAAAAGCAGTTGGCAGCTCTTCTTAAGAAATACGTAACCAAAGATCAGGCCGGCAGCTGCTCACGGGGAAATTAGAAAGACGAGTGGATTCGGGCAATATGATTACAGAAGGGGTTGGAGAGGACATGCTGGATTTTGCAGAACTTTTCAGGCGTAATGGCCGATACCCGGAAAAGCTTCTGGATGTCGGATGTGGCCTTTGTCAGGAAGGAGAACAGATTCTTGCGAGAAGTATTTTCCTGACCGGAATCGATCAGGATGGAGAAACGATTCGGAATGTGCAGAAGAGACTGCCGCAGGGGAAATTCGCGGCTGCGGAGGCCGCGTTATGGATGGAAAATCAGCACCAGAAATTTGATGCTATCCTGATCCGCAGGCCAGATGTGATTTTTCGTTCGAAAAACTGGCGCCAGATCTTCCGAAAATTACAGACGGCACTGAGTGAGAACGGCAGAGTGGCCGTAACAACTCCCGGCATGAGTGAAGCAAAACTTTGCGAAAGGTGGCTGCAGGATATGGCAGTTACAGTAGAACGCTCTGCAACAGGCATGGCAGAGGAGGAATTTATTGTGACGGCAGAAGATTTCAGACAGCCTGACAGGGCAGACGGAACGGCTGATAACCGACAGACCAGCCTGATCCAGAGTCTTGTCTGGGAAGATGACCAGCCGCACATGGTCTGCGATCTGCGCACAGGGAAATGTACGATGGCTGCCGGCGGAGAGAATCCGAAAAGTGTTTAAGGGGAAACAAAGATATAACAGCCGTGCATAATCCCGGCAGCAATAAAATGTGAAATTCGACAATGAGGAAATTCAGTCAATCGATGAAAGAGAGGACCGAACATATGAGTAGAGATGCAAAGGAAAAAAACACAAAGCTTGAAGTGATGGTTTTCACAGATCCATACTGCTCCTGGTGCTGGGCAACGGAGCCGATGATTCTGACGATGATGGAAAAATACCGGGAGCAGGTTCATTTCCATTATGTTTTTGGCGGTCTGATAAAGGATTTTGATGATTTTTATGACGCACAGAACGATATCCGGGATGCTGCCGCAACGAAACCGCATTGGAAGATGGTCTCTGAGCGGACTGGGCAGCCGATCGATGAGAACCTCTGGGAGGATATCGCGCCGATTGGCCATTTTTCCACTTGGCCAGCCAACATTGCAGCAAAAGCAGCTTTCCTTCAGTCCGAGAAGACAGGGTTCCGTTATCTGAGGCGGCTGCGGCACGCGGCACTGACTGAGAGAAAGATTATCTCAGAGAAGGCAGTTTATGAAGACCTTGCCAAAGAAACTGCCGGGCTGAATTTCGACAAGTTCTGTAGAGATATTGAAAGCGGAAAAGCAAAGGAAGCATTTCTTGAGGATCAGGAAGTTTGTTCCCAGTGGCAGACGTTCGGCTTCCCGACAATGCTTTTTTACAAAGTCGGAGCGGACGTAAATCATCTGACCCGCAATGATGCTGTTTATGTTGGCGGCCACAGACCGATGGAAACCTACGAACAGGTAATTCATGCACTTTGCCCGGAAATTGAGGAGTATTCTGTACGGGAGGAGAAGCAGCTGCTTAATGCGTATGGCCCGATGACTGAGCGTGAACTTGCCCAGATTCATGGCCGGTCAAAGGATGAGGAACTGGCCGTCTTAAGCGACTTGGAAAAAGCCGGATCGGTCAGCCGCTCAAAGAGAACAAGAGGAAATATCTGGACTGCGGCTTGATGCCTGACAGAACACCGGCGGCCGACGTGCTGAAAAGATAAATGCACGCCGGCCATTTTCTTTGATAAAATTACTGAAAGTGTTGTACTATGACAGCACAGGCATCAATAGATGCCGAAAGACTGAAATTACAGTTGACAGCAGGACAGGAACTCAAATGGAAAAGACATACAGCACAGAAGAACTGGCATTACCTGAAAATCTGATTTATGCCAGCACGCGGCAAAATGTGATAAAGGAGCTCAGAAAGTTTTTAATACGGAAAGCCCCCGTGGATCGATCCGACGAAGAGGACAACAGAAAACGTTGTCAGGATAATTAGATAATACTCGCCCGGCGCACTTCTCTTCAGGAGAAACAGTAGCTGTCGGATACACTTCAAGGCTGATCAGGGCTGCAAGGGTGATTAGACAGCTGTAGAGACATTCAATGATTATTGAGCGTGTGTGAAACAGCCTTTGCCCTCGTCCGGTCAGCTGACTTTATTTTCGGGAAGCTGCCGGTGCTATTAATTCCACTTGCCTGAGAATCGCCGGCACCGGACGAATGAATATCCCGAAGATGTACACTGGCAGATCTGCTCTGTCTATGTTGAGACAGCGGCGCTGCTGTGCCGCACAGGCTCGTAGATAATGCCCGGTTTAACGCTTTTTCGAGCGTTCCGCGTTTAACATAACTTCATGTCCTGACCGGGGAAACGACTCGAAAAGCACGGCGCGGCGATTATTGCCGTGGGCTTCGCAGAAGAGGCAATAAAAGGTCAGAAAATCGAACAGACAGATATGCATTGCCGTCAGAGGACGTTGATCTGCTGGAATTTCCAGCAGACCGGCGCCCTTTTTTTATAAAAAAGGCGAAAAAACACAAAAACATTTGAATGTCTGAACTGCGAATATTTTCCACGCTTTTCCGATTCCGACGGATTTACGTCAGACAGCAGGGAAAAGTTCGTCAGAAATCGACAATGACGTCTGCGCCGTGCCGGAAGGGCTTCAGGCGAGGATGGGGAAGATGGCATTCTCTTTTCCTGCAGACTGAAACAGCAGACTCTGATCGCCCGTGTTTTGAAGAGTTCCCCTGCCCTGATCCTGGGCGGGGCCGTTTCCGCACTCGGCAGCGCCTCCGGAGCAGTGCCCTGGAACCCTGTAAACGCTTATCGCGGTGCCAGAACATCATCGCAATCGTCTGCATACCATTCACGCTGAAAAATGCTGACCATATTGCGACAACGGGGAAGCTGCTTTAACGAGGCATTGCAGACAAACGCATGGGCGCAAGCGGAGCCCACCTCCCTGATCCGATGTCAGAGGTGAAAGGGCTGAAAATATCACGTCCGAAAATTGACATGTGCCCTCTGGGCAGCGCGAAAGCCGGCCGCAAAGCGGATGCGCTGAGAAATGACAGCAAAATTATACCTTTGTCTGCATGGCGCAGCCGGCAGGCGGGGGCAGATGCCAGCAGCATGTTCAAAGCATTGTCATTTTTGGACAGATTCGTTTTATAAACAGCTTTGAGTTTTCTGTCATAGACGCAGGTCAGTCTGACAAAAGGCTGAACCCGCAGATGCAGCAGAACGCCGCATCAAACGGGAAGATTCGCTGGTTCAGACGTCAGAGTTGGAAATGGATCACAGAACCTTAAGCAGGTGCTTGAGAGATATGAGATTGCCGGCGGCGAAAGGGGTGGTTTCCATGAACTTAACAGAGCGGGATGATGCTTTGTATGCGGCGTTTATGGCCGGGGACACACGTTTTGACGGGCGTTTTTTTGTGGGGATCTCTTCCACGGGGGTCTACTGCTGTCCTGTCTGCTGGGCGAGGCAGCCCAAGCGCTCAAGCTGCACATTTTTTTCTTCTGCTGCCGAAGCGGAGCAGGCAGGCTACCGGCCGTGCCTGCTGTGCCGTCCGGAGCTGGCACCGGGTAATTCTCTTGTGGATGCCACATCGACACTTGCCCGGAAGGCAGTAAGACTGCTGGAGGAAAACTGCGGGAGCGGGCAGAGTCTGAAACAGCTGGCAGCGCAGCTGGGTTGTACAGACCGGCATCTGCGGCGGGTGTTTCTGAAAGAATACCACGTCACACCAGTGCAGTACTTACAGACCTGCCGGCTGCTGCTGGCAAAGAACCTGCTGACAGACACCGATTTATTCGTGCTGGAGCTGTCGATGAAATCACGCGTTCTTCCCTGCAGGATGAGATCATGCGAATCCACAGGGAAACAAATATCACTGTCATGTTTGTGACAGACGATATTCAGGAGGCCCTGAAGCTGGCAACGAAGGTCTTTATTATGGACCATGGAGAGATTCAGCAGTACGACACCCCCAGCCGTATCCTGCAGCACCCGGCAAATGAATTCGTTGAAAAGCTGGTGTGGCGTGAGCGGCATACCTGCCTGCTCAGCGAGGACAGAATAGGCCGCTGCGAATTCAGTCAGGCAGCGTGTGGAATGAGGGCATCTGCAGCGGCTGCAGCGAAATAGTAAGGGAGATCGGATATGCAGATATCAACGAAGTTCACGATAGCGATACATATTCTTATAGCGGCGGAATATTTCAAAGAACAGCTGAAAATAACAAGCCGGTTTCTTGCCGGCAGCATTGGGGCGAATCCGGTGATTGTAAGAAATATTATGCTGCAGCTGCAGGAAGCCGGAATCATTGATGTGAAGCGCGGACCGGGAGGCATAACGATCAATCGTCCCTTATCCAAAATCACTTATCTGGACATCTACAAGGCCGTAGAAACCAACAGCGATGAGGAGATGTTCCGTTTTCATGAAAATCCCAACCCGCAGTGCCCTGTCGGAAGAAACATCCATAACGTTCTGGGGCAGTCTCTGATGGAAATCCAGTCAGATTTTGAGAAAGATCTGGCTTCCCGCAGTCTGCAGCAAGTCTATGACAGCATTGAGGCAGCACAGAAGAGCGCATGATTCCTGCAGCGGAATTTGCGGAGCCTTCGAAAAACGAATGAATTGATGGGTAAAAAACGGAACGGTTCTTTAAAACTGAGCAGGCGGGAGTCCCCGCCTGCTTTTTTGCGTACAGAACAGACGCCCGGTCAACTTCGGCGACATCGCGAAAGTTCAAGCGGCAGAAATGTACTGTGCAGTGCAGGAGAATACGGCAGAAAGACAGTATAGGCGGGCGCAACGGCGCCTGAGAAAGAGGCGAAACAGCCATCGTGACATACGGCTGCGGCCGCAGTTTGTCTGGCCGGAGCCTGCCGTGACAGCTGTGCTGAATCGTGCCGGCTGGATGTCCGATGTCCGGGACGCCGTAACGAAGAAATCACAGAGTTTCTGGCTCTGAGTCCGACTGCTTCTGATGATTGCAGCTCCGGGAATGGCCGTGCCGGTTCTGGAAAGCTGATTCTGCGAGTTCTTCGTGCTGCAGGAAAAGAAAAAGAGAACTTCTTTTTGTCATGACCTGTGGAGTACAGGTCATGAAAAGTGATAAAGCCATAGCATGCTATTGACATGAGAAAGAACCTATGTTATATACAGAGCATGAGTAAAACAAATTCATTTACAACTAACTGCGGGTATCTGATCAAACAGATATCAGACGGGATCGGGAAACGGGCGAATAATCAGCTGAGACAGCAGGGCCTGACATTGATGCAGGCAAACATTATGGGGTTTCTGCATGCCAGAGGAACTGATGTGCCGCTCAAGGAGATTGAAGCGGAGTACCGTATCTCCCAGCCGACAGTCTCCGGCTTGTGCCACCGGATGGAGGAGAAAGGGCTGATCGAATTACTGACAGATCCATCCAACAGAAGCGCCAAGACAGCGCGGCTGACGGAAAAGGGAGAGGCGCTGAACCGGGAAGCGGAAAAAGAAACCGCAGACATGGAGCGGATTCTGATGAAAGGAGTCGATGAAGCGCGCATACAGGAACTGCAGACGGTTCTAAGAAAAATGCTGAAGAATCTGAACAGTTAAATTTTTTTGCTGTGATAAATAGCATGCTATTGCTTAAAAGAAAGAAGAGAGAAACATGGAACAGTTTGACAAAATGACGGATATATTAGTTATTGGTGCAGGAGGTTCAGGGCTGCCGGCAGCCTTGTCGGCGAAACAGGCAGGTGCGGAACATGTCATGGTGATCGACCGGCGCTCGATCACGGGCGGCACCGGGGCGATCATCGGACACATGTTCGCCGTGGAATCTCCGGCGCAGAGGAGGGCAGGGGTCCACATCACCAACGACGAAGTGTACAGAAGGCATATGGAGTGCGCGCACTGGGCGTGTGATGCAAGGCTGGCCCGCGACTTCATCAACAACTCCGGCAGGATCGCCGAGTGGCTGGAGACCATCCCGGGAATCCGCTTCAATCACGTCAGCGCCACTTCTGGAACGCATTACCTGACTTCTCTTTCCATCACTCAGGACAACATCATGCCGGTGACCGGACGAGTCATCACGGGTTCGATTGCCAGAGAGTGCAGGAGACTGGGCGTGGAGTTTCTGATGGGAACCAGAGTCCGCAGCCTGATCAAGGACGGTGACAGGAAGGTCGTCGGGGTCTGTGCAACACAGAAGGATTCGAAGCTCAGAATCGGAGCAAAAGCCGTGATCGTAGCGACCGGGTCCATCACCGGAAATCCGGAGCTGCGTAAGAAGTTCTATCCGGAGGCAAATTTCGAGAAGACGGAGATCACAGCATCCTATCCGTGGGTGAGCGGCGACGGCTATCTGATGACCCAGGAAGCTGGTGCGCTTAAGGATCCTCTGATGACCAGGCTGTACATCGGGCCGACCGTACCGAGGCATATGTTCATGCAGATGTACTTGAGCCGTCCCTATGGTTATCTGCTTAACAAGTTCGGAATGCGGTTCGTCAACGAGGATCTGTTCGTCACCAATGACGACCACTCCATGCTGGGAAGTGCTGTCGACCGGCAGCCGCTGCATCTGTGCTACGGGCTGATGGATTCGGCAACGCTGCACACGATGGTCGAGCGTCAGGAAGTCCTGAACAACTTTGAGGGCATGTTCGGCCAGCAGGTAGAAGAGGATTTCTACGAGAAGGCGGCGGATGTGGATCCGCAGAAGATGGTCGGAAAAGGCGCGAACAATCCCTGCGCCTGGCTGGACACACTGGAGGAAAGCCTCAACAAGTACGCTTCGGACGGGAGCGGCTTAGTCTGCAGGGCGGACACGACAGACGAGCTGGCAGAGTTCATCGGCTGCGATAAGGACGACCTGCAGGCGCAGATCGACAGGATCAACGAGAACGCAGCCAATCACTACGACGCGGAATTTCTTAAGGATCCCAGGTGGATTTATCCGGTTAAAACTCCGCCCTATTACCTGGTCAAGAGCGAACCCATCTTCCTTGATTCCATTTTCGGCGGCATCCGGGTGGACAATCGGATGCGCGTACTGCACGAGTCCAATGAGCCGTTCGAAGGACTCTACGCTGCCGGGATCGGCGTTTCCGGCTTCATCGGATCACACGGCTTAGGTGCGCTGGACGGTACAGCGTTCGGCTCCTCAGTTTATTCCGGCTATACGGCTGGCAGGCAGGCTGCTGAGTACTGCCGGAAAGTTTCAGAATCATCCTGCTGAAGAAGCAAAAGATTCCCGCCCCGGAGATGCCGGAGTGGGAATCTTTTGTACCTGTGCATGAAAACGCGGCAGGCATAAAGCGGGGTGAACGGCGGCTGAAACGCAGGAGAACATTCAACTCAGATACAGAAAGTTCAGCCCGTGTCGTGCAGCGGAACAGATCCGCTGGGCATCTGAATCTGAAAGACAGGCGTCTGATGCGGAAATCACTGCACAATGCTGCTCAGAAATTCCTCTTCACTGATCTGCGACTGCTTTACCGCGTTCACGATTGCACGTTCCATGACTGCCGCAGAAAGCGTACCGACTAAGTCCAGACTGGCGGACACGTTCCCGGTGCTTGCGGCATAAACTGTATCGCCGTCCATCATGGTTGCCGCGGGTCGGATGCACCGCGCATAGGCGTCCACAGTCATCGCTGCGATTTTATTCATCTGTGCCTTGCCGAACGCTGCGTTGGTTATCACAGCGCCGATGGTGGTGTTCTGCGGAATCGTGTCAGCCGGCTGGCTGCCGTGCGCCCTGTAAAGATCTGCCATGCATTCTTCAACGCTCAGCCACCCGCTGCGGTCATCGGTGCGCATGCCGGCAAGTTCTTCGCCGGTTCTGGGGTCGAATATGTCTCCCAGTGCATTGACTGCGACGATTGCGGCGAGCCTGAGTTCTCCGATCTGCACCGCGTACCAGCCGAGTCCGGACTTCATCGCATTTTTCATTGTGCGCAGCTTGCCGACCGTTGCTCCTGTGCCGGCGCCGACATTGCCCTGTGCAACGCTTTCACCGCGGAACGCCGCTTCGCAGGTTTCATATCCCATTTCCGGCGTTGGCCTCACGGTGCTGCTGCCGTAGCTTAAATCAAACAGGCAGGACTGACAGACCAGCGGAACTTTTGCGTAGTGCGTGTCAAAACCGATTCCGTGTTCTTCCAGACAGGACATGACGCCCTGCGAGGCCGCAAGGCCGAACGCCGAGCCGCCGGAGAGCACTACTGCGTGAATTTTGTTCTCTGCAGTTTCCGAATAGGTAAGGCTTGTCTCACGGCTTGCCGGGCCGCCGCCGCTGATCCGGCAGCCGCACCAGGCACCTTCTGGAAAGACCAGCGCAGTGACGCCGGTTTTTGCCGTGTTGTCCTGCGCATGGCCGATGCGCAGCCCGCCGATTTCTCTGATGTCAATTTCTCTGTCCCACATGCTGCCTCCTTAAAAAACAGTAAAAAATGTCAGCCGGCTCTCAGTCCCGTTTTCCCGCGCAGCGCCGGCGGGAGGAGAGATTCCGGCAGAAATGCTTTGTCTTACAGCCGATTCCTGATAAAAACTCTTTCTGCTGAACAGAAAAGGCAGCGGCTGCCTGCCTTTTCGGAAACAGTTTGCCTTTTCTGTGAATATAATATGCGATCGGCGGAAAATTTACAAGAACAGAGCAGCCCAGCAGACAGAGGGCACCAGTGTGCGGAGTAGTATAAAGCCGCGCAGCTTTGTGCAGTGCGGCTGTCTGCTGACGGTTATTTCGCAGCCTGAAGCTGCGGCAGCATAAGAGCATGGCGCATTTTTTCCGAGCCTGTGAAACTGAAAAAAATTCAGAAAACGCAGCGTGGTGGCAAAAAAGTTCCGCAATGATGACGTCCCGTACGCCTGTTCCTTAAAACGTGGCATTTCAGCAGGGCAGGGCTGAAGGGCGCCGGATCCGGTTTTCACGGCATGACACGGCTGCGGGGCGGAATAAAGTTTTCTGCCGGCAAAAGTGCAGCGCTGTCCGAATGCCGCTAAATGAGTTTGTTTTCCCGCTGAAGAGAGACTTTCTCGACAAAATGCGCCGCCGCACGCGGCAGCTCCTCATGCCTGCTCCAGATCAGGGCGCTTGCGGTATCAACGGACGGCTGCGAGATGACGCGGAAAGCAAGCGCAGGATTCGGATATATTTTTGCTGCAAATTCAGGGACAAGCGCAATGCCAAGACCGCTGGCAGCCCATGTCAGCAGCGGCAGCAGCTCATCGCTGATGCAGAAAAGACTCAGAGGGCACTGTTCTCTGGAAATATAATTCCGGACAATATTTTCGTAGCGGCGGTGTACCAGCAGTGGCCTGCCCTCGCACTGATTCAGGCAGACAGCGCCGTCGGACTCCGGAAGTAGACTGCGGAGGCTGGCGGCGACAATCCGTTCCGGGGGAAACTTTATGGTGCGGTAGAGGGAATCGTCCACGGGAAGCCGCACAAAACCCAGATCAATCTGGTGGTGGCGCATCAGTTCCAGAATATACTCCGTGCTTCCCTGCCGCAGGTCAAATGTGATCAGAGGATAAATTTCATGAAACTGCCTGATGAAAGACGGAAGCCAGAGCCGCCCTGATGAGGGGATCAGGCCGAGCCGCAGCTTGCCTTTCATGCCGACAGCAGTCTCCCGCACCTCTGCAAGCGCAGAAAGCTGCAATGACAGAATCTGCTCGGCCCGTCTCCTTAATACCTGTCCCGCCTCTGTCAGCTCCATATGCTTTTTAGTCCGGCGGAACAGCCTGACTCCCAGCTCCCTTTCCAGAGCCAGAATCTGCTGGCTCAGCGGGGACTGTGTCATATGAAGCTGTTCAGCTGCTTTTGTGACAAGCCCTGTCTCCGCAACAGAGAGAAAATACTTTAATTGCCGAATGTCCATTGTACTGCTCCTTTCCGGCAGAAAGCAGGCTGCCTGACCCTGCTGCACAGCGTCGCTGAAATGGCAGAGCATGGGGATCGGAAACAGCTCTGTCAGTTTTTTTCGGAAATTTATTGTAGAAGATTTTGCAGCCCGACGCAACGAAGGCCGCAGAACCTGCGGCAAAGCTCAGTCTGCATGAACAAAGCACGAGAAAGGGCGGCAGAAAGTTCTGCAGACAGCCAAACGCCGGCGCCCCTGCAGAAAATCAGTCATGGGACGGCCGGCGTTTGTTTTATTATCCGGGACTCTGCACTTATTTCATCAGGACAATAAAGCCCATGACAGCTGTCAGTACAATAAGAACAGGCGGAAGCCACCGTTCCAGCGTTTCACGGCTGATCCGCTTCAGCATCACAGGTGCCAGGAAGGCGCCGCACATTGTGCCGGCAGCCAGACAGCCGACGAGCGCCCAGTGTACATTGCCCAGCCCCAGATGAATCAGAAAACCTGTCAGAGAAATGCCGACGAGGACAAACACAGAAGTTCCGACCATTTCCAGCGCACCGCACCCCAGTGTCGCAAGTCCCGCGACGACGGGTGTCGTGCCGCTGACACCGACAAGTCCTGACATAACGCCCCCCAGCAGGCCGAAAAAAACAGCCTTTGCCACATCAGCGCGGGAAACAGAATTTTTTGCCGTACCCTGACCACTGCCGCCCCTGCGTTTCCTGATATAGGCACGGACCATCTGGACCGCAAGAACCAGAAGCAGGATGCCTGTGATCTTGTTGTAAAACTCTTTCGGCAGCGCATCAGAAAACAGGGAACCAATGACAGCCCCGGCTACAGCGCCGCCCATCATGATAAGTCCCAGTTTCACATTTACGTTGCCTGCCCGCCAGTGGCTTACTGTACCGATGACAGTTGTCGGTATAATCGTGGCCAGAGATGTGGCGGCCGCAACAGCCGGAGGAATATTGAAAAAAGCGGTCAGGATCCCCACATAAATGCCGCCGCCCCCACCTCCCAGCGATATAATCAGAAGACCGATCAGAAAACCGATAAACGGCAATGCCAGCATGTTCATACTGCTGCCTCCTTAGAAAGTGGATGAATCAACGCCGCTGAGTATAAGCGAAAAATAACCAGATGAAAAATATTTGTTTTATCTTATTTGAAGTCGTTTTACAACTGAATCAGACAGCTTTCAGAAAAAACACGGAGCGCTTTATAGTTCTCATGACAGCGTGCCTCCGGGGCTGGACGTTTTTATCCGCCCGCAAATAAAACCGCACTGTACTGCATTGCCGGCGGACGCGTACAGTCTGTGAATCAGTAAAGTGACAGCTTTCAGGCGTTGCCGGTTCTCCGGCTGCATTCGGCTGGCTCCCGCGCGTTCAGGCTGCCGGGCAGGACTCCCCGGTCTTTGAACAGCAGAATCTTCCTGCCCGTGACCTCAGTTTCAACAGGAACAAACCGGTATTAACTTTCGATTAATATAAACGGCATGATTTATATATTAAAAAAATAAAATAACTTCTCTCATTACCCATTTGGGTATTGTGCCCTTTTTTCGAAATCCCTATAATTCAAACATCATAACTGTCACATACGGCACACTGCCGGTGTGAACTCTGCCGCAGAACCTGTTGTCCTGCGCTCAGCCGGCGCACCGCTGGCGTGCCGCAGGCAAAGCGTGTAGTAAAAAAACACTTGAAGGGGGAGTATTCATGCCGCGAAACACTTATACGGTGAAATCAGAAAGAAGCTGGGGAAGCAAGGTGGGCGGCTCGTTCAAGGGCATGATTGTGGCGCTTGTGCTGTTTGTGGCTTTCACAATCGAGCTCTACTGGAATGAAGGCCGCACGGTGCGAACGAGCGGTGCTATCAACGAGGCAAGGAGCGTCTGCGTGGAGATGAAGGACATTGCGGCGCAGCCGTCACAGTACGAGGGTAAACTGGTTCACGCCATCGGCAAAGCCGAAACGCAGAATGTGCTTGAGGACGGAAATTTCGGCATAAAAACCCCTGCCCCCGCAGTCATGATGTCCAGAGAAGTTCAGTATTACCAGTGGGTTGAGACTTCAAAGACTGAGAAAAAGAAGAAACTCGGCGGCGGCGAGGAAACCGTTACAACCTATTACTACAACACCGAATGGGTCAGGCATCCTGTGGATTCCATGCAGTTCAGGGAATATGGCGATGCCAATGTGCCCTTCCCCCACCGGAATTTTGTCAGGGCCGAGGTTGAGAATCTTGACGTCGTTGCCCCCGATGTCTCTTTTGGCGCGTACAAGCTGAACGATGGGCAGAAGCGCAGCATCGGCGGCGCGCAGCCGATGAAAGTTGTGATACCCGCTGAGAAGCTGGCGGAGCTGAACGCGAAGTACACTCCCGCATCGGAAAAGGAGAAGGACTCTGTACCGCCTGCTCAGGCCGTTCAGCCCGCTTCACCTGATCAGACTGTTCAGCCTGTTTCTTCCGATCAGGCCGTTCAGCCGGCTTCGGCTGACCAGACTGTTCAGCCCGCTTCACCTGATCAGACTGTTCAGCCTGTTCCTTCCGATCAGGCCGTTCAGACGGCTTCGGCTGACAAGACCGCGGCGGCAGAGGCGGCGCCTTCCTACGTCCACGCTTCGGGCAACGTGCTTTATATCGGCCGGAACCCGGGGATGGCTGCGGTCGGCGATGTGCGCATCACCTACAAGGTAACGCTGCCCACGACGATTTCCCTGATCGCGAGGGTTGTGAACAATACCTTTGAGCCTTACATCGCGTCCAATGGCGAGAGTTTCTCCTGGCTGTCCACGGGCAGTTTCAGTCTGGACAAGATGATCTCTGACGCGCACAGCTCGAACAACGTGACAGCGTGGGTTCTGCGCGGCGTCGGCGCACTGATGATCATTGTCGCCATTGCGCTTTTCCTCGCCCCCATCTCAGCCGTTGCCGATGTGCTGCCGATCCTGGGCGACATCGCCAGTGCCGGCACTGTGCTTGTGGCAATGCTGCTCGGACTCGCCTGGTCGCTGATTGTCATTGCCGTGGCGTGGCTGCGTTTCCGCCCTGTCTATGCCTGGAGCGCCATCGGCGTGGCTGTGTTGTTGACGGCCCTGGTCATTTACAGAGGGCACAGAAAAAAGGCTGCCTGAGTACAGTGGAGAAGCGAGGGCGCTGACAGGTGCTTCCGGCCGATCCCGGAAAAATAAAGCGGCGCGGGGTGTCCAGGCTCCGCGTCAGCAGGAAAGGAGTGAGACGATGAGAAAAATACTGACAGCACTGACTGCCATGCTGCTTCTTGCCGGTTCAGCAGCTGCCGCACCGGCCCTGAAGAATTCCGATGTGCAGCGGATCCTGGCGAAGACACTGCCCGGCGCAGACCGGGTCAACCAGCTATGGCGGGGCAATTTTAAGATTGACCCGTCCGAGGAAATCTTCCTGGAGAGCACGGAGGGGCTGTATCTGCTGGTCGACGCATCGTCACCCTGGAAGACCGTCGCGGGAATCAAGGCAGAAACAGCCAGATACTATTCGAAAGAGGCCATTGCAAAATATTACTCCCCGATCTTCTCACCCCCCGCTTTTAAAGAGGTGGACGGGCGGCTCTACGCGTTCTACTACGGCCCCCGCGATCCCTGGTTTGTCAAATGGCAGACAAAAGGCGCTTCCATTGTCGAACAGACCGGCAGCAAAATCGCTGTCAAGGCCCGCTATCAGGCGTCCCACGAGGACGGGCCGAGCGAAGGGGTTCTCGTTTTCGTCAGGGAGAACGGCACGTGGAAACTGAACCACCCCGTTGACCTTCCCTGGCAGTCAATGGATGACGCTGACGGCCCGATGGAACCCGGCCGGAGGCCGGATTACACAGACGACTGCAAGGCTTTTATGACGTCGAAGTACGATCCCGAACAGCTTGATGAAATGCTGGCTGTGTTTATCTGCCTCGGGTACTGGGACACCGATGACTACAGCACGCCGACGCCGTTCATCAAAGACTTTGTACTGCGCCATCTGGCCGGTGAGCCTGAATATTATCTGAACGGCACAAAGATCTTTGTGGTGATTCCAACTCATAAGGATACGCAGATCAGCGTGTGCTCCACCGCCCCGGACGGGAAGACGGAGTACGCCGCAGAAAAGGGACGGACACTGGTGTTTGCCGGCAACACGCCGAAAAGTTCCGGCGTCTCGCGTCCTGCTTTCAAGATCAAAGTGACGCGCGGCAAAGAAACAGCGGAGTTCATTCCCGACATCGATCTCCAGACAGAACGTCCTGTACCCGTGGACGACGACCGCATCGGCGATCTGACGCCTGAGCCTGCTGCCGGTTAGGCCTCTGAACGGATGGAGCTGATTTCCGCATCGGGGCGGAGCGTTTTGTCCGGTGAAAAGGATTGAGAGATGAAAAAAAGCCTGTTTCTTCTGGTGTTTTTATGGCTGCTCTGCGCTGCGGCGCCGGTTCCCGCCGGCACACGTATTTCAGACGACGGCACCTGCCGCGGCATCAGACTGTGGGGCAGAGTGAAAGTAGTTCAGGCTTTTCCCGATCTGAAAGTGCAGGTGGTAGGCTCTTTTCCTGACTTGCGCGTACAGATGGTGGAGTCTTTTCCGAACTCGCTCGGGAAGTGGCAGTTTGTGGAGTATCTCCCGGATTTCACAATCCAGTTTGTGAACTCCTTCCCCGACCTGAAAATCCAGTTCGTAAACTCCTTTCCGGGAAGACCTTAATTGGGTTCTGCGCGTGTGTTCCACGCAGACATATAAAATCTGAGGAGGAATTTTCAAGATGAGCAGAAAGTCAATCACCGCAGTTTTAGCGACCGCCGCGTTATTCTCCGTGCTTTCAGGGGCAGTTTTTGCCGCGACCTCGATGAAGAAGGAGGAGATCAATCCGCAGCCCCAGACTTCCGGTGAAATCGCCCTGACCGCGAAGCTGCTTCCATTCGCCGAGCCCGTCCTGATCAAAAACGCGAATTCGTTTGGGGGCGCGCTGCTTAACAAAGGCAGACTGCTGGTTTACTGCAGTGACAGCAAAAAAATCAGGGCCTATACCCTTGCCGATGATAAACTCACCGAAGACACTTCGGCTCTGGGCGGCGCGGCATTGGAAGAGGCTCGCAGCAAACCTGTGGGCTCTGCTTCCGGCAATTTCTATCTCACAGACTTCAGCGGAACCATGTCAGTTTACGACGCTGACAAAGGCCTTGTTAACGACGGAAAACGCGCGCCTGAAAAAGGACTGCTGAAAAAGCTGATGGCTGTTTCGCCTGATGGCAAAACCGGTCTGGTCAGTGAAGGCAGAACACAGACTCCGACGTATCTGATCGACCTCGACAAGTACGCTGAAAACCTCGGCGCCCCAGCGGCAGATCAGAAATACAGAGACCTTGCACTCCGTGAGTTTGTGCAGTTCTCCAATCTCGACGACGACAAAACGCCGAGAAACATCAGATTCAAGGAGATCACCGCAGCGCTGTTCGGCGGCGAACGCAATTACATCGGCGGTGGAACACCAAAGGCGGCATCGCCGAAGAACAGAAGCGGTCATGGCGTTGCCGTTTACGACAAGGACTGGAACGAGATAGCCTTTTTCAACGATGCGGAGACAAAACTGGACGACCCCGGCAACATGGGCTATGTTCATGGCATTGAGGAAACGAAAAACGGCGGATTTGTAGTGCTCGACGCCAACTTAAGACAGCTGGTCTTCTTCGATAAAGACGCAAAACCCCTTGGCAGTATTGAGCTTTCAAAGCTTCTCGGTCTCAGCTACTGCTGGCCTGCAGCCCTGATCCGCTGGAACGAGAACAGCTGCATTCTCATGGCGGGGCAGGAGTTTGACAACAACGGAACCAAACAGTGCGAAGTGATGGCCTATCTCGTCGAGGGACTTTAAAGACTGCATCCCTGCGGCTTCCGGTTACGGCACGGACGGCCGCCTGCCGCCTGAGCACGGCGCGAAGCGGAATGTGTAAGTGCATTCCGGGCGATTTTCATCCTGTAAAGTTAACGCAAAAAGCAGGGCGAAAGCCCTGCTTTTTGCGTTGTCGGCCGATGGTTCAGGGGGCTTAAAGTTATAAGAATGTTCTAAACCGCAAGTTTCAAATCATCTGTGCCGGACGATCCGGCAGGATTCTGCCGTGAGGGCGGAGTGAGCCGGAAGTTTTTAACCGTTTGCGCCGGACGGCCTGGCGGGGTTTTACCGTGGTACGTACTGAACGCAGGTTTTAAATCACATACGGTGTCTGAACTGGTATTTTGGGACGCTCGACCGTGGATATTTTGAAAAAGTTTTACTTGAATGTTCTCTTTCTTTCGGGCGCGAAAGAAAGAGGACAGAAAGAAAGCGCCCGGCAGGCTGTGTCGTGCCTCGCGCTCTGTCGCTCCGGCGGGGGGGTCGAAGTTCGCCTGCGGTTCACCTCAGCTCTGATCCGCCTGTACTCCGCCGCGCGTTTTAAGCGCGGAAATCGTGCGCTTAAAACTGGCACTCCTTAGAATGCCGGTCAAAGTCAAAACCTCTGGGCCGTGTGTTTAGCTCTGCTTGAGTTTGAGTGTATACTGAGCCGGCAGTTTTAAATCACCTGTGCTGTCCGACTTGGCAGGTTTTGCCGCGAGGCGGAGTGAGTTGGAAATTTCGGATCATCTGCGCTGTACGAACTGCACGGCCGGCGCTGCCTGAAGCGACGAACGCCGGAAGGATGGACTGGCGGCGCTGATTCTGATCGCCGGCTGCGCAGAAATGGCAGACCGCACAGGGATTCTGTCAGTTCTGTGAGGAAATGGAAAATCAAAGCAGACGGACGCTCAGAGGCTGTTTTATGATGCAGGAACAAGGCCTGCCGATAACAGGACAGTCGTTTTTTGCCGGTCAGAATATGCTAGAATATGGCCGGGGATGCGGCTTTTCCCCGGCCTGCAATGGGCTGCTGCATTGACTGGCGGCATCTTTGAGCGCACAGGGGGCCTGGTTTTATGGGAAGAAGGAAAATTACGATCACCGTCGTTGATAAACTTGGTCCGGGAGGATGTCATCACGGTCACCGGATGGGAGACACTTTTGACTTTGACAGGGATCGCGGCAGGCTTTGCCCGATGGCGGTACATGTGCTGTTTCCCTATATTGACATTCTGAGGTATGGCGGAACCGTTCCTGCGGGCAGACACGGAGACATCAGAGTAAGCTGTCCGGATGCGGATGTCGTCAATGTTTTTCGGCTTGATGCGGAGGCAGAGGAATAATCAGTCTGAAACAGCACGCGGTCAGAAAGATTTGACGTGCTGAAAGCTGCATACGCCGCCGCGTCGGGGCAGGACTCTGAAAAACGGGAATCTGACAGAGAGAATTTCTGTTCTGCAAAAAAGGATGGACTTTTATGAACCGTGTCATTGTGATCGGCTGTCCGGGGGCGGGAAAGAGCACATTTGCCCGCCGTCTGCGCGACAAGACGGGACTGCCGCTGTATTATCTCGATATGCTCTGGCACAGGGCCGACCGCACAACGGTTTCGGCTGAGGAATTTGACGGGGAACTTGAAAAGATTCTGAACGGCGAAAAGTGGATCATTGACGGTAATTATTTAAGAACGATGCCTGCACGGCTTGAGGCGTGCGATACAGTCTTTTTCCTTGATTATCCTCTGGCACTGTGCCTTGAAAGCGCGCGTGCCCGGATTGGCACTGCCCGTGAGGATCTTCCGTGGGTCGAACAGGAATTTGACGAGGAGTTCCGGCAGTGGATTCTGGATTTTCCCGAGACCCAGCTTCCGGAAATCCGGCGTCTTCTGCAGCTGTACGGCCTCGGACGGAGTGTGTATATTTTCAAAAGCCGTGATGATGCTGACCGCTTTCTGGCGTGTCTGTAGTTTTCTGCGCGAAAAAAGATTTTTTCCGCTTCGGGAGATAAAAACGGCCGGACCGTATAGTCCGGACGATAAAAGGCAGACCGCTGCGCTGTGTGAATCAGAGCGTGCGGTCTGCCTTTTTTGCGGGGGCGTCAGATGCCCGGCCTAATCATGTTCTGAAGCGGCGTATGCGGCTGTGCCTGAAAGGATAGTTCCGCTCTGCACGCTGCCGGGCAGAGGCTTTTCCCCGGCAGCCGGATGCGGAAGCGGCGGCAGGCTTTCTGCGGGAACTGTCTCAGAGGCTTTCTCTGCCGGCTGCTGTGCGTATTTGTCCAATGTATCCTGCGCGATGTGCAGCACTCTGAGCTGCGGTGATTTCTTGATCTGATGCTGCGTCATGCGGTTGAGAATATCGGCCAGCGTAGAGACGGCCCTGACGATGTAAGGTCCCTTGTTCAGCATGACGCATTCGGCGCGTTCGCTCATGGCGGCGTCGGTGATCTCAGCGCGCGAGGGAATGCCTGTCTTGACGAGATTTTCAAGCACCTGCGTGGCCCAGATCACGGGAACGTGGGCGGCTTCACAGATCCAGAGAATTTCTTCCTGCAGTTCCGCCATCCGGTCGTAGCCTGCCTCCACAGCCAGATCACCGCGCGCAATCATGACGCCGAACGGATTGTGCGATGCGGCCTGAACAATGATTTCGGGCAGATTGTTGACACTGTCACGTGTTTCGATCTTGGCAATGATGGCAAGGTGGCGCGCCTTGTCGCCGGCGCGCTTTCTCAGTTCTTCCTGAAGGAGCTGCACGTCTTCCTTGCAGCGGACAAAAGAATAATCCACAGCGTCGGCGTTTCTGATGATGAAGTCGAGATCTTCAAGGTCTTTGGCAGTGAGCGGCGAAAGGTCAAGCTGGGTCTTGGGGAAGTTCAGACTCTTGTGATTTTTGATGCTGAAGCCTTTTTCACGGCCGGAAACGACTCTGAGATAGGCGCCCTGCGGAACGATCCTCGTGACAGCGCACTCTATTTTGCCGTCGTCGATGAGCACCGGGTCGCCGGCTTTGAGGTTTTCAAAGACCTGGGGGATGCTGCACGAGATGACGGCGCTGCCGGCATAGTCACGCGGGTAATCTGAGATACTGCCGCGCACCATAAATATGAGGTCATCCTTAAAGACTTTGCTGGCGTCACCCTGCAGAAGCACCTGTGAAATGCGCACCTTTGGGCCTGCCAGGTCCATGTAGATGCGGCAGCGGCGCTTCAGCTTCTTTTCGGCCGCGTGAATTCTGCGGATCATGCCTGCCCAAATTTCGGCGTTGTCGTGTGCGCAGTTGATGCGGACAACGTTCATGCCGGATCTGATGAGATCGTAGGCCAGTTCCGGGTCTTCAGCGCCTTCGGTCGGCATAGTGACCATGATTTTGGTGTACTGTTCTGAAGGTGAACTGCCGAAGAGAAGCCCGGTGTTGTGCCGCAGAAGATGATTGCCGTAGAAAAAGCGGCGCCGCGAAGGGTAGGAGATGAGGTCGCTGTTTTCCTTGCGGCAGATGCGGCCGAGCGATGCGATGACGGCGTCAAGGTTGGCCATGGTTCTTGCCTCGCCGCGCCCCAGCGAGGAAAGTCCGAAGGGCGGCAGCTGTTCCTGCAGAGGACGGAGGTCATGACAGCGGATAGCCAGATAGAAGGCGAGATTCAGAGCGCTGTATTCAAAAGAACTGCGCTCAATGCCCTTTTTCCAGACGTTGAACATGGACAGACCGTCTGAGAGCACCGAGCTGCGCAGATCATACAGCATATTGTAGAGTTTTTCCCCGTCCTCAGGTGTGATAACTGACTTCACATGCAATTCCTCCTTGCGGTGATTTTTCATTTCAGCTGACTGCCGTTCTGTTCGTGCTGAACAGGCTGTTTTTCTGCAGCCGCGGCCTTTATGCCTGCTGAGTCTTATGCACTGAAGCGGCATGGCAGATGTGCCGGAAAAGTGTAAGCCTGCGCATGGGAAAAAACGCTGCAGCGCCGGCAGTCGGGTAAAAAAATAATCTGTGTGAAAAATAAACCGGCACATTAGATTTTAAAATCCAGATATTAAGGGAAATTAATGAAACTGCAAAATCTGTGTTAAGAAGGCGTATTTTTCGCAGACGGCAGGCGGCTGCAGCTGATAAAGACGGCGCGTCCGGTAAAATTTTCAGCCGTCACCCTTGTGAGCTTTCTCATGGAATCAGAATGTCCGGAAGCTGTGTTAAAATAATTCTGCACGCAAAATTACAATTCTACCGCGCGGAACTGCGGGATTTTCAGGCTCTGAAAGCTGCTGTTTTCGTGCGTAAAGAATGATTCAGAAGGAAAATAACGATGAGTTTTACAGAAGAAAGGGCACTGGCTCAGAAAAACAGAAAGGATGCCGCAGGCGGGGACAGAATGGCGGTAATGCCGGTCGGCAGGCTTGTTGTCTCCATGTCGCTGCCGATGATGGTTTCCTTTTTCATACAGGCACTGTACAATGTTGTCGACTCGATATTTGTGGCGCAGATTTCTGAAAACGCACTGACGGCGGTTTCGCTCGCCTTTCCTATGCAGATGGTCATGCATGCCATAGCTGTCGGTGTGGGAGTCGGCGTCAGCGCGGCAGTTCCCCGTGCCCTCGGCAGCGGTGACAGGAGAAGAGCCTCCCGCATCGCAGGCACTGCTGTAATCATCAATCTGGCGCTGACAGCTTTTTTCATGATCCTGGGTTTCACGTCGGCACGGAAACTTTATTCTTCGCAGACAGATGTAGAGGAGATTGTCACTTACGGCGCGCAGTACATCTCAATTATCTGGGTGGTGTGCTGCGGTGAGTTTTTCGGCCAGCTGTACGAAAAAATGCTGGTGTCCTCGGGACGGCCTTTCCCTGCCATGATTTCGCAGGCCTGCGGTGCAGTGTTCAACATCATTTTCGATCCGCTGCTGATTTTCGGCATCGGCATTTTCCCGCGAATGGGAGTGACCGGCGCAGCACTGGCAACGGTGCTCGGACAGGTACTGGCTGCAGCAGCTGCCCTTGTTTTTAATCTGCGCCTCAACAAGGCTGTGCAGATTCACTGGGCAGATCTGAAGCCCCGCGCGGCCGCAGCAAAGGACATTCTGTCAACAGGCTTTCCAAGCATGGTAACTATCGGTCTGTCCAGCCTTTCAGCGTATCTGATCAATCAGATTCTGCTGACGTACAGCACCACGGCGGCTGCGGCTTACGGCATCTGGGCAAAGCTCCAGAACTTCTGCTTCATGCCGGTATTTGGAATGAATAATGGCATTGTGCCTGTGTTGTCATACAACTACGCAGGCGGTCTGAAAAAACGTGTGAGCAGATGTCTCATCATCGCACTGACCAGTATCCTGCTGCTTGAAACAGGGCTGTTCTTAGTTCTTGAGCTGATGCCGCGGCAGATTCTGACGCTTTTTGCTGCTTCTGACAACCTGATGCGCATCGGTACAGGCGCATTGCGCCTCTGCCTGGTCTCACTGCCGTTCGGCGGCGCGGCAATCGTCATGAGCACGTCGATGCAGGCGCTTCTTCACGCGAGGTTTGCACTGATCGGAAACTGCCTGCGCCAGTTTGTGTACCTTTACGCATTTTTTGCGCTGATTTCCGCAGCAATGCATTCGCTTTCCGCAGTCTGGGCGGCAGTGCCGGCGGCGGAGGCCCTCAGCTGCCTCACCATGTATTTTCTGATGCGGCGCATGTGGCGGGATCTCGGCATGGCTGACGGCGCCCCGGATGTCTTGGAAAAACGTGACTGACTCTGCCGGTCAGGGCGGCTGAAATGCTCATGCCGTTTTCAGAACGATGATGAAAAAATTTTCTATTGTTCAGGTGAGTAAACATGCCATTACAGATCGTCAGAAATGACATTACAAAAATGAAAGTCGATGCGATTGTCAATGCAGCCAATACATCGCTGCTGGGCGGCGGCGGTGTCGACGGCTGCATTCACAGAGCTGCCGGCCCTGAGCTTCTGGCGGAGTGCCGGACGCTCGGAGGCTGTCCGACGGGCAGCGCGAAGATCACTGCTGCCTACCGCCTGCCGTGCCGGTACGTGATCCATGCCGTGGGGCCGCGCTGGCGCGGCGGAACCCATGGGGAGCGTGAACTGCTGACCTCGTGCTACCGCACCTCTCTTGAGCTTGCCAGAAACGCCGGATGTCAGACCGTGGCGTTTCCGCTGATTTCCTCAGGCATTTACGGTTACCCGAAGGACCAGGCGCTGAACGTGGCGGTTGATGCCATCCGCGATTTTCTGAACGAAAATGACCTGACAGTTTACCTGGTCATTTACGATAAGCTGTCGTATCAGATTGACCGGCGCCTCTGTTCTGCCGTCAGCAGGTACATTGAGCCGCTGTGCATGGAAGAGGCAGTCCTCGCTGAAAATAAGGAGACTCTGAGCAGCCTGTCCTGCCAGCAGGCGGCAGCAATGCCGAGAAGCTGCGGCGCAGGTGAGGCGGAAGACATCGAATCACTGGAAAAACTGCTGAAACAGAGAGACGAGAGCTTTTCTCAGATGCTGCTGCGCAAGATCGACGAAAAGGGCCTGACCGATGCCCAGTGCTATAAAAGGGCCAATATTGACCGGCGGCTGTTTTCCAAGATCCGCAGCAACCCGCTTTACAGGCCGTCAAAGCCGACGGTTCTTGCCTTTGCGGTGGCGCTGAGACTTTCCCTCGATGAAACGGAGGAGCTTCTGCTGAAAGCGGGCTATGCCCTCAGCAATTCGACGAAGTCGGATCTGATCGTCCGCTATTTCATCGATCGCAGAAAATACGATATTTTCGAGATCAATGAAGTGCTCTTTTACTTTGATCAGGGGCAGCTCGGCGGCTGATCCCAGGCGCATGACAGCCGTTTTGTTATTTACCCTGTGTGTTTATTATGATAAAATTACTTCAGAAGCTATTTTAATTCAGCTGCCGGCTCCCGCGGCCGGGGCTGAAAATTCCGGATGCCGGCGTACTCCGCCGCAGTCCGTAAATCCAGGAGAGAAAAAATGAAGAAGAGAATCAGTGCTCTTGCTGTCGGTCTGTTCTGCGTCTGCCTTCTGCAGGGCAGACTGCTTTCAGTTCCCGCAGCGGCAGCAGAAACGGCCGCAGCGGTGATGGAAGAACTGAAAGAAACTGGCGCGTGCGTCTATCTGAACGCGCGTTACGGGTTTCTTCTGGCCTGGCCCACCGGCGACTATTCGATCTCTGAGTCCGATAACGGCGACGGCGTCACCGTTATGCCTCTCGACAGCAGCCTCGAACTGCGCGCCTATGGCAGCATGGGCTGGAGCACCCTCGGCATGGATTTTAAAGCAGGAGTGGAGGACACCTGCACGTGGTTTGACAAGGTCACGCTGAAGCGCGTGGACAGCAGGAAAGGGACATTTGTGCTGTCAGGATATGCCGGCAGCGATATCCTGTACGTGAAGGGCTTTTCTGACGGCGAAACCGAGCGGGTTCTTTACATCCGCTATCCCAGAGACCAGAAAGAGCAGTGGGACAGCCTCGTGACGTTCGCAGCAAAGCATTTCGTCGTGCTTCAGTAGTTTTCTGCGGCTCAATTTGTCGCCTGTCAGGCGACCATTCAGGCTGAATGTCCGTCTATGATGAAGCTGTAAAAAAACGGCTGCATCAGCAGCCGCAGACTTGCAGACCGGAGGTTCAGCCATGAAGAAAGACCTGACAGAACTCGTTTTCATTCTTGACCGCAGCGGTTCCATGAGCGGCAGCGAAGGCGACGTGATCGGCGGCTTCAACTCGCTGATTTCAAAGCAGCGCAGGGAACGCGGCACGGCGCTCGTTACCACTGTGCTCTTTGACGACGATTGCATCGTTCTGCACGACCGCATGGACGTGCGCGAAGTTCCGCCGCTGACGGAACGGGATTATTATGCGCGCGGCTGCACAGCGCTTCTCGACGCAGTGGGCGGCACCATTGAACGCACAGCAGACAGCCGCCGCCATACGTGCAGCGAAGACCTGCCAGAACGCACGCTGTTCGTGATTATGACCGACGGCATGGAAAATGCAAGCCGGCATTACAGCTGGCGGCAGGTAAAACAGATGATTGAAAGCCGCAAAGCGGAGCCGGGGTGGGAATTCCTGTTTCTCGGCGCGAACATCGACGCGGCGGCTGCCGCCGCGGAAATAGGCATCCCTGAAGACCGTTCGGCAGATTACCTGTGCGACGGCAGGGGAATCAGCGTCTGCTATGACGCCATTGATGAGGCGGTCACATCGGCCCGGGCCTGCGAGCCGCTGGGGGGCATTTGGAAAGAGAAGATCACTGCTGATTTCAGACGCCGCGGCAAAAAACGCAGATGAAAATGCTGCCGCACTGTTTCAGGCACAGCGGAGCAGGCAGTGCCGCTGAATGATAAATCAGGGGATAAACTTTCAGTAATGAACTATAAACTATCAGAGGGCTTCAAAAGCCCTCTTTTTCTGTTTATGATGTTTGTGCAGCTGGAAAAGTGCCGGAGAGCTGCTTTCCCGGCGCTGCAGGGCGGTCTTGTGCCGGCTCTAAGCTGAAAGCGGATTATTGATGTATCATAGATGTATGATTTTTCATGTCTGGCCGTGCCGCGGGTACCCGCTGTGCGTCTGCTGTTCTGGCGGAAATGCCGGCACAGGGCATGAAAGGTCGATTTCTGAGTGTGAGGAGGATTTGAAAATGAAGAATGTGAAACTGCTGAAAAAGTTTGCGGCTGCAGCAGCCGCTGTTATGCTAGCAGGGATCTGTGCTGTTTCCGCCTCTGCGGCTTCAAAGACGCTCGTTGTTTACTATTCTGCGACGGGAAACACCGAACGTGTTGCAAAAGTCATTGCACAGACTGCAGGCGCGGATCTGTTCAAGGTGACGCCTGCGCAGCCTTATACCCAGGCTGATCTCAACTGGAACGACAGCAGCAGCCGGGTTGTCCGCGAGCATGACGACGAAAAGCTCAGAGATGTCAAACTGGCTGAAACCAGTGTAAAAGACTGGGACTCCTACGATGTGGTCTTTGTCGGTTATCCGATCTGGTGGGGCATTGCGGCATGGCCGCTGAGCAGCTTTGTGAAAGCCTGCGACTTCACCGGAAAAACGGTTATTCCGTTCTGCACATCTTTGTCATCAGGGCTCGGCGAAAGCGCCGCGCTGCTGGAAAAAGCTGTCCGCGGAGGCTCTTGGCAGAAAGGCCGGCGCTTCAGCAGCAGCGTTTCTGACAGTGAAGCCGCAGAGTGGACCAGGTCAGTTCTGAAGTAAATGAAAAAGCCGGAAGCCGGGAAAACTCGGTTTCCGGCTTTCTGCGTCCGGCTTGTATTTTTTTGTTTCGGCCGGCTGTGTGCCGCAATGTCATTTTTGTGATATAGTAGGCACTGTAAAACTGAATATGCCGTACAGGGGAGCAGAATGCTGAGAGGTGCGCGCTTAAGCGCACGACCCTTTGACCTGATTTGGATAATGCCAACGTAGGGATGAAATTTTTTTTCGTGTACGCAGTGTGAGGCAGAGTCCGTAAAGGCTCTGCCTTTTTTTTATTCTGTCTGGCAGGTGAGATTATGCTTTTTCACAGTGCCCCGCTGGTTCATGTGATAACAAACTCGGTGACCATCAACGAAACAGTGAATGCCATTCTCGCGTCAGGTGCGCGGGCAGTCTGCGCCGATTCGCCGGATGAGGCAGAACAGATCACTTCGCTTTCAGATGCGCTGGTGATCAATATCGGCATGCCGTCGGCCGAAAAGCTCGAGGCTATGGTGCGTTCCGGCAGAAGAGCAAACCAGATGGGTATTCCCGTTGTGCTTGACCCCGTGGGCGCTGCCGCGTCCTCATTCAGGGAGCGGATTATTCAGCGTCTGCTGGAGGAAATCCGCTTTGCCGCCATCAGGGGCAACCAGTCTGAAATCGCGGCGCTGTGCCGTGTTTCATTCCGGTCTGCCGGCGTAGAAGATGCCGGGGTTATGGCGGATGACACGCAGATGATGCAGCTTTCTGATGAAACGGGAGCTGTCATTGCCGCTACAGGCGAAATTGACCGTGCGGCTTTCGGGGGCCGTGTGGAACGGATTCAGGGAGGAACGCCGCTGCAAAAGAAAATCACAGGCTGCGGCTGCATGCTTTCAGGACTGCTGGGAGCGGCACTTGCGGACGAACGCAAAACAGCGGCGCAGAAGAATCTGTCTGTCAGTGATGCGGATTTTGACAGCGTGGTGAACACGCTCAGGCTCTACAAGGAAGCTGCCGAAGCTGCCGGGCTTGAAATGCGCCGGAACGGCGGCATGGGAACCATGAGCTTTGCGCGCGCACTGATCGACCTGATCAGCCGTCTCGGCCGTCCGGAATGGAGCCGCAGCTGCCTGAAGCTTTATGCAGTGACAGACCGAACCTGGCTGAACGGACGCAGTCTGTATGACGTTGTGGAGCAGTCGCTGCGCGGCGGCGTGACCATGGTACAGCTGCGCGAAAAAAATCTTGACGACGCCGCCTTCACCGACGAAGCCCGACGACTCCTGCCGCTGTGCCGCCGCTATCAGGTTCCGCTGATCATCAATGACCGCGTCAGTGTCTGTCTTGACGCCGGCGCCGACGGGGTGCACCTCGGCCAGGACGACCTTTCTGTGGCGGAAGCGCGCCGTCTGCTTGGGCCTGACGCGATTATCGGCGCCACGGCGCACTGTGCTGAGGAAGCCCTTGAAGCCCAGCGCCGGGGCGCTGACTATCTTGGCGTCGGCGCGGCTTTCGGCTCACAGACGAAAAGGGACGCGAAGCCCATAGATCGCGGCGAATACCGGCGCATTGCCGCCGCTGTGAAAATTCCCGTTGCGGCCATCGGCGGCATCAATCAGGACAACATCATGCAGCTGTGCGGCGCAGGCCTTGCCGGTGTTGCAGTGATCTCAGCCATTTACGCTTCCGGCAGCATCGAAGAAGCAGCAGCCCGGCTCCTTGAGCTGAGCCGCAGACTGTAGCGCCCTTTACAGAAAATATTTGCAGGCGGGCTGACGGAACGTCAGCTTTCAATATACAGAGAAAAGGAGAAATCATGACACAGGAAAAAACACGAAAACTGGCGGCATCGGGAATGCTGACAGCACTGATCATCTGCCTTTCAGGGTTCTATATCCCTGTCGGCGCGTCAAAATGCTTTCCGGTTCAGCACATGGTCAATGTGCTGTCGGCAGTCCTTCTCGGCCCGTGGTGGGGCGTTGGCATTGCGTTCTGCGCGTCGCTCATCCGCAACGCCATGGGAACAGGCACTCTGCTGGCGTTTCCGGGGAGCATGGCCGGAGCGCTGTGCTGCGGCCTGGTCTTTCAGAAAACAGCGCGGCTTTTGCCTGCCTGTGCTGCTGAGATTTTCGGCACAGGCGTGATCGGCGGGCTGCTGGCCTGGCCCGTCGCCGTGTACCTGATGGGCAGGACTGCGGCGCTGTTCGCTTATGTTCTGCCGTTTCTCATCAGTACGGCCGGCGGCACGCTTGCCGCAGCGCTGCTGATTGCGCTGATGCAGAAGTCGAACGCGCTGGATTATCTCAGCAGAGTGCTGCACGGATAAGGCTTCAAGCGGAAAACCGGGGGCACCACCTTTTTCCGCTCTATAAAATTAATGCGGGGCATATGCCCGGAGGAGAATCCTTCAATGAAAACAGCATTAACAATCGCCGGAAGCGATTCCAGCGGAGGCGCCGGCATTCAGGCAGACATCAAGACCATGACCGCACACGGCGTTTATGCCATGTCCGCGGTCACAGCCCTGACAGCTCAGAACACCGCCGGCGTCACGGGGATATTTGAAGTTTCCCCCGGATTCCTTGAACTTCAGCTGGACAGCGTGTTTTCCGACATCTGGCCTGATGCGGTAAAAATCGGCATGGTTTCGTCAGGCCCGCTCATCCTTTCCATTGTGAAAAAACTGAAACAGTACCATGCCCGGAACATTGTCGTTGATCCTGTCATGGTCTCAACCAGCGGCTCACGTCTTCTCAGCGCTGATGCCGTATCAGTTCTCAAGTCTGAACTGGCGCCGCTGGCCGACCTGCTGACGCCGAACATTCCCGAGGGTGAAGTTCTTTCAGGGATGAAGATTACAGACCATCTGACTATGGAACAGGCGGCGGAGCTGATCAGCCGGACGCTTGGCTGTTCCGTTCTCCTGAAGGGAGGGCACAGTGCAGGCTGCGCCGATGACCTTCTCTGCACCGGCAGCCGCAGAATCTGGTTCTGCGGGAAGCGCGTCAGCACGAAAAACACCCATGGTACGGGCTGTACGCTTTCAAGCGCCATCGCGTCGAACCTTGCACAGGGGCTTGACATGGAACAGTCAGTCCGGCGCGCCAAGGAATATGTCAGCGGCGCGCTTGCCGCCGGGCTGGAACTCGGACACGGCTCAGGCCCGCTGAATCATCTCTTTGACCTGCACAGCCGTTTTATTCAGAACAGTTTTTCACAGACAGAATAAAAAAGGAGCGGACAAATATTATGGAAAGAAATTATGCAACGCAAATGGACGCGGCACGCAGAGGCATTATCACGCCGGAGCTTGCAAAGGCGGCAGAAAAGGAACACCGCAGCGCGGAATGGCTGCTGCCCTACGTCGCTTCAGGCAGAGCAGTGATTCCCGCCAATAAAAACCATGTCTGCCTCGACCCGAACGCTGTCGGCAGCATGCTGAAAACAAAGATCAACGTCAATCTCGGCGTCAGCCGTGACTGCAGGGACTACGACGTGGAGATGAAAAAGGTCATGAGCGCCGTCAGCCTTGGTGCCGAAGCCATTATGGACCTTTCATGCCATGGAAACACGCAGCCGTTCCGCCGCAAGCTGACCCGCGAATGCCCGGCGATGATCGGTACGGTGCCCGTCTACGACGCTGTGATTCATTATCAGCGAGACCTTGCCACGCTGAGCGCACAGGATTTCATTGACGTGGTGCGCCTTCATGCTGAGGATGGCGTCGATTTCGTCACACTGCACTGCGGCATCACGCGCAAGACCATCGAGCAGATCCGCAGCGGAGGCAGAAAAATGAACATCGTCAGCCGCGGCGGCAGCCTGATTTTTGCGTGGATGGCCATGACCGGCAATGAAAACCCGTTTTACGAGTATTTTGACGATATTCTCGACATCTGCCGTGAGTATGACGTAACCATCAGCCTCGGCGACGCGTGCCGTCCCGGCTGCCTGGCCGACGCGACCGACGGCGTTCAGATTGAGGAGCTGCTGCGCCTGGGCGAGCTGACGCAGCGCGCGTGGAAAAAGGACGTGCAGGTCATGATCGAAGGCCCCGGCCATGTGCCCATGGATCAGATCGCGGCTAACATGAAGCTGGAGCAGACCATCTGCAAAGGTGCGCCGTTCTACGTGCTCGGGCCGCTGGTGACCGACATCGCCCCCGGCTATGACCACATCACCGCAGCCATCGGCGGAGCCATCGCTGCATGGAACGGGGCGGCATTCCTGTGCTATGTCACGCCGGCTGAACATCTGGCGCTGCCCAATGTGGACGACGTGCGCCAGGGCATCATCGCCGGCAAAATCGCCGCGCACGCGGCAGACATCGCCAAGGGCCTGCCGGGCGCCCGGGATCAGGACGACCGCATGGCCGCCGCGCGGAGAAAGCTTGACTGGGACGCCCAGTGGAAAGAGTGCCTTGATCCGGAAAACGCAAAGGCCGTACGCGCCAGCCGTGCGCCCGAGGACGACCACAGCGACACATGCAGCATGTGCGGCAAGTTCTGCGCCGTGCGCAGCATGAACAAGGCGCTGGCAGGGGAGTATGTGGACATTCTGTAGCTGAGCCTGCAGGATTTCAGAAGCATAAAGCAGTTCAGAATATCAGATGATTCGCATTACAGCAGAAGCTCCTGCCGATTATCGGCAGGAGCTTCTGCTGTAGTGTTCAAAACGAGTGCTGCCGCAGAAAGACATTGCAGAAGCCGGTCCCCCGGCGGCGGTTCGTTTTTTAAATTCTGCCTCGTCATGTCGGCATGGCAGGCAGGCTGAAGGACCTTTCTGCGGCACAGAATCCGTTTCTTCTCTTTGTAAAATCTCCTTTTCGCTCCCGGCATGTACGAGGCTCGGCAGCTCTCTGTCACGGCGCAATATTTTTTACTGTCTCGCTGTGCAGCCCCGTTCTGCCATTAATTCTTCTTCAGTTATCATTTTCCCGGTTTTTCTGCACAGCGCGTCACGATAACAGTGCCGCAGCATGCAATACTCTTTCAAAAGAACAGTGCGCCTGCCCGGCATCCGTGCCATGCCAGTGTCATGTGTCCGGGCTGCAGCGCGGTGCTTACCGTCCGATATTGACAGCCCCGGCGATCTGCGCCATTTTAATATATGTATTGCTCTTTTTTTTCTTTTTCTGCGCGAAAATGCCGCTGTTGATCAGATCAGCCGCGAGCCGTTCCGCAGACTCGACAACCTTTTCCGGCTTTTCGTCCTTAGTCTGGGTATCGCAATGAAGGTATCCGTACAGGCCGAAGACGATGAACACGGCGAGCCGGTCGAGAGGGTAGTTCGGTTTCAGAACGCCGCTGAGTTTTTCAAGGACTTCAGCGGTGTTCTTGACGAGAAAATGAAAATACATGGAAAGCACCTCAGAGTTGCCTGCAAGTTCCATGTTGGCAAAGGACAGACGCGTTTCCTTGTTTATTTCAATGATGCTGCTGATCACTTCGGCAAAAATCTCGGACGGCGGCTGCTCCCCGCTGAAGCTGACGCCTTTCTGCGCAAGGCGGCTGCTCAGATCCTGATCCATGTCGCTGAATATCTCTTTCAACAGATCGGTTTTATCGTTATAATAGTTGTAGAACGTAACCCTGCTTACGCAGGCGCCGAGACAGATGTCCTTGACAAGAATGTCCTCAAAGGGCTTTGTCTGCAGAATGGCGATAAGTGCCCGTTTCAGCGTCCTGCGCGTTTTGTCGCCGCGTCGGTCTTCCTGAGGCACAGTCAATTCCCCCCTGTGGTTTCTTTTCCCTGTATTAAAGTTTTTACGCATTTATTTCTTTTAAATACATTACATATCATAGCAATACTATTAAAAATTGGCAACTTTGGAATAATGATCTTGTAAATTTTCGGTTTAATGTATAATATTAATTATTGCGCTGTCGTGTATAAAATTGCCATAGCCAAAAATGTCGGCTTACAGGAGGCGGATGGGAATGGCAGATCTGGCACATGCCGCGGAACGTAAACTTTTTGAAACAGCGCTGAATGCGCTGATGAAAAAAGCGGGGTCAAACCGCGGCGAAGGATATGTCGGCGTTGTCAACGCACTGGAAAAGGTCATGGGCGACGAGTGGAAGCCAGAAGTTTATGAAAAGCTCCGCACCGCTCTGGGACAAGGCGGAAAGTGGCAGAAATACTTTGATGACCTTTTCTCCCGGCTTGGCGCAGACTATCTGAAGGGAATCATCATGTCCTTCGGCTATGAGGGCGCTTTTTCGGGGTACCGCAGGACACGGCGCAACAGCAGAAAGCTGGGCATATCTATTCCGTGGGCAATCCTTTTTGATCCCACGAGCGCCTGCAATCTTCACTGCATCGGCTGCTGGGCCGCCGAATATAAGAAAACGCTGAACCTCACCTACGACGAGATGGATGACCTTGTGACGCAGGCCAACGAGCTGGGTATCCATGAGTTCCTGATGACCGGAGGCGAGCCGATGGTGCGCCGGCATGACATTCTCCGTCTCGCTGAGGCTCATCCTGACAACGGCTACATGATCTTCACCAACGGAACCCTGATCGATCAGGAATTCTGCGACGGCATGAAAAAATGCAGAAACATCGTGCCTGCCATCAGCGTTGAAGGCCTTGAAGAGGCGACTGACCAGCGCCGCGGCAGCGGCACCTTTAAAAAAATCATGGCTGCCATGGATCTTCTGTATAAAAACGGCCTGTTCTACGGCTCATCCGTCTGCTATACCTCAAAGAATTACAAGGCTGTCACCAGTGACGAGTTCTTTGATTTTCTGGTCAGCAAGGGCGTTTCGTTCTCCTGGTACTTCCACTACATGCCTGTGGGAACTGATGCGGCCGTTGATCTGCTGCCCACGCCTGAACAGCGCGAATATGTCTGCAGGCGCATCCGTGAGACGCGCGGCTGGGAAGGCGGAAAACCGCTTTTCCTTGTTGATTTCCAGAACGACGGTGAATTTGTGCACGGCTGTGTGGCCGGCGGCAAGTGCTACTGCCACATCAACGCCAACGGCGACGTTGAGCCCTGCGCGTTTGTTCATTATTCAGGGGCCAACATCCGCAAAATGAGCCTTCTTGACTGCCTGAAGCAGCCCCTTTTCCGGGCGTACCAGACGGCACAGCCGTTCAATAAAAACTACCTTCAGCCCTGCCCGATGCTTGAAAATCCGGAGATGCTCGTCAAAATCGTGAAGGAATCGGGAGCCAGAAGTACTGATATGCTCAGCCCCGAGTCTGCGGAGCAGCTGTGCGCAAAATGCGCTCCCTACGCGGCAGCGTGGAAGCCTGAGGCTGACAGGCTCTGGAAGAAGTCTCACCCTGAAGCATAACTTTTATCCGGTCAGCGGCCGGTAAAAGGCTTACAGTCTGAAAAACAGGAATGCCGTGCAGCGGCATTCCTGTTTTTTCTGCGCTGAGCATCTGCAAATGACATACCGGCATGTGCGGGACGGGATGCTTTCCGCAGATATGCCTGCTGATTTTTTTACCCTGACATTTTCTTTGTTAAAAAATAAATCTGATTTATGTAATGTCATGCATATGCTTGCATTGACACGGTATAAAACTGCCGCTAAAATTTATCATGTTTAAATTTACAGTTATTTTTTAATAAATGAAAGGGAGTTTGAGCATGACGGATTCGGCAAAAAGTGTCAGCAAGGGCGGTTTCCTCGGATTTATTGAGCGCGTGGGCAATAAAATCCCCCACCCGATCTTCATCTTCCTGTTTCTGATTGCGGTGACTCTGGTTGTGAGCGCCTGCATGTCGGGAATGACGGTCAGGCATCCGGGAACCGGCAAGGATGTGGCCATCGTCAACATGCTTTCAGCCGAGGGGCTGAAATGGTTCCTTGCCAACATCTCGAAGAACCTGACGCGGTTCACTCCGCTCGGCGCGGTGCTGACCTGCATGATCGGAATCGGCGTGTGTGACGAGTCCGGTCTGATGAAAACCGGCGTCACCCGTGCCATCGGCGGCGCTTCGCCGACGCTGGTCACGGCAATTGTCATGCTGGTGGGCATCTGCGGCAATCTTGCTTCCTCGCCGATTTTCGTGATTATTCCTCCGCTGGGGGCTGTCGTGTTCCGCGCACTGGGACGTCACCCTCTGGCCGGTGCCGCGTGCGGCTTTGCCGGCGTGGCCGCGGGGCTCAGCGCAAACCTTCTTGTGACCCCTACGGATGTCATGCTGCTCGGCATTACAGAACGCTCGGCGCAGATCATCGACCCGTCTGTGAAGCTCAATGTGGCGGGAAACTGGTATTTCATGTTCGCTTCCACGATTGTGCTGACTGCCGCCGGGGTCATTGCGTGCAGAAAGTTCGTGGAACCCCGTCTGGGAAAGTGGACGCCGGACATGGCATCAGATGAGGCTGCCCACGAAAGCACGACAGTCGAGGTGGGCGAGAACGAAAAACGCGGCCTCCGCTATGCAGGCTGGGCGTGCCTTGTCTACATTGCCCTAATTCTGCTGACCATTATTCCCGCCAACGGCATTCTCCGCGATCCTGTAAAGCATACCATTGTGCCTTCTCCGTTCCTTTCCGGCATTCTTGCGATCCTGACAGTCTGGTTCCTTGTGGAAGGCGTGGCCTACGGCATCGGCGCGCGGACCATCAGAAAATCTTCCGACGTGGCGAAGATGATGTCCCGCTCCATGTCAAGCATGGGGAGCTTCATCGTGCTGTGCTTCTTTGCGGCGCAGTTCTGCTACCTGTTTGATTATTCCAAGATTGGCCTGTGGATTGCCGTCAAGGGGTCTGACTGGATCGCATCATCCGGCATGAGCGGCATCTCACTGCTGATACTGTTCATTCTGTTCTGCTCGTGCGTGAATTTCCTTATCGGCAGCGCCTCGGCAAAGTGGACCATCCTTTCGCCCATCTGCGTGCCGATGTTCATGCGCATCGGCTGGTCGCCTTATTACACGACGGCGCTGTACCGCATTGCAGATTCTGTGACGAACTCGATTTCGCCGCTTGAGCCGTTTATGCCTTATATGATCACACTGTTCCAGCGCTATGACCGCCGTGCCGGCTACGGCACCCTCGTGTCAGTCATGCTGCCTTTTGCGGCGCTGTTCATGCTGTTCTGGGTGCTGCTGGCGATTGTGTGGACATGGCTGAAGCTGCCTCTCGGCCCCGGTGCTGCCGTGTTTATGTAGGGTAGAGGCTGAAATGGATACTGAACTTATACAGAAGATCTTCAGCCGTCTGGATTCAATGAAGCCTGAGCTTTCTGATCTCTCGCTTCAGATCTGGAATCACCCTGAAATCGGCTATACTGAACATTTTGCCAGCAGCCTTCTTTCCGGCTGGCTTGAAAAACGCGGATTCGCCGTTCAGCGCGGTGTCGGTGCTCTGGACACGGCTTTCATTGCCCGCAGAGGCGAAGGGCCCTTTCACGTGGGATTCTGCTCTGAGTACGACGCTCTGCCGTTCGGACACGGCTGCGGGCACAATCTGTTTTCCGTAGCAGCTGCAGGGGCTGCGGCGGCGCTCAGTGAATTCTTCGGCGGTGCGGAGATCCGCGTTCTGGGCACGCCCTCTGAAGAGGCTGGAGTGACAGGCAGTTCGGGAAAGGTTTTTATGCTCCGCGACGGAGCGTTTGACGGCCTTGACATTGCGATGATCGCCCACGCCGGACCGCAGAGCGTGCTTGAGCGCCGCCTTGCCAGCGTTTCGCGGTATGACCTTGTCTTTATCGGAAAGGGCGCCCACTCGGGCGAACCGCAGCGCGGCATCAACGCGCTTTCAGCCGCTGAATGCTTTCTGACGGGCATGAACGCCCTGCGTCAGCAGTTTGAGCCGGGCACCCGCTTCAATGCAGTAATCACGGAATGCGGCACTTCGGCAAACACTGTGCCTGAACGCTGCGCACTGCGGGCCGACATGCGCACGGAAACGCCCTCGGAGCTTGAAAAACTGGTGGTGTGCATGAAGAACGCCGCGAAGGGGGCGGCCATGATGATCGGCTGTCAGGTTGAAATCCACGAGCCGAAAACAGTCGATTACCCCCTGCGCCCCAACCACGCGCTGGCAGCATCCTACGGCACAGCGATGAAGCGTCTCGGCATTGATTACATTCCCTCAGACACTCAGTCTTTCGGATGGGACATGGCTAATGTGGGGTATGCGGTTCCGGTCATTGCTCCGTATCATAAAATCGGCCCTGATGACCTTGTGTTTCACACAGAGAAGTTCAAAGAATGTGCCCGCACGCCCATGGCTTTTGATGCCCTTCTGGATGCGGCAAAGTGCATGGCCTGGACTGCACTCGATTACTGTACGAACGAGGAACTGCGCCGCGCTGTCGCAGAGGAATTTGCCGGCTACCGGCTGACTGAAATGCACTGAATTTTTGTGCCTTGCGTGAAACACGGACGCGTCGTATAATAACGTCGTTCTGCGGGCGTAGCTCAGTTGGTAGAGCATCAGCTTCCCAAGCTGAGGGTCGCGGGTTCGATCCCCGTTGCCCGCTCCATTTGAATTAATCTTTTTTTCTGAAATAAAGCAAATACGCCGGGAGGTGCCGTCAGCAGGTGCCTTCCGGCGTATTTGTTCCGGCATGCCGTCCAGTTTATCCGCTCCGGCCGCAGCCTGCGCCCTGAGGCGTGATTGTTCTGCGGGAAATGCTCATGGCACGGCTGTGCCATGAAAAGCAGACATTTTGATGCTTCATCTGTCTGCTGTTATTTTGCATGAAAAAACTGGCTTGTTTTTCGTATAAATTATAACAATGTGCTTTTTTATTCAAATTGAGAATAAGTAAACCCTTGATTTTATTTAATTTATCTTAAAACGACGCTTTTGATTTGTTTCTGCGTGAGGATGAATGCAGAGCAGAACAATACTGGTGATTTTACGTATTGAAAGATGCGGCTTTTGCCGATGTGTTTTTATCGCTGTGTGGTATATTAAAATGTGCTGCGATTTCGCCGCAGGGCAGAAACGCGGGAATCATACAGGAAAAAAGTGCGAGGTTCATCCGCATGTTTTTGTGTATTTTGATGAATATAATAATTTTTCACATGGTTTTTTTCTGCAGAGAGGACTCAGAACTGAAAACGCAGAATAAAATATGTGCAATTCCATGCCGCCAGTGCAGCGGCGTTTTTGTTCCCGGCTTCTGCCGATGCCGCAGGTTCAAAGCTATCAGAACTTCTCTTTTTACGCAATTTGGGAATAAAGGAGAAAGACAAATACGCGGTCGTGTATGTTGACATCGGCATACTTAGAATCTAAAATTTATAAGTATTGATACGCGCCGCCTGAATTTCAAAGTACACGGCATGTGTCGGCCGCGATACACGCGCGGCTGAAATTCAGCGGGGTGTATTGTTTAAATCGGAGCAATAGTGAAGCATATCACGAAACATTCAACGGCAGCACGTGCAGTATGCACTTTTTAACAGAGAGGTTTATGAAGGAGGTGAACGCATGTCAACCAATCTTACAGATGAGATCCGCGGAGTTGAAGCTGCGGCGGCCAAAAAAGTGGCTGATGCCAAAGCCGAAGCTCTGGATCTTGTTACGAAAACGCGCAATTCCGCGGCTCTCCGCGTGAAGGAAGCCAAACAGGCCCAGTTCCGCGACTACCGCAAGCGCATCAGTCAGGTCGAAGCCGAAGCGGAGAAAAAATCCGCCGAGACGGTTGACCAGGGCAAGGTCGAAGCCGCCAAATTCGTTGAGGATCATGGCGGAGCTGTAAAGAAAACGGCTCAGTGGTTAGCTGAAGAGGTGGTGTCTCGATATGGCCGTTGCGAGCGTTAAAAAAATAGAACTGTTTGTCCATCGCTCAGCCGTCGATGACGTGCTGGCAGTGCTGCAGTCGAAGGGAATCTGCGAGATTTCACCGGCTGAGGGCAGTGCCCAGGACAGTGATTCCGTGCGTCCGGCCGAAAAAAGCCGCGATTATGCCTCAGAACTGAATGACGTAACCTATCTGACCCGTTATCTGGCTCCCTACTACAAGGATCCTGTGGGCGGTTTCGCCCGCATGCTGGGCGAACGCGACGACGTCAGCATGGCTCATCTTGCTGAACTGGACAGCAGGGTAAGCATTCCTGATCTTGCGGCTGAAGTGCGGAAAAGAGAACGCCGTCTGACTGAGCTTCGTTCTGACGTTCAGCAGTCGAAAGCGCTGAAGCAGACGCTGACAAAGCTGCAGTCGTTCAAGGCGCCTTTTTCGATGATCACCGAAGGCAGTGAGACAGTGACCGGTTTTCTCGGCACCGGCCGTGCAGAAGATCTGCAGGCGTGGAAAAAAGCCCTGGACGGGGCACTGGGCGCCGACGGCGAATGCGAAGTCTGCCTGCCTCAGAAGAAGGACAGCACCGGCATTGCGTGGGCAAGCGCTTTTTATCTCCGTTCCCGCGCCGATGACGTGCAGGAGCTCTGTCTGAAGCACAGCATCAGCAAGATTGATATTCCTGCGTCTCTGACAGGAACGGCTGACGAAGAGCTGAAAAAAGTTTCCGATCATCTTGCGGCGCTTGACAAGGAAGAAAAGTATTACGAAGGCTGGCTGAAGTCTTTTGCGGATTCGCATATGGACGAGATTCGCCGTATGGGCGATTATCTGACTGGCATGAAGACGCGTCAGGACGCCGAGGACGAAAGCGTGCACACCAGCCAGGCAGTTTTGTTCCAGGGCTGGATTCCCGAGGCTGAGGAAAAGGCTCTGCGGGACACGCTGGCGCCTTTTGAAAAGGACATTGAGCTGCGGCTTTCCAAGCCGGGGAAGGATGACAATCCTCCCATTGTCCTGGAAAACCCTGAGTGCGCGAAGCCGTTTGAGATGCTGACCATGCTTTACGGGGCGCCGACGTATGGTTCTGTTGATCCTTCGTTCCCGATGATGCCGTTTTTCCTGATCTTCTTCGGCATGTGCTACGGCGACGCGGGATACGGCGCTATAATCACAGCCATTGCGCTGTATTTCCTGAAAAAGTACAGAAAGATGCCCGACAATATCAGGCAGGTGCTGATTCTGGTGAAATACTGCGGCATTGCCACAATTCTTTACGGGGCGATCACTGGAAGCTGGATGGGCGATATGTTTGACGCCTTCCCGTTCCTGAGTTTCTTCCGTCCGGTCAAGAACTTCTTCACGCTGATTGAGCCGATGCAGAATCCCATGCTGGTGCTGGGCATTTCACTCGGGCTGGGGATTATCCATATTTTCTACGGAATTCTGCTTGCCGCCTACGGCAATATCCGTGACGGGCATTATTTTGCAGCCTTTGCGGATCAGGGCGGATGGCTTGTGCTGCTGACGGGGCTTCTGATTTTCGGGGCCGGTTCCTTCGCAGCGCCGGATCTGCTGCCTGCCGGCAAATGGATGTCCGCTGCGGGCGCTGCTATTCTGGTGCTGACGCAGGGACGCGCGAAAAAAGGAATTTTCAGCAAGCTGACTTCCGGCGTGCTGAGCCTCTACAGCGTTACAAGCTATCTGGGCGATGTGCTGAGCTACAGCCGTCTGCTTGCCCTGGGGCTGGTCGGCGGCGCCGTGGCCATGATCATCAACATGATGTCGACGCTTTGCGGCGGTATGGCATATGTGGGCTGGATCATCGGCATTCTGATCTTCTTCGGCGGCCATGTTTTCAGCATGGTCATCAATATTCTCGGCGCTTTTGTCCACCCGCTGCGTCTGCAGTACGTGGAGTTCTTCGGAAAGTTTTACAGCAGCGGCGGAACTGCCTTCAACCCGTTCTGCTATAAGACGAAGTACGTTAATCTTTCTGACAGCGCGAACAAGTAGTTCCGCTTCGGATTCTGAAACCTAAAATTTGAGGGGAGTGTCATTTTTATGGATTACCTTGGTATTGCACTCGTTGTTTTAGGCGCGGCTCTTGCCGCCGGTCTGGCCGGCATCGGCTCAGCTATCGGTGTGGGTATTGCCGGTGAAGTCGGCGCCGGTGTCATGACTGAAGATCCCGGAAAATTCGGTCTTGTCCTTATGCTTCAGGCTCTGCCCGGCACTCAGGGCATTTACGGCCTGCTGATTGCGTTCTTTGCCATGCTGAAAGTCGGTCTGGTCGGTGGTTCTGCCGTTTCCTGCGACTGGGTGCACGGCCTTGCCATTATGTTTGCCTGCCTTCCCATCGCCCTCGGCGGATGGATTTCGGCCATTTCTCAGGGCAAAACTTCCGCTGCCTGCATTCAGATGATTGCCAAGCAGCCCGGTGAAGCCGGAAAGGCCGTTATTCTCCCCGCAATGGTTGAAACATACGCGGTGCTTTCACTCCTCGTCAGCATCCTTCTTATGAACGGCATCGTTCTGTAAGCCTGGGCTGACCATGGCACTTGCTGACATCAGAAAGAAAATCGAGCAGGATGCCGCCGATGAGGCCGCAAAACTGCTTGACGACGCCAGAAAACAGGCAGAAGCGCTGAACAAGGACGCGGATGCACAGATTGCCCAGAACAAAAAGTACTATGATGATCTTTTTGAAACTGAGGCTCCTGAAGTCCGCCGCCGTGCTGAGATCATCGCGAACCTTGATGTGAAGAAAATCAAGCTCGGCGCAAAGCGCGAACTGATTGAACAGAGTTTCAGACAGGCTTTTGAGCGTCTCTGCAAATTTTCTGACGATAAATATCTTGCGTTCATGGAAAAACTTCTTGATCAGGCTGTGAGCAGCGGAGACGAGGAACTGCTCGTCAGCGGGAAAGAGAAGCGCATGAACAAATCATGGCTTGACAAGTACAATGCTGCGAAGGGCAGAAAACTGACTCTGTCCGCTGAAAAAGCAGATATCGAAGCGGGCTTCATACTCCGCCGCGGCAGAATCAGCGTGAACTGCTCGCTGGATACCCTGGTCCGCTGGCTTGAGGATGACCTGGAGTCCGACGTTGTCAAACGCCTGTTTGACGCGGAATAGGTGGTGTGATCATGGCCCCGAAGGAGCGGTATGGTTACGCTGTAGCGCGTCTGAGGGCGCTTGAGAACCGTCTGCTTGATGATTCCGTCCTTCAGAGACTGATTGAATGCGACACTCTGGAGGCTGCGGTCAAAGTACTGAACGAAACTTCCTATTCGGCATGGCTGATGGATCTGAAGTCTCCGGCAGAGTATGACAGGGCCATTGAGGCCGAGCTGCTGCACAGCTATACCGATGCGGAAAACTTTGTTCCCGACAAGGAACTTATATCTCTGCTGCGGCTGATCTATGACGTACACAACGTCAAGACGCTGTTGAAGAGTCAGTTCCTCGCGGAAGCCGGCGGTGAAAAACGCCGCACTGACCTGCTGACGCCCCTTGGCAGTATCGACATTGAAAAACTGACAGCTGCCATTGAGAGCGAAGAATACTGGGAACTTCCGTACGGATTCGATCAGGCGATCCCTGAAGCCCTCTCGGCATGGGAGCAGAATCACAACGCGCTCGCTGTCGAAAAAATACTCGACAGAGTCTATTTCCAAGCTTTGTTGAAAGCTGCGGAACAGCTGAATATGCCTCAGGTGACAGAATGGGTGCGCAGCCGCATTGACGGTGAAAACCTGAAAACACTGCTGCGGCTGAGCCGCATTGACATGGATCACAGTTCTACCGCTGAGTTCCTTCACGACGGCGGCAATGTGCCGCTCAACCGTTTGCTGCCGCTTGTGGCCGAGCCCGTGGAAAACTGGGGCAGGCTTCTTGCCTTTGCTGACATCGGCGTTCTGCTGACACCGTTCTCTGAAGGCGGAAACTTCAGCGAACAGCTTGTGCAGTACGAGAAGAACCTTGACAATTTTGTCACAGGCATCATCGCAAAGAGCCGTTACAGCGCCTTTGAACCAGCAAATGTGATCCGTTATCTGTGGATCAAGGAAATTGAAGCTAAAAATCTGAGGGTCATTCTCGTTTCCGTGTCCAACGGCGTCGGGAAAGACATTATAAGGGGGTTGCTGCGCAATGTCCGCTAAGGCCGAAAGAAAGAAAATGGCGGCTGTGGGGTCATACGATACAGTGCTCCCGTTTCAGGCAGCAGGCGTACGCCCGGTTCCTGTAAGCAGCAGTGAAGAAACGGCAGACCAAGTCCGCCGTCTGGCCCAGGAAGATTACGGCGTCGTCTTTGTTGAAGAGCAGTTTTACGTTGCGCAGTCAGCGCTGATTGATGACCTTGTCCAGCATTATTCCACGAGCATTATCCCCATCCCCGGCATCCGCGGATCCATCGGCGTGGGACTCAGCTCAGTGCGCAGCAGCGTTGAACGCGCTGTAGGCATGGACATCTTTGCAGAAAAATAGTTAATTGACCTGGAGGCGATTTGTTTGGCCACGGATAACAAAGTAAAAGGTGCTATTGAACGTATATCCGGACCTCTGGTCGTCGCGAAGGGTATGACCGGCGCGAGCATGCACGAAGTTGCCCGCGTTGGCGATAGCGGCCTGGTCGGCGAGATCATTGAAATGGACGGGGATCTCGCTTCAATTCAGGTCTACGAGGAGACCACTGGCCTCCGTCCCGGTGAGCCCGTTGTGTGCACCGGCGAACCCCTGAGCGTCGAACTTGGTCCTGGTTTGATTGAGCAGTTCTACGATGGAATTCAGCGCCCGCTGAAGGCCATTGAGGAAGCTTCACACAGTGTATTTATTGCCAGAGGTATTACAGTTTCGGCTCTTGACCACGAGAAGCTCTGGAACTTTGAACCGAGAGTCAGCGTCGGCGATGAAGTCAGCGAAGGCGATATCCTCGGTGTCGTGCAGGAAACGGTGCTTGTTGAGCATCGCATCATGGTGCCCAACGGCATCCGCGGCAAAGTGGTTTCCATTGAGTCGGGCGAGTTCAACATTGAACAGACGATTGCGGTCATTGACGACGGAAAGTCAAAGCACAACATTTCCATGCTCCGCCGCTGGCCCGTGCGCATTGAGCGTCCTGTTCTGCAGAAACTCCCGCCCGTTACCCCCCTTACAACCGGCCAGAGAGTCATTGATACATTCTTCCCGATTGCCATGGGCGGCACGGCCTGCGTTCCCGGTCCTTTCGGATCAGGCAAGACAGTCATTCAGCATCAGCTCGCCAAGTGGGCTGAGGCTCAGGTGGTCGTTTACATCGGCTGCGGCGAGCGCGGCAACGAAATGACCGACGTTCTGCGTGAGTTCCCCGAACTGAAGGATCCCCGCTCCGGCCAGCCGCTGATGAAGCGCACCGTTCTGATCGCCAACACTTCCAACATGCCTGTGGCAGCCCGTGAGGCCAGTGTCTACACCGGCATCACCATTGCCGAATACTACCGCGACATGGGATATTCCGTCGCCCTTATGGCCGACTCCACGAGCCGCTGGGCTGAGGCACTGCGTGAAATGTGCGGACGCCTTGAGGAAATGCCCGGCGAGGAAAGCTATCCTGCCTATCTGGGTTCTCGTCTGGCAGCGTTCTATGAGCGCGGCGGGCGCGCCATCTGCCTCGGCAAAGACCGCCGTGAAGGCTCAGTCTCTGTCATCGGTGCCGTTTCACCTCCCGGCGGCGACCTTTCAGAGCCCGTTACGCAGAATACGCTGCGCGTCACAAAGGTCTTCTGGGGACTGGATGCAAACCTGGCCTATCAGCGCCATTTCCCGGCCATCAACTGGCTGACCAGCTATTCACTTTACACAAACAAGCTCGATGAATACTGGGATGCCAAGTTTGATGCCGAGTGGACTCCTTCGCGCGTCGAAGCCATGAAGATCCTTGAAGAGGAAGATTCACTGAAGGAGATCGTTCAGCTGGTCGGCATAGATGCCCTGTCAAAGAATGAGCGCATGACCATGGAGACTGCGAAGTCCCTGCGCGAGGATTTCCTGCATCAGAACGCGTTCAACGACATTGACACCTATACGTCCATGGAGAAACAGTTCAAGATGCTGACCACCATACTGAAGTTCCATCATGAGGGACTTCAGGCGCTTCAGAGCGGCGCTGACATGAACAAGCTCTTCAACCTGCCGGTGCGCGAAAAAATAGCCCGTATGGGCATGGTCAGCGAAAAAGACCTTGGACAGATTGACGCCCTTGAAGACGAAATGAAAAACGAAATTGCACAGCTTCTTGCAGCAGGAGGCGATAAATAAATGAAACTGCCCGTTGAGTACAGAACCATAGCAGGGCTTTCAGGCCCCCTTCTGACAGTGGAGTGCGTCAATGACGTTCCTTATGATTCGCTGGTCGAAATTGAGCTCCCTGATGGAAGCCACCGCCGCGGCCGCGTCCTGGTCACCGATTCCAAGAGCGCTGTCGTGCAGGTGTTTGAAGGCACAGAAGGCCTTGATACCGATAAAACAGCAGTGACCTTCCTTGGGAAAGCTTTGGAACTGCCTGTCTCTGAGGACATGCTCGGCCGTGTGTTCAACGGCCGCGGCGATCCCATTGACGGCGGCGCCCCCATTATTCCCGAGAAGAAACTTGACGTGAACGGGCTGGCGATGAATCCCTATTCGCGCGACTATCCCAATGAGTTCATCCAGACCGGCATCAGCACCATCGACGGAATGAACCCCATGGTCCGCGGACAGAAGCTGCCTATTTTCTCAGCTTCCGGGCTTCCTCACAACCGCATGGCTGCACAGCTTGCACGTCAGGCCAACGTCATCGGCGGCGGATCAGAGAAATTCGCCGTTGTATTTGCAGCAATGGGCATCACCTTTGAAGAAGCGTCCTTCTTTATGGAAGACTTCCGCAAGACCGGCGCCCTTGACCGTACAGTCATGTTCATCAACCTTGCAAACGACCCGACCATCGAGCGTATTTTCACGCCAAAACTGGCGCTTACGGCGGCTGAGTATCTCGCATTTGAGAAGAACATGCACGTACTGGTCATCATGACCGATATCACAAACTACTGCGAGGCTCTGCGCGAAGTTTCAGCAGCCCGCAAGGAAGTTCCCGGACGCCGCGGCTATCCCGGCTACCTGTACACCGACCTTGCCACCATGTATGAGCGCGCAGGCCGCGTGAAGGGCAGCACCGGTTCCATCACGCAGGTTCCCATCCTGACCATGCCTGAGGACGATAAGACCCACCCGATCCCTGACCTTACAGGATATATCACCGAAGGGCAGATCATTCTGAGCCGCACGCTGCACCACAACGGAATTTATCCGCCGGTGGACGTCATGCCCTCACTGTCCCGTCTGAAGGATAAGGGCATCGGCGAGGGCAAGACCCGTGAGGATCATGCCGACCTGATGAACCAGCTCTTTGCCGCTTACTCTCGCGGCAAGGAAGCCAAGGAACTGGCCGTTATCCTCGGCGACAGTGCCCTGAGCGAGGACGACAAGGCATTTGCCGAGTTTGCCACGCAGTTTGAAGACCAGTATGTCCGTCAGGGAGAGTACGAGAACCGCACCATCGAACAGACTCTGTCGCTTGGCTGGAAGCTTCTGACCAGGGTTCCCGTGAAGGAACTCAAGCGCGTGAAGGAGAAGTACATCGAGAAGTACCTGATGCCGCTGAAGGAAAAAGACAAGACAGAGGCTAAGGCTTAAGGGGAGGGGATTGCGATGGCACGCATCAACGTGAACCCCAACCGTATGGAGCTTTCAAGGCTGAAAAAACGTCTCGCCGTTGCAGAGCGCGGCCATAAACTGCTGAAGGACAAGCAGGACGCCCTGATCAAGGCGTTCCTTGAGAAAGCCAGAGCTGTGAAGGCGGCCCGCGAGAAGGTCGAAGGCGAGCTTCAGGCCTGCTATCAGAGTTTTCTGATGGCCCGTGCACAGACGCTCCCTGCCATGCTGGAACAGGCACTGATGATTTCCGGCAGCACCTGCACCCTTGATGTGACCACACGCAATGTAATGAGCGTTATGGTGCCCCAGTATGAAGTCCACCAGGAGGGCAGCACATTCAACTACGGCATGGCAACAACGCCGGCAAGCCTTGATATTGCCCTTGAAGATTTCTCAAAGATCATCCCGAGACTTCTTCAGCTTGCAGCCGATGAAAAGGCGGTAGCTCTCATGTCCTCTGAAATAGAGCGCACCCGCCGCCGCGTCAACGCCCTTGAGCACATCATGATCCCCAATTACACCGAGACGATCAAGTACATCTCGATGAAGCTGGACGAACAGCAGCGTTCGACCACAAGCCAGCTGATGAAAATCAAGGATATCGTCAGCAAGCACTGAACGGTGCAATAAGGACCGGCAGCTGAGCGCTGCCGTCCTGCTTCAGCAAACATGAAAAGGCAGACATTCAGTTTTATAAAGCGCTGAATGTCTGCCTTTTCTGTTTTACGGCACGCCGGAAAAGTTGCCGGATTTTTCAGGAACAGAGCGTTTTCCGTACTCGCAGAGCCGCAGGCTGATAAAACAGCCGGCAGATTGTGTATAATAGGACCGCAGAAAGAGGTGCGGAACGATGAAAAAAAGAGTGGTACTTGCCTTCGGCACGCGGCCGGAAGCGATCAAAATGGCACCGGTTTATATTGAACTGAAAAAGAGCGCATCGCTTGAGCCGGTTGTGCTGCTGACAGGACAGCATAAAACCCAGCTCGAACAGGCACTCGAGATTTTTCACGTGCCTGCAGCGCGAAATCTTGAGGTCATGACCGACCGGCAGACGCTGCCCGAACTTGCGGCGCGCATACTGCCGCAGGCTGCGGCCGCTTTTCGCGAACTGAAAGCCGATTATGTGCTTGTGCACGGCGACACGCTGACCACGTTTGTTTCCGCGTGGGCCGCCTTTCTTGAGCATATCCCTGTGGGGCACGTGGAAGCGGGCCTCCGCAGCGGTTCACTTGCAGAACCATTTCCCGAGGAAGCCAACCGTGTGCTGACCGATGCACTCTGCGACACTTTCTTTGCGCCGACAGAGGGGGCCGAGAGCAACCTGCTGAAAAGCGGGGTTCCGGCCGAGAAAATCTTTGTAACCGGACAGACGGCAGTTGATGCCATCCTTTTTGCTTCCAGACAGGGAAAATTTCCTGATCAGGTGCCCCCGCAGGGCCGTGTTGTGACTGTGACACTGCACCGCCGCGAGAACTGGCCGGTTCTGCGGCCGCTGGCGGAAAAACTCGCAGAGACGGCCCGCCGGCATGGCCGCTGGACCTTTGTTTTCCCCGTTCATCTCAATCCCGTGGTGCGTGAAGCAGTGGTGCCGCCGCTGACCGGCCTTTCCAACGTAATACTTCTTGATCCCCTGGAATATGGGCAGATGGCTGCTCTGCTTGCCCGCAGCACCCTGATTCTGACAGACTCTGGCGGTCTGCAGGAAGAAGGCGCCTCGCTCGGCGTGCCGGTTGCGGTTGTCCGCAACGTCACAGAACGCCCTGAAGGCGTTGCAGCCGGCATCGTCACCCTTCTTGGCAACGATCCGCAAACCGCCATGGAGCGTTTCTCAGCCCTGATGGACGACGAAAAGCGGATTCAGAGTATGTCTGCCTCGAAAAATCCCTACGGCGACGGACATGCCGCCGGTCGGATCGCTGCGGCGCTTGAACAGCGCCTTTCGAAGGAGCAGACAAAATAAGAAGAAAAAACTCCGGAAAAACGGCAGCGGGAATATATATCACCGCTCTGTTTTTTCGGAGTTTTTCTGCTGTTTCTGCAGCGTGAAAGCCTATTCGGCCGCAGTTTTTTCTTTCAGTGCGTCATTCAATGCGCTGACGAGGTCATCGGCGTCAACGCCGTGGGCAGTGCAGCCCTCTTCGAGTGTTTCGGAAGCAGCGATAGCACAGCCGATGCAGCCCATGCCGGACATCATGATAATGGGAACAACCTGAGGGTACTTTTCCACAATGTCGCCGATCAGCATATCCTTTGTAATCATCTGTGACAGCTCCTTTAGGGAAGATTTTACTATGCTCATTATAAATGAACCGCGATAAATTGTACAGTTTTGATAAGATTTGTTTTGCTGAGAAAAACTTTCCGCAGAGGTCAAAGCAGCGGACTCAGCAGCTTTGTGACGGATTCGAGAGCGATGGAAACGTGCCCGCGCAGCAGCCACTTTTTTTCGTCAAGCCGCTCTGAATCTTTGATATAACGTTCCTGTATGCGCTGGATACCGAAGTTTTCCTGACTGCCGTAGAGGATGATGTTCAGTTCGAAATTGAGCGCAAACGAACGGATGTCGAAATTGCTTGAGCCGACAAATGCAAGATCATCGTCAATGGTGACTGTTTTTGCATGCAGAAGACCCTTGCTGTAGAGATAAACTTCAACGCCGCGGCGCAGAAAATCCTCGTAATAAGCGCGGGAAGCATACCCTACAATGATCTGATCGGATTTTGCCGGGATGGCCAGCCTGACTCTGACGTCTTTCAGCCGGGCCACTTCGATTGCCTGAAGAAGCCCGACGTCAGGGATCAGATAGGGAGTTGTGATGGTTACCTGCTCTCTGGCGCCGATAATCGAAGCAATGATCAGACGCTGATAGTTTTCTGTCTGGTAAGAAGGTCCGCTCGGAACAGTCTGCAGGCACGCTGTGCCGAAATTTTCCACCGGTTCCGTGAAAAGATGCGGCGTGTCAAGAATTTTACCTGTTTCAACGTACCAGTCTTCGATGAAGACGCTTTCAAGCTGTTTCACAGCCGCGCCGCGGATAAGCAGGCTCACGTCCTTCCACATCATATGGTCAGAACGGCCGTAACTTGGTTCCGTGACATTATGTGATCCTGTGATGGCTGTCCTGCGGTCAAAGAGAGCCAGCTTGCGGTGATTCCGCAGATCAAACCTTGCTGCCTTGGCACGGTAGATGCGCACGGGGAGCGCTTCAACTACGGAAGCGCCGGCTTCGCGCAGCTGCTTTGTGCCGATGCCGCGCAGGAATTTTCTTGAACCCACCGAGTCCACGAGCAGCCGCACAACTACTCCGCGTTCTGCCGCGCGGATACATGCGTCAATCACCCTGCGTCCCATGTCATCATCGACGAAAATGTAGTAGAGCAGGCTGATCTCGCTCTGTGCAGCGTCAATCTCCCGCACAAGCGTGTCGATGAACTCGCCGGCATCTGTGATGTACTGAACTGAATTTCCGCCTACAGCGTTCATGTACCCCAGGTGTTCTGCCAGGCTGGCCGTTGCCTTGAGGCTTTCGGGCAGCTGCACACGGACTGTGCCGGGAAGTTCATGGCGCTGCATGCGCTCGCGTATGTCGCGGAAATGAAGCAGTGCCTCATTGTGCCTTTCCAGACGGCGTGAAGGCAGAAGGTTTGTGCCCAGAAGCGAGTAGATGATAATGCCCGGCCACGGCCACAGCAGAATCACAAAAAGCCATGCGGTTGCCGTTGTCGGTGCATGGTGCTGCGGAATCAGCACCAATGAGAGAATGCGAATCAGAAAAGAGACAATGTCATATCCGGCCCAGAAAAAAGGGGGCAGATTCTGTATAAAATTCATGGCAATCCGTCCTTATATAGAGGCATTGTGATCTATTCTAACATAGGACAGCGGAAAGGACAGGTGTAAAAGAGGTAATGGCATGGAGTTACTGTCTCTTTGTGCTTTTTATATTATTTTAATGGAGCTCCGGAAGCATTTGCTGATGTTTCAGGATATGCCCGCTGATTCCGAAACTGGAATGTGTTATGCAGCATACGGAGTAAGCCCCACAGCTGCCAGCATCTGGAAACTTGGGACGGAGACGTTTTTTTAATATAAACAGGTTGACTTAAATGGCGTAAAGGGTTAAAAAGTATGGTATTCGGCGGCAGTGATTTTTCAGACAGGGAGAGTGGGAACGGTGATTACAGATCTGCTGACTGCGCTGGCGGTTGTGGTGAACGGCATCCCTCAGGGGCTGCTGGCCCTGACCTATGGTTTTGCAGCTCTGCCTACAGCGCTTGCGTTTCTTGTGGGTGTGGGCGGTTCGCTGTATTTCAATTCTGTGGCAACAATTTCATTTCAGGCTGAAACGATCACTATGGCCGGCAGTCTCGGCAGGGATATCAGGGAACGGCTCAGCATGGTTTTCTGGGGCGCTGTTTTTCTGCTGATTCCCTCTCTTCTTGGAATGAATGAGATGATTGTGAAATGGATCGGCGAGGCTGTCGTGGACTCCATGATGGCGGGCGTCGGTCTGATGCTTGCCAATGTTGCCGTTGATATGTGCAGATCGGAAAAATATTCCGGCATGCTTTCAGTAGTGACGGCCCTTGCTGTCTGGTTTGTCACCCGTGATCTGGCATGGACGATTATCATCTCCGTTGCGGCGGCAACGCTGCTTTATAACTACCTGCTCCGTGTGCGCAAAATGGACATTGATAAAAACAGCGTCAACGTGAGCAATGAAAAGTTCAGCTTCGGCAATATTGAATGGTGTTTCTGGCGCAGCCGCCGTATTTTGTCCGGCGCTCTGGCTATGGCCTGCCTGAACATCGGAGCGAACATTTCCTTCGGCAAAATCACAGGCTCCCTGGCAAAACTTGATGCCAACGTAGACCATCTGGCAATTTACTCGAGCCTGGCTGATATTGTTTCGACTCTTTTCGGCGGTTCGCCTGTCGAGTCAATCATTTCCGGCACAGGCACGGCGCCTCATCCCGTGCTTTCATCGGTCATGATGATGGGTATTATGGCGCTGCTGCTCCTTTTCAGGCTTCTTCCCTTTATCGGGCGCTATGTGCACCGTTCAGCCATTGCCGGTTTTATCCTTGTTCTTGGCGTATTTGTGACATTCATCAATAATGTGGCGCTGGCGCTGGCTGCTGTGCCCAGTGAAGCCCTGAACGGCTTCGGATTTGCCCCGTGGGGCATGGTGGTGGGCATGACGATTTTCGCATCAGCGCGTTGGAATCCCTTCGTCGGGCTTCTTGCGGGAGTTGCAATCCGCTTTGTTTTTCAACTTTAATTTATAAGAAGGAGCTTTGAAATGCCAGAAAAAACGTATGAGCTTCATCTCGCCGGACTTGTCCGCCATCTGCCGCTTCGCCGTGTATCGGACCACATTACCGTTCCGTCCTTTGTCATGCTGGGAGACACGCAGCTTGTTGAAGCATGCGCTGACGCTCTGTACGAAAAACTCCCCAAAGACGTGGATTATCTGGTGTGCCCTGAAGCCAAGGCCATTCCGCTGACACATGCTCTGGCCCGCCGCATGGGCATTGACTACATTGTCATACGTAAAACCGTCAAGGCTTACATGGAAAATCCTATCATCGCCGACGTACAGTCCATCACGACCTCAACGCCGCAGCACCTCGTCATGGACAGCACTGACGTGAAGAAGATCTATCACAAAAGGGTCATTATCATTGACGATGTTGTTTCCACTGGCGGTTCAATGCGCGGTGTGGAAAAGATCCTTTCAAAAACCGGATGCATTGTTGTGGCCAAAGCGGCGCCGCTGCTTGAAGACGGCGGCTACGACGGCAAAGACCTGATCTATATTCAGCGCCATCCTATTTTCAGAGACTGAAAATCTGTGCAGGGAGACGGAATTCAATTCCGTCTCCCTTTTTATGTGCCACTGGTAATTTTTTGCAGTTCAGTTAAAATGCAGGCAGAGCCGAAATATGTTTTTACGCGAGGAGAATGCCGAATGGGAAGACTTTTAGTTGTGTTTACCGGAGGTACAATCGCAAGCGGTTTTGATGGTCAGGGCAAGGCGCCTCTTTCGGTTGCCTCTCAGAAACTTCAGAGTTCCCTGAAGGAGCTTTTTGCTGAACGCGGTGTTGAAACTCAGTTCTCTGAGCCGCTGGGCAGCCCCGGCATTGACAGTTCGGAAATGAATCCAGGACACTGGCTGAAACTGTCGCGCTGCATCGCCTCGGAACTGGAGCGCGGGCTGTCGGGCGTTCTGCTTCTTCACGGCACTGATACCATGGCAAATACAGCCGCCTGGATGCACCTGTGTTTCGGCCGTCTGCCCATTCCCATCGTGCTGACAGGCAGCCAGCTGACGCTTGACTACATGACCGAAGACGTGACAGCCAATCTGCGCGGTGCGGCCATGGCCTGCTGCTCTGATCTGAAGGGCGTATGGATCTACTTCAACTGGAAACTGATTCCCGGAGACCGGGCTCACAAGGCTCACGCAATGCATCCTGATGCGTTCACGGCCGTCAACGGCCAGCCGCTGTATTTCAACCCTGACTGGGCGCTGGGCACCTCGAAAATCAGCAGCCGGACAGCCGATAAAAGCCAGATTCCCTGGGAAGTCGGCCAGATGCTTGAGCTTTCCCCCGATGAGCTGCGCGCACGGACTGCGCACATCAGCTGGTACTTCTCGCAGCCCGGAACAGTGTTTCACTGGGATAACGATGACAGGATCCTCTGCCTGCTGGGGTACGGGGCGGGGAATATGCAGCCTTCGGTTCTGACGGCTCTGGAAAAATACTATGACGGCAGAAAGAAGCCGTATATCATTGCCTGCAGCCAGGCCGAAGGAGGCGTTAAAAACCCCTCGGGCTATGATAAAGTCGGCATGGCCCGTCTCGTCCGTTCCGGATTTCAGGTGTGGAATCAGACTGACCGCTCTGTGGAGTTCATCCACAGCCTGTGCTGCTATGCGCTGGCGGCAGCGCCGCAGGCGCCGGAAACGGTGCTGGGACGGTATCTGCGCCGCTGTGAATAGCGTTTTTATGCACGCGTCCGTTCAGCCTGTGCAGTTTTGCCGGACAGGCGCAGCGTTGTCCTGCCGCTGAGGCACGCAGTGAGACTGCGGATAAACTTTTATGCGGGGTTCAGTCAGATGCGCCTTCTGAATCTTCGCTGCAGATGGCAGTTCCCGCCGAAGCGCCGATGCGGTCTGCACCCGCTGCAATCATGGCCAGAGCTTCTTCGCGCGTATGAATGCCGCCTGCTGCTTTAACGCCTACATCCGGCCCGACAGTGCGCCGCATCAGCTGCACATCGCAGACTGTTGCGCCGGATTTTGAAAAACCTGTCGAAGTTTTGACAAAATCAGCACCACCCCTGACGGCAAGACGGCAGGCCCGTTCTTTTTCTTCGTCAGTCAGCAGGCATGCTTCAATTATGACCTTGAGCGTTCTTCCGCCGGCAGCCTTTCTGACCTCGCGGATGTCCCTGACAACGTATTCGTCTCTGCCGTCTTTCAGATCGCCGACAGAGATCACCATGTCCATTTCATCGGCGCCGTCAGCAGCGGCCTGGCGTGCTTCGAAAACCTTGACTTCCGTGGCAGCTGCTCCCAGCGGAAAACCTATCACTGTGCAGACTTTGACAGATGTCCCCGCTAAGGCGGCTGCGGCCTCGGCAACCCAGCGCGGATTGACGCACACTGAAGCAAAATGCCATTTTTCTGCTTCGGCGCAGAGTTTCAGAATCTGTTCCCTGCCGGCGTCAGGCTTCAGAAGCGTATGGTCAATGTAAGAGGCGAGATTTCGCATGTACCGTTCCTCCTCAGATTTTTTATGCTGTGAAGCGGAAAAATTACGGTTTTATTATGGCACGAAGCGCTTCAATTGTGTAAAATAGATTTATTCAATGACTGAAGGAGGAATAAGAATGAAGGGAAGACGCCGCGGAAATGCCGTTGTTCTTTTCGGTATTGTCGCTGCTGTTCTGATCGCGGTCGTTTCCTATGGGATAAAAGGTTTCTTCGGCATGCCGGCTGAGTCAGTCGGAAAGCCCGTTATCGTTTCAGCATCAGGAAAACCTGTCATCCTCGGTTCTGCGCCTGCTTTGACAGAGGTGAGCGGTGATCTCGCTCAGAATGTCGGCCAGAATGAGGCCATAGCTGACGACAGCAGGCCGGAAAAACCTTCCAGTGTGCCGCCGCGCATCGCGCAAAGCAAAGAGAACGGGCTGTGGATTTTCATTGACAAGGCTGACTACCGGCTGTATCTGGTGAATAAAAATCAGGTTGTAGACTCCTGGGGAATTGCCATTGGAAAAGTTCCGGGAAACAAGCAGGCAAAAGGCGACAACCGGACGCCGGAGGGCACCTTTACCGTGTCCAGAATACAGGATGCCAGCACGTGGACCCATGACTTCAAAGACGGAAAAGGCGTGATAAAGGGCGCTTACGGTCCGTGGTTCATCCGCCTCAGAACAGGCTGGGACGGCATAGGCATTCACGGCACGCACGATCCAGATTCTATCGGCACTATGGCAAGCGAAGGCTGCATCCGCCTCAGAAACGAGGATCTGGAGCATCTGAAGCCCATGGTCAAGCTGAACATGAAAGTAGTGATCGCTGCTGATGGCAGTGCGGTACCGCCTGAGGAAGAGGCTAAGACTGAAAAGAAGCAGTCCGGTCAGAGCAGCATTAAGTCTGACGTGAAAAAAGCGACTGGCAAAAGGCAGACACCGCAGAAAAAGAACCCTGCACCATCGAAAAAAGCGCCGTCGAAGGGCAAAAAGAGCAACACGCGCAAGTAATACGCTGAAAGTGACGTTCTGATGGAATATAAACAATGGCTTTTGCTGAAATTTGATCTGCCTCTTGCAATTTTCCCCTAACTCTGTTATTATTTCCCTTGCGTTGGTAAAACGCATGTACATCGCGGGGTGGAGCAGTCCGGTAGCTCGTCGGGCTCATAACCCGAAGGTCAG
>CAZDXA010000010.1:0-60380 GCA_964509435.1 uncultured Synergistaceae bacterium | reverse complement strand
ATGTGTTAAGCACGCCGCCAGCGTTCATCCTGAGCCAGGATCAAACTCTCCGTAAAAAAATTGATCGAGTTTTTACACTAGCATTTCTTCTTCGCTATATTCACTTATCAAGGTGCGTACCGTTCCCTTTCGGGCGCGGCAGAAAGTAATATACCACTCATCTTTTCAGAATGCAAGCCCCATTTTTCATTTTTTTCATTTTCCTTTAACAAACCATGTCAGATTCGTTCTGCCTTTTTACATTCACTATTCATGCGCACAGATTTTTTTCAGTCTGTTTATTTGACGCCGAAGCATTTTCGGATAGAATATGAGGCGTTATGTTCAGAACTATGGAGGTGATTTGATGGGAGCGAAAAAAACTTCCTCATCAAAAAAATCAAATGGCAGAAAGAGTTTCCTTAGAAGTTTCTTCGCCGGGATTCTCATGCTTATTCTTATATGTATTGCCGGTGTCTCTGTCGGGCTGGCATGGTATATCAGCAAAATTTCAAAAACACTGCCTTCTGATGAAGAAATTCTCTCTTACCAGGCTAATGAGGCAAGTATTGTATATGACAGGAAAAAGCGCGTTATAACTGAGCTTTTCACCGAAAACCGCAGGCCGGTCAAGCTCAGCGAGGTTTCAAAATGGATGGTCATGTCAATTCTGGCGGCAGAAGATTCTGAGTTTTACTCTCACAAGGGAATCCGCCCAATGGCCATACTCCGCTCGCTTCTTACTGGCGAGGGCGGACAGGGCGCAAGCACTATTACACAGCAGCTTGCAAGAAATCTTTTCCTGAGCAGTGAGAAGACGCTCGAGCGCAAGGCAAAAGAAGCACTGATATCACTGCGTCTTGAAAAGCTCTACTCCAAGGACAAGCTGATTGAAAAATACCTGAACACGATCTATTTCGGCCACGGGGCTTATGGAATTGATGCAGCAGCGCACAACTATTTTAATAAAAATGCTGCAGGACTGACTTTGGCTGAATCATCAATTCTTGCTGGAATTGTAGCTGCGCCGGAAAAGTATTCGCCGCTCCGACATCTTGACCTTGCACGTGCACGTCAGAACTACGTACTGAAGCGTATGGTCTATCTGGGCTGGGCAACTGATGTGCAGGCACAGGAAGCAGCTTCTGCCGTCTTGAAATTCAATGAAAAAACAGTCGAAACAAAACAGCAGGTATTTGATAAAGCCCCTTACTTTGTCAGTCACGTTCTGTACAAGGAACTTATTCCAAAATATGGAAGTGACCGTGTTTACAAAGGCGGCATGAAGATTTATACAACACTGGATCTCGATCTTCAGAGTGCTGCAGAAAAAGCGATGAAACAGCTCAAAAGTGAAGGCGCACTTGTAGCTGTTGATCCGTACACGGGATCGGTTCTCGCACTAGTCGGCGGCAAAGATTTTGAAAAGACGAAGTTTAATCGCGCCACCCAGGCTTATCGTCAGGTGGGTTCAGCATTTAAACCCATTGTATATGTAACAGCGCTAGAAAACGGGCTGCGGCCGGTTGACCACATCATGGACTGGCCCATTAAGCTGCAAGTAGCCGGGACAGATATAATCTGGGAACCGCATAACTTCACCCCTGAATATGTAGGCGAAGAAACTCTGCTGAATGCTTTGATTCACTCTCATAATACACCCGTAGCACGTCTTACCTACATGCTGGGGCCGCAGAATATTGTCAGCACAGCGAGAAGAATGGGAATTACCTCACCTTACCTGCCCGTAGCACTTTCTGTCGGCCTAGGTGTTGCAAGCGTGACTCCGCTTGAAATGTCAATTGTATATTCTGCCTTTGCAAATGGCGGTGCAAAAGTTGAACCTAACTTCATCACCGAAATCCGGAACAGCGATGACAATGTTCTGTATTCTGCGCTGCCGACACAGGAAGAAGCGCTGAAACCGGAAATTGCACTGATGACCCGTTCGATGCTTGAAGAAGTCATACATTCAGGTACGGGAGCCAGAGCTAAAATTGAAGGATATCATGTCTTCGGAAAAACTGGGACTTCCAATGACTTTACTGATGCATGGTTTGCAGGAGGCGTTCCTGGTCTTGTTACAGTGGTTTATGCCGGCAATGATGATCTTAAGCCGCTTGGGACAAAGGGCGCAACAGGCAGCCGCATTGCTCTGCCTGTCTGGGCATCATTCATGAAACAGGCTATCAAAATTCTGCAGCTGTCCTGTGACTTTCCACAGATCGCAGCAGACGTTGAGAATGTCAGAATATGTGTGTCAAGCGGGTACGCAGCTTCACAGACTTGTCCGAAGACTGCCGATGTGCTGATGTCAAGTGGAAAATTCCCAACAGCCGTTTGCCCTGTTCATAGCGGCAGTGCGGCGGAAAACGATCCTAATGCACCGCAACTTTTCCTTCTGCCTGAGGATAAAGAAAGACTTGAAAATGAAAACGCCCTTACTCCTGAGAATCCTCCTGCATCAGATGATATTCACCCGTATGACAACAGCGCCGGCGTAGAAGTCCCTGAGACTAGAATTTCAGGAGACACGAGTCCCAATACTTCAGGAGATCAGCAGCCCCCATCTTCCGGTTCGTGGCGCGATCTTATTCCTAAGGACAACAGGTCTGTGGAAGAACGGTATCAGGAACTTCTGAAAAAGTATAACATCCAGTGATTATGCAATTTTTACAAGGCTGAATGAACAGATTTGCATCAGCTGGCACTATGTCAGCTGAGACTCGTGTATCTGCGCGCAAATTTTCAGCATGCAGCAATTATTTACCTGAAAACAGTCTGCCATGGCCGCACCTCTTTTAAAAAATGCGGCCCGAAGACCGCAAGAATGCTGAATGCTGTCCAACGGTCATTAACTGACTGCATCTTTATGTGCGCTTTTTCCGTACCTGACAGAAGTCATGTACTGACAATCATCCTGCATCTGCTCAGACAGACACAATGTTTTTTCGCGGCAGCAGAACAACGTCAGCCCTCGAACAGTAAAATGCCCTTCAAAACAGATTTTAATCTGTTTGAAGGGCATTTTTCGCGTTTTTTGCATAACAACAAAACGATGAAAATAATCTGGCGGCCCCGGCGCGACTCGAACGCGCGACCTACTGCTTAGGAGGCAGTCGCTCTATCCATCTGGGCTACGGGGTCATTTCAAACGGATAAATCATAGCATAACACGGACCGGGCCGCAAGTGGAAACAGGCACTTCGGCAGGCTGTTCACGTTTTTCTTCCTGACCTGCTGCATACAATAACAGAAAGGCTGATGAAAATCTATTGTGGTCTGCCCCTGACGCAATCCGTCTTTTCAGCTGACAATGCCCGTCTTCTTTTGGGTGCGGATGCAGACACACTGTTTTGTTGTTTTATGCCAGGTGTCCCCAAACTTTTTTTCCTGCGCTGAACTCTTACCGGAAACGTCGGCAGCGGTTCGTTTTCATCTTTCACATGAAGACAGTCGTTCATCTTCAGTGTTTCAGCACGCCTGCAGCATTCAGGCATATGGTCATTGATCAGGCCGCATGCTTCAAGGAATGAATAAATGCAGACTGTGCCGACAAATTTAAAGCCCCGTTTCTTCAGATCACTGCTGACTGCATCAGAAAATGCGCTGCGTGTAATGCGTTTTGCAGGAAACGATTCATACAGCAGAGTTTTTCCATTAGTAAAAGACCAGATATACTTATCAAAACTGCCAAACTCACTGATAATTTCAAGGAACCTTGACGCATTGTTGATCACAGCACGTATTTTAGGCTCCGAATGTATCATGTCCGGATCGTCCATGATGCGTTTTACGTCGCTTTCATCGTATCGGGCTATTCGGTTATAGTCGAACCCGTCAAAACACCTTGAAAAAACACTTCTTTTGCGCAGCATCAGCAGCCAGCTGAGACCGCAGCTCATGCTTTCCATCAACAGGTGTTCAAAAAAGACCATGTCACTATGCTGAGGTATTCCCCATTCGCTGTCATGGTATTTAATAAGCAGCACATCACTGCTGCACCATGGGCAGCGTTTCTTTTCTTCACTCATGGACACTCTGCCTCTCTGTCCCGCCGCCGCGCACAGGTATTCTGTACTCACACGGAACGCTGGTCTGGCATTTGCCGCAGCCATAGCGGGGATTGTATTTTATTTTCTGCATCGAAAGCAGCTCAGCACAGGGACGCTGCTTTTTACCCTCTGCAAGAGAGATAGCATGCGCAGGACAGCGGCGTGCGCATGCGCCGCAGCGAATGCAGTATTCGTATGGATCAGTATAGGGACGGGCATCCGGCACAAGCGGCAGGTCGGTGACCACGCTGCAGAACCTGCCTGCCATGCCGCGTTTTGTAATGACCCCTCTGGTCAGACTGAAGGTCCCTAGTCCGGCAGCGTAGGCTGCATGCCGTTCTGACCAGTTGCTTGCATACGTATCTTTAGTTACGCCTGGCTGACCGATAAGTGCGCCCGATCCGCCGCGCGCCACTGCAAATCTGGGGTCAAGCATGGGGGCACAGTTTCTGACACCCTGCGATGTTAGCCAGGCACTGAGATCAGCCAGCATACCTTTCATGAATTCCTGACCTTCTATACGGCCAAAAAGCCATTCTACTGAGGGGTCATCAGGAATTCGGTTACTCACACGCACTCGTTCGCTGAAAGGGAAAAACATGGAAATCACTGATTTAGCGCCACGCAGCCACTCTTCGGGAGTTTTATGCCAGGGGCCTATCACAGCCGGTTCTTTGTAATGCTCAAAAAGAGGGTCATCGGCCAGAGCAACACCCATCAGCGGCTCATCATAAATGATGAGTCCTGCCGCTTCTGTGTAGGCGCCAGCCATTTCAGACGTCACAAGATTGCCGGGGCGCTGCCTGAAATGCGCCTGCAGCCAGGAGAAAATCTCTTTTCTGTCCATTATCCGTTTCTCTCCTTTTCAGCTTTTATTTGCTAAGATACCTTTCCAGCCTTTCGTGCATAAGAAAAACAATAGCGGATGTGAGAGTATATTTGATCAGATTATAGGGCAGCAGCGAATAAAACAGCAATGTCACCACGTTTGTCACAGCGGGATTGACAGCATGCACTACCTTGATAATGGAATCCATTGTGAATCCCATCAGTCTTGCATAGGCAGGAAAGCAGAAATAGTAGTTCACGGCGAGCATGGCCGATGATACGCATACAGTTCCGACAGCCAGAGCGCCAATGCTGCCTGTTCTTGTTTTCCACCTTCGCTCCAGAGCTATGGTTATAAAAAGGTAAATGCAGCTTGCGGTTACGTTTGCAACATCGCCGATACCCATGCTGTGTGAGCCGTGGAAAATCAGGTGAAGAAGGTTTTTCACGGCAATTACAAGCAGCCCAGCCGCACGACCCAGTAAAAGCCCGCCGAGCATGACGGGCACTTCTGAAAAATCCAGACTGAGGAACGGGGCCATCATCGGCATAGGGATCTCTATAAGAATCAGAACGGATGCTGCCGCTGCAAGCATTCCTGCGACAGTGATCTCACGCACTGAAAAAACTTTATGCTTCTTTAACTTCATGCAGAACCTCCTAGGGTTTCTTTCTCAAATATCATACTCTGAAAACAGCTCCTTTGGCAATGCGCCGACAGAGGCCAGACAAAAAGTCCGGCCGTACGGCGGCCGGATTGACATTATCATGGATTGCATATCTTACAGGGTTTATACCCTCTCAGGAGAATTTTTCTTCGTGCTGCTGTTACTTTTCTGCGCCGCGATGGACTGATGTGTCCTGCCCGGACGCATGTGCTTTTATGAAAAACGCCAGTGCGCGTATTAAGAATGAATGTTTCAGTCTTTTCATCTTGCTCAGCTGTTTTTTTCTGTTCTGGAGATGCAGATGAAAGACGGCTTTCGCCGGTCGCGTAGTCAATATCAATTCCCGGCTGGGCATTATAACAGAAAACATTAAAACAAATGCTTTCGCCGTGATCTTCTACTGACCACCCCTCCATCAGCACGCCCGATGCAAGGAGATTGTTTCCGTCAAAATACGGCGTCACCCTGTACATCACGTGGCAGCGTGTTTCTTTAACGTAATCGGCCACCATGTTTTCAAACTGCAGCATGGCTTCTACGTTCAGAGCTCTTGTACCTGTAATCAGGTTGCGTTCATTTGACGCTTCACCAGTCAGCTGATATCCCAGGAGATGACACCTGTTATAAAGATATCTGCCATTGACGCTGTCATATTTTACCAGATGCCAGGCTGTCGGTCTGACTGCCGCAATGCTGCTGCGCGGCACTGTCGGCATCAGTTCAATACCAACATTTGCACACGCAAAGCCGCAGCGTCCCAGCTTGTCCAGAGGACTGTAATATTCAAAGGACAAATCGGGGCATTCCTGTGGCTTGAAGTAAGGAATGTTGCCGTTTACAGGTATGTAGGGATTTTTTGAATAGGGCGGAATTTTTTTCAGGTCAAGGGCAGGCGCTGTCAGCTTCCTGACAGCGCTTTCAGCGGTTTTGTCCACAACCGGCTTTTTTGCAGACCGCTTTTCCCGGGCAGCAGCCGTTCCTGCCGCAGCCTGAGATACCCAAACACTGTGCAGCGGTTCAAACAGAGCCGGCAAGCTGTCATGATCACGAACGACGGGCAGGCACAGCAGCAGAAGCATGGCCAGCAGAGCGGCGTGACGGAGTCTGCGATAAGCTGATAATAATTTCATCGGGTGTACACTTCCTCAGTGATCTTCTCATGGGACGTTCCGGCAAAATTGCAGGAGCTTATCAACTTCCATCGGCTCAGGTCAATCCGCAGTTTTTCGTCAGCAGGATAATGCCTGTTCCACCTGTAAAGCGTCAGTGACTCCGCCTTCGGCGCTGCCGCTGAAGCCTCTGCATCTTCAGCAAAGCAATAGTCACCGGAGTGTGCCATATCCAGGTAGTGTTCGTCGACACGGATGTTGTCAGCTGCCTCAGCCTGAAACTGCCCGGCAGAATAATGGTTCATCCATAACGCTCTGCCTGATGTCTTCTGCAGAATACGCTTTCTCAGTGCACTGTCCTGGCTCTGGCGGCGGTGATTGAACCTGAGCCCCATCTCATCATCAACGCAGAATATAAGGTGCATTTTTCTGCTCCTTTCAAACTGCCCGCGGCTTTACAGGCCGCGGGCAGTTTTGCAATCTTTTTTCTATTATCAGCCGCCAGGCAGAATCAGCGGCCCTTTCCAAGCGGAGTATGACGAAGCACAAGACCAGCGGCCACAGCAGCAATAAGGTTTACCGCGCATTCCATGGCCAGACCGGGCGTGGAAGAAAGGCCAGCGGCTAAGCTTCCATATAAAACGGCCCCCGCAAGTGTATACCCGATTACCGCCCAGACGGAAGAAACGATGAAACTCAGCAGAATGCGCCGGCCGGAAACTTTATCTCTGGGAAATGTTCTCCCGCCCAGAACCCAGCTGATAACACAGGCCATCAGAGACTTAATGATAAACGTCGGAACTGCCCAGATAGCATAACCGCTCAGCAGATCAGTCAGGGCCGAGCCAAGCCCGGACGCAAGCGCCGCCTCACGGCGGCTGAACCGTACTGAAACGAGAAAAATCACAGTTTCTCCGAGATTAGCATATCCAAGAGGAATGGGAATCTTTGGAAACATCGTCATGACAAAGACTGCCGCTGCCATGATTGCAGTTCGGCACAGACGCTGAACTGCCGAATCACTGCTTAACAAGTCTGCCCCGTTCATTGAAAGACCTCCTCTGCCAGTTCGCTGCGGTATGCTGTTTCTACACAGTCCAGCAAAACCAGTCAATTTTATATTTGTATGCAGCACTAAAACCATTGTATTAGATATTTCCGTTTAATGATTCAGAACATGTAAAAAATATGTAATGAAATTGTAAAAATTACGCTGCTGCATACTTTTCATAAAACTGCCGGAAGTCTTTTGAAGATCATCGGAACATCCGGACGGCCGTTAAAAACCCGCCGGGACTGTCCGCAGTCCAGTGCGAGCTGTTTCACAAGCTCAGAAGTTCCGCTGTAACGGTTCATAAGCCGCAGTCTTTTCAGAAAAACAAGCATCGGCGTGCATCCATACAGGTTTCCGCAGAAATCAATCACATGCGCTTCAATCCTCAGGCTGCCTTCAACAAGAAAAGTGGGGTTCCGCCCGACTGAAACAGCAGCTGGGTGCCACACCCCCTCATGATAAAGCGCTCCCGCATACACGCCTTCACCAGGTATCAGCTTCCGTCCGTCGGGTATAAAGTTTGCCGTGGGATATCCCATGGAACGTCCCCTCTGTTCGCCATGGCGAACAGGAGCAGTAATGAAATAGGGATACCCCAGCAGTTCAGCTGCGTGTTCAACACTTCCGGCCTGTACCATGTCGCGCACCCGGGTGCTGCTGATCATTGTGCCGTCGGGCATCATCTGCTGGGGCACAAGCTGAAGCCTGATATGGTGCTGCTTACAGTAATCAGTCAGAAAGGCACTGTCGCCGCTTCTTTTTCTTCCAAACCGGAACTGCTGGCCTACCACAATGCCCTCCAGCGGAAATTTCTGGGCCAGGTCATTCAGAAAGTCATCAGGCTCTGTATCTGCGAACTCCCTGGTAAACTGGATTTCAAACGGTTCAGGCAGACCGAAGCACTGACGCAGCAGAGCCTTTTCACTTTCAGTAAAAAGCCGCGCAGTCAGCCCCCCCAGGACAAAGCGGGGGTGAGGAGTAAATGTCACAATACGCCAGTCGGTATGCAGTTTTTCAGCAAGGTTTCTGGCATTCTCAAAAAGTGAAAAATGCCCGCGGTGATAGCCGTCAAAAGCGCCAAGACAGATGATCACAGGCACACCTCCGTCAGTATGTTTGCCTGGGGGAAAATTACAGCACGTCCGTTCTGGGAGCGCAGCGTGCCCAGACACAGATGCTTTGTCCCTACGGCCATGATGCCTTCATCCACAGGCACAACGCCAGGATACCGAAGTTTCATAAAGCTCAGATACACGGCAAGCCCGTCCACAAGTCTTTTTTCGCAGAATGCGTTGGCGCTATAGCTGTAATACTGTGAAGCCAGTATCGTTACGGGCTGAATGCGTGTGATAATCTGCTCAGCTGACGGAGGATCCTGCGGATTATAAAGCAGTCCGCTGCTGGCGCGCAGACAGCCGACATTCAGACGTCTCAGCGCTGAAAGGTGGGCTCCAATACCCAGAGCCCGCCCGATGTCGCGTGCAAGACTGCGTACGTAAGTGCCGCGGTGGCAGCGGATCTGCAGTTTTGCCGCACCGCCTGCTGTGCGGCCGAGATATTCTATAGAAGTTATATCAACCGGCCTCGGCTTGATGTCAGGATCGCCGCCCGACCGTGCGATTTTATGAGCGCGGCGCCCATCAACCATAACAGCCGAAACTTTAGGTGGCACCTGGAAGCGTACGCCAAGAAACGCAGGCAGAATCGTTTTCAGCGCAGATTCATCATAATCTTTCTGCACTGGATCTGAAAGCGGTTCGCCCGAAGCATCGTCAGTGGAAGTCTCCCACCCGAATGTTACTTCAGCCAGGTAAGTTTTAGGCAGATTCATGACAGCTTCGGAAAGTCTGGTAGCATAACCGAGCATCAGGATCAGAGCCCCTGAAGCGGTTGTGTCAAGTGTGCCGGCGTGCCCGACTTTCTGTCTGCGGCCGCCCAGGGCGCGCGATACCCCCGTCACACAGCCGCGGCTTGGGGCGCCGTAAATTTTATCAAGTACCAGAATGCCGTTATACACTCTTCAGTTCCTCTTCCAGCAGAGCAAGACCGTCTTTCAGCGGCATATACAGCTTGCAGCCGGCAGCGTACTGGTGTCCGCCGCCGCCGTGACGCACCACCAGTTCCCGCGCAGAAGCGCTGCCGCGGGCTCGCACGCTGCAGCGGAGACAGTCTTTCACTTCACTGACAAGAACAGTCATATTCGTGCCGGACATATGAGTCAGCATGTTCACAAGTCCTTCTGTATCGCTTTCATCTGTGCCTGTTTCGCGGAAATCGTCACGGGTAAGCCATGACAGCGCGCATCTGCTGCCAATTTTTTTTGCACGGCTCAGGCAGCGTCCCCACAGATTGATCTTTGCCGGTGAATCGTTGTAATGAAGTTTTTCATCAATTTCAAAAGGCACTGCGCCTGCTTTCACAAGTTCAGCAGCAACGCGTATGGTGTTGTAGGTTGTGTTGGAAAAGGAAAAACCGCCGCAGTCAGTTGTCAGTGAAACATAAAGCGCCGTTGCAATTTCCTTATCCAATGGACAGTTCATCGCAAGCAGAATCTCGTAGATCAGTTCGCCGACGGCCGCTGCTTCAGGCACTACCCAGTTGATTTCCGAGGCAAAACCCTCATTGTCCCTGTGGTGATCTACAGCAATCCGCGGTGCCATTCCTGGAACTCCCCGGTCGCGGGTGCTGACATCGACTGTGATGACACAGCGTCCGTCATCAGGCTGGCAGCCGCTTGCCCGGTACTGTCCGGCACGAGGCAGAAATGAATAGAGCTGCGGCAGCGGATCAGCGCCACCCCACCTGACGTCTTTTCCAAGTTTTTCACCGGCACAGGTCAGCGCGCTGCCGCAGCCCAATGTGTCTCCGTCGGGCTTGACGTGGCTGAGAATCAGCCACTTCGGCTCAGTCAGGAGAATGCGGGCTATTTTCCGTGCTTCTTCACTCATCCGTGTTTTCCTCCTGAACTGACGCTTTGCTCTCATCCATGCCGCTGTCAGGGGGCAGTTCCGCAGCAATTTTATCAAGAACGCTGTCCATCTCGCGTGCCAATTCCTCGCTGTCATCAAACCTGAAAGTCAGTTCGGGTACGGTACGGTATGAAAGCCTGCGCCCCAGCGTTGAACGCACAAACCCTGAAACTTTTTCCAGAAGCCTGGCAATCTCAGCACGGCCTTCAGGACGCAGAGTTGTGTAATAAACTTTCGCATATTTCAGGTCTTTTGAGCAGTCCACTGAAGTAACGATCACTTCACCAAGTTTTTCATCCCGCACCTCTCGTGAAAGAATTTCCGAGATTTCACGTTGGAGCTGACTGTTAATTCTGCCCATTCTGAAACGGGGCATCTGCAATTCCTCCCCTGCGGTCTGATAAACAAACCGCGGCACTGTGAGCTGTGTCATGCAGCGGCCGCGGCGTTTTCAGACAGATTTAAAGGGTTCTTTTTTCTTCCACAAGTTCGTAAGCTTCAATCATGTCGCCCTCGTGGAAATCCTGGTAATTGACAAATGTCATGCCGCACTCAAAACCTTCGCGCACCTCGCTGACATCGTCTTTTTCACGGTGAATGGATGCAATGGAACCTTCCCACACGACAATGCCGTCACGTACGAGACGCACTTTGGAAGTGCGCTTGATAATTCCCTCCATAACGCGGCAGCCGGCAATCTTGCCGACTTTTGGTGCTTTGAAGATTTTGCGGATTTCTGCCTGTCCAAGTGAATTTTCCTTGACATCGGGCAACAGCAGACCTTCCATAGCAGCTTTCACGTCGTCAATTATCTCATAGATAATGCTGTACAGACGGATCTGAACGTTTTCCTTTTCAGCAAGTTTCTGAGCACTGTTTTCGGGACGCACGTTAAAGCCGATCACAATCGCGTTTGATGCGGTTGCAAGCATGATATCAGATTCGGAGATACGGCCTACTGCTGCATGGACAATATTGATGCCCACTTCATCTGTGCCAAGCTTTTCAAGTGAGCCGGTTATGGCTTCAATAGTGCCCTGCACGTCACACTTGATCACAAGATTAAGCACTGGCTTCTGGCCTTCCTGAACCTGGCTGTACAGATCCTCCAGGGTCATGCGCTTCACTGCATTGTTCTGCTTCTCACGGCGCTCGTCTTCAAGGGCAGCAAAATGATCGCGGGCTTCCTTTTCGTCTTTGATCTGTACAAAATGCTCTCCCGGCTGAGGAACGCCGTTCAGACCGAGCACTTCAACAGCAGTGCTCGGTCCTGCCTCACGAACCTGCTTGCCCGCATCGTTCAGCATTGCACGGACCTTGCCCCAGCAGCTGTCAAACATAATATAATTGCCGGTGCGCAGAGTTCCCTGCTGTACAATAATTGATGCCATCGGGCCGCGCCCTTTGTCCAGGCGTGCTTCAATCACGACACCCTCCGGCGAAACAGTAGGATCAGCCTTCAGATCCTGCATTTCTGCCACAAGAGAAATCATTTCAAGCAGCTGTCCCACGCCTTTTCCTGTCTTTGCGGAAAGCTCAACCATGACGGTATCGCCGCCCCAGGCCTCAGCCACAAGCCCGTAACCGCTGAGTTCCTGCATAACCTGCTGCGGATTAGCAGTTGGCTTGTCCATTTTGTTGATGGCTACAATAATAGGAACATGCGCCGCCTTTGCATGATTAATGGCTTCAACTGTCTGCGGCATGACTCCGTCATCAGCCGCAACTACAAGGACAGCAATGTCAGTGCACTCCGCACCACGGGCGCGCATTGCAGTAAAGGCCTCATGCCCGGGTGTGTCAAGAAAGACAATTTCCTTGCCGTTGTACATTACATGCGAGGCGCCGATATGCTGGGTAATGCCGCCGGCTTCACGGGCCGTCACATGCGTTTTGCGAATCGCATCAAGGAGCGATGTCTTGCCGTGATCGACATGCCCCATTACTGTGACAATAGGCGGCCGGGGCTTCAGGTGGGTGCCGCGGAGCGGCGATTTGCCGCCAGAAACAGCCGCCTTCTTTTCCTGTGCCGCAGAGGCGGAACTGTTTTTCTCTGTCTCTGCGGCAGGTTTTGTTTCATCCCAGTCAATATCAACATGGCAGGCGTCACTCAGTACAAGAAGAATGTCATCATTAAGCGCTGCAGAGGCTGGCGTCATCATGCCAGCTGACATCAGTTTCTTGACTGCTTCGCCTGCTGATATGCCAAGCGCATCGGCCAGGTCTTTAACGCAGCCGCCGTGCTTAATCTTGATCAGTTTTTTCTGAACTTCAGGCCGCGGGGCTGCTTCATGTTTAACTGCAGCAGTTTTGGCAGCCGGAGCGTGCTCTGAGTTTCTGCCTTCTGAAGGGCTGCTTTTTGCGTCTGCGCCTTTTTTCACCGGAGTTTCGTTCTTCTCATTTATTTCGTTTTTTTCAGAAGGTTTCGGTTTTGCGGGAGCTTTCACTTCCGACTTTGAGGCCGTTTTGGCTGTCTTGTTTTTTCCGGCTCTTGCTTTATCCAGTTCATCTTCTACAAGCTGAATAGTGTCATCGTCAATCGTGCTCATGTGAGTTTTAACGGAAACATTCAGTTTTGCCAGCAAAGCCAGCAGATCTTTATTGTTGATGTCAAGCAGCTTTGCAAGCTCGTAAACTCTCATTTTACTCAACCGCATTTCCTCCTTCTGGAAGCAGTCCCTTCGACTTCCCCGCAAAGCCGCTCCGCACCGGAAGGGCGGCTATCTGAGCCTGACGCAGACCTAAAAGCTGTCCCAGTTCTGAACGGCTGATTCCGCTTAATACATGGGCTTCTGCATTCTTCGCATCCAGTGCGCGCTTCAGCGTGGGCGAATAATCACTGGCCAGCAGCACAAACAAGTTCAGGCCTGACGAGAGGCCTTCAAGTACACGGTCCTGCCCGACAATCAGCTCGCCGGCACGCCGGGCCAGTCCCAGCGTCGATTTAATTTCCTCCATGAGGGACTCTTCGCTCATGGCAATATCGCCGGCGCTCAGATGAACCGCTGCCGCAAGCTGGGCTGTGACATCTGCAGGAACAGCACATTTCAGAGCTTTTTCCAGCAGTTTTTTCTTCAGACAAAGCGCCACACACTGTGGTTCAGGACAGACATAGGCTCCGCGGCCAGACTGACGCCCTTCCCTGTCAACCACTACCTGCCCGTCATGAGTGCGCACCACACGGATCATCTCAAGCGGCGGACGTTCGCGTCTGCAGGCAACGCAAGTCCGTGGATTATGCGAACGCCTCAAGCTTCATCCTCTCCGTTTCCGGAACCCTGGGACGGGGAATTTTTTTCCTCAGACGTATTGATATCAACCTTCCAGCCTGTCAAACGGGCTGCCAGACGAACGTTCTGTCCAGCCTTTCCGATTGCCAGAGAGAGCTGATCGGCAGGCGCATAGACTTTGGCAGTACGATCCTGCCCCTCAACTGCCTCGACGCGCGTCACTTTGGCAGGTGACAGTGCGTTCTTGATGAATTCAAGCGGATCTTCGCTCCAGACAATCACATCAATTTTTTCGCCGCAGAGATCGTTGCTGATGTTCTTTATACGGGCGCCGCTGTTGCCGACACAGGCGCCAACGGGATCCACTTCTGGTTTCGTGGAAGCAACAGCAACTTTGGCACGCGCACCGGCTTCCCTTACTATACCCTTGATCTCAACTGTGCCGTCCTGAATTTCGGGAATTTCAAGTTCAAGCAGCTTTCTCAGCAGACCCGGATGAGTGCGTGACACCACAATGCGCGGTCCACGTCCGGTCTGTCGGACATCCAGCAGGAAAAATTTCTTAGCCTCTCCCGGCGTATAGGTTTCACCGGCAATGCGTTCTTCTTTCGGGAGAACAGCTTCATTGCGTTCGCCAAGCCGGACAAGCACCTGATCATCTTCGGCTTTGAAAATTGTGGCAGTGACAAGATCACCGATTTTGTCATTGAACTCATTATATACGATTTCGCGTTCAGCGTCTTTAAGGCGCTGCGTAATCACCTGGCGTGCAGTCTGCGCTGCAATGCGGCCGAATTTTTCGGGGTGCAGAAGCACAGGAACTTTCACTGTATCTCCAGGCTGAACGGTTTCGCCGCCCAGCGTTCTTGCCTCAGCAAGACTGATCTCACCGGGACCGGGATCAGATTCTACTGCTCTGCGGAGATCAAAAATAGAAACGTCGCCCGTTGTACGGTCGATAGTAACCACCGGGTCCTGACGGGTTTCTTTGAATTTGCGGTAGGCCAGCGCCAGTGCAGCTTCCACGCTTGAAAAAATTACTTCTTCTGAAAGTCCCCGCTCTTCCACAAGCTGTTTCAAAGCTCCTAAAAAGTCTTCACTGAGCTTCATTTTTAATGTTTTCCTCCCTTTTTTTCAAAGGTCTTCTTTTGTCCTTTTTGCTCTATATAAATAAGGTGCCCGGAGGCAATGGTTTCAAAAGGAATCTCAACGGTCGTTCCGTCGACACTGAACAGAACGTTCTTATCACTAACCCCGGTGATAACGGCAGTCAGACGACGTCTGCCGCCGACTGCTCCTTTAAGTTTTACGCCTGCGGTCCGGCCGGCAAAGCGGGCGTAATCATCAAAACTGAAAAGAGGGCGCTCAAGGCCGGGCGAACTGACTTCAAGCAGATAATTATCTTCAAAGTCATTCATTATTTTATCAAGCAGGGCACTGACAGGCTGGGAAATTTTTTCGCAGTCATCGACTCCGATGCCCTCCGGGCTGTCAGCGTAAAGTCTCAGGACAGGCGTCCCTGCTTCTCTGACAAACTCAACTCCCACAAACTGGTATCCCAGACTCTCGACTAATTTTTTCAGTTCTTCAGATACTTTCTCTCTGTTCATAATTCACGCTCCGATTTCCCGCGCTGATGTAAAAAACAAAGAGTGGGCAGGGCCCACTCTTCACTCCTTACTTCCGAATTGCCTTTGTCATTGTAGCATGAAAGTGAACGGGGTGCAACTGATGTTTCATGGTTCGGCAGCCGCAGCCCGGCACAGCGTCGCAGAAGCCCAGACAAAGACCGCTTCTGAATTACCTGCAGGGCCGACACCCTCCCCTGATTTAAAGGTCACGCTGAACTTTCCAGCGCCGAGAATTTTCTCCATTGAAGCAGCTATACGGTCTTTCCATGGCGCCAGTCTTGGCGTCTGCGCTGTCAGCACAGCGCTGACCCATTCAACATACCATCCTTTTTCTGTTACAAGATTCAGCACCTGCAGCAGCAGCCGGGTGCTGTCCGCTCCACGGTAACGTTCGTCGGCAGCTGGAAAAAGCGTACCGATGTCCGGAAGTCCCGCAGCGCTGAGCAGCGAGTCTGCGCAGGCATGACACAGTGCATCTGCATCAGAATGGCCTTCAAGTCCCAGCCGGGAGGGAATTTCAACGCCGCCGAGAATAAGCCGGCGCCCCGGTGTGAGCGGATGCACATCATAACCAAGCCCATTTCTGACTTCTGCTCTGCCTGCGGCAAGTCTCTGCGCCATCAGCCAGTCACCTCTGCTGGTAATCTTGAAATTTATTTCTTCACCTTCCACCGACCTGAGGACACAGCCGTTCTTCAGCCACAACTCTGCCTCGTCCTTATAATCGGAACACGAAGCATTTTCCAGCATTTTTTCAAGCGGCACGCGGGGAAAAAGCTGCGGGGTCTGTGTGATATAAATGCCGCTGCGGTCAACTGCAGTTATACGTCCGTCAGCACATTTCTTCAGCGCATTTGTTTCAGGAAGCAGAGGAACCACGCCGCAGACGCCGTCGGCCGCAGCAAGAACACGACAGCAGAGCGCAGCGTCGACAAAGGGACGTGCAGCATCGTGCAGCAGAACAAGCTCAGTGCGGCAGGCTTTAAGTGCGTTCAGCACAGAGAGTGAGCGCGTCGCTCCGCCTTGCACAACCGCTGCCTCCGGCGGGATGTTCAGCTTCTCAGGCGTTTCACAGTCAGGCGGCAGTGCAATAACAATCTGGGAAATAACATTTTTTCTCTCAAGCTGCTGCGCCATTTCTAAACTGTACCTGAAAACCGGCTTCGCGCCAAGCAGGCGGAATTGTTTCGGCTGACCGCCAAGACGTTCTCCCTTTCCGGCCGCAAGGATCACAAATGCAGCATTCATGAGATTTTGCTCTCCTTTTTATTAACCCTGCCGAAAACCATACGCCCTGCTGAGGTCTGAAGCATGGATGACAGAGTCACGGAAACGCGCCTGCCAATGTACGGGCCGCCGTCTTCAACAACAAGCATTGTGCCATTTTCAAGATAGCCAATTCCCTGGCGTGCATCCTTGCCCTGCTTAATCACGTCCACAACTACCTCTTCACCGGGAACCATCACCGGTTTCATCGCGTTGGCCAGATCGTTGACATTCAGCACGTGCACGTTCTGTATCTGGGCCACTTTATTGAGATTATAGTCTGTGGTGAGCACTTCACAACCTGTCTTCTTTGCCATGGCAACAACGGCCGAATCTACAAACTCGGTATCGTAATCCCTGAGTGACGCTTCTGCGATGCGCAGTCTTACCCCCGGCAGTTTCTGAAGTTCCTTGACCACATCAAGCCCCAGACGCCCTCGGCTGCGTTTTGCCTGATCCTTTGAATCAGCGACCGTCTGCAGTTCAAGCAGAACAAAAGAAGGCAGAATCAGCGTTCCCTGAAGAAAGCCTGTTTTTGCAATGTCAAGTATCCTGCCGTCTATAATCACGCTGGTATCAAGAATTTTCTGCGGCACAGCGTCAGTCTGAACCGTTTCCACTGTCTGTTCGACCGACCCGTGCCCCGAACGGTTTTTCAGCCGCTGCGTCAGCTTTCCTTTCACAGATGCTACAGCACTGCGGATGTCACTCTGCCGTTCAATGAAAACCCATGACATGACAAAACCGATCAGCACATTGAACAGGACTGCAAGATAAGGTCCGAATGCAGAATCCTGAAAGGGAAAAACCAGCAGGTTTGCCAGCACCAGTCCGACAATCAGCCCGAGAAGCGCCGATGAAAGCTCAGGTCCGCTGGTGTTTTTCAGCTGCTTTTCAAAGAAAGAGCTGATGGAATGAAGTATCTGAAGAAACAGCGGTGCCAGAAGGACACCAATAAAGCCGCAGATAAGAACTGATAATAGAATTGCAATAAAGCCAATAAAAAAGCCGCCCGGCAGCAGGGTTTTCAGGTAGCCCGCGCCGAACTGGTAGCCTGCCAGCATGCCGAGAACCCCCAGCACTCCGCGGCAGGTATATTCAACAATTTTTTTCAGCCCGTCAGTCACTCAATCACCTCCTGACAGCAGACGCGGGGGCTGAAGAGCCCCCGCCCGGATTACTCGTCTTTGACTTCCTGGCGGCTTTCAAGCGCCGCATGCAGCGTAACGCGATCAGCAAATTCAATGGAGCCTCCTACTGGCAGGCCATAGGCGAGGCGCGATTTTTTAACAGGAATGTCATGCAGCGCATCCAGCACAGCATAAAAAGTCATGTCGCCCTCGATGCGGGGATTCGTTGCAATAATCACTTCTTTTACGGGATATTCCTCAAACCTTCTGCGCAGCCGCTGTACAGTTCCATCGGGCAGCTTTTCACGGTCCTCAAGAGGTGAAAGCGATGTTCCCAGCACAAAATAGATACCGTTGAAAAGCCCGGACTGCTCAAGACTCACAAGGTCTTCAATTGTTTCAGTCACGCACAGCAGGCTGCGGTCACGCAGAGGATCACTGCAGATCGGGCAGGGCTGGGTTTCCGTCAGATTTCCGCATTTCTCGCAGGTTGTCAGCCGTTTATTCAGCCCTTCAATGGACTGAGCAAGGTCATTTCCGAAATCAGGGCCGGATTGAAGTACATAAAACGCCATGCGCCGAGCGCTTTTTTCGCCGACCCCGGGAAATTTTTTCAACAGCGAAATCAGGTGTTCAATCGGTTCAGGCAGTGCCATGTTAACACACTAAAAAGGCAGTTTCAGACCGCCGGTAATGGCCCCCATGCGCTGCTCCATCATTTCGCGGGCTTTGTTGGCCGCATCGGACACAGCTGCAAGGACCAGATCCTCCAGCATTTCCACGTCATCAGGGTTGACTACCTCAGGTGACAGTTTTACGCTGATCAGTTCGCCCTGTCCGTTCACTACGGCTTTCACCATCCCGCCTCCGGCACTTCCCTCAACGCGTGCCTGCTTCAGATCTTCCTGAACCTGCTGCATTTTTGCCTGCATTGCCTGTGCCTGTTTAAGCATCTGATTCATGCCGCCCATGCCTCTACCGCCAAAATTCATGTCATTCATCCTTCCATTCATAAAAAATCTACTGATGATGATACTTTGAGCCGCTATGGATCATCGCTGCCCGGTAAATCTGTTCGCTGAGCAGCAGAAGAGCCATTTCATGGGTAAAAGTCATCTTTGAAAGAGATATTATCACATTTCCCCGCTTTTGGAGTTCCGAAGATGTCCCATACGGGCCGCCGACAAGAAAAATGAGCTTTCCCTGTCCCTTTCCAAGACTGCTGTATATCAGTTCTGAAAGTTCGCCGCTTGTCATCTGACGCCCGCGCTCATCAAGAAGAAACAGCGTGTCCTGCGGGGCAATGCGCTTCAGAAACTCCCGGCCTTCCAGCTCTTTTCTCCGCTCCTCACTCAGGTTCTTTCCCCTGTTTATATCCGGCAGATATACCCATTCAATCGGGAGCAGCGGTTTCAGCCGCACCTGATAATGTTCCACGCCGCCTGCAATAAAGGCTTCACGGGGTCTGCCGAGCGCCATAATCTGTATTTTCATGTCTGGTAAATCTCCAGTAGTACCGGGCATTTTCAAAATTTCTTATCTGTGTGAAATGATACACCAGTGCTTTCTGGCTCTGCTGCCTCTTTTCGTCATCCGCACGGCGGAGCTGGCGGCGCAGGTGCCTTATCCTGCAGTCCAAAGCCCGCAGGACCAGAACGCTGTTCACATATGCCCAAAGGGCTTTTGCCATCTCTTCAGTCTGACTGTAAGCCCATTCGTTCTGAGGTGAAGTCAGCAGCGATGTAAAACGCGGCAGCAGGCCGTCACTGTCATTTTGTGTCTGCAGCTGCAGACACTCCACACCGGAGATGAGTTCTGTGCATGCTTCCGCCTTCACTGGCAGGAAACTGAGCCTGAACAGTTCGGCACTCTGCGGTCCGGAATAGATCTTTAAACGTGCCAGAGCCGCACTTGTTCCCGAAATACGCGAACGCAGGCGTTCCATCAGCATCTGTGACTGCTGCGCAGCATTTTCACGGCTTGCAACGAGACGGCGAAGCCGCTGGCGTATTTGTTCAGAGCCGCTGTATATCATAACACGGTCTCCTGAGCCGTTTGTCTGCAGTGTTCCCGCAGCAGCGAGAGGGGAACTCTGTTCAGTTCACTTTCAGGAAGAAGTGCAAGTATCTGCCAGATCCTTCCGGTATCGGCAGAAGGCCGTGATCCAAGGTCGGAAAGGAATTGATGCAACGCACTGCTGAAAGCCTGTTCCTGCTCTGTCAGAGGGTATTCATCGCGCTGTTTTTCAAGAAGAAGCTGCTGCAGGTCCTTGCACTGACGCCGAAGCAGACGGGCATACTCCACAGCGCGGTCAGAACCTCTCGGAGGCTGAGGCATATAACCTGCCAGAGACAGAGAGCCGTCACGGCGAAGTTCAAGGAAACCGTCAAAGAGATCACGCAGCACCAGAAGTTCAGACGGCATACCTGCCACTCTGCGCTCGGACAGCAGCGCCAAAACAGTGATCCGCCCTTTATGGCCGAAAAGAAGCTGCATATAAGACCAGACTGCATTTTTAAAGCCATACAGTGCACTCTCACGGCTGCGGTACTGACCTCTGAGCGCCAGGTCCTCCTGGTAAAAGCGGAACCACGATTCAAGATCAAGCAGCGTCAGAAATACATTACGTCCTTCGTCGGCACGGGCGGCAGCAGCCTCAAATCCGCGTCTCAGCGGCATCGTTGTCTGATACAGCTGATCGCGGCTGTCGGATACGAACAGTCCCTCGTCCTCAAGACCAAAACTGTTCCAGATGTTGTGAATCGCCTGTGATTCATTTTTTGTCGTGTCCAGTGAAATCATACATGGCCACTGATGGTCAGCAACAGCACCCTGAAGGAGCGACGAAATAAAAGGCAGCGACTGACGCAGTGTAACTCCGGCCAAAAAAACAGAATGCCCGCGCTGCAGTGGGAAAAGCGCGTCCACAGGCGCAACACCCGTTTTAAAGATTGTACGGCGCACGGGCACCGAAGGAACAGGCGGTGGTACAGCAGGCAGTTCAGTTTCATCGCTGCCGAGCCACACGCGCAGGCTGTCGCGGCACAGCACATGTTCGCCGTCGCAGATGCGCACATGACAGCTGTCACGGCCGACTTCTACAACGCGCCCGACAAATGAGTCTCCTTCATCGGTTTCCACAGTTACAAGATCATTAATTGCAGCACCTGGCAGATGCTGTACCCACAGAGAAGATGGCGTCAGCACATTAACGGCATCTGAACCGCAGCGTATCAGTTTCATGGTTCTTCCTCCTCTCCGGTCATCTCACGGAGCCATGTAAGAAAGAGCTGCCGCCGCACCGAAGACGGGTCGCGGAATCTCAGATGAAGTTCTGATTTCAGCTTCTGCACTTTTTCAAACAGATCTCTGCCAGGGTTCGCTGCCAGTGCTGCCAGTCGTTTTTCATCATCAGATGTAAACTGGACCGACTCATCTTCTGCCGGAACCAGACTTAATGGGGAATATTCTACAAACAGAGAACCGAAGAGTTTTTTCAGCAGATTCAGTGCAGGGAAAGCCTCTTCGCTGCTGGCGGCTGCCACGCGCTTCAGCATCTGCCAGCACCGCCCGGCAGGCGCAGGCTCGCCCCATGATTCGTCTGACGGAACGAGATATTCGGACTGTTCTTCCATGAAAATACCGGTTTTCATAAAGCGCGGGAGACGTCCAAGATAAGGATGCTCGACCATCGGCGAATAGCCTTCCTCATAACGCCAGCCGGCAATAAGCGACGTTGACCTGCCGTCTTTATCAGGCGGCGACTTCAGGTCAAGCAGCTCTGCAAAATCACGCCGCGCTGTGTAAGGATAGCCGTCAGGGAGGAGCAGCTCGCCCGAGCTTTCGCCGAATTCTCTAACTGATTCAAGCCAGGAATGAAGATCGTCAATAAGAACAAGTCCTCTGCCGCTTTCATGCCGAAGCGCCAGAAGCCGCGTCAGTGATTTTGCGGCGAGGTTTTTCAGCGCGGGTCTTTCCCATGGCGGCGACCACAGAATTATTGTGTGCGGGGCGCAGCCGGATGCAACGGCCGAACGGCAATAGCGGTACAACTCGATGACACTGGCCTGGCAGAAAATATAGAGCCAGTCTGCACGCTGAGAAAGCACAATCTGACGGAACAGTTCCGAAAAGCCGCCGGGCGGAGCCCCCAGCAGTGCTGCAGCTTCGCCCTCATGAAGTGTCATGAAGGAACCGAGATTTTTCAATCCCCAGAAGCTGCCTGTCTTCTGACGGAATTCCGGCAGCGGCGCGCGAGCCCCTTCAACATCGCCCACATTGAGCATAAAGCGGCCCAGCGAGTCAACAACGGTGCCGGCAGCCACATTTTCAAGGCGTTCGTCAAGGGTCACGCCTGTAAAGTTCAGCTCGTCGCCGATATGGACTCTTTCCACAGGATCAAGTGAAAGCAGCGTTACCGCAGTGCCGCGGTGACTGCGGACCTGACCGTACCAGACACCGTCAGCGGAGCTGACAAATTCTCCCAGTGTCACAGGAAAAACAGCCTCGACTTCTACTGTTTCTGCCGTCAGAGCCTGCACTTGCGCAGTTCTGTTCATTTTGCCCCGCCTCCTCCCCCATACGGCAAAGGGATCCAATAGGGAGCTGAAGATTCATGAAAATATTTCCGCGCCGCCAGTGAAAAGGGGTCTGTCAGTGTTTCTTCGTAAAGGATTATCTGTGCAGGCATCCTGTCGCCAATGTTCCTGAGCGTCTGTTCTGAAACCGGCACAGGCGGACATTCACCAGGACATCCCAGAACAGACCAGAAACGCAGAAATGCGGGGGAACCGACAAGATAAAGGAGATCTTTCATTTTTAATTCCTCAGAAGTCTGTAAAAAGCACATTCTGAACCATCTCACGGGGCAGCCCGCACTGCAGGGCTGAAAAAAGAGTCGTCAGATTGCGCCATTCACAGTAAAGACGTGCAAGGTATGAGACAATGACCTGAATCCCCAGCGGATTCTGCATGCGCAGCGATATCTGCCATGCCAGAAACTTCTTTTCAAGGGCCGCAAGCTGTGCGTCCTCTGTTTCAGTACTGATCTGCCAGAATGTATCTTTCAGCAGAGCTTTGAACTTGTCTGTAAAAAGAAGCCTTTCTTCAGATATGGTTCCGCCATCAAGATAATGCACTTCAGCATCACGGCTGTCAGCGGCAATATGCAGTCCAAGCCAGATGCGGATATTCAGCAGATCAGTCAGCAGTGCAAGGTAGCGCTTCACGATTCTGAAACTTTCGCCGGAATGCCGTGTCAGCGTTCCACGCGCCAGCTGCATGAGATTCTTCATGAAAAACCATTCAGCATCCCAGATATGTCCCGTACGGTCAAGTTCAGATACTGCGCCGCTCAGCATATCTGACTGCCGGGACGGGTCATAGCGGCAGAGTTCTGCAATTGCCGAACGGCTTCCATTAGCTGCGTTCAGACTCTGCCAGAAATCTTCAGTCAGTTCCCCGCAGCCCGGAACTGAAGGAATAAAATCAGTGCGGCCAGAAAGAAGCGCCCGCAAAAAAAGCTGTCCGTTTTCAAGATCAGACTGAACGGACAGCACCGGCAGAAGCAGCCTTATTTCCCCCTTCGCCCATGATTTCAAATCACGGCAGCGCTGCGCGGTTTCGGCTGTTACAGCCGCTTCAAGGCGATCTGCCAGCGGCATTCCTGAAAACATAAAGTTCCGCTGATACACCGGCGCGTAAGCTGACTGAAGTATAATTTTTTCGGAATCAGCCAGACTGGCGGCCGCCATTTCAGTTAAAGTCGCAGACGTCAGAAAGCTGCGCGAACGCGCCCTGAGACGGGCATTTACATAATCATAGTTAGTTTCTTCACCGGCTGATGCGGCGGATGTACTGCCGCCACCGCGTATGGAAGGTACAGTCAAAGAGCGTGCCTCCCTCCCCTTTCAAAATAAAGCCGCCCCAGCGTCCAAGTTCTTTTCTGACCACTCTGCATCCCTGAAATTCAGTGCCGAGCAGTTCAGCTTCAGGCTCCTCGCACTGTATGACACCGCACCCGCTGAAACCGGCACTTCGGCACTGATCGAACATCCGGGCCAGGAAATCTCTGTACTCAGGGCTGCGCCTGAACAGTTCTACCTGTTCGCGCACACGCTGCTCCAGTCTTGCAAGCCGGATGTCTTCATATTTTTTTTCTCCGGCACTCTCTACGGCGCGAAGCGCCCTTGCACGCGCTGACATAAGGCGCTTTCTTTTTACCTGATACCCGGCTCTGAGCTTTTCAATCTGCTCTGTTGCCTCTTCACGGCAGCGGTCGATCATTTCGCTGATCTGACCGCTGGATTGAGACTCCAGACTCCGCAGCTGCTTCTGAAAATCCTCCTCAAGGGCGGCGCAGAATTCATGCGGCAGTGAGATTTTAGTATCCACTGCAGCGCCTAGGCAAACTGAAGAATCAGCATAATGGCCACAACGAAACCGAGAATCACCATCGTTTCAGGAATGGCCTCGAGTATAATCATCGTTCCGGCAGTTTCGGGCTTTTCAGCGACGCTGCCGGCGGCTACGCTGCCGATTCTCGCCTGTGCAAATGCAGTCGCCAGCGCAGGTATGCCCACAGCCAATGCCGCGGCAAGTGCTACGAGTCCTTTTTCCAAGGTAAGTTCCTCCTGTATCTGAAAGGATTATAAGCTGTTCCGTGAGCCTCATAGAAATTGCCCATGAACTCAACATAGTGAAGTCTTGCGGCGTGCAGGGCAGACTCAGCAAAGGCAAGCACAAAGTTAAGTGCATGTATGGAAAGGGCAATGAAAATCCCGAGCACTGACACGCCCAGCACATCAACAAATTTTGAAGCCGCAACGGCCAGAATAGCAGACGACAGGCCAATGGCGCCGATCCGCACATAACTCAGAATATGGCCGAAGGAACTCATTGATTCGATCAGACCGCCGATCCCGCCTCCTGCACACAGGAGAATCAGTCCCGTTATCAGAAGCGCGATTCCTGCAGGGAACGCTCCGGACGGAAGCAATGCCCGCACAGCAGTCAGGACAACGACAAGAGCAAGGATGACCAGAATTTCACCCAGTTTTTCGAGAGCATGCCTTTTATGACGCGAACGCACTCCGCGGAAAAAACCGACAAGCAGGCCGATCAGGACATGGGCAAGTCCCAGCGCTACAGAAAAGATCAGCACCGGCATCACTGCCTGCGAACGTTCCACACAGAGCGGTTCAATGCCGAACAGGCGGTGCCCTGTGTCCCCGAAAAACTCTCCGAAGGCACAGCCCCAGAACAAGCTCCAAACACACATGCTTATCAGCACATACGCCGCATCCCGGAAAATCCTGCGCTTGGAACGGCAGCGCAGCCACAGCATCAAAATCAGCATTAAAAGGCCGTAACCGGCATCGCCAATAATACATCCCGCAAAGAAAGGAAAGAAAATGCCGATCAGTGCCGTCGGGTCAGAACTGCCATACGCCGGCGGCTGGACCAGTTTAAGGAAAATTTCGAACGGCGCAAAAGCTTTGACATGACTCAGCGCAGTCGGCACGACAGGATATTCGTCTTCTTCAGGCAGACGGGAATACACCGCAATACGCCCGCCGAACTTTTCTTCAAGCTTCGCTTTGAAATCAGAAAACTGACGCAGCGGAATCCATCCTTCGGCCACCACTGACGGGCCAATGCGCCGACACCGGCTCAGCGCCTCATACTGTGAAATTTTTCGGTCTATTAAAAAGAAAAATGCCTCCTGACGAGGCTGCCACTGCCGTCGCATTTTTGCCAGCTTTGACTGCTCAGCATCCAGCTGACGTTCAATTTCATCAAGCCGTTTTTTCATCAGAACTATGCTATCGCTGAAATCAGCCGCCTGATAGCGCTGCGGCGGCATCCACGGATGTGCACCAATGCTGCGCAGAATTTTTTCGGTTTCTGCGGCTGCCTGGACGGGCACCAGCAGTTCTGCCAGCGCCTGACCTTCTTTTGCGGTCGGGTGCAGACGGTACTGGGCGTGACCGGTCGTAATCTGCTTTTCAATGTGCCGCTGCGCAGCCGGCCAAAGATTCTCAGGAACCCACCACAGCAGCGCCCGTTTGTCCGCACTGCTGACAAACGAGGTTTTGTCAGTCTGAGACAGAATCATTTCAAGAAGCTTCTTCTCGCTGACCAGAGCCTCATGGTTTTTCAATACTTCTGATGCATCTTTCTGAAAAACTTCAACACTTTTTTCAAGTTCCGGTATTACCTCTATGAGAGACGCGTCGAGTATTTGTTCTGCATCGTTCTGCAGAACGTCAGCTTCGGGCGGAACAGTTTCCTGTTCTGAAACAGGAACCGAGCTGATTGTTTCAAGGGCGGCCAGGAGTTTGCTGCGGAGTGCCAGAAGCCGTTCTGCAGCTGCAGCATCAGCAGCCGGTTTGTCCGCCAGAATGAGGTGCACACGCCCGTCTGACTGAAGATGCTCAAAAAACTCCATCGCCAGAAATTCAGGCACAGCGCAGGTGATCTTGCACATCGTCTCAATCATCTCTGCGGTTCCTTTCTCCAAAGATGGCGCTCATTGCTTCTCTCAGCTCATCGCCCATGCTTTTATTCCGAACTTCTGCGCAGCGGCTGTTCCACCGGTCTTCAGCCTCCTGCAGCAGTCTTTGAGTTTCTGTCTCGTACGCATCAAGTTCAGCCTGCTGCGAGTTTTTAAAACGTTCGACTGTCCGCGTTTCCATCTCAGAGGCCCGTTGTTCAGCCTTCAAGTAAGCATCCCGCAGTTCTTTTTCAAATTCGGTGCGCCTGTTCTTGTAAGAAACAGCAATGCTTTCCAGTTCCGCCTTCCAAAGCTCCTCGTCTTTCCGGGAAGTCATCGCTGTTCACCGGAATTCATCAAATATTCACAGAGGTCGGCCCGGTCTATGATCCCCACAAGAACGCGTTTTTCAAGGACAGGCAGTCTCTTGACACGGAGACGCAGCATCAGGTCAGCCACGTTCATGATGTTCGTGCCGGTCTGAACTGTATGGCAGTGCGGCTGCATAAAGTCCTTTACCTCGCGGCCGCGTATTGCGGCAAATTTTCTTGAAAGAAGTTCCTGTTCACCGTAAAGGAAAGAATCCTGTGCAAGAACCTCCAGGTATGAAGGCAGTGTAGAGCGGAGTATATCCGATTCAGAAAGGAACCCCACCAGATGCCATTGGACGTCTACCACAGGCACGCCGCTCAGGCCGTGGTTGTGCAGTACGCTCATTGCTTCTTCTACCGTGTCATCCGCCTGTACAGCCGTAAGATCGCGTTTCATCAACTGCTCTGCGGTTACCTGGTCAGTCATTGTTCTGCTCTTTCCATGGGAAAATATTGAACTTCTCCCGCAATACTGCGATGACAAATGCAGGAAGTTTCAGATCACGGGTCAGCCGCCGCGGCTCCTGGAACAGCCGGTAAAGCCACTCACAGCCGATCTTCTGCCAGAACCGGGGTGCCCTCTTCAGGACACCGGCAAAAACATCAAAGCTGCCGCCCACCCCCACGCAGAGAAGGCCGGAGAGGTTCCTTCGCTCAGAATCAAGCCATTTTTCCTGGGCCGGCATTCCAAGGGCCGCAAACAGAATTTTCGCGCCGCTCCTGCGGATATTCTCAGCGACTTCATCAGAATGGGAACGGTCAAAGTAGCCGTCGTAATATCCGGTCACAATCAGCCCAGGATGGGCCTTCTGAAGATATTCCGCTGCAGCACGGGCAACTCCGGGCCGGCCTCCGAGAAGGTATACAGGAATAGACTCAGAAGCGGCCAGTCTGCAGAGTCTGTCCATAAAATCAATACCTGCTATACGCTCCACCACCTGCATCTTCAGTTTTTTCAGCGCCCATACAAGGCCGGCGCCGTCAGGCAGTTTCAGATCAGCACTGGAAACAACTCTGCGGAATTCGGCATCGGAACGGACTTCATACATGCCGAGGGCGTTAAGTGTCACAATCATTCTGAACTGTGGTTCCTGGCTTCTCAGCCATGCAAGACACTTTGAAAGTGCGTAATTCATTGAAATACCGTCAATCTTAACGCCCCACAGGGTTGAAGTGCCATCCCGCGTCTGACGGCCGCCGCTGACTCCCCAGAGAACAAGGAGAAGCACAGCAGCCATCGCGGGCACTGCAAACTTCAGAGCTCTGGAGTCAGGAAGCAGCTGCATCAACGCCACTGAACCGCCCACGAGGAGGCAGATTTCGGTAACAAGCCGGATTGCCGCAGGATGGTCCACTCCGCGCTCTATGGCCCGGCTGTAAAGGTCATTTGAAGGACGCGGGCGTCCGCGTTCAAAGGCATTGCTTACAAGCCCGAGAGAAATTTCCACGAGAGGCACGGCATAGAACCCCAGAGGCACAACCAGCAGCGCAGTGATGGTGATTCCCTTGCTCACGCCGATAATTGAGATTCCGGCAACAAGCGTTCCCCACAGAGACGCAAGCGGCGTACCCAGCTGTCTGAACTGGTGACCGAGACGGCTCCAGTAAGCGCAGACAAGCACAAGCGATACGACAGATACAAGAAATGCCTCGTTCAGATTCTGGCGCGAGAAGTATGAAACGCACACCATCAAAGAAAGGCTGACCCCCAGCAGACGCCCTGCAAGGCCAGGAATCTGGTCAAGCCGCCTGAACAGCACCGGGAATAATGTCATCCAGGCTGTCGTGAAGAAAAGCGACTCCCACCACGAGAGGTAGGTAAATGAGGCCCCCTGCGCCGAAACAAAAGAGATCGGCTGCCCCGTCAGCGCAAATATCAGCCCGGGAAGGATGATCAGCGAAAAATACCCGCGTTCCGGACACACCCGTTCCGCAAGTCCCACTACCATGGAAAGCAGCGAGCACGCCACAAGCGCTTCTATGCGGTCACTGCCGCTCCACAGAGCAAGCAGCATCATAACCGTAGTCAGCGACAGGTCGCGCATATAAAAATACTGGTCTCTGCTCAGCTTCTTTCTGAAAAAGCGCTGAATCAGCACGCAGCCTGCTGCAATCAGAAGAAGCGGCAAAATAACACTTGCACTGAGATGTAAAGTCATCATGTATCCTCCCGGAGGGAAAGCGTCTGTGAATCTCTGCGCTGTCATAGTTTATTCGTACTAATGCAGTAGATAGTCTTCAACACCTGTATTTTAGCAGAGAAGAACAGAAAAAAAAATACATGCGCCTCAAATTGACGGAAAAACAAAAAACAGGAAACGCCTGAAGTATGAGAAAAATCTCAGTGCGTTTCCTGTTTTCGTTCAGAGTGCGGTCTTACTTTTTCAGCACGGGAACGTGTTTCACGCCGCCCATGTATGGTACCAGCACATCAGGGATCTCAAAGGAGCCGTCAGCGTTCTGGTAGTTTTCAAGCACAGCAATCAGTGTGCGGCCAATGGCAAGGCCGGATCCGTTCAGCGTATGGACATAGCGGGGCTTGCCGCCGTCTGCCGGGCGGTAACGGGTATTCATGCGCCGCGCCTGGAAATCTACGCAGTTGCTGCAGGAGCTGATCTCACGGTAACAGTTCTGGCTCGGCAGCCAGACTTCCACGTCATATGTCTTGGCAGAACCGAATCCCATGTCACCCGTGCAGAGGACGATCACTCGATATGGGATATTCAGCGCTTTAAGAACATCTTCGGCGTTATTCGTCAGTTTTTCCAGTTCATCCCAGCTGGTTTCCGGCGTGCAGATTTTCACCATTTCCACCTTGTCAAACTGATGAAGCCGCATGATGCCGCGCACATCACGGCCATAGCTTCCGGACTCGCGGCGGAAACAGGGTGTGTAGGCGGTGTAGTACAGCGGAAGATCACTTTCGTTGAGCATTTCACCGTGGTGCAGATTCGTCAGCGGGACTTCGGCTGTGGGAATCAGCCACAGATCATCGCGGTCCACTTTGTACAGATCTTCCGCAAACTTCGGCAGCTGTCCGGTGCCGAGCATCGTGTCAGAGTTAACCATCAGAGGCACATTGAACTCTGTATAGCCCTGCTTCTGAGTGTGCAGATCAAGCATGAAGTTCATAATGGCACGCTCAAGGCGGGCACCAAGACCTTTGAACACAGTGAAGCGGCTCTGGGCCATACGCGGTCCGCGCTCAAAATCAAGAATGCCGCAGGCTTCGCCGATGTCCCAGTGCGCTTTCGGCTCAAAATCAAACTTTCTCGGTTCTCCCCAGCGGCGGATTTCGACGTTTTCTGTCTCATCCCTGCCAATAGGCACCGTTTTATCAGGGCGGTTGGGGATCTGCAGAAGCAGATTGTGAAGCTCCTCATCGATCTCAGCAACGCGGGCGTCGTCAGCCTTCACCTGGTCGCCCAGTTCTTTCATCTCTTTCATGATCGCAGAAGCGTCGCCGCCGGCAGCGCGGATTCTGCCGACTTCCTTGGAACCGGCGTTGCGCTTTGCCTTCAGTTCTTCAACAGAGGCGAGAATCTTTTTCTTTTCAGCGTCCAGCTCAAGAACTTTGTCAACGTCAAAGCTGTTGTTTCTGGCTTTCAGGTAGGCCTTTACAGCATCTGTTTCTTCACGAAGCATGCGAATATCAATCATTTATGATGTCTCCCATCTCTGAAAATAGAGTTTATTTCTTCAGTTCCCCTGCTGTGTCCGGTTCCTGATGCTGCCCCCTGTCGGAACGAATCTGATTCAGCAGCGAAACCATTTCAAGCGCAGCCAATGCTGCTTCAGAACCTTTGTTGCCTGACTTGCTGCCGGCACGGAGCAGTGCCTGCTCCAGATTTTCCGTGGTCAGGACGCCGAAAGCCACTGGCACGCGCTGTTCAAGCGATGTGGCCGCTAGTCCCTTTGACATCTCGGCGGATACGTACTCAAAGTGCGGCGTATCGCCGCGAATCACTGCCCCCAATGCAATCACTGCATCGTAACGCCCTGACAGGCAAAGTTCCTTAACGGTGATCGGCAGTTCCCATGCTCCTGGCACCCAGTAGATATCGTACTCATTCTTTTTCACGCCATGGCGGACCAGTGCATCTTCTGCACCTTCCACCAGTTTGCTGCAGATCAGTTCATTGAAACGCGAAACTACTATTGCATAATGCTCACCGTGAGCGATTAAATTTCCCTGCACGACTTTCATGGTTCAGACCTCCTGAAAAAAGCCTCCGGGCAGAAGCTCTTCTAATTCTTTATGTGATTGTACAACATTTTTGCCGGCTTCCCAACATCAAAAGCGGATATTTTTTATTTAAGCGTAAAAATTTACCAGCCCATCTGAGCCAGTTTTTCCTGAGTCAGTGCACCTGCAGCGCCGGCTGAAGGCTCTGTGTCCTTTGAAAGCCCAAGCAGCTTTTCAACATACCGCGCAATCATGTCAGTTTCAATGTTCACCTTTCTGCCTGCGCAAAGAGTTCCAAGCGTCGTGCGTTCCAGTGTTTCGGGAATAACGGCGACAGAACATGAATTGCCCTGGACTGATGCCACGGTCAGACTGACTCCGTCAACGCAGATGGACCCCTTGTAAACGACATAGCGCATCAGTTCTTTCGGCAGATTCAGCCAGAGCTCGGCAGAACTGCGCCCCTTTTTCAGGGACAGCACAAGCCCGACGCCATCAACATGCCCCGCCACCAGATGACCGTCAAGCCGCCCCGTTACAGGAAGAGCTCTCTCAAGGTTCAGCCGGTCACCCGGAATAAGCAGCGAGAAACGCGATACTTTCATAGTTTCATCGGTAAGCTGGACAGTAAAAGTTCCAGCAGCGATGCGTACAGCCGTGGAACATACTCCGCTCAGTGCCACTGAATCACCTGTTTTCATCTCATCGGCAAAAGGAGCTTCAACCGTCAGATCAGTCACATCTCCTCTGCGTGTGGTGCTCAGCACTCTGCCTACTGCTTCAACCAGTCCAGTGAACATGGATTGCCTCCTTCGATCCACAGGTCTTTTCCCACGTTTCGGCAGCGCAGGAGACGGAACGGGACAGCGCCGCTCATGCTGTCAATGTGAAAGGCGGCTGTGATTTTCCTGCCTTCCCCCATAAACATCGGTGCGGCAAAAATCTGATATTCATCTGCCAGTCCCGCTTTTATAAACGAAGAACATAGAGTTCCTCCTGCTTCAATCAGTACACGGGCCATGCCCATGCTGCAGAGCACTTCAAGTGCAGCTTTCAGGTCCGGCCTGCCGGCAGCATCCGCAGGAACAAGCCTGACACGCTCTGCCCACTGTGCCGGCACGATCTGCCCTTCACAGGAAATGACTATTGTGTCTTCGCGCAGAGCCTGATAGCGGTTTTCAAGAAAATCAAGTCTGCTGCTTAAAATAACCGGACGCGGCGATCTGCCTTCTGTCTGACGCACCGTCAGAGCAGGATTGTCATGAATCAAAGTTCCCGTACCAGTCAAAACAGCATCATTTGCGCTGCGCAGCATATGGCCTGTCTGTCTGGCGTCAGCGCCGGTGATCCACTGGCTTGCGCCGTTTCCAAGCGCCATGGTTCCGTCGGCCGACATTGCAGCCTTTACGGTCACCCACGGACGCTTGCGCACCTGAAGCGACATAAAGCCGCGGTTCAGCCACAGCGCTTCTCTTTCAAGCACTCCGCAGATCACTTCAATGCCGGCGTCCCGCAGAATCTGAAAACCGCGGCCTGCCACCAGCGGATTCGGGTCTCCGGCAGCGGCAACGCAGCGGACAACTCCAGCCCTGACAAGAGCAGGTGCGCAGGGTGGCTGTCGTCCCTGATGACTGCATGGTTCAAGCGTCACATATGCTGCTGATCCGCGAGCCTTCTCCCCCGCATCAAGCAGCGCCGCAGCTTCAGCGTGAAGCCCGCCGATATGATCATGCCATCCCCTGCCGACCACTTCGCCGTCTTTCACAAGAACACAGCCCACCATGGGATTGGGCGAGGTCTTTCCCATCCCGCGCGGCGCCAGCTCCAGCGCCTGACGCATGTAATATTCATCAATCCACTGCTGTCTCATGCGCGGTGAATGCCTCTCTTTCGTTTGGGATCATAGGTCCGCCTCACCCGGCGTACACTGAGAAGTTTAGCCAGATCAGGCTCCTCCTGCGGTGCTTTTGCGCTGTCCTCACCTGTTAAGGCACCTTTTCCGTCGTCGGGTGGCGCTTCTATATACGGGACATCCACAGTTTCATGCCAGTGAAGTTTCAGCGGCTGTTTTCCTCGCTGCTCTCTTACTGCTGCAGGCTGCTCGGGGCTTTCTTCAATCTCCTCATGGGCGTTCGCAAGAAAAGCAAGTATTTTCTGCGCCTGGACAGGGCCGATGCCGGGAGCTTTCTGAAGCTCTTCTGCCGACAGCGCAGCAATACGCTGAACGCTGCCGAAAGTGCTGAGCAGCAGCGCTGTTTTATGTTTTCCAATGCCGGGTATGTCCTCAAGCGCCGAACGGCTGAGCCGCAAAATTCTTTTGTGCCGATGTGTTGTAATGGCAAAACGGTGCGACTCATCGCGCACACGCTGCAGCAGCCGCAGTGCCGGGTCATTCCAGTCAAGCCGGAGCGGCGGTTTGCCGGGATCTGTGAAAACCAGTTCGTCCCGCTTTGCAAGCGCGACCGTATCGATTTTCACAGGCACTTCTGCCAGCGCCTGACGCGCAAAGTCGAGCTGTTCCGGCCCGCCGTCAATCACAATGAGCTGAGGCAGCGGCAGCTGATTTTTGATCATATTCCTGTATCGCCGGAGGACTGTTTCACGCATCGAGCGAAAATCGTCAATGCCTTCCACAGTCTTAATCTCATAGCGTCTGTAAAGCGACTGGTTCGGATACCCCTGTTCGAACACTACAGCAACACCGTAAGTTTCATGCCCCGCGGAATGAGAAATATCAAAGCCGTCTATGCGCCACGGCACAACTGGAAGGCCGCACAGATCACGCAGCCGCGTCATGGCCGTCCAGGTATCCTCGTCCAGTTCGTCAGTCAGCGTCACTGAGAGCTTCTGACGGGAAAAACGCCACAGATCCCGAATTGTATCGCGCACCCGCGCTGCTTCCTCAAACTTCAGGTCTTTTGCCAGCCGTTCCATGCGGGCTCTCAGTTTAGACACCAGGTCAGCGGTTTCGCCGCTGAGAAGCATCAGAATGTCGTCAACAGTTTCATTGTATTCCTTCTCAGTGCACCTGCCGGCACAGGGGCCCAGGCATTTTCCAATGTCATACATTATGCAGGGGCGGATAATCTTATCCTGTTCCAGATCGAGGGAACAGGTTCTCAGCGGAAAGTATTTCTTAATCAGGTCAAGCATGCTCCGCATGGATCCTGCACTTGTATACGGGCCGAAAACATGCCCCGCTGACGGCCTCTGATGTGTAACCAGCACACGCGGGAAACGATCAGAAGTCACAACAATGTAAGGATAATGCGAACCCATTTTCAGTTCAACGTTGAAGTAAGGCTGAATCGCCTTGATCAGCCGGCTTTCCACAATAAACGCTTCTGCTTCGGTTTCCGTGCGGATAAAACTGATATCATGAACCGTAGCAACAAGTTTGCGGAGCCTGGAGATTGCAAAATCCTTATGATTGAAATACGAGGAAACGCGCCGCTTTAATTTTTTTGCTTTGCCCACGTAAATCACTTTGCCTGATTCGTCGTGCATGAGATACACGCCGGGCTTCATGGGCAGAGTTTTAAGAATCGCGCGGATGCGGCCCATCCGCTCCTGTTCGTCCATTAGCGTTTCCTCCAGTCATGTCATAAATTCTCATATCACTAATTCTCATACTGTTATTTCTTAGAATCTCGGTTATAATACTATACGAAACAGCACAATTTTAACACCAGAACGGAGGAACTGTTATGGCACTTGTGCTTTATAATGATCTTACGCGTAAAAAGGAGCCCTTTGTCCCGCTCCACGAAGGCAAGGTGACTTTTTACAGCTGCGGTCCGACTGTATATGACTATTTTCACATCGGCAATGCACGTCCGTTTATCGTATTCGATGTGCTCCGCCGCTATCTTGAATATCTCGGCTATGAAGTGACATTCGTACAGAATTTCACTGACATCGACGATAAAATGATTGCAAGGGCCAACCGTGACGGCATAACGGTTCAGCAGCTTGCTGAAAAGACGATCGCCGATTATTATGAGGACGCTGACGCTCTTGGCATCAAACGCGCCAGCTATAATCCCAGAGCCACTGAGTACATTCCTAAAATCATCAAACTGATTCAGCGCATCATTGACAACGGACATGCCTATGTCGTTGACGGCACTGTCTACTTTGACGTGAAGAGCTTCCCCGGTTACGGCAAACTCTCCCATCAGAACCTTGAAGACCTTCAGGCCGGCGCCCGCATTGAAGTTGACGATGTCAAGCACAGCCCGCTTGATTTCGTTCTGTGGAAACCCCAGAAACCAGGCGAACCTGCGTGGGAAAGCCCGTGGGGATTGGGACGTCCCGGCTGGCACATCGAGTGCAGCGCTATGTCCACAGACCTTCTGGGAGACACCGTTGATATCCACAGCGGCGGCATTGACCTGATCTTCCCTCATCACGAGAACGAAATCGCCCAGAGCGAGGCCGCTACAGGAAAACAGTTCGTCAGATACTGGCTTCACAACGAATATATTCTGATCAATGCAGAAAAGATGTCAAAATCGCTGGGCAATTTCCTGACTGCACGTGCTGCGCGCGAGAAATTCCCGCCTCTGGCCATCCGCCTTTTCATGCTCAGCGCCCACTACCGCACTCCCATCAACTTCACTCCCGAGGGCCTTGAACAGGCCGCATCCGCTGTGGAACGTCTGCGCAACTGCTGGACTGATCTTCAGTTCGCCAAGGCCAACCGTTCCGGCGAACACAATGAAAAAGGTACGACTCTTGCCGATGCCATGAAAAAGGCCAGCGACGACTTCAAAACCGCCATGGACGACGATTTCAACACCGCCGCCGCATTAGGCGTGATTTTTGACGCAGTCAGCGAAGTCAACAAGTATCTGAAGGAAAACGCCGAAGCCGACCCCGCTGCCATAGCCGCAGCAGAAAAGTTTTTCAGGGACATGGATCAGGTGATGGGTGTTATCGGCATTACGCAGGCCGAAAAAGAAGAATCCGGCGGCGAGGCTGAGGAAATCGAAAAACTCATTGAAGAGCGTTACCTTGCCCGTAAAGCAAAGGACTGGGCCCGCAGTGACGCAATCCGTGACGAACTTGCCGCTAAGGGAATTATCCTTGAGGACACCCCCCAGGGCACAAAGTGGAAGAAGAAAATTTAATTTCACAAGGCACTGCAGGCCGTCTCAAACGAAATTTGAGACGGCCTTTTTACCGCGCCTGATAAAATGACGCATCTGGCTTTTACTGCATAAAACTTTTAAATTTTGTCCTTGCGGGACAGCCCTCGTCGTGTTATTATTCAACAGTTCAATTAAATACTGCCGAGGTGGCGGAACTGGTAGACGCAGGGGACTCAAAATCCCCCGTGGGCGACCACATGAGGGTTCGATTCCCTCCCCCGGCACCAGAAATTACCCAAGCAGGTGTGAGCAGCACAAAATTGCTGTAATCATATCTGCTTTTTTGTTGCCACGCAGCCCCTGCTGACCGTGAATCCGCCGGCCTTTAATTTTCCGCCTTATGCCATCCTCAAGGTATATTAAACGGCGGTAAACACCGCATTGCGCTGCTCTGTTTCAAGGACATATCATGAAAATTTCTGGACTGTAAGCCTGCCTTGAGGAAATCCGTGCCTGCAGTTTATATATGGTATATGTTAAAACATAACTGCAAACTACAGAATAACTGCGGCCTGCATCTGCAGCCCCGCGGCACCGCTGTTATACAGAAACATCCTGTGTTTTCTGCCCTGCCTGCCGTCATTTAAAGGTGACTTTTCTGCCGATCGCTATAGATACCGAATCTGCACATTCTTCCAGTACCTGGCGGTCCTGCGGCGTCGGGCGTCCTTCTACCACACGGCGCAGGAATTCCGATGCCTGGTCATGCGGCAGGCTCCACAGATCGTCAGGAACATTAAAATGCAAACCCTGCTTTTCATTCCACAGCACAGTCACATGCGAACTGTCAGAAAATGTCTTACAAAATGCCATATCCTTGTCAGAATTATTATTCATCAGCAAACCTTCTCTCTCTGTTTTTTACATTTTACACCCGGCATGCAAAAACATGATAAACTGAGAATACAAAGCTTCTCGAAAAGGAGATGCAGACCATGACTCCGGTAGAACTCCGTGAGATCGAACTGATTCTCGCAGTGAGCGAAGAACGCAGTTTCACGCGCGCGGCCCGGCGGTGCAGCATTACTCAGCCTGCTCTGAGCAAAGCTGTGCGCCGCGCGGAACGCGTCTTTGGAACTCTGGTGTTTGACCGGCGTTCTTCACCGCTGCAGGTCACTCCCGAAGGTCAAAAAATCATTGAATACCTGAAGCGTATTGCCGGCATGTACAATGAGCTTGAAAACTACTGCGGCAGTCTCCGGCTGCACCGGGGCATTGACGTGGCTGCCGGCGCACCGGCCTTTTTCTGTACTTATGTGCTGCCGCAGGTGATCGCAGCTTGGCAGCTTGAAAACCCGGATTCCTCAATAAGACTTATTGAGACAAACGAATCTGAACTGCGCCGGCTGCTGAGTGCAGGCATGCTTGACATGGGCCTGACAGTGGAAACCCCAATGCCGGGCATGGAGTCGTTTGTACTGCGTAACGAACGGATTGTGCTGGCGGTGCCAAAAAACTGTTCCGTCAACAGCCGCCTTGCAAAGTACAGGCTCAGTGAAAAGGATCTTGTCACGCTGGGAAGTGACGTACATCCTGTATCGATGAAAGAGTTTGCCCGTGAAAAGTTTCTGTTCTTAAAGGAAGGCAATGATATCCGCACCCGGGGAATGAAAATCTGCCGCGACGCTGGCTTTGAACCGCAGGTTGCCATGGAGCTGGATCAGCTCCTGACGGCATACCATCTTGCAGAAGCAGGGCTCGGACTGACTTTTGTGCGCGCATCGCTGCCTGTTTACGCAGGCATGCCAGAAGATCTGTGTTTCTATGCTGTCAATCATCCTGAAACAACCAGACAGATCCGCGCTGTTTATTCTCCGCAGTGCCTTCAGGTACCGCGTAAGATGGCCTTCATAAATTTTCTCCGCTCTTCATCTTCCGTAACAGAAGGGGACATGCCGCCGCAGGCATGACGTTGTGTTCTGAAAGCTATTGGAAATTTTGATGCCGGTACTTTAAAATAAAAGCAGGCAGTTTATACGGTTCTGATTTTCAAAGAAAGGCGGCACTGCACATGAATATTTCTGAAAAGTTCAACCTTCTTGGAATTGACAACGCTCCCGGTCAGGAAAGTCTGCAGAAAGCTGAAAAGCTGGATCTCCGCGGCGAAAAAATACCCGGCGCTTTTGTAGATTTTTCACACGGAGATGTAGATGCGCACAAACCGACTCCCGGCAGCTTTGAAATTTTTTCACGCGGATTTTTTGAAGGCGGCGCTCAGGCATACACTCCTTACCGCGGACGCAAATCCGTACTGGAGCATGTGGCAGAAAAACTTTCTGAGTTCAACGGAGCAAAAATAGATCCTGCGAAAAACCTGATTCTCACACCCGGTACTCAGGGGGCTCTGTTCCTTGCCATGGGTGCCAATGTGATGCCCGGCGACAAGGTGGCTATTGTCGAGCCTGACTATTTTGCAAACCGCAAGATGGTCGAATTCTTCGGCGGTGTCATGTACCCGGTTCAGATGCACTACGAGAATGTTTCCGGCAAATCGGGCATTGACCTGGAAGAACTTGAAAAAGGCTTTAAAAGCGGCGTAAAACTGTTTCTTTTCTCCAACCCCAACAACCCGGTGGGCTGTGTCTACTCCGCTGATGAAATCCGTTCGATCGCTTCCATGGCGAAAAAGTACGGTGCGTCGCTAATTGTTGACGAGCTGTACAGCCGCCAGATTTATACGGGCGTAAAATACACCCACACAGCAGTGCAGAAAGAACTGCCTGACAATCTGATCACTATTATCGGCCCCTCCAAAACTGAATCTCTCAGCGGCTTCCGGCTGGGAGCAGCGTTCGGCACTGCAGAAACCATTGAGCGCATGGAAAAACTACAGGCAATCATGGCACTTCGCTGCCCCGGCTACAACCAGGCTGTATTTTTCACATGGTTCAACGAACCGGCCGGCTGGCTGAAAGCCCGGGTTGCCGAACATCAGCGGATCCGTGATGATATTATGAAGGTTCTGAACGCCGCAGACGGCGTTTCTGCCCGTCCTACAGACGGCGGAAGCTATCTTTTCGTCAAGATCCCTGAACTTCAGGTTTCGCTTCATCAGTTCATCCGCATTGTGCGTGAGCTGGCAGGCGTGATTGTCACGCCGGGGACAGAGTTCGGTCCCCAGTTCATTCATCAGTTCAGGATCAATTTCTCCCAGGATCATGACAAAGCAGTTGATGCCATGAAACGTCTCCTCGAAGTCATGAACCGTTACCGCTGAAAACAATCAGAGCCGCGGCATGTGAGGGAATAAATCCCTGCGCATGCCGCGGCTCTTTTCTGTAAAATGCTCTGTTATGTCTGCTAAGTCTCAGAAAATGACGGGAAGGCCTCTGCAGCGGGCTTTTACTGTTCTGCAAACGACTATCACAGCAGACGAAACAACAGAAAACGTTCAGACAGGCTCCTGTGCTAAACCGGCAGATCGTTAGGCTGTTCCAGCACTGCCGCGACTTCACTCAGGTATTTTCTGACCGGCAGGTGCTGCGGGCAGCGTCTTTCGCACTGGCCGCAGCCGATGCAGCTGCCGGCCGTGCCATAAAGCTGTGATATGTTGGAATAGTAGAGCTGAGCTGCAATCAGCTCCTGCCGTTTTGATTTCAGCGCATTGTATATTGCGAAATAGTCAGGAATGGCTATTCTTCGGGGACAGCCCTCCGTGCAGTAGCGGCATCCCGTACAGGGAATGGCAATTGAAGACCTGATGATACCGGCTGCCTGATTCACAATTTTCAGTTCTTCAGCGTTCATTGGCTGGAAATCCTTCATATAGCTGATGTTATCGGACATCTGCGCTTCATTGCTCATTCCTGACAGCACCATCACCACGTTTTTCTGCGAAGCGGCAAAACGGATGGCCCATGATGCTGCGGAAAAACCGGGTCGGCAGCTGTTGAACAGGGCGCGTGCTTCATCAGGAATATTGACGAGACTGCCGCCCTTGACAGGTTCCATCACAATGACGGGTTTTTCATGCCGGGCGGCTGTTTCGCAGCAGCGGCGCGATTCGATGGCAGCGTCATCCCAATCCAGATAGTTCAGCTGAATCTGCACATATTCCATTTCTGGGTGTCTGGTAAGTATTTCATCCAGAAGCTCTGGTTTGTCATGGAAAGAAAAGCCGATGTGTTTTACTCTGCCCTGTTCCTTCAGTCTGCGGATAAAATCGAAAGCGTGCAGTTCTTCTGCTTTGCGGTAAAATGTGCCCCCCAGCGTATGAAGCCAGTAATAGTCCATATACTCCACGCCCAGGCGTTTCAGCTGTGCTTCAAAGAAACCGGGAAGCTGATCTTCGCTTTGCACCATAAATACGGAAAGTTTATCGGTAATCGTATAAGCTGTACGGTCATAGCGCTCTGCCACCGCCTTACGGAAAGCAGTCTCGCTCATTCCGTTATGGTAGGGAGCAGCCGTGTCAAAATATGTAAAACCATTTGCCAGAAACAGATCTGCCATTTTTTTAACTGTCTCAATATCAACAGAACTCTGATCATCACTGTTGAGCAGCGGCAGACGCATCAATCCGAATCCAAGTTTTTTCACTGTCATTTAACTTATGTCCTTCTGTTTTTCAATTCAGTCTTTCAGACATACTTCAGTCTCACCGTTCCGGAAGGCTCTCAATACCGTTTTGTTTCAGCAGTGCAATGGCAGCGCTTTTATCCTCTCTCAGAACTTTAATGAAATAAACATCACGATCGGCTCTGCCGCGGCGGGGCCCGAAATCACGCGGGTCCAGACGGCTGCCTCAGCCGCAGGTAATTTCCGATTCCGGTGTATACTTTCCGGCACGTGTTCTGATTCCGCTTTCACTAAGAACAGCTTTTGCGTGTTCCCATTCCTGACGGTCGTTTTTTTGAAAGATCAGTGTTTTTCTGGCAAACAGAAAAATCACGGCGTCAGTCCTCCACGATACTCGTCAGTCCGTGCCGGCGCATGGCAGCAAGAGCAGCTTCGCGGTCACGCTCGCGCACACGGACATAATACATATCCCGGTCAACCCGGCCTTTTGCACCGAAATCACGCGGGTCAAGCATGCCGCCGATGCCGTTGGGCGACACGGGATCACTGAAATAATGTCCGGCGCTGATATGTCTTATCCCCTCTTCCTTCAGCGCCCGGCATACCTGCTCCCAGGTTTCACGGTCTTTTCTCTTATAAACAGGAACTTTTTTTTCAAACAATCCAAACAGCATTGAATCTGTGCTCCTTTTCAGCGTTTCAGTTCCGTCAGAGTCATCTGCAGAAGACTGCCCACCCGGGAAGCCAGAGTCTCAATGTTTCTGACAGAAACAAATTCATTTCCGTAAATATATCTCACATTATCAGCGTGTGCTGTAGATCCGAGGTACACCGCAACAGTATGAACTCCGTTCTGACGCATAATTCTGACCATTTCTGCGGTATCCTTTACAGCATCTGCACCATGGTAAGCTCTGCCGAACAGACTTCCCTCAGCAGGCGGCATGTGTACGCTGTCATCAGGACTGGCATCGGTCAGTATAAAAAGCACATGCTCGAAAGACTGGAATTCCGGGGTATTTTCATGAATCAGGCGGTTCATGACGCTCAGCGCAAGGCTGTCCCTGTTCCAGCCGGCCGCGTAATAGTGGAACAGGCCGTCAAGGCTTTTATCAGCATAGGATTTAAGCTGCTGAAGCACAGTGTACCCGCGCAGAGAACGGAATGCCATCACACGGACCGGAACGTGAAGATTTTCAAGACTCCTGGCAATCACATAGGTCTGTGAAGCGATCATTTCCTGATAGTTCATTCGTGAGGCCGAAGCGTCAAGCAGAAGATCGATATGGATTCTGTGCTCTGCCTCGTCACCGGGATGCGTGAACACCATTTTGTCCCGGAACAGCGGGATCCTGTAACTCCTGGCGCTTTCGAGCCTGCCCCGGGCAGATCTTTCAGGCAGAGGCTCCCTGTAGGTGGACAGCACCGTATCCAGTGCTGCGGTCAGAGAACGGACGCCTGATGAAATCTGCATGGCATTTCTTTCAAAATATTTCCTGCTGCGGTCAGCCTGCGCCGCAATGTCTTTCTGCAGCTCCATAACTTCTTTTCGGTCTCTGCCTTTCAGAGAGGCTGCAGCCGCTTTGTCGCCGGCATCTATTCCGGCCAGATACAGCCGGCAGTATTCGTGTGCCCCGACGCAGAGCTGAGCGTTCAGTATATCCATCTCCCGCGGAGAGAAAATCTGGCGCCCAAAACAGGCACGCACATAAGCATCATCAGCTTCACTGCGCTCTAGCGCCAGCTGCCCGCGTGACAGAAGGCGAACCGGAGCCGTTTTTTTCTGTTCAGCGGTTCCAAAGCGCAGCATGAGCGAATCGGTGTGTTTTGTCTCGCGGTACATGATTTTCTGCAGCAGTGCACCAATGCGGCGGCTGACCGTAAATCCGCCGGCGGATCTGACACTGCTGCTGCGGAGATGAAAGTAAGTCTCAAGAATCCGCCGCAGGACCGCAATTGCATTCTCTGTATCGAGGTCCGCATGAAGTTCAAGGTTCTCGGCCAGCTGGCGTGCCGATGAACCTAGCAGCGGCAGCCGGCGCCCGAGTACCTTGTTCCAGCGGTATTCGCGCTGCTCATGAACACGCATGCTCAGGGCCATTGACTCTTGACGCGAAAGGTCACTGTATCGTTTGATAAACTCTTCCGCATGTTTTCTTCTCAACGCCTTAAGAACCGGCCTGAACGGCAGTTCTTTTGCGTAAAGGCAGTTTTCAAGCCCGAGCCAGACAATCACGTCCAGTTCTTCATACCGCAGACTGCCTTCATAGGAACGGAAAAAGGCCGTCAGTTTTTCAAGATTGAACCAGCGTACTGCCAGTCCAATCATTGTATTCAGGTAAAGATCAGGCTCCCCGGAAGGCGTCAGGGCCAGAAACGGCGGAACAAAGCCGTACCTGCCTGCACCGTTGCAGACCTGATTCAGCGCCCGCTTTTCGAGCGCGCTGTATTTTCTCTGAATCAAGCTCTCACCTTCCCCGCTGCAGCTGTCTGAAAAATTCAGTCAGGATTTTTGAAAACATCAGCAGAAGTCAGATCTTCAGGGATTCTCACCCGTATCACGTCGTGAATAAGCTTTCTTTCATACGTATCAAAAGACTTGTTTGTCACTGTCATCTCTAGGGCTTCACCGCTGGTGACGCCCCTGCGGACAAGTTTCACAGCGTCCAGAAGACCGCGGAGATCAACGGCGCGCTCTGAGATGTCACCGTGTTCAGCCTTCGTCTGCAGGTCATAGAACAGCTTCTGGAACTGCAGAGAGATGTCTTCCTGCATATCAGGAAAAGTCTGCGCAAACAGCCGCTTCAGGTCATTCTCAGAAATGACAGGAAGTTCAAGAATTGCAAACCGTGAGCACAAAGCCTCGTTCAGTTCACGGGTTCCGGCATAACCGTAATTCATCGTGCCGATAAAACGGGCCGCAGGGTTCACTTCAATACGGTCATAACCGGGAAGGTCAATTACGCGGCGAAAATCCAGAGCAGAGTGCAGTACAGCCAGTGCCTCGTTTTTTGCCATGTTGATCTCATCCATTACCGCAAATCCGCCGTTTCTGGCCGCCAGCGTTACTGGGCCGGGGCGGAATACCACAGATTGTCCATTGTAAGTGTCATCGCCGATCAGGTACGAGGCATCTGCATTGATGTGAAATGATACGTTCCATAAAGGGCGGTTCATCACAGCAGCCAGATTTTCTGCAAGAACATTTTTTCCTGTGGCTTTCGGTCCCGTGAGCAGAAGATTTTCGCCTGCCAGCAGTGCGGCCAGAGCCTTACGCCACACATCCTGCCCGTAATAGAAATATTCAGGCTGCGGCACCCGGTATTTCTGTTCTTCTGTAAGCTGATGTTCTTCCCTGAATTTTTTTACTCCGTTAAGCAGAGCAGGATCCAGCCCCTCATTCTGAAGAATTTCCCACGGCGTTTTTATCATTAAACTCTCTCCTATTTGTAGCCGCACACAAGAAAAAGCGGCTTGACTGTGACGACTTCGTCGTGTTCTTTCTGAGTCACAGTTACTGTGCTGTTTAGAGCTTTCAGATCGTTCTTCACAACACGGAGTGCAGATTCGGCATCATCCGCCCGACCCTGACGGACCGCACGGATCATTCTGTTCAGCACAACCGGGTGAGCATACTGCGGCGGAACCGGAAAGTCCTCTTTCCCGTGCAGATATTCTTTCATTTCGGCCACGGCCTGATCCCAGTCTCTCTGCACGGATTTCCTGTTCCGATGCTTCGAGGGCAGTACACGCGCCGCCATTACCATGACAAACACGCCTGCACCGAACAGTGCGAACATCAGTCCGTAGCTGCGGCCGGTCTGCATGGCGAATAAGCCGAACAGCGTGCTGCACAGCGCTGCCAGCAGAATTAAAAAGGCTGCAGTCTGTGCCGCAGGACTGATATGGTCTACAATGCGTTTCTGTTTTGCCGCAAAGACAAGCTGTTTATAAAGTTCGGGACGTTTCTCAAGCCAGTCACGCGCCTCCACAAGCTGTTTCACAGCCGTTCCGGCTGAGGAGCTCAGTTTTTTCAGGTAGAGGGCATCTTCCTCTTTCTGCTGCTTTCTGAGTTTTGCCTCAGATTCAGCGCTGTGAACAGGAATATCAGGGTGTTCTTCTTTCACCCGGCTGAGAATATCATCCACCTTGCTTTCAAATTTAAAGTTGCACTGCTTTTCCCTGCCGTCCTTCAGCTGAACAACCAGATAAGGCACAGAAGCAAAGATGCCCTTTCCGGTATAACCGCCGCGGGTCATGGCAACGCGCTTGAAAACGCGGGAAACGTCGGACCAGCAGACATAATATCTTCTTGAAAAGTAAAAGCTGTTCAGATAGAGCGCCTTCTCCCCGACGGCGCAGGGGCCGATTTTCAGGGCTTTTTTCCTGTCCTCTGACAGTTCTGTTTCTGTCAGTTCTCGTATTCCGTATTGTTTCGGCGGAAATATCATCCAGATTCCTCCCTGCATATGTCAGGGTGCACCGGAAACGTGCAGCGCCTGTTGTGAAACGCGGCGGCAGGACTTATGCCCTGCCGCCGCCATTGTATTAACCTGTGAAATGACTAGGCGCTGACTTCAGCTTTCTTCGCGCTGCGAAGGAAGAGCCACAGGAACAGAACTGCCACAATAATGCCAGCGGGATAGGCAATGGTCGTATTGTTCCTGAATCTGGCAACCATGCCAAGGCACTCAGGCGCCATCATGAAATACGTAGCGGAAACAGCGCTCATGAACGTTGCCGGAGCAGCAGCTATCCAGTAGTTTTTCTTGTTCTTCACAAGATACATGGCGCCTGCCCACAGAACGATCATGGCAAGGGTCTGGTTGGTCCAGCTGAAGTATCTCCAGATAATGCTGTAGTCAATTTTGCCGAAAGCGTTGCCGAATCCGAGAACAGCACCGGCGCCCAGCACAGGAATCGTCAGCATCAGACGGGTCTGCCATTTCTCCATGTCAAGCTTGAACCAGTCGGCAAGGGTCAGACGGGCCGAACGGAATGCCGTATCGCCGGAAGTAACAGGGCATGCAATAACTCCCAGCATCGCAAGCACCACGCCGATGCCACCCATGGTCTGAGAGCAGATGTTATAAACGCTGGTCGGGTTGCCGCCCTTGACATCAACAAGGCCCTGAACGCCGTAAAGAGTTACGCCGGCAGCGGCCCAGATAAGAGCGATGATGCCCTCAGCAACCATGGCGCCGTAGAAGACAAAATGTCCCTGTCTTTCAGACTTGAGGCAGCGTGCCATCAGCGGCGACTGAGTTGAATGGAAACCGGAAATGGCGCCGCAGGCCACAGAGATAAACATGAAGGACCACACCGGCGTTCCCTTGGGATGCATATTTCTGAAGTTCTCCCAGATTTCCGGCATGGGTTTTCCGCTTGTAACCGTGCCGAATGCTACGCCGACGGCCATGATCAGAAGGCAGATGCCGAAAACAGGATAGATTTTGCCGATGATCTTGTCAATGGAAATAAATGTAGCGATGAAGTAGTAGATCATAATGATAGCAAGCCAGAAAGGCACGCTTACAAGCAGTCCGCCCTGAATGCCCCGGTTGCTCAGCAGAACCTTCATCAGGCCGGCCGGGCCTACTGCAAACACGGTGCCAACCATGATCAGCAGAACCACGGCAAAGATACGCATGATGGTTTTCATCACGGGACCGAGATAAATTCCGATAACTTCCGAAATCGAGGCACCGTTGTTTCTCTCAGAAAGCATTCCTGAGAAATAATCGTGCACACCGCCCGCAAATACCGTACCAAAAGTGATCCACAGATACACCACAGGGCCCCATTCGGCACCTGTAATAGCACCGAAAATAGGTCCGAGGCCGGCAATGTTCAGAAGCTGAATCAGGAACAGCTTCCACTCGGGAAGGACAACATAGTCGACGCCGTCATTCACCGCAACCGCAGGTGTTTCACGGTCATCAGGCTCGAAAATGCTGTCAACTACTTTGCCATAGGTAAAATAGCCGAGAATCAGAATTGCCAGACAAAGCCAGAAACTAACCATAAAAACTCCCCCTTTTTCCTCTTCTGCTGAGGAAGGTATATGATACTCCAACGATAAAGCCAAGACACAGCACTGCCCCGGAAGTTTCCGCAGACTGAACGCTTTTTATCTGACTGTCATAAAGGGCAGCAGATCTGCAGCAAAACCGCATGCCCGCTGAAAAAGCACCCGTTTTGCACCGGATAACTTTTTCAGTACTGAATTGCCGGCCGAAAAACTAAGCCAGACTGCTTATTTATATTCTACTATAAAGCAGTGAAAATAGATAACATGTTTTTCCTTTAATATAATTCAGAATGCTCTGACATTCCGCCAAGGCGTCTTCATTTAAATAAAATGTTCTGTCACTGCCGCTGAATCGATCAGCTTCTGAACCAGCTCATTCAGGGAAATGCCCGCGGCTTCCCAGAGTTTGGGGTACATGCTGATAGCCGTGAAACCCGGAATAGTGTTGATTTCGTTGAAGATAACCCTGTCAGTGTCTTTTTCAAGGAAAAAATCAGCCCGCGAGAGCCCCCTGCAGTCAAGAGCGCGGTACACTTTTAACGCCAGAGCACGGATTTCCTCTCGTTTTCCAGCCGGAAGCTCCGGGTCAATCACAGTTTTGGAAGCAGGGTTCCGGTATTTTGCGTCGTAATCGTAAAACTCAGCGCCGGCCAGAATCTCCCCCACACCGCTGGCTTCTGCATTCCAGCCGCCGAGCAGCGCGCATTCCAGTTCTCTGCCGCGGACTTCAGCCTCAATGACGATTTTGCAATCCTGCGACGCTGCCAGTTTCACGGCTTCTCCAAGTTTTTCACGGCTGACAACGCGCGTAACCCCGCACGAGGAACCGGCGTTGGACGGTTTGACGAACACAGGGTAGCCCAGACTTTCGTCAACCATGGAGGCAATGCGGCCGAAATCATCAAGCTCCTCGCGGCGAAACACAAGATAAGGCGTCTGCGGCACGCCCAGACGGGCCAGCACTGCTTTCGCTGCCGCTTTATCCATTGTCAGGGCTGAGGACAGCACCCCGCAGCCTACATAAGGAATCTGTGCAAGTTCTGCGATTGCCTGCGGGCATCCATCTTCGCCGTAAAGGCCGTGCAGCACCGGGAAAACAATGTCCACGGGCATCAGTGAAAATCCACCTTCACCGTGAAGAAGCACACTTTTCAGGGCTGCGTCAGGAAGCAGCGCCGCACCCGTTCTGCTTTCACGCCACGCACCCGATTTTATCTGTTCAATAGAATCAGCCCTCACCCATTTTCCTTTTTTCGTTATGCCGATCAGAAGAACGTCATATCTGCTTCTGTCTATAGCGCCTGCCACTGTGGCGCCTGAAACGCATGAAACTTCATGTTCCGATGACTGCCCGCCGAAAATCAGGGCGATTCTTTTTTTCTTTTCCATAAAATTCCGGCCTCCCTGTAGTTTTACTCTTTATTATTTTACATCATGTCCGCGGCGAAAGAAAATGCCATACAATGCCGCAGAACAGACTTTCAGCCTTTATTCAAATTCGCTGTCTATAAATTTATTGAGAAGTCTCACGACTTTCTCCAGATTTGCGAGAGCTTCAAGGGTATGTCCCGGGCGTTCAAGCGAATGGTTGCAGTCAGCAAAAATCACGGCCCTTTCAGAAAAACGAGCAGCTGCAGCCCGCACCTGTTCAGCGCCGGTATAGGGATCGCCCGTTCCTGAAAGAAAAATGCCGGCGGTTCTTTCCAGCCACAGCAGTGCAGCAGGGATGGGCGTCATCATAAAGTGCACGGCACTGAGCCCGAGTTCTGCTTCAATACGGGCTGCTGCCAGCGTCCCCACGCTCTTGGAAATCATCAGGACTCTGCCGTCAGAACTGGAAATGCCAGCCTTTCTGATCTGTTCAGCCGCCTGCGGGCAGGCCAGTTCTGCAGCATGCGCCAGGGCGTCCGCATCACGGCAGCGCATGGAATGGACCTCAGGTCCGTAATCCAGACGCAGCACGTCAAAACCTCGCTCTTCCGCCAGCATCGCTGTGTAATACAGCAGCGGGCGTCTGCAGGTGTAGCCTATGCCCGGAAATACTATCGCTCTTTTTTTCATTTTCATTCCTCCCGCGTTCTGTCAGTATTATAAATCCTGCCGGCAGAAAAAACTCTGTACGGCAGCGGCAGTCAGTGCAGATTCTGTACCATGTCTGTTCTGCCGCTGACGCAGCGTCTCTCATCCATCTTTCACAGATCCCACTGAATACTAAGCCGTGACTGCAGCGAGAATAGTCCTGTTTCGTGCCGGCCTGCTGACAGTTATGGATGAATAAAAACTGCAAATTAGACATATTTATTCCGCACTGCTATAAGTAAGTCAGACAGGAAATACAGATAAAACATGTGTGACAGTTTCACAAATTTCTATCAGAGGTGACCAGCAATGGCAGTGGCTTATCTTGATTTTCTCTCTGCCGGCTTGAGGAGGCCTTTTCAGATATTTGCCTGCATTCCTACGGACAAACAGATTTTTCATGGAGAAAGCCGCAACGGCGTGTCCGGCCTCACGCCGATACCGGCCAGAAAGCCTCTCCGTACTCTGTATCTGCTGAACGGACTCAGGGGGGACGCACGGCAGATTCTGACACTGACCAACGTTGAAAAATGGGCAGAAGTTTACCATCTCTGCATTGTCCTTATCGGCGGGGAAAACCGCTTTTATTCAGATTCCAGGCTGACAGGCGACAATTACGGACAGCTGATCGGCAGAGACGTTGTTGAATTTACCCGGGAAACCTTCAATCTGTCAGATAAGCGGGAAGACACCTACATAGGCGGTTTTTCCATGGGCGGCTTCGGCGCCACTGTCAACGGCCTCCGTTACCCGGAAACGTTCAGCCGGATTATGGCCTTTTCATCAGGCTACCTGAAGGACATGATTCTCTCGACGGCAGACGGCAACACCAATCAGCTGCGAAGCCGCAGCGAATGGTGCAGCTTTTTCGGTCTCGGGAAAATTGAGGATTTTGTCAACTCGGACTGTGATTACGAATATCTGGCTGAAAAAGTTGCTGCAGAAAAGAGGCAGTTCATGCCCAGGTTCTTCATGTGCGTGGGGCGCAATGAGGAAATGTATAAATGCAACAATGCCTATAAAGAAAAACTTGTTTCACTTGGTTACGACGTAACTTTTGAAACGCATGATCTTAATCACGACTATACAGGGTTTGATGCCTCACTCCAGAAAGCCCTGGAGTGGCTGCCGCCGCAGACCGACTTTGTCGAAAGCAGGCGTGCTTTCTCGCCGAACCGCTATAAATGCTGGCTGCCCCTTTATTCCACCAGGTACCCTGATTAGCACAGAGAGTGGTTAAAAAGCGGGGCCCTGAACCTACTCAGTAACCAGACATACGCCGTCTCTGCCGGGACTGATCCCAACGCACATCTGCATCGTTCTGGCCTTTAAAATCCATCCGGTTCTCCCAGTATTCACAGTCTTTGTTGCGGAACTTTTGTTAACAGGACAGAACGCATCGGTTGGGGTTCTCTGCCTGGAAAATACCCTGATCAAACCAGGTACAGGCAGGGTTTTTAATCATGCTGGAATCAGGGCGCGGAAAAGTATGCCATCGCAGAGGAAAAACAGGACAGCGCGTCTTCTGCTGCTGCCCGCCGGCAGAAAAATGCTGCAGCCGCCTTTATAGTTTCCTTTATTGCAGTAATTGCATATTCTGTTGTTGTACGTCAGGGCCCTGCCTATACCATGTTCGTCCTAGTATTTCTCGCTGCTTTCATTGCACTGTTCGGCAGAAAAGAGCCCAGCAGCGTCTTTTCGCTGTTTTTTCAGGCTGCCGGAATATGATGAACATCTTTCTTCTGTGTGTTCTCTGCGGCTGCCTGATAACAACCATCAACGCGCAAGAGGCTTCGAAGCACCGGTTAATATTTTCACACGCCTTCTGGAAGACAATATGAGCGCTTCAGCAGTAATGGTTCTGGCGAAGTGTAGGGGCCATGGGCGTGAATCCCATTGCTCAGATGATCGTGATCAATGAACTCTCTGCACCGCTTGTAAAAAGCGCGGGAGCAACTGATGCAAGCTGAGCTCTGGTCCTGATTCCATGTTCATTTGTCAGCGGACTAATTTTTTCCGGGCATCACCGTACTCGCACCAATGAGAGCAGCTGGAACCGCAACCCTGAAAAAGATGATGTCCGCAATGTGGCTGCCTGTGCAGCAGTTATGGCAGCCGTCATTGTTTATTCACTGTCAGTTCCTGTTTTTATCCAATAAAAATAACATAAGAAAGGTGGAATCGTAATGGGCAGACTGGAAGGGAAGGTTGCGCTGATTACCGGCGCAAGTTCAGGCATTGGTTTTGACACTGCCCGGGCTATGAGTGAAGAAGGCGCATTTGTTTTCATGACCGCCCGCAGAAAAGACGTGCTTGAAAAGGCTGCCGGCTCTCTCGGCACAAACGCTCGTGCCATTGCCGCCGACGTTTCAAAGCGCAGTGACATGGAAAATGTTATGAAAATCATAAAGGAGGAAAAAGGACATCTGGATGTGATTTTTGCCAATGCGGGCATTGGACGCTACGTCAGCCTGCAGGATGTGACAGACGATGAATTTCACAGAGTATTCGACGTCAACGTCCTGGGCACAATCCATACAGTGCAGTGCATGCTTCCTATTCTGTCATACGGAGCTTCCATCATCATCAACACCTCGATGACAGCCAGCATGGGACTGCCGAATTTCTGCGTCTACGAGGCCTCAAAGTCGGCCGTCCGTTCATTTATTTTCACCTGGACAGCAGAGCTCCGCGACCGCCGCATCCGCGTCAACGCGCTGAGCCCCGGAGTTATTCCGACAGCTGCCGCAGGCGGAGAGCTTGGACGTTCCCCTGAGGAAGAGAAAAAAGCCCAGGAATACCGTGCGTCCCTTACGCCGCTCGGCCGCGTTGGCAAAGTCAGCGACATCAGTTCCGCCGCAGTATTTCTCGCTTCTGACGAAAGCAGCTATATCACAAGCACAGAACTTACCGTTGACGGCGGGCTCAGCAGAGTATTCCCTGTAAAACTCTGAAGCCGTTTAACAGAACACGCCTCCCAAACACACGTCCGGTGCCCTGCCGCATCTTGTCAGACTGCGGCAGGGCACCGGCGCGTCTGTACCGCAGCGGCAGCAGTAAAACAGGTGAAATTTCGGAATGCCGCCAGTTTCCGTATAAAAATGCTTCTTTCATAAAGAACCCGCGGCTGACATAAAACAGCCTGAAATTTTTACCATGTTTTCTGACAGTTAATCTTGTCTCACCGTGCCCTGCTGTGATAAATTACTCAGGTTCCGCACGCACTTTCTGCGCGGAATTTCTTTTTTGGAGGCGGCAATAATGATTGATTTTCTGATCCGTAAATTTATAAAGAAATATGACGATATTGATGATCCTACCGTCAGAGGGGCTTATGGAAAATTCGCTAGCCTTGTCGGCATTGCGACAAATATTCTTCTGAGCATCATAAAAATTACAGCAGGTGCGCTGGCGTCAAGCCTCTCTATCATTTCAGACGGTCTGAACAACCTGAGCGACGCTCAGTCATCAATTATTTCACTGATCGGTTTCAGGCTCGCCGAAATTCCCAGCGACGCAGACCATCCCTATGGACATGCCCGTTTTGAATATCTCTCTGCCCTGCTCATCTCGCTGATTATCGTACTTGTCGGCGGCTTTCTCATGCGCAGTTCCATTGCGGCAATCATCCGCCCCCAGCCGATGAACCTGACAGGCCTGACATTCGCCATTCTGATTGTCTCCATTCTCCTGAAACTGTGGCAGAGCCGTTTCTACATGCAGATCGGCCTGAAAATCAATTCAATGCCGCTCAAGGCATCTTCCGCCGATAGCCGCAATGACGTCATATCAACCGCAGCAGTGCTGGCCGGCGCGCTTATTTCCCGATTTACATCCTGCAACGTCGACGGGTGGCTCAGCGCACTTGTTGCCGTGTTCATCATCGTTTCCGGACTAAAGCTGGCATGGGAGACCTGCAGCGTTCTCCTCGGAGAAGCCCCAAGCGGTGAGCTTGTTGAAAAAATCCGCAGCCTGATCACTTCTTATGACGGCATTCTCGGAGTTCATGATCTGATTGTCCACAATTACGGCCCCGGCAGAATTTTTGCCAGCGCGCACGCAGAGGTCGACGCAGACAGAAACATTCTCGAAAGCCATGACCTGATTGATAATATAGAGTTTTCTGTGCACAGAAAACTTGGCATCAACATCACTATTCACATGGATCCCATCTGCATACACAATCCGCAGGTACAGGAAATCAGAGGCATGCTCGCCGCCTTGAAGGATCGTTTTCCGCAGATCGACAACATACACGACCTCAGAATCGTTACAGGTCCTACCCATTCCAATGTCGTGTTTGACGCCGTACTCATTCACGGCACGTCCAAAAACATAAAGTCCGAAATTCACAAAGCCGCTGAGGAACTGGTCCGCACAAGGTCCCCCAGCTATTTTGTCAGAATCAACTTTGACCAGGACTATACAGGCAAATGAGAGCGACAGTGCAAAACCACCTGTCTCTTTCCATAACAAAGGCCCGGAGCTGAACCGATTGCAGCTCCGGGCTTTATTTTATTCTTTATTTGTAAGCCCTGTATTTGTTTTTCGAATTCCGACAGAAAGCCGGATTTAAATCACATTCCTTGTTACTAAAATTAATACATACAAGTCATCCATCAGAAAGTTTAAATTACATATGCCCACAAAAGCATGCCGCATGCAAACACAATCCCCGTCGCGATAGTAACAACCACCATGAATCCCATAATATCCTTGGCTTTCAGACCTGCAACTGCCAGTGCCGGCAAAGCCCAGAACGGCTGAATCATATTTGTCCACTGATCACCGAATGCAATGGCCATTGCCGCAAGACTGTCAGGAACTCCCAGCTGCTGTGCAGCAGACATAACAATAGGCGCCTGAACAGTCCACTGACCGCCGCCAGAAGGAACGAGGAAATTAACAATGCCGGCTGAAAGAAATGTAAAAATCGGGAAAGTAATTTTTGTAGAAACGCTGACAAAGAAATCGGAAATAAGGACTGCAAGACTCATGCCGTTGGCATCCGTAACAACCATAATCGCCATAATGCCTGCATAAAAGGGATACTGGAGGATAACGCCGGCAACAGAGGAAACCGAACTCTTTATTGCATCTACATAACGGCGCAGATCTCCATGCAGGAGAATGCCTGAAAACAAAAGCACAAGATTGACAGAATCACGGCCAAGACCGTTCAGAACAGGCTTACCGCTCACTGCAAAAGAAGCAAAGTAGTATATGATATACCCCCAGCCAAGGATGCAGGTTAAAAGCCATAGAATCCTGCTGTGTTCCATTTTATCAGCCGGAGTTTTAATCTCATATTTAACAGGCTTCTCTTCAACAAGCAGTTCAGGATCAACAGTTACCGTGTGCTCCTCATCGGGCTGCATGGCAACATTGACAACGCATAGCACAATAACGCAAACAACAACTGTAAGAAGATTCACCGGATGGAAAATCGTATTGATTATGTCAGCATGGATTGCCCGGCCTGCAACTTCAAAACTAGTGGCAATAGTCAGGGGAATAGAACCTGAAAGTCCTTCATGCCAGATGACAAAACCGGAGTAAGCGGAGGCAATCAGAAGACGATAGTCGATAGTGCGCAGACGTTTGGCAATGACTCGTCCGAGAAGCGCACCGACAATGAGGCCGAGACCGTAGTTCAGCCAGCTGAAAAGCGCAGAAACAACAGTCGTCAGAATGATAGCACGGCTATTTGTTGTAGCAAAACCAGCAACGTGGTTAATCAGCTTAGAAAAAGCAGGAGTTTTTGCTAACGCAGAGCCGAATACAACGATCATAGAAGTCTGCATTGAAAACTTTAACAGATTCCAGATTCCAGTTTTGAAGTTGCCCCATGCTGCAAGTACCCGAATAACGCTGTTATCTGTAAAAGCTACCGCGGCAGCAAAACCGGCGATAGTCAGCACAATAGCGAAAAGAAATGGATCAGGCAGATAGCGATCAACCAGTTTCACACATGCATTAGTAAACTTCTTTAACATTATATATTCACTCTCCTAGCGTGTAGTTTTGTGGTAAATTTCCTTATATAAGGAAAAATTATAGCCACTCAGGCTCGCATGGAAAAAGATAAAAGTAATCACAGACACAGACCTGTTTCCAACCAGCCGAGTCAGTTCAGTAAATTCTCTCTGCTCTCACCTCCTCTCTCCAGCAACATGAGACACCTTAACTGCGTCAGCAGAAATCAGATAAATGAATATTTTTGTTTTGGTTCTTAATCCACTATGCAGCATCACTATCAAAAGAAACATACTGATAAAAGCAGAACACTTCGTAACACAAAATTGCGTACGCAAAGACTAAATGTTAAGCGAATGTAAAATATGTGTAAAGAAAAAATAAAATTTTTGTAAATTTCTTGTAAAACATTATAATACCTAAATATAAAAAAGCAAGCAAAAAAACTTATGTATAAAGTATGCGTTATAAAATGGCGAATATTCTGATAAAATCTCTGTTCAAGTACTGCCCTAAAAATTTTTATGAAAGTTTTCAGCAAAAAAAAAGAGCCTGCTCTCTTCTTTCAGGAAGAGAAACAAGCTCTTTTTTCATGATGTTATTTATTTGTGGGGAACGACTTTATTCGGCCACAGATGCTTATCAGTTTATATCCCATCACAGCAGCTGTCTCAGAAATACCGCCGGAACCCCAGCTGGAAACATCCCGACATCCGGATTTTCTGCCGCTCCCGCAGGGAATCTGCTGAATTAAAACCTCTTTATACGCAGGCATCAGCGTGGCTGCTAATAAAACACCCTTCGTTTTTCAGCGGGCTTGCACATCTGATTTATCATTCTGTCTGTCTTTCGCGGCTGGATCCTCTGATGTTCCGAACTTTTCAAGTTCCTCAAGTTCTTTTACAAAGTCATGGAATTTTTCTTCGCCGGTCAGAAGCAAATCATTGTAATAAATGGGCCTGCTGAATAAAATCGACGCTGCACGGCAGATTCTGCCCCAGATGGTGTTATAGTTATGGTCGTATCGGGAATCCTGAATTGAAATGTTGTAATCAACATCGTTTTTGCCGTACACGCATTTTTCCACAACAAGCATGCAGCATTTATCATCACAGGGGCGCGTTACAATTTTGCTTTTTACGTCCATTTTCTTCCTTCTTTCGTTCTCTTCAGCCATTTCAATACCTGCAAACACCTTTTTCGCATGATGCCTGCTGAAAGTTTTTTAAAGCAGCTGGATTGAAGTGTTTAAAAAAACTTTCCTCATACTGACAGCAGGCTGTAAACAACGCTTTCTCGTGTTTTTTTGCATCAATTATTATCAAATATGAAACCTGCAATGATGCGGGAGAAAGGACTTATAAATAACAAAGAAATACCTATTTGCAATATTATCATTCCGTAAGTGTTATATAGAGTATTGTTCCATTTAATTTGCGGCGGTTATTCATGCTGCAGCACCAATTATAACACTGAGCAGCAGGCCCAGTTCTTTACTCCGTCTGAATGCTGCATTATATCTTTTCCGCCCCGCAGCCTGCTCATATTTTAACTCTGTAAGCTGCCGCTGCGTGTCCTCCACCTGCAGCTGCAGCCCGATCAGGTTTTGGCTGAGCACACGCATACTTTCGCAGCCGGCGGTCCAGCCAGCCACAATATCATGCATGGCGTTATCGTTCAGCAATCCTGCTTGCCACGAGCTTAAGCTTTTATGTTTATGCCAGGTTTTGTTAACTATTATCTCTCTGTTATCAGTATCAGTCTATACCCGTGGACTATCTGATTTATTGCTGCCAAAGTTTTGCCATATTTCGTCTCTGTCACAACGTTGAACGATGGTTCTCCATTGCCAGTTTCCGGCATCCTTTTGAACACAGATAAGGGACTTCGCAGAAAGCAAAGGATTCTGTCATTGCCACAAACAGGTCATATGCGTGTCCGATATCTTCCAGAACAGCTCTCGCTGCAGAGGGATTTTTCAATGCATTTACAATATAGCTGACACATTTATCGATCTGATGCTTCTGTGTGTTCCGGAGTCCCGAGCTTATAAGCCATATTTTTTTCTCACATCAGACAATGCTTCTCCGGCCTGTCGTTTTTTCCATCCTTGATCTCGGTTCCGGAAATTCACCGATCACGATAGCGCTGTTCCTTATGACACATCTCCTCGAAGGTCTCCATGCTCATCAGCACCATATTGCCATATCCATTCTTCGTCACATAAACAGGCTCAGAGCTTTTATGGCACATTTCTGAAATCTTTGCTGGCTTTAAATCTTTGATCGGAATAATCTTTGGCATAACATCGCCGCCTCGTAAATGGGATTATTATGTATGTCATTTAATGCACGCTATTTCAATATTTAAAAATAAAACAATAATTTAATTCAAACCCTTTTGAGAAAAAATTTTTTATTAATACAAACCCATTTAATGTACGATAAAAAGAGAAGGCGTTACCTCGATCTTAAAAAATCACCGTAAGCCCTACAGCGGGGTATTATTAAGTATGGCGATCAAAAGTTAGTCGACTAATCTGTTTACAATGGTTTTTATTTATCATATTTTTGCGGTACCTTGAAAGAAGGGTGATCATGGCTATTACAGTGATCAGGAACATCGGAGAGATTCTTACGGGTGACATTTCGAAGCCTGTTGCGGAGGGTAACACGATCGTAGTTACCAACGGCAAGATTTCCGCAGTCGGCGGTGAAAGCGCTGCAGACGGTGTTAAGGCCGATAAGACGATCGACGCAGCAGGCGCTACGGTAACACCCGGTCTCTTTGACACGCATGTACACGTATCGGTAGGTGATTACGGACATCGTCAGAAGGCAGCAGGCTTTATAGAGTCTGAGCTGAACGGCGGCGTTACGACCATCATCTCCGCAGGTGAGTGTCATATGCCCGGACGCCCGAAGGATGCAGTCGGGACAAAATGCATGGCTATCTTCACGCATAAGTCGTTCGAGAACCTCCGCCCCGCAGGTGTTAAGGTACATGGCGGTGCTGTTATCCTTGAAAAGGGCCTTACGGAAAAGGATTTCGAAGAGATGAAGGAACAGGGTGTCTGGATCGTCGGCGAGATCGGTCTCGGCAGCGTAAAACAGCCTGAAGACGCGGCACCGATGGTAGAGTGGGCACACAAGAACGGATTCAAGGTACAGATGCATACTGGCGGAACTTCGATCCCCGGCTCCTCCACAGTCACGGCCGCACAGGTCATGGCGACGAAGCCGGATGTAATCTCGCACATCAATGGTGGCCCTACAGCTATTCCGCTGGCAGAGGTCGATAAGCTGATGGATGAGACCCAGTTCGCGATGGAGATCGTACAGTGCGGTAACCCGAAGGTTGCAGATTATGTCGCACGCCGCGCCGCTGAGAAGAACCAGCTCGGCAGGATCATCTTCGGTAATGATGCTCCTTCAGGGACAGGTATCATCCCGCTGGGCATCCTCAGGAACATCTGCCAGGTTTCTTCTGTATCAGGGATTCCGGGCAAGACCGCGATCTGCATGGCAACAGGCAACCCTGCAAGGGTTTATGGCCTTAACACAGGCAAGATCGAAGTCGGACGCGAAGCCGACCTCGTATTCATGGATGCACCGATGGGCTCGGTCGCGGAAACTGCCGCACAGGCATTCGAATGCGGTGATATCCCGGGCATCAGCATCATCATGATCGATGGTGAGGTCAAGGTTACGAAGAGCCGCAATACACCTCCGGCAAAACGTCCCGCAAAGGTAGTCTGATTAACGCCGGAAATTTATAAAGTACCAGCTCCCTGCCGTAGAGACCTGCGGCAGGGATGTTAAACGAAAAAAGATTGATTGATATTACAGGCCATTGCCGATCAATGCTGTTACAAGCCCTGCTTCTCCGGCAAGATACAGCTGCGTTATAAATGTATCTCTGCTGATTTCATTTCCGTCGTCTGTTTCTACACATTTTCGTAATCTGGCACCAAAAATCTCACTTACTGTACACGCAGCATAATATATCAGCCATAATACAATCTCTTCGATCTCCGATTTATTCACGCAAAGGTGCCCCGCCGCTATCCTCAGTACCATAATAATTAATGTGTATCCCCATTACAGTCACCGCCCCTTTCTCATGTTCCAGTGTTCCAGGATTTTCTTTATTTGGACCTCCATTACTGCCCGTACTCCCCAGCGTCATGACGGAAGCCTGCAAATCCCCTAAAAGACAGGCATCTGAAGTCTGAAGTGAGTTCAGCTGTTCATCCAGCCCAATTAGTTTTCCGTCATCCAGAAGCTTGACCTTTTCCATCTGCAGCAGCGCCTTAACTGCTTTTGCATTTTTCGCTGCCCTAGCGTGTAATCTTTATCCCGATCTGCAGCTGTGCTTTTTTCACCGCTTCAGTCTTTGCCTGTAAATCCTTATTTTCCACGTTCGTTTTAAGCCGTTCTTCAAGTTCTTTGTTGACAGTTTCTCATTCTGTTCTGGCTTGTTTCAGTTACTCAAATTTCTGATTAAACTGAGACTTAGCCGCATAGTTCTTCTCGTAATCTTCGCAGTCACCTCATCCTTCAAACCGAGTGCCTTAAGCTCTTCTTTCGTCATTGTTAACTTCTCCCGTTTCGCTTGATTTTCGCCGGCCGCACCGGCGTTTACGGTTCCGTTCTTTTTCGCATGTGGTGCTGAAAAGGCAATAAAAAAGCAGGCCCGTTAAGGTCTGCTAAAAAGTATTAAATTATTCTATTCTTCTCTGTATGCACACATCTGCTTATCGGTCATGATCGCCGATGATTTGAATGAACTTTCTCTGGGATACCTCTCACAGTATCCATTCTGATATCCAGTCTTCCCACGCGCCCTGAACCTGCAGTCTTTGCACTGTGCGCACAAATTTGTGTTATCGGACAACTTTTCACGTGCTAATTCATCAAACCTGTTACTCACGGTTCCGCCCCCTGTTTGATAACTTCCATGTCAATGTAGATTCTATCCGCCTTTTCTCCTTTCGTGACCCGGAAACGCGTGCCGCGCTGCAGAATGATTTTCGACTCAGGCCCCAAGGATCCCTGCTTTGATTCGCCATCCCACTTCTTTTTATTACCACGGCCAAATGCAGAAAACGGCTCTCCATACATCGCCTGCATGCCTTTCGGCACATATGTATTCGGGATATACAAGTCTGGCAAGCCTGTTTTTCTGCTTTGCCGTGTGTTTCGGCGTGGTATTAGGCTCACATCACACACGCAGCCATTCTTCCGCCAGCACTCGGAATGTCGGGGTACTGGACAGCGCACTACTCTCATGCACGGCGGCCTGAATTTTATCCCGCTCCACCCTGGCGGTAAATCCGTGACAGCGCGCCAGTAGGAAGGCCCTCTATTATAGATGCCCCGCGTCGCAGATCATGTATCTTTTTTCTTTCGGCTTCAGATTTCGCAAAACGCGTTCAATCAGTATGCCAGCGTCATTCCTCCTGCAGTACCCCGTTTTTATCAATGACAATACTCTGAGTACTATTAAGGGATAATCTGTGATACACGGAGATAAAATTTTCATTTTCTGCAGATACAGGACAACAAAAAAGCCCCGCTCGCGCGGGGCTTTTGAAATAATTCTGATTAAACGTGACAATCTGCGGTCAATTGGAATGGTGCGAGAGAGGGGA
>CAZDXA010000009.1:0-75722 GCA_964509435.1 uncultured Synergistaceae bacterium | reverse complement strand
GCTGCGGCCGGTACAGACCGGCACGCACAGAGTACCGGCCTGTTTAGTTCTGCTGTTCACAAGTCTTTCATCAAACAATCTGAAAAAACGGGCGAAAGGCACTTAAAAACCTTCTATTTAAATGATATTATACTCTGTTTCGAAGCGCTGTCATAGTAAAATTTGCGTTTCAGCCCGATGTGTGCGCTGAGAGGTGTTCAGCAGATTTTTATAGGGCAGTCGGCGGAATTATGCAAAATGAATTAAAAAAGTGCGCTTTTATGCTTGATAATTTGTTTATTCTAAATTCGTTTTATATGTTTTCAGTTTGAAATAAAAATTGTACAATAGGGTTGTACGGCGGGCACTTATGGCCGGTGTCCTGCCGTGAAAAAATTCAGCGGGGTACTGTGATTTTTCGCAAGGTTGAAAGTCAAAAAATCCTGTGATAAAATCAACGCCCGTAAGACGATTATACGGGTGCAACTGAAGGTAAATTTATCTGAAGGGACTGGAGATCTGTTATGATCAGCGAAGAAGAACTTGAAAAAATGACTTCCACGCTCGTAGAGTTCTGCGAGCGTTATTACGGCTGGGAAGCCTCTGTGGCAAAACTCGGCAGGCTTTCCGCGCCTCAGATGCGCACTATCTGCGTGATCGGCCGCAACAAGGATATCCGCATGAAGGACATTGCCGACCGCATGGAACTTACCACGGGCACTGTGACGGTGATGATTGACCGCCTTCAGGTGATGGGTCTTGTGGAGCGCTGCCGCAACGAAAACGACCGCCGCAGCTACAAGATTCAGCTTTCCGAAAAGGGGCGCGCTTATTATACTGAGCACCTGAAGCGCCAGCGCGAACTGGTCCGCAAACTGGCAATGAAGGTCAGCGATTCAGACCGTCTGGTCTGTGAGAGAGTTCTGGAAGAGTTTACCCGCTGCATCTGATCCGAGCAAAATAAAACAGAAAAAGCGATTTTACAGGGGAACGGCTTCTGCAGCCGTTCCCTTTTGTATTTTTTCTGTATTTCCGTACCTGTCTGTTTTTCAGACATCGGCGCCGGCGGGTGTAAAATGAAGGGCATGTTTTTCTTAGGTTCCGGGGAAACGGCGGGAACAAGGGGAAATTTTTTTGCGAAAAACGGTATTTCAGCTTGAATCATTTTTTGCGAATGTGTATCATTAAGAAGCTCGTGCTGAGTCAGGCACGAAGTTGAAATTTCCATGAGAGGAGACGGTCAGGTCCAAATGGAACAAGCATCTGACGGCATTCCATTACGAAGTGCCAGAAAAAATCCAGCGGCGCCCGGCCGTTCTGTTTAATCCCCACCGGCTGCGGCGCTGACGGGGGGAGTGTTATTGATGTCGCCCGAAGACAACAGACTGATGCAGAAAGTAGATGTCTGCATCAGCCAGAAGCGCTATCGTGAAGCGAAAGAGCTTCTCACTGACATGGAGCCTGTTGACATCGCCGAAGGGCTGGAAGATCTTCCGCCTGCAAAGCTGGTGCTGTATTTCAGGCTTCTGCCGAAAGACCTTGCTGTCGAAGTCTTTGAACTTCTGGGCTTTGACGAGCAGGAACGCTTTCTCAAACATGCAACTGACGAGGAAGTTTCAGAAATTATCGAGGAAATGTCCGACGATGACCGCACGGAGCTTTTCGATGAACTGCCCGCAACAACGGTGAAGCGGCTTCTGCTGAAGCTGTCGCCTCAGGAGCGGAAGCTTGCCAACGCCCTGCTGGGCTATCCTGAGGACAGCGCCGGCCGCATCATGACGGCCGAATACATCGACCTGAAAGCCCATATGACGGTGAGGACGGCTGTTGAACGGATCCGTGCCACCGCAAGGGGCAAGGAAACAATTTACACGTGTTTTGTCACCGACGAAGGGCGCCACCTTCTCGGCGCGGTGGAACTTGAAGATCTTGTGCTGGCCGACCCGGACACGAACGTAATCGACATAATGGACGGCGATCCCGTTTCCGTGACGACCTCGGCTGACCAGGAAGAGGCAGCCCGGGTCATTTCCAAATACGACCTTCACACTCTGCCTGTGGTTGACAGGGAAAACCGCCTTGTGGGAATCATCACCTTCGACGATATCCTTGACGTGGTTGAGGAAGAGGCGACTGAAGACTACGAGCGCATGGCGGGCGTTGAGCCTGTCGAGGAAGAGTATCTCGACGCGGGCATTATGACGCTGGCCCGCAAGCGTTTTATCTGGCTTGTGATCTGTATTCTCACAGAAGCCCTGACGTCAACGGTTCTGAAATACTATTCGCCGCTCACGCAGAAGATTGTGTCTCTGACGTTCTTCGTGCCGCTGCTGATCGGAACGGGCGGCAACGCGGGCACCCAGGCAGCGACGCTGATGATCCGCGGCATGACGCTGGGAGATATTCACTGGAGCGATCTGGGACGCATCATGATGCGCGAGTGCGTAACCGGAATGCTGCTCGGCTCGGCGCTCGGGCTTCTCGGCCTGGCGCGCGCGTGGTCGCTTGGCACCGGCATTGCCGTGTGCCTCACAGTGGGAGTCGGCGTGATGCTGGTTGTGCTTCTCGGCAACCTGGCCGGAACGCTTCTGCCGGTGCTGGCCAGAGCGGTTCACATTGATCCGGCGGTCATGTCCGGGCCTTTTATCACCACAGTGGTCGATGTGTGCGGACTGATTGTCTACTTTGAGACGGCGCAGATCTTCCTCAGCCGTCTGGTTTCATGAGGTGACTGCCATGAATAACAGCTTCGCCTCCGTGAAGGAGGATGACCACCAATGCCGCCCCGCATGGGATTCAGTTCCCGGCTTAAAGCCCTGCTGCAGCAGGGAAAGCTGGACGAGGCGCGCAGTTTAGTAAAGGGACTTTCAACAGAAGTCCTGAAGGAAGAGATTATTCATCTGCCGCCCAGATGCGGCCTTGCGCTGTGCAGCGTTCTGCGCCCGCTGAAACTTACGGAGCTGATGCAGAGCCTGTCGCGCCGTGAAATTCAGAAACTGCTGAGCAGCGCTGCCATTCCCGAGCTGAGAGGCCTGTTTCTTTCCCTGCCCGAATCACTGCTGCCTGAAATTTTCAACGCGCTGCCCTCGCTTCAGGGGCGTGAACTCCTTGAAAAACTGCCCCAGAACATTAAGAACCTGCTTGAGCCGAAACGGCCGTGGCCAGAGGATTCCGTCGGTGAAATCATGAGCGGCAACGGCGTGATTCTCTCGCCGGATGACACTGTGGCCGAAGCGCTTGAGAAAATCCGCCGCGATGCCCCCGGCAAGGATCTGGTGTACCACTGCTTTGTCATCCGCGACGGCAGGTTTCTCGGCACGGCGGCCCTTGAAGACCTTGTGCTGGCCTCACCTGAAACGAAAGTGGAGCAGCTGACCGACGAGGACTGCCACTCGGTGCCGCCCGAAATGGACCGCGCTGACGCAGCGCACCTCATGTCGCGCTATGACGTGCAGGTGCTTCCTGTCGTGAAGGACGGGCGGCTTGTGGGCGTTCTGCCGTTCGACGACGTGCTTGATGTAATGGAGGATGAGAACACCGAACTGTTCCACCACAGCGGCGGCCTTTACGGCGACAACAGCGAGGGAAGCCTGTGGGGCGAAACTCTGCGCCGTTTCCCGTGTCTTCTGCTGTGCATGGTGACAGGTGTCCTGACGACGGGGATCATTGAAAACTACGAGTCGCTGCTGTCGCAGGTCATGGCGCTGTCGTTCTTCGTGCCGCTGCTGATCGATACCGGCGGCAACGTGAGCGGCCAGATTTCGGCGCTTATCATCCGTTCCCTTGATCTGGGAGACATGAAAAACAGCATGTTCTGGCGCGTGATTGTGCGTGAACTGCTGACTGGCGTGATTCTCGGCGCTGCCATGGCCGTGCTTGCCATGGGCCGGTCGCTTCTGCTCGGCACCGGCGGCGGCGTGACCTTTGTTGTTGGCATTTCCATGGTCTTTGTCGTGATGGTTTCAAATATTCTCGGCGCAGTGCTGCCTTTTCTCATCAGCAGGGTGCACCTTGACCCGGCGATCATGTCTGGGCCGCTGCTGGCGACGGTCAGTGACGTGCTGGGTCTGGCGCTGTATTTTTCAGTGGCGAGCTTTATCCTCTAGATTCAGCTTCCGGCGTGCAGCTCGGATGCCGCGCGCCGGGGCTGATTTTGTAGTGTTTCATGCAGCAGAAGCGGAGGGATTTGATGGAGACGCTGAAAACCTCATGTGAGAAAAATGACGCATACCGCTGGGTGACTGCGGCTGTCTGCTTCATGTTCATGTTTGTCGCCATGGGCCTCGGCAATGCGCCGAACGGCCAGTACCTTACGCCGGTTACTGAGGCGCTGGGCTTCAGCCGTGCCGATTTTTCCATGACGTTCAGCATGAGATATGTCTGTAAAATGTTCTCCAATCTGCTGTGGGCTTTTATTTTCGCCCGGCTGGGAGCGCGCGGGATCAGCACTCTGGGTTTTGTCTGCCTGGCAGGGGCGTTTTTCATGTTTTCCGCGGGCAGCAGCCTTTTTACGTTTTTTGCGGGCGGTGCGCTGCAGGGAATCGCTCTGGCGCTCTGTACCAATGCCACGTGCGCGTGGCTTGTCGATAACTGGTTTGACAGGAACCGGGGTACGGTGCTCGGCGTCGTTTATGCCGCAAGCGGCATCGGCGGCGGTGTCGGCAATTTTCTTGTGGCCGGGTGGATTGCGGCTTACGGCTGGCGGTATTCCTACCGGCTTACGGCAGTTCTGATTCTTGTGCTGGGAACTGCGCTGTCCATGCTGGTGCGCACCCGGAAAAAAGACGCGCAGTCTGCTTCGGACGACAGAAAAAAGAACGTTTCATCGTGGCGCGGCGTGCCGATGGAAGTCCTGAAACGCCAGCCTTATTTCTATGTGCTCTTTGTGCTGGTATTTGTGATGGGCTGGCTGTGCAACCCGGTTTACACGGCTGCACCGGCCCATCTGGTCGACCGCGGGTTCGACCCTGTCTTTGCCGGGCAGATGACGGGGCTGATGTTTATAATTCTCGGGTTCACAAAGGTACTTTACGGCATGATGTACGACCGCTGGGGACTGAGGCCGGTCTTTCTGCTGTGCTGTGCCTCGGGCATTGCCTCAATGCTGGTTCTGGCCCGGGCGGGCAGCAGGATTGATGCCGTCTTTTTCGCGGTGCTGCTGGGTTTTGCCATGCCGGTGGAAACCATCATTGTGCCGCTGCTGGTGTCTGATCTGCTCGGCTCGCAGGTTTACACGGCTCTGGTGGGAATTTTCTTCGCGGTAATGGCGGGCGGAATTGCCGCCGGCAACCCGCTGATCAATTTCGGCTGTGCGCTGGCGGGAAGCTACACGCCGGTGCTGGAAGTCTACGCTGTGCTGTTTGCAGTCTGTGCAGCGGTTTTTCTCTGGTGCCAGGCTCAGCGCAAAAAACTGCAGTCCCGGCAGTCCGCTGCCTGAGACTGATAAAAACAATGGGGAGAAGGAAAATGAAACGCATTTTGAAACTGGCGGTGCTGCTGTTCCTGGTTTCTGCAATGCCTGCACCGGCATTTGAAGACCCGCGGCAGGATGAAGCCGTTGAGCTGATGCGGCGCTGCGAACAGAAGCTCTGGAGCGCGAGAAAGCTGATTGTGCCTGAATTTGACCAGCGCCTTGACCCTGATCATACGGGACTGATCGGCGCGGAAATATCCCAGCTTGTTACAACCCCGGGCAGCTGGCATGATAAGCGCTGGTCGTCCCAGCCCGAAATGGCGGGGGCCGTGGCAGGCTATCTGATCCGTGCCGGCGTCCGCAGCGGCGACTGGATCGGCATCAACGCCACGAGTTCGTATCCCGGGTTCGTGCTGGCTGTTCACTGTGCGGCAAAGGTGCTGAAGCTGAACACGCTGTTTGTGCTTTCCTACGGATCATCGATGTACGGTTCGGATATTCCGAAATTTACGCTGCCGGTCATGTTTGACGTGCTGCGCCGCGAGGGCGTCCTTGACGTACGCATTGACGCGCTGACGCCGGGCGGCATTGACGACCGGATCCGCCGCAATGTCCTTGAAGAAAATGCACTGCCTGAAGTGATTGTGCTGATGGCGCAGCGCAATGAAACCTGCATGGTGCCGGATGGGCACTACACGTCGATGATGTTCCGCCGTGCCCTGTTTGAATCGCGGCCGCTGAAAGCCTTTGTGAACTGCGGCGGCTCCTGGCTCAGCCTCGGTACGGCCATCGAGTTCGGCGAGCAGATGCCGCACGGGCTGATCATGCCGTCTTATTCCGTAAAATCCAAGGGCTGGAGCCGCGGGCTGATCAAAGATTATCTTGAAAAAGGCGTTCCGTGCATTCACCTGCTTTTTACGCGCGGCATCTGCGAAGACTGGGGACTGAAATACGAAAGCGGCCCCGAACCGAACTTTTAAGCTGAAATTTTACAAAACAACAGAGAAAAATGGAACCCCGCGCCGTCAGCATGACAGCGGAGGTTCCATTTTTTTTGTGCGGCGCAGCCGGTTTGAAGCCCGGAGAAGGGGACTTTGCGGGGAACAGTGCGGCCGAGGCGGAGCTTTGCTGCTGTTTTTACTTATGCGGGATTTTATGAATTTAATATAAAGTATATTAATTATAACAAAAAGAACCATTTACATGACACATTATGTTATAGTTATGTTTATTAAAAGTCATAGTTAGTTCGTTTTCATCACGGCGGGCGGTATGGCTGCGGAAAAGCACAGCGGGCCGGTCTGCGGGGGATGGCTGCGGGTTTTGCAGAGCGGAAGCTCTCAAAAAATACACTGTCAGGAGGAAACAGAAATGCACGTGAAAAGAGAAATCAGCCCAAAGAAAGTTCAGAAGGATGCAGAGAACAATTACCGCAACGGTTTTTACTGCTGCGAGGCACTGATGAGTGCCATCCGCGACAACTTCGAACTGGATGTTCCGCCCGAAGTGATTGCCATGAGTTCAGGCATGGCCGTGGGAGTCGGGCGTTCAGGCTGCATCTGCGGCGCTCTGAACGGCGGCATCATGGCGCTCGGCCTGTTTTTCGGGCGCACGGAACCCAACGGTCCCAAGGATCCTAAATCAATTAAAGTCATGCAGCTTGCCAATGAACTTCATGACTGGTTCAAAAAGGCCAACGGGAAGGGGGCAACCTGCTGCCGGATTCTGACCCGTGAATTCGATATGGGCAAGGGCGAGCACAAGGAGCAGTGCATCCGCTTCACGGGGCTGTGCGCCTGGAAAGTGGCGGATATTGTGATCCGCGAGCTCGGGCTGGTCAATCTTGACGGACAGGATGCAGAGTAAGAGTTCGCCATGGGCCGGATTTTAAAAAGAGTCCCCCTGCCTGTCTGCGGCACGGCTCTCGGCCTTGCCGCCCTCGGCAACCTGCTGCAGAGCAGTTCGGAGGCGCTGCGCCTGTTGTGTGTCGCAGCGTCGGGCGTACTGGTGCTGATGTTCCTGTTCCGGTGCATTGTGTACCCGTCAGCCCTTGCGGAAGACATGAAAAACCCTGTCACAGCCAGTGTGTCGGGCACATTTTCCATGACTCTGATGCTGCTTGCGGCCAGTCTGAAGCCCGCGGCCGGTGCCGGCGCGCTGTATCTGTGGTACGGTGCTGTCGGGCTTCATGTGCTGCTCATTGTATATTTCACGTTCCGTTTCATTCTGAAGCTGAAAATGCAGAGCGTGTTTGCCAGTTATTACATCGTCTACGTCGGTATCGCGGTGGCGTCTGTTTCCGCGCCGGCGTTCGGCACGCAGAATGTCGGCACGGCAGCTTTCTGGTTCGGCTTTGCCACGTTTCTGCCGCTTCTGGTTCTGGTGACGGTGCGCCACGTGAAATATCCTGAAATTCCGGCGCCGGCACGCCCGCTGATCTGCATATACGCAGCCCCTGCAAGTCTCTGTGCTGCGGCGTACGTGCAGAGTGTTTCGCCGAAATCTCTGGCGTTTCTGATGGGCATTTACATTCTTTCTGCGGCGCTTTTCCTGTTTGCTCTTGTACAGCTGCTGAAGTACATCCGGCAGCCGTTTTATCCGAGCTGGGCGGCGTTCACCTTCCCGTTTGTCATTACTGCCACCGCGTCAAAAATGACGATGGCCTGCGCGGCAAAGCTTGGTTCCCCGCAGCCGTGGCTGCAGCCGGTCGTGACGGCTGAGACGGTTCTGGCCGCGGTGCTGGTGCTGTACACGCTGTGCCGTTTCATGGCATTTATCTTTTCGCCCGCACAGCCGCAGAAATAAGCTGGAATAAGTGGATTCTGCACGCTGAACAGAATAAAAGAGGGGGGAATGTCCTGACCGGGCATTCCTCCTTTTTTGTACTGCGGGCCGTTTATGCGCCCTGCTTCTGTTCTGTCAGAAAACGGACAAAGCCGCGCACGCTGTTGCCGATGAAATAGATTTCGCGCTGGTGGTTTTCTTCGGTGTAAAAGGCAAGGTCGACCAGTTCCGGGTCGTCACGCACCATCAGCTGAATCATTTGTTGCTCGGAAAGGCCCTTTTCAAGGCCGGCGGCGATTTCTTTCTCCCAGAACTGATTCTGCTTCAGCGCGCGTTCCGGCAGCGTCCGGTCTGTCACGGCGCCGCCGTGGGCGCAGCAGAACAGGTCCCACTGTCCGGCAGCCAGCTTTTGCATGCTGGCGCGCCCGATTTCGGGAATGTATTTCGGCGGCGTGGCCGGGCGGATGCCCGTGCGGCGGACACCGTCGCGGAACCAGTCTTCTGCCCCCCTGCCGGCAACGACGCCCAGAGCTTCGCCGCCGAAGCACACACGCTGACCCGCGAGGTTCACAAGGAACGAGACGTGGTGCGGGGCGTGCCCGGGGGTGTCAATGACCTGCCACGCAGCGGGAAGCTGTTCCCGCGTGATGATGTTCTGTGCGGGCACGGGGAGCGGCGGCTGATAGACCTCTGCCATAGCGGTGCCGAGCGTGGCCGCGGTGGCGTTCCAGAGTTTTTCAGGGTTGATCAGATGTTTGGCGGCACGTTCGAAACAGAAAACCTTCATGCCGGGAAAATCGCGGCACAGATATCCGGCAGCGCCGCAGTGATCAAGGTGAATATGAGTGAGCAGAAGCAGATCCGGGCTGATGCCCAGTGAATCGAGCGCTTTTTTCAGATACGGGTAGCTTCCTGCGACGCCGCAGTCGACAAGCACTGTTCCTTCTGGTGTCCTGATCAGCCATGAGCTGAGAAAATTACTGAATCCGGGGACTGCCAGCGGCAGACTGATCAGCGCCAGAGACTGCCCGCCGCCTTCGGCAATCAAACGGATGTCATTGTTTTTCAGTTTCAATTTTATCTTCCCCTCTCTGTCAGGAAAAACATCTGCATACCGGGTGAACTCAATGCCGGACTGTCTTTATTCAAACACGTTCCGCGGCACTTTTCAACCCTGTTTCTGACGGCGCTTCACCTGCTCCGCTCAGGTGATGCGGTTCCTGCACCGGTCTGGCAGTTTTGTCTGCACCGGCGGGCGCGCCTGCCTTTCTGCGGAGGGGCCGTTTCGGAATCTGCTTCAGCTGCTGCCGCGCCGGCAGAAGAGGATGCAGGCGGCGCACACTGGGTTTCGGCGGTGTAATCAGAGGCTGCCGGCAGAAAATTGAACGGGTTTGAAATTTTACTTCATGGAAAAGATAATTTTTGTGTGAATTTTTGACTTATAAAACCGGTTGCACAGTTTTTGGCATCTTGCTATAATAACTGTGCTGAAGAGATTACAGGAATCTGAGAATAAAAACTGAAAAGGAGCGGGATCTCTATGAAAAGGTTTGCAGCGTTTCTGCTTGTCAGCGCGGCGATCGCCGCGGCGTCAGCTGCTTTTGCGGCGGATTATCCGAAAATGAACATCCGCCTGAGCCACAACCAGCCGGTTGACAGCCCGGAAGATATCGGCGCGCAGACTTTTAAAAAGCTGATGGAGGAAAAATCGGGCGGACAGATTACTGTTGACGTTTTCCCCCAGATGCAGCTGGGTTCCATGCGTGAGCAGGCTGAAATGGTGCAGATGGGGACACTTGAAATGTCGGTGCAGCCCACATCGGTGCTGACTCCCTTTGTTGAAGAGCTGAGCGTCATTGATTTCCCGTTCCTGTGGGCTGATAAGGACGAGCTGTACCGCATCATGGACGGCGAAGTGGGGCAGAAGTTCTACGCCCGCTGCGAGGCAAAGGGTTTTAAAACACTGGGACTGTGGGCTTCGGGCTTCAAACAGATAACGACTGCCGGCAAACCTGTCAACGAGCCGGCTGACCTGAAAGGCATGAAGATCCGCGTCATGCCCAGCCCCCAGCTGGTTGAGCAGTACCGTTCGTGGGGGGCAAACCCGATCCCCATTGAGTACGCCGAACTTTACAACGCTCTGCAGCAGCACATTGTCGACGGGCAGGAAAATCCCCTTCAGACCATTGCGATGGCAAAGCTCTATGAAGTTCAGGATTACATGACCATCAGCAACCACGGGTTCCTCGGATATCTGTTCATTGTCAACAGCCGCTGGTTCGGCAAGCAGAGCGAGGACGTGCAGAAACTCATCGTTGAATGCGAGGCTGAGGCACGCAGGGCTGAGCGCGAGGCTCAGACCAACGGAGAGGCGAAGTTCCTTGATCAGATCAGACAGTCGAAGATCGCCATCACCGAACTGACGCCTGAGAACCGCGAGAAGTTTGTGCAGATCAGCCTTCCGCTTCACGCCAAGTTCGTTGAGGGATCCTCTTCCAAGAAAGAACTGCTTGACGCAGTATATAATGCAAAAAAAGCGAAATAGGCAGATTTCGCTTTTGTGACAGCAGGACGCTTTGAAACTGCCGTCGTGGTGACGGCACACTGAGTGTCCGCGGGCAATTCCTCTATTGGGGCGGCTTCGATGTGGAGTTCGCCCCGCTTTTTGTTTCCGGGACAGTTTTTATCTTGATGAAGTGCTTTGCGGGAGGAAAACGATTCCTATGATGAAAATCCTCGACAAGGTTGAAGATGTGTTCTGCGCCGCCTCGCTGCTGCTGACGGCTCTTGTGCTTTTTGTCAACGTGGTGCTGCGCTACGTGTTCAGCGCCAGTACAAGCTGGGCGGAAGAACTGATCCGCTATCTGATGATCTGGATCACCTTTATCGGCGGCAGCATCTGCGTGCGCCGCGGCGCCCATATCCGCATGGACTTTCTGCTGACCATGCTGCCGAAAAAAGCGGCGCTGGCGGTGACGCGGCTGGTGTTTTTCGTTGCCGGCGGGTTCTGCGCGGCGCTGTTCTGGTACAGCGCACGGCTTGTGGCGTTCACTGTGGAGCTGGAGCAGGCTTCCCCGGCCATGGGGATTCCCATGTGGATTCCCTATCTGGCAATGCCGCTCGGATCAGCGCTGATGGCTCTGCGGTTTTTCACCGCCGCGTTCCGGAAGGAGGAAGCCTGATCATGTCTGTTTTTCTGATGTGCCTGCTTCTGGTGATGCTTTTCGGCAGCGTGCCGATCTTTGTGGCGCTGGCGCTGGCTGTTCTTGCCGCTATGCTGATGTTTACAAGCCTTGACCCGATGGTTCTTGCTCAGAGAATGTTCGGCGGGCTTGATAAATTTTCGCTGATGTCCATGCCGTTTTTTATTTTTGCGGCCAATCTGATGGACACGGGCGGCCTTTCGAAGCGCATTCTGAAATGGACGCGGAGCCTTGTGGGAGCCCGCAAGGGCGGTCTGGCCTACACAACGCAGTGCACCTGCATGATTTTCGGCGCTCTGTGCGGTTCGTCTCCCGCCACGGTCATCGCCATGGGGCGCGTTCTTTATCCTGAACTGATTCAGAGCGGCTACCCGGAGGGCTTCTCGGCAGGACTGATCACGTCGTCAGGCTCGGTTGCGCTGATCATTCCGCCCAGCATCACGCTGATCATGTATGCAGCGGCCACGGGCGTGTCAGTCGGCTCTCTGTTCATGTCAGGCGTCAGCGCGGGCATCGTCTACGGCCTGGCGACGGTGGTCTACATTTGGCTTTTTTCGCGCACTCATGAGCTGAAAGTTTCCGAACCCTCCACGTGGGCTGAAATCGGCCGCAACACGCTTGAAGCCGGCTGGTCGCTGATGGTGCCGGTAATTATCCTCGGCGGCATTTACTGCGGCGTGTTCACGCCCACGGAGGCGGCCGGAATTTCCGCTGTTTATGCGCTGTTTGTCGGTGTCTGCGTCTACCGCGAAATCACGTGGGCCAAGCTGTTTGATGTGTGCCTCCGCTCGGCTGTGACCTGCGCACAGGTCATGATCCTGGTTGCCGCGGCGACCAGCTTTGCGTGGTTCCTCACAGTGGCGAGGATTCCCCAGATGGTTACGTCGGCCATCATTGCCAATATCCGTTCCCCGTGGGCGTTCATCGCCATGGTGAACATCATTCTCCTGATTGTCGGCATGTTCATGGAGGGCATTGCGGCCATAGTCATTCTGGCGCCGCTGTTCTATCCCATTGCCATGCAGATGGGCATCGACCCGCTTCACCTCGGAATCATCATGGTCTCCAATCTTGCTCTGGGCAACTTCACGCCGCCCTTCGGGCTGAACCTGTTTGTGGCGTCCGGCGTGACGGGGCTGCCCATGTCGAGGATCATCCGTTCAGTGATGATTTTCATTCTCGTGTCCATCATCGGCCTCCTGGTAATTTCCTATGTGCCGCCCATCTCCACATTCCTGCCGGCGCTGGTTTATGGAAAGTAGGGGATTCATGTGACCGGCTTTGACCGTACCCGCGAAATTGTTGAAGCGGTCGCGAAGTGCGGACGCACTGACCGCGGCGTAGACCGTCTTGCGCTGACTGAGGCGGACCGTCAGGCCCGCGAAATTGTCGTGAATGAAATGAAGTCGCTGGGCATGTCAGTGCGCATGGACGCCTGCTGCAGCATCTGGGGCAGCTGTGAGGGAACTTCTGACCGCCCCGGCGTTGTCATCGGCTCGCATCTTGACGCAGTGCCGCACGGCGGCGATTATGACGGCGTTCTCGGTGTGGCCTCGGGTCTTGGCGTAGTAAGGGACATCCTGTCCGACGGCTCCAGACCGGCAAGGCCCCTTTCTGTGGTCGTGTTTACTTCAGAAGAATCAAGCCGCTTTTCGCTGTCCTGCATCGGCAGCCGGGCGGCCACCGGAAATCTGACCCTTGGCGATACGCTGCGCTTCCGTGACAGCAGCGGAAAGACACTGCTTGACGCGCTGCGCGAATTCGGCGGAAAGCCGGAATATCTTTTCCGCGACTGTCTTGCTCCTGCGTCATATCATTCTTATTTTGAGCTTCATATCGAGCAGGGACCCGTGCTGGACTGGAACGGCGAGGACGTCGGCATCGTCGAGGCCATTGCGGCGCCGACCCGCTTCATGCTTGAAATCACTGGGCAGCAGGCCCATTCCGGGGCGTGCCCGATGAATATGCGCCATGATGCGCTGGCCGCTGCGGCCGATATTATTCTGGCCGTGGAGCGTGCGGGCCGCGAGGAAAGCGAGTTCGGCTCCGTGGCCACTGTCGGCGTATGCCAGTGCGAGCCGGGTGCCATGAACGTTGTGCCCGGGCGCGCGGTGCTGAAAGTCGACATCCGCGGTATTGTTGAGAAAAGCATCCGCCGCGTTTACACACAAGTGCTGAACCGCGTGCGCGCCGTTGAAAAGGAGCGCGGCGTGAAAATCGGCTTTACCCTTTACTCCGAGGATAAGCCTGTTGTGATGGACGGACTGCTTGCCCGCCGCGTTGAAAACGTGTGCCGCAGCCGCGGCGTGAAATACCGCCGCATGCCGAGCGGTGCAGGCCATGACGCAATGTATATGGCTTCGCTGATTCCTTCGGCGCTGATTTTTGTGCCGTGCAAAGACGGAATCAGCCATAACCCGGACGAGCGGATTGAATGGAACCGTGTGCGGCCCGGCTACGAAGTGCTGCTTGAGACAGTCAGAGGCATTGTCCGCTAGAATGTGCCGCATTTGCGTGATGTTTTTCAGATCGGCAGACTGTGCTGCAAAGGGGGATTTTTCATGACAGCAGTTCTGTTTAGAAACGCACGGCTGATTGACCCTGCGCTGAAAATGGACATGAAGGGTGACCTGCTGGCAGAAAACGGCGTCATATCAGCTGTCGGCCCGTCCCTGCCTGAAATTCCGGCGGCTGAAACAGTCGACTGCCGCGGCGCTGTCCTGGCACCGGGGCTTGTGGATCTTCACGTTCATTTCCGTGATCCCGGGCTGACGCAGAAGGAAACGCTTGAAACCGGCTGCGCGGCCGCCGCGGACGGCGGTTTTACAGCGGTCGTCACCATGGCGAACACAAAACCGCCCGTTGACACGCCTGAAGCTGTCAGGAACTGTATTGAGCGCAATAAAACCATGGATTGCCGCATCTACCCGGCGGCGGCTGTGACAAAAAACATGGAAGGCAGAGAGCTGACTGATTTCGAAGCGCTGAAACAGGCCGGCGCTGTCTGCTTCAGCGACGACGGACTGACCGTGGCTGACAGCGCGCTTTTCTACCGGGCTTTTGAAAAAGCGGCTGCGCTCGATATGCCGGTCAGCGTGCACTGCGAAGCCCATGGTTTTGAGGGCGACCGGTCAATGAACCGGGGGGCCATTTCAAGGAAACTGGGGCTTTCCGGCACGCCGGCTCTTGCTGAAGAGCTGATGATTCTGCGCGATGTGTTCTTTGCTGAAAAGACAGGAGCCCATGTGCATGTACAGCATGTCAGCACGGCGCGGGGCGTTCATATTATTGCCGACGCAAAACGCCGCGGCGTCAATGTCACGGCGGAGGCAACCCCGCATCACATGTTTCTGGACGAATCGGCCATACTCGAATGCGGATCAAATGCAAAGATGAGCCCGCCGCTCCGCCTTCCCGAGGATGCGGAAGCTGTACGCACGGCGCTGATGGAGGGCGTGCTTGACGTTGTGGCGACGGATCATGCCCCGCACACGCCGGCAGAGAAGGCGCAGGGCATCGCCAAGGCTCCGAACGGCATTATCGGGCTGGAGACATCGCTGGCAGTATGTCTTGACGGCCTCTGCGGAAAGCTGGGTTTCCCCGTTTCAGCGCTGGTTGAGCGCATGAGCACGGCCCCGCGGCGCATTTTCGGACTTCCTGCAGTCAGACTGGAGCCGGGCAGCGCAGCGGATCTTGTGCTCTTTGACCCGTCAAGGGAGTGGCTTGTTGACGCGTCGAAGTTCAAATCAAAGGGGCGCAACTGCCCGTTCAACGGCCGCGTGCTGAAAGGCTCAGTCTTAATGACAGTGCTGGGCGGACGTGTGACGTGTGACCGCCGGGTGTAACGTGCAACCGATTGGATATTTTCCTTTGATGCAGTAAAATAGTCCGTAAATTGAAAAACGATCACTCGTTTCTGGCGGGGAGGGAAAGAAATGATCCGCGATTATGATGCGCGGCTGAAGGTGAAGGAACAGATTTCGTCCGGCATCTGGCATCTGGTCTTTGAATGTCCCGAAATTGCCTCGGCGGCGGAACCGGGAAATTTCGTCCTGTTCAAAACGTCCCGTTCCACAGCGCCGCTGCTCCGCCGGCCGCTTGGCGTTCTCGATGCGGATGAAGCAGCAGGCACTTTTGACGTGCTGTTCCGCGTCGTTGGAAAAGGGACCGGACTGCTGGCGGAAGGCCGCGAAGGCAGTGTTTTTTCCGTCCGCGGGCCGGTGGGCGGCAGCTTCAGAAAGATGAAGCACCGCCGTGTATGGGCTGTCGCAGGAACGCTTGGAATCGCCCCGCTGCTGTATCTGCGGAAAAAAATCGGCGGCTTTGAGGAGCTGTTCCTCGGCGTCGGCAACGCCGCGTGGAAAGATTTTGCTGCGTGGGTGAAGCAGAGAGCGCCTGAGATGACACTGTACAGCGACGACGGCTCCATCGGGCTGAAAGGCTTTTCAATCGCCGGCCTTGAAGGCCGCAGCCTCGCTGACGTATCAGTGGTATGCTGCGGTCCCAATCCAATGATGAAAGCCCTCTATGAAAAGTACGGCGCTGAATGCGACGATATCTGGGTAAGCCTCGAAAAACGCATGGGCTGCGGCATGGGCGGCTGCTTCGGCTGCGTTGTGGATACGACAACAGGCCGGCGCCGGGTGTGCATCGACGGCCCGGTTTTTCAGGCACGGGAGGTGAAATGGGATGAGCTGCACCTCTGATGCGCTTGCCGTCACAGCCGGCGGCCTGAAATTAAAGACGCCGGTCGTCATAGCCTCGGGAACGTGGGCTTACGAAGAAAACCTGTGGCAGGAGGATCTGACACGTTATGTGGGGGCCATCTGCTCTAAGGCCATCACAAAAGACCCGTGCGCCGGCAACCCCGGCACCCGCGTCTGGGAAACGCCTTCCGGCATACTCAACAGCATCGGCCTTCAGAACGAGGGAATCGATCACTTTATAGATGTGCGCCTGCCTCAGCTGCATCAGCGCGGCGTCCCCGTGATTCTCAACATCTGCATGCAGAGTGCCGGAGAACTGGATTATATGATGCGCCGCACCGCCGAAGTCCGCGGCATGGCCGATGCAGTTGAACTGAATATCTCATGTCCCAACACAGACCATGGCTGCATGAGCTGGGGCGTCAGTCCCGATCTGACAGCACAGGCCGTTGAACTGGCGCGGCACCGCTGGGACGGCCCGCTGTGGGTCAAGCTGACGCCGCAGGCGCCGGACATTTCCGCCGTGGCAAAAGCGGCAGAGTCCGCCGGTGCCAGCGCTGTCGTGGTTGGTAATACCTGGCTCGGCATGGCCATTGACACAAAGCGCGGCGTTCCGGTGTTTGCCCGCCGTGTCGCGGGACTTTCCGGCCCTGCCGTGTTCCCGCTGGCGCTCCGCACCGTGTGGGATGCCGCCGGTGCCGTGAAAATTCCCGTGATCGGCTGCGGCGGCGTTTCTGATGCTGACTCCGCGCTTGCCATGATCATGGCCGGAGCAGCCGCGGTTGAAGTGGGGGCGGCTCTGTTCAGCGGTTTTGACACACTGGAAAAAATACATGCCGGACTTCTGAATGCAGTCAGGCAGTTTAAAGTCAGCTCAGTTTCCGAGCTTTGCGGAAAAGCCCGGAATACGCAGTAGCGGGGAAAGATTAACTTTCAAAGGGGTGCTTGTATGTCACAGCGTAAATCACTGCCGCTTTTTGTGGCGCTCGATCTCAACACGCTCCGCGAGGCCCGTCAGACGATGGACATGCTCAGCGGACTGATTGATGCGGTTAAAATCGGACCGCGTCTGTACGCCCAGGGCGGCGCGCACTTTCTCAGGGAAATTGTGGATCATGGTTACAAGCTCTTTCTCGATCTGAAACTGCATGACATTCCAAATACCGTGCGTCTTGCGGTGGAAACTCTGGCCGACATGGGGATATTCTGCCTCACGCTCCATTCTGACGGCGGGCGCCGCATGATGGAAGAGTCAGTGGCAGCGCGCGACCGCCTCGGCTCGTCAATGAAGCTTCTGGGGATCACCGTTCTGACAAGCTTCAACGAGGAGAGCTGGGCAGAAGTGGCGCCGGGCTGCCCGATGAATGAAGCCATCAAGAAGCGCGCCTGGCTGTGCGATGACTGCGGCATGGACGGAATTGTGTGCTCGCCTCTTGACCTTCAGATGGTGAAAAAAATTACGCGTCCTTCGCTGCTGAAAGTCGTTCCCGGCGTGCGCCTCGTGGCTGGCGGCGACGATCAGAGCCGTGTGGCAACTCCTGCGGATGCGTTCCGTAACGGTGCTGACTATATCGTCATGGGACGGCCCATTTATCAGGCCCCGGACGTGCGCGAGGCTGTGAAGAAAATCAGCGAATCTATTGAGGAGGGTTTATCATGCAGGAAGAACTGACAGATCAGCAGGTACAGGAAAAACTCAAGGAGATGCTCATTGAAAGTCATGCATGGCTTACAGGCCATTTCAAACTGACCTCAGGGCGCCACAGCGGCAACTATATGCAGTGCGCCATGCTGCTGCGCTTTCCCAGATATGCTGCTTTTGTGGGCGGCGAAATCGCCAGACGGATTGCTCATATGAAGCCTGATTTCATTGTCTCTCCCGCACTGGGCGGCCTGATCGTGGGACACGAGGTGGCCCGTGCCCTTGATATTCCGTTCCTGTTCTGCGAGCGCGAAGACGGAAAGATGAAGCTCCGCCGTTTTCCCATGCCTGTCGGAAAGAGCTTTGTTGCCGTGGAAGACGTAGTGACCACAGGCGGTTCAGTTAAGGAAACCGCGGAGTATATGACCGCCGGCGGCTGCAGATGGGTGGGTTCAGCCTGCATCGTCGACCGTTCAGGCGGCACACAGCAGCTCGGCCCGGGCCTGGTATCTCTGTTTAAAGTTTCGTTTGAGACCTACGATCCCGACAACTGCCCGCTGTGCAGGAAACTCGGCACCCCGCCTGTGAAGCCCGGCAGCCGTCCCGATCCAAAAAAATAACCGCGGGAGTGCAGAATTTCCCATTCAGCGAGGTGACGCGGCGTGAAACTCAGAGAAAAGGCCGTAGTGATGACGGCCGAAGACATGGAACGCGCCCTGCGGCGCATGAGCAGCGAAATCGCTGAAAAAAATCACGGTGTTGAGAATATCGTGATCATCGGCATTCAGCGCCGCGGCGTGTATCTTGCCGGACGGCTCCGCGAAATGATGCGCGGAAGCGAGGGAGTCAAACTGCCTCTCGGTGAACTTGACATAACGCTGTACCGCGATGACATCACCCTTCTCAGCGATCAGCCGGTAGTTCACAGTACCTCCGTACCGTTTGACCTGAACGGGAAAAAAGTGATCCTTGTTGACGATGTCCTTTTTACCGGCAGAACAATCCGTGCTGCCCTGGAAGCCCTTGGCGACATCGGACGTCCTGCCTGCGTGCAGCTGCTGATCCTGATTGACCGCGGGCACAGAGAATTGCCAATACAGCCCGATTATCTCGGAAAGGCCGTTCCCACGTCGCAGCAGGAGACCGTGGAAGTCCGCGTGAAAGAACTTGACGGAAACGACGAAGCCGTTATCTGCGCGCGGGAGTAGCGGAATGAAACGTCTGCTTGCAGCATTTGCCGTGCTCTGCGTCCTGTCTTTCAGCTCTGCGGAAGCTGCCGGGAAAACAAAGGTTCTTACCGTTGATCCCGTTATGGAACTGCTGGTCCGCTTTATCGGCGGCCCTTATGTTGAAACAGCTTCCGGCTGGAGCTGGGGCGAGGACGGCAGCCTGACGGCCGCCCGCTCCGTACTGATGGCGGGAAGCGGCGCAGAACTGCCGCTGATTGCGCTCAATCCGGCAGAGTACGAAGAGTTTATGATCTCAGCACACCGGAAAGGACGCCGTTCTGCGCTGACAGAGGCCGAAAAGAAACGTTCCGGTGTGCAGTATCTTTTTACCAATGAGCAGAAAATTGACAGATGGGAATATTTTTACGGCGATCCGGCAAACCTGCCTTTTACAGCGCAGAGAATCATGGATGTCCTTGCGGCGCTTGATCCCGGACATTACAGTTTTTATCAGCGCCGGCTCGGAGAGTTTAACGCACGGCTCAGATCAGTGCTGATTTCCGGCCGCGGCCGTCTCAAAAACGCGGAAGTCCTGTGTTTCGGCGGCTGGTACATTCCCTTCTTTCAGGCGTGGGGGTGCCGAGTCAGCGTGCCAGACGAGAAAGAACTTGCACTTGCTGAGGCACTTGTCAGAGCAGAAAAGCCGAAGGCCGCAGCAGAGATTGCCGAAAAACTCAGAAAAGGCAGAGTTGTCATTCTCGACAGCAGCCTTGATGCGAAGAAAAGAGCAGCCCTGGAGAAATTTGCCGGCGCCGTGTCATTCATACCCGGCCGGGATACGGACCTGCTCTTTTTTATCCATCATGTTGTCCTCATGACCGCCAGCCAGCTGGATCAGCAGAAAAAATAGAAGTGTCTCTGAGAGGCCGGCGAGCCCTTATTTCCTCACAGACAGCATATACCCGAACAATCTGCTGTGTCTGCTGAAAATCCCTCTGAGCTGCAGAATATCTGCACCCAGAGGGATTTTTGTGTCTGAACTTCTTTTTGCTCTTGTTTTATTGACGAAGCAGAAAAGGTTTTGAATAGCGCGGATAAACTGTTGAAAACACAATACTTCAAGGATTAAATTTCAATTCATAAGCTCTGCAGGTGCGGAAAGTTTGCCGGCACAGGAAAACGGACCATGGCATCTGAGGCGCCAAGTGATAAAGAAAGTTCTCTGGATTCGTTCAGTATTGCGAGAATGATTTTTGAGACGAGTTCATCAGTAAAACGAATGCTCGGCCCCGAAATTGTCAGGCATGCAGCTGGTTTGCCGGTAAAGTCAAAAACAGGTGCGGCAACGGAAGAGATCCCTGCTTCGCGTTCGGCAATGCTGTATGAATACCCGCTTATGCGTACAAGCTGTGCCTGTTTCATGACGGAAACCCAGCGTTGCTGGTACGCACAAGGCGCTGCCTCCTTTACTGCCTGAATCTCATCAGCGCTCATGTAAGCAAGAAAACACTTGCCAGTACCGCCTGCCCACAGGGGGTAAATCTCGCCCGGCACAGAAATTCTTTTCAGAGCATGAGCGCTTTGAACCTGTTCGTAGCAGATTCTTTCAATGCCGCGGCGCAGGTAAAGACTGACCGTTTCATTGCAGGTGTCGCGAAGTTTTTTCATGTGGGGGAGGGCCAGCGTTTTTATTGGCATCCCGGCATCGAACACAGCACCCATACGACAGCACTTCCAGCCGAGCTGGTAAGTTCTGTCGTCGTTTTTTTCCAGAAAACCCTCTTCGCAGAGCACTGCGACGATGCGTGAAACTGTAGGCATCGGCGCTTTGATTGCTTTTGCGATCTCACTTAAAGTCAGTCTGGGGACTGCAAGCGTGAATGCGTCTATGACGGCGAGACATTTTCTGATTGACGCAGCTCCCTGAGTTTTGTTCTGCAGCATTGCCTGTGTCGGCTCCTTTTTTTTGAACTGCTGATTCAAGCATTGCAAGATAGAGAATTCAGTTTTCTGTATTCCTGCGGTGACCGTTTATGCAGATCATTATACCATCGTCCCACGGCAAATGAAGTAATTTTATTAACTATAATAGGTGCCGTAAAAAACATGCAGATTGTTTTTGTAACTGATGGATACTGTATACTTGGTAAATATTATCTTGACAAGAGTGATTTCTCGCTTTAAATTGTATCCATAATATGGAAATAACTTCCACTATATGGATGTATTGAGGAGGCTGCAATGAAAAAATCAACAAAACTGCGTCAGCTTTTAAACGAGAGAAGAGCAGTTATGGCAGTGGGTGCTCATGACGTTCTGTCTGCCAAGCTGATTCAGAAGGCTGGCTTTGAAATTGTGCAGGCAAGCGGTTTCGGCCTTGCGGCGACGGTTCTCGGTCTTCCGGATATGGCGTTTCTTTCTTTTGGTGAAATGCTTGAACTGACCCGCAATATTGCCAACGCAGTTGATATTCCGCTGATGGCTGACGCAGACACGGGGTTCGGCAATGCTATTAATGCAATGTTTGTCATCCGCAAATACATTGAAGCCGGCTGCGCCGGTATGAATATTGAGGATCAGGCGTTCCCCAAGCGCTGCGGTCACCTTGAGGGCAAGACGATCATTCCTGCAGATGAAATGGTTCTCAAGATCAAGGCATGCAAAGAGGTGCGCGACAAGCTTGATCCTGATTTCATCATCAACGCCCGCACTGACGCGATCGCTGTTGAGGGAATTGACAAAGCTATTGAGCGCGCCAACGCATATCTTGATGCCGGCGCTGATATGATTTTTGTAGAGGCGCCGCGCCACGTCGAGGACATTAAACGTGCGGTTAAGGAAATTCACGGTCTTGTGAGCATCAACTTCTTTGATGCGGTTGTAGGCGGGAAGACACCGCTTTTCCCGTACGAAGAAGCGAAGAAGCTTGGCATTGCGCGCATCAGCGTTCCGGTTGGCCCTCTGTTCGCTGCCGTCAAGGGGATGTCAACGTATCTGAAAGCCGTGAAGGACGGGACTTCTGAGGGCAAAACGGATCTTGTGGTTCCTTTTGCAGATTACAAAAATCTGGTGGGATTCAACGATTTCCGTGAACTTGAAAAGAAGTATCTGCCTAAATTCGTTGACAATAACCGTTAAACATTCCTGCAGGCTTTTAATGCAGCAGGCTGACTCAGAGATCCGGAAAACGCCGTCGGTGATCCGTTCTGGCGCAGGCTGTAAATATGCAGCATAAAACCGATCTGCGGAGAGTTATTCTAACTTTAAGTTCTATTGTATAATTATGTGGCAAGTTGGCACATAAACTTATTACTTTATGAGGAGGTAACAGGTATGCGTCGTAGGTTTTTTAACGGTATTCTTGCAGCAATTGCTGCGGTGGGACTTATGGCCGAAGCCGGTCTTGCAACGGAGTTCGCACGTATCGGGACGAGCAGCGTGGGCGGCGGTTTCTACCTGATCGGCAACACTGTTGCTCAGATCTGCAACTCGGCAAATCTCGGCATTAACTACACGGCTGTCACCGGCGGCTCGATCAAGAACCTCAACGCTCTTGCAAAGGGCGATATCGAGTTTGGTCTCTGCCAGTCCGCCACGATTTATGAAGGCGTCACCGGCACGGGCAGCTTTAAAGCTCCTGTTCCCGGCCTTCGTTTTGTGACTGCTGTCTATCCTATGCCCTGCCATGTTCTTGTTCATGACGACAGCATCAAGAGCATCGCTGATTTCCGCGGCAAGCGCATTGATTACGGTGCCATCGGTCAGGGAATTGAAACGTACACCCGCATCATCCTTGGCGCCTACGGCATGACGGATGATGACGTCAAGGTCGACCGTTACGGCAAGACTGAGAGTGCTGAGGCCATCAAAACCGGCGGCGTGCAGGGCAATTTCTGGACGACTACTGCTCCCAATGCTCAGGTCACCGATATGCTGACCGGCGGCGTGCGCCTGCTTTCCATTGATGAAGACAAGCGCCAGGCAATAGTTAAGGATCATCCGTATTTCTCATTGGCGACAATCCCGGGCGGCACCTACGACGGTTATCCCGACGACATTCAGACCATAGCAGCCATCGGTGCCATTGTCACCAGTGACAAGGTTTCTGATGAAGTCGTTTACAAAACTGTCAAGGCCATGTATGAGAATGCTGACAAACTGAAACAGCGCCTTCCCAACTACTTCGCCAGCTTTGACATCAAGCATGCTCTGGACGGCTGCTCAATGGAGGTACATCCCGGCGCGCTGAAGTACTACAAAGAAGTCGGTCTGGTCAAGTAGTTTGCAATAATGTTCTGTAAAAGGGGAGTCCTGCGGCTCCCCTTTTTTTACATTTAACTGGGACAAGAGGAGGATCCTGATATGCCTGAAAAACTTTCTGCAAGTGCTATTGCCGAAGCGAACTCTGCCAATGTTCCGAAAAAACAGGGCAAGCGCCGCAATCTGCAGGGCTGGGAAGGGACACTGATCACTGTCCTTGCGGTCGGTCTGGCTATTTTCCAGCTTTACACCGCGTTCTTCGGTGTCCTGCCCACGATGCAGCAGCGCAGTTTCCATGTGGCATTTGTGCTGCCGATGATTTTCCTGCTTTATCCGGCGACGAAAAAGTCACCGCGCGACCATGCTACGGTCATTGACTGGATTTTTGCCATTCTTGCGGCCATAGGCGCGCTGTACGTCTTTTTCGGTTATGAGGATATCGCCACAAGATCCGGTGAAGTGTACAGCTATGAACTGTACATGGGCGCTGTCTTCACAGCCCTTGTCTTTATCGCCGGCCGCCGTGTTCTCGGCTGGCCGCTGCCGATCTTCTGTTTCCTGTTCCTGCTTTTTGCTTACTTTGGACGTTCGATGCCCGGACCGCTGCAGCACTTCGGACTGTCGGTGCCGAGGATCATAGAGGAACTTTATCTGACGACCGACGGTTTGTTCGGCCTGGTCACGGGCGTTTCCGCTACTTATATCTATCTGTTTGTGCTGTTCGGCGCGTTTCTGACCTCGACAAGGACTTCTGAGTTCTTCAACGATTTCTCTATGGCATTGACGGGACATCTGAAAGGCGGCCCCGCAAAGATCTCAGTGCTTTCAAGCGCGCTGATGGGGACTATCAGCGGCAGTACCTCTGCAAATGTTGCAACGACAGGCGCTTTTACGATTCCTCTGATGAAAAGCATCGGTTACAAGCCTTATTTTGCCGGCGCTGTTGAAGCTGCTTCTTCAACGGGCGGACAGATCATGCCGCCTGTTATGGGCGCTGCCGCATTTATCATTGCCGATACGCTGAATATCCCTTACACGAGAGTGCTTGTCTGCGCTATCGTTCCAGCGCTGCTGTACTTCTGGGGCATCTGGTGTTCTCTGAGCCTTGAGGCCTCAAAGCTGGGTTTACAGGGCCTGCCCAAGGAGTCGCTGCCTTCCGTCAAAAAGGTTCTGATGAGCAGCGGTTATAAGGCGATTCCTCTTTTTGTGATTGTTTATTTCCTTGTGAAGGGGTATAACCCGCTCTACGCCGGCTGCTGGGGCATTGCGACCTGTGTCGTGCTGAGCTTCCTGAAGAAGTCTGACCGTCTGGATCTGAAAACATTCATCAAGACGCTTAAAGATGGTTCAATCGGCGCGCTGTCTGTTGCCATGGCCTGCATTATCGTCGGCAACGTCATCGGCATGATGGGCGCTACGGGCGTTGCGCTGCGCATTGGTGATGCAGTTTTGGCTTTCACTGCCGGCCATTTGATTGCTACATTGATCGTGACCCTGATCATAGCTACGCTGCTCGGCATGGGCATGCCCACAACAGCAAGCTACGTCATGGCCAGCGCTGTGGCGGCTCCTGCAATGGTGCAGCTTGGCATCAAACCCCTTGATGCGCATATGTTCGTGTTCTTCTACGCTGTACTTTCGTCGGTAACGCCGCCGGTCTGTGTCGGCGCTTACACTGCGGCCGGACTGGCCAATGCTGATCCCAACCAGACAGCTTTCCAGAGTGTCAAACTGGCCCTGCCGGGATTCATCATTCCGTTCATATTCGTTCTGGCACCGGAGATTCTGCTGACGAACGTGACAAACTGGTTTGTTACGATTCAGGCTATGTGCACAGCAGTTCTCGGTGTGTTCACACTGTCCTGCGCAACGGAGGGCTACCTGATGGGGCCTCTGCACTGGTATGAACGCATTGTTGCTCTCGGCGGCGCACTCTGTCTGATTTATCCCGGTACTGTCACAGATTTTATCGGCTTTGCTGTGCTTGCCGGACTCTGGCTGCTCACAAAAAAACGCGGACAAGTGCTTGAAAGCAAATAGCGTATGTGCTGCGGCATCAATGTTTTTGGCTGAAAACAAAACAGTGATGCCGCTTTTTCACACTGAATGCCCGCAGAACTGTGCAGATTTTTGAAAAAGAATCCCAGAAGGAGGCTTAATTGGGATGAAAAACGCCACGGCTGGAACTTTGGAATCAATGGACTGCCTTGTGACAGTTACTGAAACAGCTCCCGGTGCTGGCATCTCACTGACGCTGGAAGGCAGCAGTGTCCCCCGGTTCCGTACTTCTATGGAGAAAACAGTTCGTGCTGTTCTGGACTCCATGGGCATAAAGGACATGGACGTGAAAGTCCAGGACCACGGGGCTCTTGATGTTGTGCTTGAAGCGCGTGTGGAAACGGCTGTCAGGCGTTACGGAGGCAGAGACTGATGCGCCGTACAATGCTGTATCTTCCCGGCAATAACCCCAATATGCTGGTACGCGGCCATCTTTATGGCTCTGACGGCATCATCATGGACATGGAGGATGCGGTTCCGCTTTCCGAAAAGGATGCGGCGCGCATCATGATCAGCAAGTTTCTGAAGCGCGGCGACTTCGGCAGCGTGGAAGTCACTGTGCGTATCAACGGTGCGGATACGCCGTTCTGGAGGAAAGACCTCGAGGCGGTAATTCCTCATAAGAGACTTGACGGCATTCGGCTCCCGAAAGCTGATTCTGTCCAGACCGTCAAAGACGTTGACGAAGAACTTTCCATCCTCGAAGACAGATATAACATTCCCCTGGGGCATACGAAAATCTTCTGCATCCTGGAGACCGCTTACGGCGTATGGCACGCCTATGATATTGCCACAGCGTCGAGACGTGTGACAGCGATCCTGCCTGGCGGCGAGGACCTTGTCGCTGACCTGCGGACGAGCCGTTCGCCGGAGGGAACTGAGCTCGAATGGACGCGCCGCATGATTGTCATTGCAGCGCGTGCAGCCGGCGTTGACGCCATCGATTCAATGTTCCCCCGTGTGACAGATAACGAGGGTCTGCGCAGAGATGCTGAATTCTCAAAGCAGCTTGGATTTGACGGCAAGAGCGTTATTCATCCAAACCAGATCCCGATCATTCACGAAGTGTTCACACCGACAGAGAAGGAAATCGAAAAGGCCCGGCGCATCATTGCTGCAGCGAAGGATGCACGGGAACGCGGACTCGGCACTGTTTCCGTAGACGGCCGCATGGTTGATATTCCTGTGGTTAAACGGGCAGAATACATCCTGGTTAAGGCAGGACTTAAGAAGGAGGCAGAGTAAAATGTCCCTGAACGCTGCAGGCCGCGATATCCCTGATTTTATTGAAGGATATGGTCCGGTCAAACCCTTTGAGGGAGCTTTTGCGGTAAAGCCTTCCGGCTGTTTTGCGGGCCCAAAAATCCGCAGTGTGACGCCGAACCGTACTGATAAAGTTCTGCCTGACATCAAGGCGGCGATCGCTGCTTCCGGTCTCAGGAGCGGAATGACGATTTCATTTCATCACCATCTGAGAAACGGAGATTATGTTGTCAACCAGGTCATTGATGCCTGCGCTGAAATGGGAATCCGCGACCTCACGATCTTCCCGACGGCTCTTTTCAGCGTGCATGCTCATCTGATTGACTATATCAAATCGGGAGTGATCAGCCGCATTATGGGATCAGTCAACGGACCGATCGGACAGCTTGTCTCCGAAGGCGGCATGGAAGTTCCAGTGATTCTGCGCAGCCACGGCGGGCGTCCGCGCGCTGTCATGGCAGGCGATGTGCATATTGACGTGGCATTCATAGCCGCTCCGGCGGCAGACTGCTATGGCAATATGAATGGCGTTCAGGGCAAATCAGCATGCGGATCCATGGGGTATGCCTATACAGATGCGCAGTACGCCGACTGTGTCGTTGCCATCACTGACAACCTTCAGCCTTACCCGCTGGCGCCTGTGTCAATCAATCAGACCTGTGCCGATTACGTAGTTCAGGTGCCGAGCATCGGTGATCCTTCAGGCATTGTCTCAGGCACAACCCAGGTTACCCGCGATCCGCTGCGCCTGCTGATTGCCCGTTATGCATCCCGGCTGATTGAAACCAGCCCCTATTTTAAAAACGGCATTTCCTTTCAGACAGGAGCCGGCGGAATTGCTCTTGCAGTAACCGCATTTATGAGAGAAGCCATGCTTAAGAAAGGGATCAGGGGCAGTTTCGGCTTGGGCGGTATCACAGGCTACTTTGTTGATCTCCTTCACGAAGGATTGGTGGAAAAACTGCTGGACGTGCAGTCATTTGATCTCAGGGCTGTAAAATCAATTGCCGAGGACCCCAATCATGTCGAGATTTCCGCTGACTGGTATGCCAATCCCTGGAACAGCGGTGCCGCTGTTAATAAGCTGGATGTGGTAATCCTTGGAGCGACCGAAGTGGACAGGGATTTTAACGTCAACGTCAATACAGAAGCTGACGGAGCTCTGCTTCATGGGACCGGAGGGCATCAGGACACGGCAGCGGGGGCAAAACTGACCATTATCGCGCAGCCGCTTCTGCGCGGCCGCATCCCGTGCGTAACAGACCGTGTGCTTACAGTCACCACTCCTGGCGAAGTCGTGGATGCTGTGGTTACTGAATATGGCATCACCATTAATCCCAGACGCAAAGATCTGATTGATGCCTGCTCGGGAATCAAAGATGTACCGCTGGTAACGATGGATGAACTGGCAGACCGTGCAAAGAAAATGTCCGGTCCGATGGATCCGGTGGAGACAACCGATAAAATCGTGGGGGTTATTGAATGGCGTGACGGTACGGTCATTGATGTGGTCCGTCAGCTGAAAAAACACTGACGATTGTAAAATGAGCCGGCACCTGAGTAAAACGGCCTGAATCACTGCTTTATTCTCAAATGAAAGCGTATCACTGAACTTACGGAAAGCTGATCGTTGACACAGTAACCCGGTGCGTCAGCTTTCCGGGAAAGTTTCTCGGATAGCGAACGCTGGATGGCCGGTTGGAATATTTGAAAAAGGACTCAGCCGAACCTGCCAGCCTTCTGCCTGAATGAAGCTCCAGCTTGCTGCCGTATTTACCGTAAAATAACGTTTGCTGGTAAAGGAGAAATTTTAAATGCCCGGAAAAGCTCTTGAAGGTATTCGCGTTCTCGATATCGCTACAGTTATCGCCGCGCCCTGGGCAGCCGGAATCATGGCCGACTTTGGTGCTGACGTAATCAAAGTTGAAATGCCCGGCCGCGGCGATGCCGTCCGTGCTATGGGGCCCCATAAGAATGGAAAGAGTCTTCGCTGGCCCATGCTGGGCCGTAACAAGCGCAGCATTACTCTTGATTTCCACAGCGAAAAGGGCAAGGCCCTGTTTCTGAAGCTGGTCGAGAAGGCCGACGTTGTTATCGAAAATTTCAAGACCGGTACCCTTGACAAATGGGGCGTCGGCGTTGAAGAGATGAGAAAGCACAATCCCAACATCATCGTTTCCCATGTTACCGGTTACGGCCAGACCGGTCCTAACCGCTTCCTTGCGGGTCTTGGCATGCCCCTTCAGGCCTATTCCGGCTATGTGTATATGCAGGGTTATGAGGATCGTCCTCCCGTCAATCCTCCCTTCCCTCTGGCTGATTATGTCGCCGGGCTGTATACCGTTATCGGCACCATGTTCGCCCTGTATTACCGTGACGCGAAGAACGGCAGGGGGCAGGAGATCGATGTCAGCCTGTACGAAGGTATTTTCCGTATGGAAGAGAGCGCCGTTGCTCAGCTTGACCAGCTTGGTATAGTGTATGAACGAGCTCCCCATTCGCGTGGCTCTTCCTGTCCAATTGGGACCTTCAAAACCAAGGATGGCAGGTTTGTCATCATGGTCTGCAGCACTAACCCCGTTTTCGATCACCTGTGCGATGCAATGGAGCGTCCTGAATGGAAAACTCCTTACGCGACTGCCAAGGAGCGTCTTGCCGATGCCGACTATCTGAATAAGGAAGTTGCTGATTGGTTTGCCGCACGTACCTATGAAGAAGCTAAGGCCGCCTGCGATAAGGCCGGCGTTCCCCTCAGCGCCGTGTACAGCATGCAGGACATCTTTAATGATCCTCATTACGCGGCCCGTAATGACATCTTGACTGTTCCAACCGAGGATTTTGGCCCCATGAAGATGCCCGGAGTGTTCCCAGTGATGTCTGAAACCCCCGGCGAAGTCAAATGGGCAGGCCCCAGGATTGGAGAACACACCGAAGAGGTTCTGCACGAATGGCTTGGCCTGTCTGCCGAAGAGGTTGCTGCCCTGAGGGCCGACGGCGCTATATAGCTGCAGGCTGTATATAAGGAGTAAAAAACATGCCTATGAATTACACAAAGAAACTGCGTATCTGTGAAGTCGGCATCCGTGACGGCCTGCAGAACGAGAAAATGCTCATTTCCGCTCAGGACAAGATCGACCTGATCAACGCAATGTCCGAAGCCGGATTTCCTGTCATCGAAGTCGGCTCCTTTGTCAGCCCCAAAGCTGTGCCCCAGATGGCTAATACCGATGAAGTGTTTAAGGGGCTCACCAAGAAGAAAGGTGTTGAGTACCGCGCCCTCATTGCCAACGTCAAGGGCGTTGAGCGCGCTGCAGCCTGCGGCTGTACCAAGGTTAAGCTGAATGTCTCTGCCAGTGTGGCTCATAACCTTGCTAACCTGAACAGAACCCCCTCCCAGAGCGTTGCCGGTTTTGCGGCCTGCGTTGATCTTGCCCGCGAGAAGAACATCGATATTTCCGGTTCCATCTCTATGGCTTTCGGATCTCCATGGGATCGCGAGATTCCTGTTCAGAATGTCAAGGATATCGTCGAAGCCTACCTTTCTGTGGGTGTTAACGAGATCAGTCTTTCCGATGCTTCCGGCATGGCCTATCCTTCTCAGGTCTACGCTATGTGCGAAGAGATGAAGAAGTGCTATCCTCAGGTTAGCTGGTGGCTGCATTTTCACAACACACGCGGACTTGGCATTGCCAATATCCTTGCCGGCATGCAGGCCGGATTCACTCAGTTTGACTCCAGCTTTGCCGGCGTAGGCGGCTGTCCCTTTGTACCCGGTGCCGCTGGTAATGTGGCAACTGAAGATGTTCTTCATATGCTTGAAGAAATGGGTGTTGAGACCGGGATTGATCTTGACAAGGCTATAGCCATCAGCCGCAGGGTTGTGGGCATTCTTGGGCACAGCACAGACAGCTATATTCTTCGCGCCGGCAAGGCCAAGGATCTCATTCTTGAACTTCCCAAGGGGCAGCTCAGGAATCAGACTGAACTGAAGAAGTAAGATTCGCCGAACCAAGAAGCTGACGCAAAATTTTTGAAGCACCCTGATGGATTGAGCCGCTGTATAAATAATCGGAAGAGGCTGTCTCAAAGCCGTCAGATCGAAAAAGAGAGCAAATCTTCCAACCGGAGACATCTGAAACAGCATTTATCGGAAAAAAACAATAAAGCACAAAAAACAGATCGGGAATGACATGTCCCCTCTTTAACTGGAGAATCTTGCAAGAAGGGTACATGCCATTCCCGTTTTTTAAACGAAAGACACCGGTACAGCCGATGCTTATGAATTAGTATGTCTCGATGCAGAACGCCGGACAGGTCTAACGGCACACGATTCTGCCGGTGCCTTCTGTAAAGTGCCCGATCACGGCGGCCTCTGTCAGGCCCCGGCTGCGGGCAAGTGCCAGTATTTCCTGAGCATCGGCCTCAGAGCAGGCCATCATGAGGCCGCCTGACGTCTGTGTGTCAAAAAGAAAATCCTTCCGGTCGGGGGGCACGGAATCAAGGTTATCAATGCTGGGGGTGTAAAGTTTCTCGTTGCGGTAGGCGCCGGCAGGCAGAAGGCCCATCTGCGCCAGATCTGCGGCTCCTTTCAGCAGGGGAAGCGCTTTTGTGTCCATTTCGAAGTTGACGCGGCGGTCAGACAGCATGTCAAGCGTGTGTCCCGCAAGGCCGAAGCCGGTGACGTCGGTGGCGGCGTGCACGCGTTTTCTGAGTCCGGGACTCATCCAGCGCGGCAGGTCGTTCAGCGCGGTCATCCATTTTACAGCTTCTGCCGACTGTTCAGGTTCTGCCATTTCGGCCTTGATGGCGGTTGCAATGATGCCTGAACCGAGCGGCTTGGTCAGCACCAGGGCGTCGCCGGGGCGGGCGCCGGTGGTGCGCCACATGGCATCACGCTCTACTTCTCCGAAAACGCACAGGCCGTACTTCGGCTCCTGGTCTTCAACGCTGTGTCCGCCCATGAGAAACGCGCCGCTTTCGCTGACTTTTGAGGCGCCGCCTTCCATGAGGCGCTTGAGCATTTCAAGCGGCAGGCAGTTCAGCGGAAAGGCCACGACGTTCAGCGCCACGAGCGGGGTTCCGCCCATGGCAAACACGTCGCTGATGGAATTTGCCGCCGCAATCTGCCCCCACACGTACGGGTCGTCCACAACGGGCGTGATGAAATCAACAGTAAGAATCCCGACGCGGTCATCGGTGATTTTCCAGAGAGCCGCATCTTCGCCGCCTTCCCAGTCAGTCAGGATACGGCTGTCATGAGGATGAGGCAGATCTGCCAGGACTTTCGCAAGGTCCTCCGGACCTATCTTTGCCGCTCAGCCGCTGCTGTGAGAGAGCTCTGTCAGTCTCTTGGTAAGACTCATCGGAAAACACTCCTTAGAAACGAAATCTTTTAATAATTATACCGCAAAGATCTGACTAAATCCGGCTTTTATTTTCTGAAAAAGATATTGGCGAGGACTGTCAGCACGATGCTGATGATGATGCAGCTGGCCAGCGGAAAATGGACTGACCAGTTCTTTCCGTGCCACGAGAAGTCGCCGGGCAGATGCCCGAGGGGGAGAAACCGCGAGCCGAAGTGGAGAACAGCGCCGATGACAATCAGCACCAGCCCGATAGTTATCAGGGTTTTGCCAAAATCATGAAGCATGAGAATCAACCTTTCTGTCATGAAAAGATCAGGCCGCCTCTTTTATACACTATCCGGACCGGGCTCTGCAAGCATAAAACGCTCAAAAGATGCTGTACGGCCTCAATGACTGAATGCGGCTATCTGCTCCCGGCACTTGAAAGGAAATACTGAAAAAACGGAGTCCCCCTGTGCCGCGGGAGGCTCCGTTTTTTTAGAACAGTTGCTGTTCTGCACAGCTTTTTTTAAAGCAGCACATACTTGCACAGGAAAACAAGAGTCAGGACATACATCAGGCCGCTGACGCGTCTGGCGTTGCCGGTCAGCGTGTTGATCAGCGTGTAGGAGATGATCCCGAATGAGATGCCCTCGGAAATGCTGTAGGCGAAGGGCATGGTGATAATGCAGATGTAGGCGGGAATTGACTCGGTCAGGTTGGAAATGTCGATTCTGCTGATCGAGGAGAACATCAGGAATCCGACAATAACCAGCGCCGGTGCGGTAGCAAATGAAGGAATTGCCATGAAAATGGGAGACAGGAACAGCGACAGGAAGAACAATACTGCAACGGTGGCGGCAGTGAGCCCAGTGCGGCCGCCCTCGCTGACACCGGAAGCGCTTTCAACGTAGGTTGTAACGGTGCTGGTGCCCATGACGGCGCCGAGCACGGTGCCGCAGGCGTCGGCCAGCAGGGCGCCTTTAATGCGGGGCAGCGTTCCGTCGGGACGAAGCATGTCCGCCTTTGAGGCGACGCCCATCAGAGTTCCGATGGTGTCGAACATGTCAACAAACAGAAAAGCAAACACCACAACGACGAAATCAGTAGAAGCGATCCGCGAGAAATCGAGTTTCATGAAGATCGGCGCTGGATTGGCAGGAAGGAATGACGCAGCGCCGGCCGAAAGGTTGGGAAGAACGCTGAAAGTGCCTGCGGAGGGATTGGGAACATAGAGGCCGGCGAGTTCGCAGGCAACGCCGAGCAGCCAGGTGATGATAATGCCCCACAGGATGTTGCCCTTGACATTTTTGGCCATCAGAATGCCGGTGATGAGAATTCCGATCAGCGCCAATACTACGGTGATGCCTTCGCTGCGGAATGTACCGTTGAGGAACGACTGTTTGAATGAATACAGGGCGACCTTTGTGGCAGGATTGGCGACAATGACGCGTGCGTTGAACAGGCCGATCAGTGCGATGAAAAGTCCGATGCCGACGGACACGGCCTGCTTCATGCTCATGGGAATGGTGTTAAATATCGCCTGGCGGATGTTGGTCAGCGACAGGACAATGAAAATCACACCTTCAACAAAAACGGCGGCCAGCGCCATTTCCCAGCTGTAGCCCATGCCCTTCACGACGGTGAAGGCGAAGTAGGCATTCAGCCCCATGCCGGCTGAAAGCGCAAAAGGATAGTTCGCGAAGAACGCCATGAACAGCGTTGCAATTCCCGATGCGAGCGCCGTGACGGTGAGCAGCGCGCCCTTGTCCATGCCGGTGACGCTCAGAATCGACGGGTTGACGGCCAGAATGTAAGCCATCGTCATAAACGTGGTCAGACCGGCGGTCAGTTCGGTTTTGACTGTTGTCCCGTTCTCCTTCAGATGAAACAGCCTTTCCAGCATACCTTCTTCCATTTCGGAACCTCCCTTGAAAATGATGACGTTAAGTGCCTGTGAAACAAAGACAGTTCATTATAGCATGGAGGAGTCTTTTCCGGCACATCAATATCCTGACAAAAAACACGAAATTAGGAAAAAATTAAGGGATTTTTTTCTGCCTGTGCGGAAAAAATCTCCGCGCCGGGCAGCGCGGAGATCATGGACTTTGAATATCTCAGGCATATTTATTTGATGCCGTACCTTTGACTCACAAGAGAACGCACCTCGTCAAATGATTTAAGCGGCGGGAGGGCAGCGTCGTGGCGGCCGATGAACTTTTCCATCCAGACCATATCATACCAGCGCCCGAACTTGAATCCGCAGTTATGGAACTGTCCGACCCAGGAATAGCCCATGTGCAGGTGGAATTCAGTGCTGTTCGAATCGAGCGTTTCATCGCGCTGTCCGCCATGGGGAAAGCCGATGCAGGCATTGAGGTTGAGAATGCCCATTTCCCTCATGATGTTTTCAAGAGCCGTATAGAGCTTCCGTCCTGTGCCGCAGCGCCGGCAGCTGCGGTCCACATATATTGAGGTTTCGGCGCAGCGGGCATAGGCGGCGCGCTCATGAAACCTGCCGGCGTAGGCATAGCCGATGATGCGTCCGTCAGTTTCGGCGGCAAGGTAAGGGAAATTTCTGAGCACTCCGGCGATGCGGCGGCGGAATTCATCGACAGAGGGCACGTAGTATTCAAAAGTGATGGCGGTGTTTTTTACGTAGGGAGCGTAAATTTCCAGAAGGCGCTCTGCGTCTTCAGCGCTTGCAGTGCGGACGGTAACGTTTTCACCGGACATGAAAATCACTCCTTTGAAATTTTCTGAATGGTCTGTTTCTTCAGGAAAAGATACTCCCGTCCGGCGGCACTGTCAATTATTTCATTCGGTTTAATAAAAAATTGCAGGTATTATTTTTAAAAAGCATGCATAGAAACGCCAAGACTCATGAATAAACAGTAAAAATGAGCATTTTATGCATGCTGTTTCCTGTTTATACAAGAAGAAGACGGTACAGATAAAAAATCAGAAAGGACGCTGATGCCATTTCTGCCATCAGCGGAATATAGCCGCGGTACAGGGATTTCATTGAACATCCCATCTGCTGAAGCGTCAGCACCTGACACAGGTGAAGGGGCGAAAAGAAATAGCCGATGAAACTCCATGTGTAAACGAATGTGCAGCAGATCATTTCCATGTTTTCAGACAGATGAAGTCCCAGCAGAAGCGGTATCAGCACGCCCAGTGAAACGAAGCTCATCCCGGAAGTCAGGCCGAAGAAGAGCGCTGCGCCTGCGACTGCCAGAAGCACAGTGAAGCCGGATGCGCCTTCGAACAGCGCCTGAAAGGCCAGCATTACAGCCGGCAGGCTGCGGACGGTGTTCTGCAGGTAATAAATGCCCACCATCAGGAAAAACGTTTTTATCTTCAGGCTGTCCAGGAAAACCTTCCAGTAGGTCCGCGCATCGTGACGCCCCCAGCAGACGAGAATCAGCATGAGCGACAGAAATACGCTCAGGTACATTTCCACGCGGAAAACTGCATTGAGCAGAATGATGGTGTAGATGGGCGAAAGATACGCGAGTATTTCAGACAAGCCGCGCCCGCAGTCCCGCCGGACGTCCGAGCTGACCGGCGGTGTATTCCGGAGATAGAGACAGTATGAAGTGAATTCCATGAAAAAGATGAACAGAAAATTCATCAGGATCAGGCGGTAGATGTTAAGGCGCGGTGCCATATTAGTCATGACGATCATTGAACTGCTGGTCGGCAGCATAAAGTAGGCGATATGGCGGAATGTCAGATTGACCGAAGCCCGGCAGTTCAGCGGCAGGCCGAGCTTTTTGCCCATCTCATCGACGAACGGACTGGAAATGGCGGCGCCTCCCGGCACAGAGACCATGCCGACGGCTGCAGGAAGAATCATAATAACAGCTTTTGCCGAGGAAAAAATGCGCTCAAAGCCGCGCGACAGGCCGGACAGAATTTCGTAATGCTTCATCAGCCCGCTGAGAATGCCGATCTGTACAATCACAGCGATTGTTTTCATGGTTGACGGCACTGTAAAGATGATTTTCATGTTCTGCCGCAGTACAGCGGGCTCAAGCCCCGCGCACACGCCCATAATAAGTCCCGTGATGAGCAGCGTAAAGCCTTTCCAGAGCCTGCCCTGCGGGGCAAAAATCAGATAACAGAACGCCAGTGCCATGGCCAGAAATTCACGTGCAGCTGCTGACATCTGCCGGTCTCCTTTCCGTGCTGTGCCGGACAGGTGCCGGCATTCAGCGGCTGATGCTGAAAATGATTCTACACCGGCGGCAGCAGCTTCACAAGAAGTGTGAAAAGGCCGGCAGGCGGCAGGGAAAACATTTCAAAACATCGGCCTTTTTTACGCAGGCGTTTTTGGTATCGCGCCGACTTTCACAAACACTTCTGCGCCGACTGTCCTTTCGCAGAAAACAGCAGGGGAGGCTGTCCCATACAGCTTTTGGGACAGTCTCCCCCCTGCGTTATTGTCTGCGGCAGAAGCTACTTTGATGCTTTCGGAGCCTTGCCGGCCTTATCAGCGGAAGCAGGCTCCGGGGAAGCGGGTTCCGGTGCGGTGATTGTGACATTGTATTTTTTGCGCAGCGCGTCGCGTTCAGCTTCGATCGCCTTGATCTGATTCTGGCGCTGAATGTCGGATTTAATGTCGTCTTTCACGTCAGAGAAAGGCCGCACTGAGGCAGCGCGCGTATCGGTCACCTTGATGATGTGCCAGCCGAAATCAGTCTTGACAAGCGATTTTGTCATTTCACCCTTTTTCAGGGCAAATGCGGCCTTTTCAAAGGGAGGAACCATCTGTCCCTTGCTGAAGAAGCCGAGATCGCCGCCGCGGCTGCGGGTGCCGTCGTCAGAATACTGTTCGGCGGCCTTTTCAAAGGTGATTTTTTTCGTTTCAATGTCGCGGAGAATATCAGCGGCTTTTTTCTGAGCCGCTTCCTGATCCTTCTTCGGCATGTTCTTGTCCGCACGGATCAGAATATGAGAAGCGCGCACGGCAGCAGGAATGTTGAAGATCTCCTTGTGCTCGTCATAATATTTCTGCGCGTCGGCGTCGGTTACAGTCTTTTTGCCGGCCTCGTCCACGATCTTCCGCGTGGCCATGGAGAAAAGAATGCGCTCGCTGGCGCTGTCCATGGCATCTTTATACTCCTTTGTGTTCTGGAGTTTCTGATCGCGGCCCGACTGGGCAAATGCTTTGTAATCCACGAGGTTTTCAAGTATGGCCTGACGCCCGTCCGGGGACGAGTACGCCGCACGGGTCTGAAGATCGAAGCTGGCAAGCGCCTCATCCACATCGGATTCATGGATTTCCTGCCCGTTGACCGTGGCAAGAACCTTGTCCGTTTTTTTGTCAGCCGCCAGTGCGGCACCGGCGGCAGTGAACGAAAGAGCCAGAGTGAGCGCGATGAATTTTTTCATAAAATGTCCTCCTTACAAATTTTATCCCCACTGTGATACTATTAAGTCTGAAACAGCGGCTTCTATTATAGCTTAAAATTTCTCCTTGCAAAGATGTATAAAACTGCTATTCTGGATAAGTAAGTTCTGCGAATGGGGGGATTCCCGTGATCAAAACTGTAGAAATCAGCTGGGACGAATTCCGGAAACGCTATGCGCTGCTTCTGGACAGAATAATGCCGGCGCTCCGCAGTATTGACGAGGATTCCATTGCTCTGCGCACCGAAGACTGGTCTATTCTTCCGCGGTGGGATGATCAGGCTTTTTACTTTGAAGTTTACGGCGACGAACCCACTGAGTACAACGCTGCGGATGATGACACCCAGATGCTGGTAACGGGCGTGCCCTTTGGAAAAATCTAGGCTGCCTTTTATCATATTACTGACACATTCGGAGGTCGATTGAGGAATGAAGCTGATTATCAATGCGCGGGTACTGCCTGTTTCCGGCGCGCCCATGGATAACGCCGCTGTTCTTGTAGACGGGACGAAGATTGCGGGAGTGGGCGATCATCTCGGCGCCCCTGCCGATGCCGAGATCATAGACGCGCGCGGCCTGACTCTGACACCCGGCCTGGTAGACGCCCACACCCATATCACTACCAGCGAGGAAGAGGAACTTTACGGCCTTGAGGACATCAACGACATGACAAACCCGGTCACAGCCGGAATGCGCATTCAGGATTCAATTTATACCCGTGACAGAAACATCGCTGAATCCCGTGAAAAAGGCGGCGTCACCACCGTACAGACCCTTCCCGGCAGTGCCAACGTCATCGGCGGCCAGGGCGCCATCATCAAGCTCAAAAAAGCCAGCGTCATGGATGAAATGCTTGTCAAGTCGCCGAGCTGCATGAAAGCGGCGCTGGGCGAGAATCCGATCCGCGTTTACAAGGAAAACGGACACAGAACGCCTACAACGCGCATGGGCAACGCCTATATCATGCGCAAGGCCCTGACCGACGCCCGCAATTACATGGAGAAAAAGAAATGCCGCAAACCCGGCGAAGCCTTTGAGACCAATCTTGATATGGAGGCTCTTTCGCTGGTGCTGGATCGCAAAATCAAGCTGAGTGTTCACAGCCACCGCGCCGACGACATCTGCACTGCCATCCGCATCGCTGAAGAGTTCGGGCTGGACTACACCATAGAGCACTGCACCGAGGGACAGTTTATCATTCCGTGGCTGCTGACGCATCATGTCAAGGCGGCCGTAGGCCCCACCTTCGGAGTTGCCGTAAAGCCGGAGCTGCGCAACCAGGGCTGGGAAACCCTTGTAAAGCTCACAAAAGCCGGTGTTCACACCTGCATCATCACCGACCATCCTGTCATTCCTCTTTACGGCCTGATTGTTTCCGCCTCACTGGCGGCCCGCGCGGGACTGACCGAGGCCGAGGCGCTTCGCTGCGTCACCCTGTCAGGCGCAGAGCACCTGGGCATTGAGGACCGCGTCGGTTCCATCGAAAAGGGCAAGGATGCCGATCTTGTCCTGTGGAACGGCAATCCCCTTGATACACGCTTCCATCCCGTAATGACCATGATCGACGGCAGCGTGGAATATGATGCCCGTTCATAAAAAATAAAAAAACAAACACAAAGGCTGCGGGAAAACCGCAGCCTTTTTTTTGTACAGCCAGGATCAGTTCAGACGGGAGAGCAGGCAGTGCGGAAAATTCCCTGAAAAATCAGCCGGTAAACAGAAGACACGCCTCTCAGCGGGCGCGCATCTTTAAAATCACATGGCAGCGCCTGCGGACGTACGGGATATTGTGTTTTACTGTTGAAATTGCTGATGAAAAAAAGCCGCCGGCGGTGTAAAATACTTTAGTATTGTCTGAAGTAAATTTATTTACCATTCCGAACAAAAAAAGAAAAAAGACTCTGACCAGCGAAAGACGAGGAATGTGCTGATGAAGAAATTACCCCTACTGGCCGTTGCCTGTGCGGTTATTGCAGCATGCGCAGCAGTAACGGCCGGCGCCTACTTTGTGACTGTCAGAAATATTCAGAGCAGCTCAGCCGAACCGGCAGCATCCGCTGATTCCGCTGTCCGTGCTTTGGAAAACAGAGTCTCTGATACTGGCATGAAAGCTGCAGACATCGAGCAGTACAGTGAACAGCCTGAAGTCAGTGAGGAATTCAGTGCGGGAATAGAGGCGTGGAGCGCACAGAAATACGATACAGCCTACGAAATTTTCAAAAAAAGCGCGGAGGAAGGTTCACCTCAGGCTATGACAGCGCTTGGCTATCTTTATCTGTCAGGCAGCGGCACCGAAATGGACGTGAAGAGCGGTCTGCGTCTGTACCGCATGGCGGCCGCAGCGGGCGAACCCTATGCCATGTACGGCCTGGCTGAATATCTGAAAAACAACCCTTCCTGCGAGAACGAACCGGGCGAGGCGCGCGAATATCTTAAAACAGCCGCTCTTGACAAGAAGCTGCCTGCTGCGTGCCGGGACTATTATGAAATGCTTCTCGACGAAGGCAGCACCGAAGAGGCAAAAGCTTTTCTGAAGAAAAATTCAGACGAAGGACAGAACTGGGCCATGACGACCTACGGCATTTCACTGTGCGACGGTACCGGCCCGGATCTGGACGTTGAGGCAGGGCTGAAGCTTCTGCGAAAATCTGCTCAGAACGGCGACGTAACCGCGTCTTACTGTGCGGGGTGCATTGAATTGCGCCGCGGGAAGACGGGCACTGCAGAACAGTTTTTTACGGCTGCGGCAAAGGAGAAATATCCCCCTGCGCTTATTGCGCTGGGGCGCCTGTGCCTGCGGCGGGGCGAAGTGAAAAAGGGCGTGGAGTATCTGCAGAGCGCCGGCAGCAGCGGCTCGGCTGAAGCGTACATGCTCCTTGGAAAGCTCAGCGAGGCCGGCCGTTTTGTTTCAAAAGACCCGGCAGCTGCGGCGAAATATTACAAAATGGCGGCCGATAAGAACGACGCTGAAGGATATAACGAACTTGCACGCCTGACCGAAAACGGCGAAGGAGTGAAGAAATCGCCCGAGGAGGCTTACCGTCTCTACAGCGAAGGGGCGGCGGCCGGCAGCCCTGAAGCGCTTTACAACCAGGGGAGAATGGAAATCTACGGAACAGGCACCGAGAAAAACGTGCCCGCCGGAGTGGAAAAAGTAAAGGAATCAGCGCAGCGCGGTGAGTCAGAAGCGAAAATGCTGCTTGCTGCCATGTACGATGATGGAAAGTTTTTCAAAAAAGACACTGAGGAGGCAGACCGCCTTTATCGCGAAGCCGCCGCGCAGGGCAACCCGAAGGCACAGTATCTTCTCGGCGAGATGCTGCGCCGCAGCGGCACAGTGGATAATCTGACAGAGGCAATGAAATTTTACCGCCTGGCCGCTGACCAGGGCAGTGCCGAGGCACAGTATGCCCTTGGGCAGTGTTATGCCGACGGAAGCTGGCACGAACCTGATATGGCAAGCGCCGTCAAATGGTATACCCTTGCCGCCGGACAGGGCTTCCCGCCGGCAATGTGCGCTGTAGGGCTTATTCAGCTGGATGTCGCCGAAAACGACGCAAAAGTTAAGGAAGCTGCCGGAATGATCCAGAAAGCGGCTGAAAAAGGCTTTGTGCCCGCCGAATACACCCTTGGGCAGATTTATGAGCAGGGGCGCCTCGGCAAAAAGGACATTGCCAAGGCCGTGGACCATTATCTTAAGGGAGCCCGCGGCGGCGATCCCGAGTCGCAGGTGCGCCTGGCAGGAATCCTCTCGAGGGGGGAGTTTGAAACGCCGGTGGATCTGAACGAGTCCTTCAGATGGTATCTGGCCGCAGCCCGTCAGGGGAATGTCCCCGCCCAGTGCAACACAGCAGCCATGTATGCTGCCGGACAGGGCACCGTGAAGAACCTTGAACAGGCGGCAGCGTGGTACAAAAGCGCAGCAGAGCGCGGAAGCTCTCTGGCGCAGTACAACTATGCCCTGATGTGCCTCCGCGGCATCGGCATCCCCAGGAACGAGGAAGAAGGCCTCACATGGCTGAAAAAGGCGGGGGATTCAGGCAGTCCTCAGGCACAGAATGAACTTGGAATAATATATTCCCAGGGCCGGCTTGTGGAACAGGACTACAAAGAAGCGCGCCGCTGGTTCCAGCTTGCGGCAGACAGCGGCAGTGCCACGGCGCAGTATAACCTCGGCCTGCTGTACAGCACAGGCGTGGAAGGCGGCCCGTCAGACGCCGTCAGCTGTTTCGAACAGGCTGCCGCGCAGGGGCATGTGCTGGCCGCCTGGTACCTCGGCAGAGCTTACGAAAAAGGTACCGGCGTGACAGCGGACCCTGACAAGGCCCGGGAGTATTATCAGTCAGCCGTAGACGCAGGCTGCGAACGTGCCCGTGAGTCACTTGCGCAGCTTGACGCAAAGCGGAAGAATGCCGGCCCGGAAGGTGCCGACGGCACAGCCGGCGAAGCCGCCTCAAAGGATGCAGGTGCCGGGACAGCGGACAAAAGCTGATTTCACAACAGGCCCGGCGCCAAAAGGTTTTGTCCGGCACAAACAAACGGAATTTGAGAAGAACGAACCTGCGGCATCCCGCCGCAGAACAAAGGGCTGTTCCATAAGCTGATGCAGTCTGCCCGCAGGAGCCGAAGCGTTTCAGCGCCTGCGGAAAAACTGACCGCAGCACATGGAGCAGCCCTTTATGTTTCAGAGTGAAGATCTGCCTGAAAGCAGGTCTTTCAGACAATATAACGCCAGAATACGTCCAAACCCGAACAGAGCACCGGCCCGAAAACGGCCTGTTTTCTCAAACAGAGGCAGCGGAAAACAGGTGAACTGAATAAAACAGCAGAAGTCAGGGCGGCGCGGTGCACAGCCCTGACAGCCGAAAAAATCAATGCCGCCGCGGACGGAACAGTTTTTCAGCAAGAGCCGTTTTTTTGCGGTCATCCATCAGAGAGTTCTGCATCAGAGCCTGAGTGAAAAGCAGCGTTTCAGCCTCGCTTTCAGGCAGTTTTGCTCCGCTTCCGAGCAGCAGCTCCGCAGCTTCCGGAGAAGCGTTGTAAGCTGCGGCAAGACGCAGAGGCGTCCAGCCGGAGGCGTCTGCCGCGTTGGGATCAGAGCCGGCCAGCAGGAGAAGCCGAACAATGCGGCTCTCCGGAGAGCTTTGTTTGACAGCGTACATCAGCGCCGTCATGCCGTTTCTGTCTGCTGAAAGAGGATCGGCTCCCGAACGCAGAAGCACGTCCAGCGTTTCGCCGCTGCGGCTGTAAGCCGCGGCATACATCAGCGCCGTACGGCCGTCGGCATCGCGCGCCTGAACCCGTGCGCCCGCTTCGGTCAGTTCATCAGCCACAAGAGCAGACCCGGCCTTTGCTGCCTTCATGAGCGCCGTCATGCCCACTGTGTTCTGCCCGTCAGGATCGGCGCCGGCGCGCAGCAGAACAGCCGCGGCGCGCGGATCCTTATTAAAGCGGGCTGCCGCCATCAGAGGCGTCTCGCCGTCTGCGCCGCGCCAGCTGACAGAAGCTCCGCCGGCCAGAGCAGCTTCAATCCTTCCGGCGTCCGCCGTGGCGCACAGCGTGAGAAAATCCTTCACCGCGGCCATCTCGCTGCCAGGCACAAGACGTCCGTCGCTGTCAGTGGAAAAACAGAGCTGCCGGTAATTTTCCATCGTGAGCCCCGCTATTTCTGCGCCTGTTTATACCATGCGCCCCATCGGCGCATCGATTCAAGAACAGGCGCAAGTGATTTCCCAAGTTCAGTCAAAGAATATTCCACGCGCGGCGGAACTTCAGCATATGCCCTGCGGCCGAGCAGGCCGTCGTTTTCCATGCTGCGCAGCTGCGCCGTCAGAACCTTCTGAGAAATGGAGCCGATTGACCTCTTCAGTTCACTGAAACGTTTTCTGCCCGCCATCAGGTCACGGAGAATCAGAACTTTCCATTTGTCCCCGATGAGCGAGAGAGTCGTTTCAACCGGGCATGCCGGAAGCCCGTCTTTTCTTCCTTCAGACATCAGCATCCCTCCCCGCCTGCGGTATCTGTACGAATCTGCATACCTATTGTACCACATGGTGTGTGCAGGACTGACAGAGAAAAGACAGTGCGTTTTCCTGCGGGCAGTAAAAAAGACGCACTGAAAAGATACAGCGGCATTCTCCAGTGCGTCTTTTTCATATTTTTCGCTGAACTCAGGGCGTTCCCAGCATCATTGCCGGCCAGGCACCAATTTCCGTAACCTTGAGACGGAACTGCACATCTTCAGGGAATGGGTCAACGGATCTGAAGACGTAGCGCATATACATCTCCGAACCGTGATAAAGCTGCACTGCATTGTAACCGCCCAGAAACTGGCTTGCGGCAGCCCTTTCAAGGAGTTTCCCGTCCGGTGTGCAGGCTTCCAGATAACTCTCAAAGCCTGTGATCTTTCTCCCCGTGTTGTTTCTGATTTTCATGGAAACAGGCAGCCTGCTGGGAACGTTTGTACTGGCTTCATGTGCCCGGCGGTTCACTGCCGCAGGAGAGCTTATTTCAGGAAGCCGTTGATGATCTGTTCTTCGGCTTCCTTTTCATCGAGGCCGAGGGTCATGAGCTTGATAAGCTGGTCGCCGGCGATCTTGCCGATGGCGGCCTCGTGGACGAGCTGGGCGTCGACGTTATTGGCCTCAAGCGAGGGAACGGCAAGGATTTTTCCGTTCTCCATGATGATGGAGTCGCATTCCGTGTGGCCGCGGCACGGGGCATTGCCGGTCAGGCAGGCCTCGAACTTCTGGCGCGAATAGTCGCGCGCCACGGAACGTGAAACCACGTCTGCGGTGCTGCCTTCGCCGTTGAGGGCGACTTTATAGCCGCTTTCGGCCTGCTGGACGCCGTGGGTCATCAGGCGTTCACGCACGACGAGGCGGGCGTTTTTCGCGAGTTCGGCGGTGGTCATGCGGATGGTGGAGTCAACGCCTTTGATCTGGGTCATTTCCATTTCCATGGTGCTGCCTTCGCCGAGATACACTTCGGTCTGCGGGTTGAGAATGCGCTTGCCGCTGCCGTCGCCCTCGCCGTAGTGTTTTTCCACGTAGCGCACCCTGGAGTTTTTCCCGACGTGGAAGCGGTGGATCCCGTCGTGCTGGGAATCCTGCTTTCCGCAGTTGTTGATGCCGCAGCCGGCGACGATGAGCACGTCGCAGCCGTCGCCGACGAAAAAGTCGTTGTACACAGTCTCCTTGAGGCCGGTGGCGCTGACGACGACAGGGATGTGAACGGCCTCGTTCTTTGTGCCGTCCTTGATGTAGATGTCAATTCCGGTGCCGTCCTTTTTTGACTGTATGTCGATGTGGGCGGTAGTGTTGCGTCCGGCGAGCTGTCCGTTGGCGCGGAAGTTGTAGGCGCCGGTGGGCACTTTGTGCAGGTCCGCGACTTCTTCAATGATATGTTTCTGTATAGCGTCAAGTTTAATCATGTCCGTTGCCTCCTCAGCTGAGTTTTTCGCAGGCACCCACGGCCGAGTCGGTGCCGATCAGTTCGGGGAGTATTTCGCTGCGCGGTCCGATTCTGCTGATGCGTCCGGCAGTGACCACGGCGATTTCATCAGCGATGCTCAGGATGCGTTCCTGATGGGAGATGATGATGATGGAGCTGTCTTTAATGTCTTTGCGCATGGTTTCAAAAATCCTGATGAGGTTCTGAAAGCTCCACAGGTCGATGCCGGCCTCGGGCTCGTCAAAGACTGACAGCCGGGCGCGGCGGGCGATGACGGTCGCAATTTCAATGCGCTTCAGTTCACCGCCGGAAAGGGACGCGTTGACCTCGCGCTCAACGTAATCATTGGCGCAGAGTCCCACTTTTGAAAGGTAATCGCAGGCCTGGGCGGGAGTCAGGTCTTTCCCGGATGAAATGCGCAGCAGATCAATGACACGCAGGCCCTTGAAGCGCACCGGCTGCTGAAAGGCGTAGGCAATGCCCATGCGGGCGCGTTCGGTGATGCTTTCCCCGGTGATGTCCCGGCCGTCAAGCAGAATCTGTCCGGAAACGGGTTTTTCGACACCCGCGATCAGGCGCGCAAGAGTGGATTTTCCGCCGCCGTTAGGCCCGGTGATGACGAGCAGGCGCCCGTTTTCGGCTTTCAGGCTGAGATCCCGGATAATTTCCTTTGTCTGTCCTTCCTCGGTTACTGAGTAGCTGATATTTTTAAGTTCAAGCATGGAGATTCCCCTCTTTTTTACGGTTGTGCTGTCATGCCATGTGACTTTAAGATTTTACCACTAAACCGGTAAGAATTGCAGGGGAGAGGTATAAATTCTGTATTTTCTTTAATAGAGACACAAAAAAATGCCGGCGGCGGTTGTGTCCGCTGCCGGTCTGCCGGGGTGATGCAGTTCTTAGTGTAAAACGGCTTCTGTTCCGGGCTGCGCATCGCGTTTTTTCTCGCCGCTGCCGACGAGAACGGTGCCCGCCAGGTCGCCGAGGCAGTTGATCATGGTCATGCCCATGTCGCAGAACGGATACACGCCGGCGACAAGGCCGACAATTTCAAGCGGGAAGCCGAGGCTCTGCAGGAGAATGGGGATGATCATCAGCATTCCGCCCGGAATTGCTCCGCTGCCGGTTGTCAGAATCAGGCTGATGACGATTGCCTTCATCATCATGCCGAAGTTGACGTCAACGCCGATGGCCTGCGCTGTCATGATAAAGATGGATGTCAGGCAGACGCAGGTTCCGTCTTTATTGACCTGGGCTCCCAGCGGTATTGTAAACGAATAGACTTTCTGCGGAACGCCGAGTTTTTCAGCGCATTCCATGTTCACAGGAATTGAGCTGGTGCTTGACGTGGTGCTGAAGGCGGTGACCATCATCGGCAGGGCTTTTCTGAAAAATTCGCGCGGCGTTATCCGCGCGGAGACGTAGACCAGCAGGGCGTAAACGCAGCACATGGTGAAGACGCTTGCGTAAATGCAGACAATGAATTCAGCCAGCGAACCGAAGATGCTGCTGCCGTACTTTCCCATGGACACGGCGACAAGCGCGAAAATGCCGAAAGGCGCCAGAATCATGACAATAGAGACCAGCCTGCTCATCATGTCTGAAAGATCCTGAAACAGCGTGCCCAGACGCTTTCTTGATTCAGCGGGCAGAAGAAGCAGGCCGATGCCCGTGAATGCGGTGACGACAACAACCTGATCGAGACGCCCTTCAGTCAGGGCCTTGAAAGCGTTGTCCGGAACCAGCGAAAGCAGGGTGGCGCCCACAGAAGGCAGCGATGCGACGACGCCCTCATATTTTCCTTCCAGCACCAGGCCGGCGCCGGGCCTGATGATGCCGGCAGCCGCGATTCCCACACACAGCGCGAGGGCGCTTGTCAGGACGTAGTAGAGAAGAATTCTTCCGCCGATCCGTCCGAACGACTCGGGGTTGTCCAGATTGGCAATCCCGGCCAGCAGGTTGACAATGATCAGCGGCATGGCAATGCACTTCAGGCACGTCAGAAAGAACCTGCCGAGCGGCTGAAACACTGCGGTTCCGGGCCCCATATACCAGCCTGCCAGAGCGCCGAGCACCATTCCGGTGATCATTTTTGCGACCATCGGTATCTGCTGATATTTTTTCCACATGATTCTCTCCTCCTTTTTCTGTGACGTTCCCAATCATAGCAGTCAGGAGGAGTGTTTTGGGCAATTTTATATACAATTTGCACAAAATTTTCATTTGCATGACATCAGCCGGTTCTGTAAGGAAAAGACACTGTTTTTTACGCTGAACGCCGGGCATGAAAATCATGCAGGCCGGCTGCGGGAGAGAACCCGCAGCCGGCCTGCCGCCTTCCTAAAGGCTTTTTGAAACGAAAGTGTCAAATCCCTGGTGAAAATGGCTTACGTCGCCCAGAAGGCCGATCTGCGGTCCTGAGGGCAGAAACTCAAGGTAGGAAACGCTGCAGTTGGGGATTTTCAGCCGCCAGTAGCGCGAAAGCGGTACGCCCAGATAATAGCAGATAATCGTTTTCGCTGCGGCGTCGTGGGTGGCCAGAAGAATGTCGCCTTTGTGCCTGGGGACAATCTCCTCAACAGCGGCCACGGCCCGTTTCTGCACGTCCTCAAGGGATTCGCCGCCGGGACCGGGCATTTTCACGAGATGCGGCTCGGTCTTCCACTGGCGGAGAATGTCGCCGTAATTCTTTTCAACTTCCGCGGTGGTGGTGCCTTCCCATGCGCCGTGGTTAATTTCCATGAACCGTTTGTCGGGAATCAGCGGACATCCTGCAGCCTCAGCGATCAGCTCGCCGGTGACGCGGGCGCGGCTCAGGGGACTGGCGTAGACAGCCTCAAGGGGATAGCCCTTGAAGCGCACGGCGGTCATGCGGGCCTGCTCGAGTCCCTTTTCGTTCAGGGGAATGTCCATCTGGCCCTGAAAGCGGCCTTCGCGGTTCCAGTTTGTCTCACCATGGCGGACAATAAAAAATTTCATTGTGAACTCCTCTCATCGGTCAATAAAACCGGCAGCGGAACGTCATTCAACTGCCGGCATGGTACTGAAATCCGCTTTACTGCTGCTTTGCGGCTAGTCGTTTTTTCTCGCTGGCGCCGACAATGACAGAACCGGTCAGGTCGCCGAGGCAGTTGATCATGGTCATGCCCATGTCGTTGAAGGCGTGAACGCCGGCCACAAGTCCCACGATCTCAAGCGGGAAGCCGAGGCTCTGCAGAAGAATGGGGATGATCACAAGCATGCCGCTGGGCACCGCGCTGCTGCCCGTGGTCAGAATGAGTCCCATCAGAATGGCCTTGAACATCATGCTGAAGTCCACGGGAACGCCGAGCGACTGTGCGGTCATGATGAACACCGTGGTAAGGCAGACGCAGGTTCCGTCCTTGTTGATCTGCGCACCCAGGGGAATAGCGAAGGAGTAGACGTCCTGCGGAACGCCGAGATTGTCAGCGCATTCCATGTTGACAGGAATGGAACTGGTGCTGGAACTGGTGCAGAATGCCGTGACCATGATCGGCATGGCCTTGCGGAAGAACGTGCCGGGTCTGATTTTTGCAAAGATAAGGACGAGCAGGGCATAGAGGCAGCACATGACGAAAATCGCGATGTAAACGCTGGAGATGTATTTGGCGAGCGAACCGAAGATCTTGCTGCCGTACTTGCCGATGGAAACGGCCACAAGGGCGAAAATCCCGTAAGGGGCCAGAATCATGACGATGTAGACCAGACGGCCCATCATGTCAGAAAGGTCCTTGAACAGCGTGGCGAGGCGCTTTCTCGGCTCATCGGGCAGAAGCAGCGTTGCGGCGCCTATGAAGGCGGTGACAATGACGACCTGGTCAAGACGGCCCTTGCTCAGTGCTTCGAAAATATTGCCGGGGATCAGGGACATCAGCGTGGCGCCGATGCTGGGCAGCTTGCCGACGACGCCTTCGTACTTGCCCTCAAGCTTCAGGCCGATGCCGGGGCCGACGATACTCGCGACGACAATGCCCACAGCCAGGGCAAAGGCGCTTGTCAGCAGGTAATACAGAATGATCTTGCCGCCGACGCGGCCGAAGGTTTCAGGTCCGTCCAGACTGCAGATGCCTGCAGTCAGATTGACGATAATCAGAGGCAGAACGATGCACTTGAGGCAGGTCAGAAAGAACTTGCCGAAGGGCTGCAGACACACTGCATCAGGCCCCATGTACCATCCGACGACAATGCCCAGAACCATGCCCGTGACCATTTTATAGACCAGCGGGATCTGCTGATACTTCTTCCACATAATAATTTCTCTCCTTTCTTACGTTAAAAACTTGTTTTATTATAGCATGTTATAAAGGCAATGTAAGAAAAACGTAAACAAATCGTAAAGTTATTGAAGGAAAGGAGAAAAAGATTTGCAGCACTGTCAGCTGCCGGAACTGAACATGTTTTGCCGGCAGCGCCGGCAGGAAATGAAATTATAAATTATGATGTATGAATAATTATGCAGGTACAGTTCTTCAGTCCGGAAACGGAGTGCATGTCTGCAGATTCTGCGGCAGCTGGCAGAATCTGTTTATTTCCGTATCTTAGCGCTGCACTGAAAAGAACAGGTCAGACAGATGTAAGATTCCGGCGGAATCGGCGCGGGAGAGAACAGGGTGTGCATACTGCCGGCTTCTGGGCAGAAAAAAGGGCTGCCCCGGATTGAACGGGGACAGCCCTGCCGCTTTTTTGCGGAACAGCTTCAGCGAAGAAGCCGGTCCTATGCGGCATCGTGCAAACGCATCTGTCAGTCAGAACATCATGGCGGCTTTGAAGAGAACTGCACGAAAGCCAGTTCTTCCGCCGGCTACTGCCTGCTGCGGCTCTGGATTGCCTTTTGTGCAAGCGCAAGACAGTTCAGCGTGCGCGGAAAGCCGATCCACGGATTCATGGCGGTGATTACGGCAGCCGCTTCGGCCGGCGAAGCGCCGGCGGCCAGATAGCCTGCTGTGTGGGCGCTGAACTGGGCGTCTGCGCCGCCCATGGCGCCGATTGCGGCCATGGTGATCATTTCGCGGGTTTTCATGTCCAGCCCCCGGCGGGTGTAAATATCGCCGAAACAGAACGCTGAGAGGTCGTCCTGCAGGTGTTTCTGTTCCTTCGGTGCCGCGGCACGCATTCTGCTGATGCCGTCGCCGTAAGTCCTCACCTGCAGGCCAAGGCCCTTTTCAAAGCGGTTGTCATCAGTGACAGTGCCCTGACTTTCAAGCGGAAGCCTGATGCCGCGGCGGCGGAAAACCTCGTTGACCGGCCCGAGTGCCTCAAAAACTTTGGCAAAGCCGATGTAGGGCGCCAGCTGGTACAGAGTTTCACGCACCTGAAGAGGCCGGCAGCCGAGAGTGAGAGCCTCGTCCGCAGCGCGGGCAAGCAGAGCCCGGTTCTGGTTCACGGTAAGGACTGCCAGAGTCACCAGTGCCCTGTCTGCGGGCGGCAGAATACACTGAGCGGCAATGTCGCCGTAAACGTATTTTTTCATCATGGCGGCCAGTTCCGGATCGTCGGCGGATTCAGGCAGTGCAGTGTTCCCGTGCAGTTTTTCCCACAGCGCGTCAGCTTCAGCCGCGCGGCTGTGCCCGTCAAACGCCGATGGTTCGGTAGCGCGCAGGAGCGCTGGGGAAAACGCAAGAAGCAGAACTGTCAGAGACAGAACAGCAGAACCGTAAACAATGAAGCTTCTGTATAGAAACATGTGATAAATTCCTCCTTTTTTCTGTGTGATGCCCCGTGCGCCGGGCTGACGCTGACAGTGATGCTGCCTGAACGGGCTCTGAAAACGCTGCGTCTTTGCGGAATATGCCCGGCAAAGGCAGCCGGGCAGGCCGGGGCGGATTTTTGTGCGAAAAACGGCGCAGACAGTTCCTCGCACCGGCAGGCATGACTTTCTTTACTGCAGCCCATCGGCCGTTGCTGTGCCCCTGCGCCTTCGATGAGGGCAAAAGCCGCTGCCAAGCCTGCCGGCCCGGCTGTGTGCCGTTTCACTGCCGCGCACAGGCTGCTTGTGCCGGCCTGAATCTGCATCAGAACTTACGCTGCGCCGGCGCGGGGGCAGAAGACCGGCAGCCCCGCGGACAGCGCATTTATCGCTGCACGTTCTTGCCGCTTTATCTGACCGGTTCAAGCCATTCTGTTGACGCTTCCGGGTTGGGTTCCATAATGGCTGCATGCTGGAAGCAGTGTCCCTGTGCGGCCCCGTGCCAGTGCTTTACGCCTTCGGGGATGGTAACTGACTGGCCGGGAAGAAGTTCTACCGGCTCCTGCCCCCAGATCTGGTATGCCCCTTTTCCCGAAAGACCCATGAGAATCTGGCAGGTGCCGTGATGAATGTGCCACACGGTGCGGGCGCCGTTTACAAATGTGACGTTGAAAACGGGCACGCCGCCGTCAGAGAGGGAAGATACATAGCTGTCGCCGCTGAAATACGGTGCGTTGGCTGTGTTGGGGCTGCCGATCGGAAACACGGCGCCGCCGTCTTTGTTCAGGGCGGCTGTGATTTCCTGCAGATCCGCTGCGGGAGCTGCCGCGGCGGAAAAAAGCACCAGCAGTACGCCGAGCGTGAATCCTTTTTTCATTTCTCTGCCTCCTTTATGGATATAAAAATCGCGGTCTTCAGCGTGAAGAACGCCGGAGGCCGCGCAGACAGATCAGTCAAGCCCCTTTGACTTCAGCCATGCCGCGATGTGGTCGGCAATCTGGGCGTTGTTTTTGTCCTGGAACATAAAATGCTCATTGCCAGTGATGCCGATTTCCGGCAGGTGGATTACAGTGCAGTCGCCGCCGTGCCTGTTGACCGTTTCGGCAAATTTGCGGGCCATCTGAAGCACGCCGCGCCAGTAATCGCGGGAAGGAATTTCAACTGGTTCATCAGGGATATAGTCGCCGAAATAGAAGATGATGGGCTGATCGATCAGTTTGGCAAAGGTCTCTTTGCTGACGGGGATGTTCTTCACGGCGCCGAAATTGGTGGGAATGTCATCGGGCACTTCACCTTCAGGGAACGGGAAGCCGCCGCCCGGCTCAATCGCTACAACGGCTTTCACCTTGTCGGAAGCGATGGCGATGTCCCAGCCGGGGCGGCCGCCCTGTGAATGTGTCACGAGAATGCCGTCGCCGGTCTTCTCAAAGACCTGGACAAGCGCGTCAGTGATGACTTTCTGATCGAATTTGCCGATATTGGGCGTCATCTGGCGGAAAAACTGGTCCAGCGATTCAGGATCATCCGGGAACTGGGAACCTTCATAGGTTTTCGGCCACAGGCCGATGCGGAACTGCGTGTACCACGCCTGGTCATCTGTGGGGGCCGGGACTTCCGCGCCTTCGCCGGCCGATCCGGCCTCGCCGCGGCGGGGCTGGTCAACAAGATAAACGCTGTAGCCTTTTCTCAGAAACAGATCGCTCCAGCCTTCGCGTCCGTCAGGCGTCGTCTGCCAGCCCATGCGCGACTGTCCGTAGCCGTGGAGGAACACCATGGGACGCGCACTGCCCCTGGCGGGAATCTGATAGAACACATTGGCATGGTCCGCATGATGGGTCTGCCCCTCGGGCTTGAACTGGCCGTGCACCGGGTCAAACGTGCCGGGTGTGCTCTGCACGATCCCGCCGGCCGAGAAAAGTCCCTGCTTTTTAATGACAAGAGGTTCCGATTCCGCAGCAGACGCTGCGGCGGCAAGCGTTAAAACTGCGGCGCCGAGAGCAAGAACAAAAAATCTGTTTTTCATGTGATAAGCTCCTTTCTTCTGCATTCTGCAGGATATAAAAACTGTCGGGACACAATCGCCAGCAAGTCCTCTGTCCGCGGACTGCAGCTCTGCGTCTGTCCGGACATGACGCCGTGTCTGCAGCTGAAAGCGGAAAATCTCACGTTTTCCTGCTTTCAGCGCAGTTCAGAAATCAATCTGCAAAGCCGAGTCTTTTCAGCCACCGTGAAACTTCATCGGGCGCCGTTTCCTGAACGTCGTCGCGATAAATGCTCAGCGCGTCAGATTCCACACGGCTTTCCGGCAGGGCTTCCTGAATTTTTGCCGGCGTTCCGGAAAGTCCGCTGCCGCCGTGAGTCATAAACGGAATGATTCTTTTTCCGTTCAGACCGTGGGTTTCAATGAACGTATAAATGATCATGGGCATGCCGCCCCACCAGTTGGGATAGCCGAGGAACACGGTGTCGTACTGTTCCATGTTCTTCACTTTTTCCTTCAGCGCCGGGCGGGCGTTCTGCCGCTGTTCCTGCCGCGCCTGATTCACCAGGTCCTCATGAACCGTGGTGTAAGGCACAGCCGGTTCAATGCGGAACAGGTCAGCGCCTGTTTTTTCTGCAATCAGCTGAGCGACGTACTGCGTGTTGCCAAGAACCCTGCCGCCGACCACGACCGTGCTGTTTTCCTCTTCACGCGTCATATTGCCCGCCTTGTCCGTTTCAGGCACAGAGAAGTAGGCCACAAGAATCTTTCCGCCGGGCGCCGCGCAGGCGGCGGCAGCGCAGAAAAGGAAAGCCAGTGAAAGTATCAGTTTTTTCATGCTGCACCTCGCTTTGAAAAATTTTGCTGCCGTGTGTTTTACGGCCTTATCTGCACTCTTCAAGAATTTCAAAAATCTCATCGCGCGGAAGCTGACGGCAGCACCCCGCACTGATATTGCAGGTGTCCGCCACGGCGCGGAAGCACGACGTGTCTGTCAGCCCCATATCGGAAAAAGTGCGGGGCAGCCCCACGTCGGCAATGAACTTCTCAAGGGCCTCAATGCCGGCAAGCGCTGTTTCGCGGTCACCGCTGCCCGGCTTTACGCCCCACACGTTTACCGCGAAGCGGGCGAAGCGCTCAGGTGCGGCAGTATAAAGGTGGCGGTACAGTCTGGGATGAATAACTGCCAGACCCAGACCGTGATTGCAGTTCGTGTAGGCGCCAAGCTGATGCTCGATCTGATGGGCCTGGAAATCAGTCTGTTTGCCGATTTTCTGCAGACCGTTCTCGCCCATGGCGGCGGCCCAGTGAAGTTCGCCGCGCACTGTCAGATCCGAAGGATCGGCGGCCAGCTTTCTGGTGTTGCGGATCACGCTGCGCATCACAGCTTCGTTGATTTCATCCGAAAGGTTGTCGTCAAGCGGCCTGCCGAAATAGGTTTCCATGCAGTGGCTCAGTGTATCGAAAGCGCCCGAAAGAGCCTGGCGCAGCGGCACTGAAAGAGTGTACGACGGGTCAAGGACAGCAAAATCAGCATAAGCGCCGGCGAGACCTCCCTTGATTTTCTTTTCCTCGTGAGTGATCACAGCGCCGTTGTTCTGCTCAGAACCGGTGCCTGCCATGGTTGAAACAACGCCCATGGGGATAAAGCGCTGCGGCATCTGATGTTCTTTTGTCTCGGCATCCCAGATGTCCTTGTCAAGCACAGCCTGGGCTGAAACAATTTTGCAGCAGTCGCTGACCGAACCGCCGCCCACAGCCAGGATGAAGTCCACGCTTTCCCGGCGCGCAAGCGCCGCTCCTTCCTGAACCTTGGCGTAGGTGGGGTTGGACATAATGCCCGGAAAATCGACGATTCTCTTTCCCTCGCTTTTGAGCAGTGCAGTGATTTCGTCGTACAGCCCGTTTCTTTTGATCGAACCGCCGCCGTAAGCGAGCATAACCGTCGGTCCGTATTTTTTCATTTCCGCCGATAGCGCCTTTTTCAGCGCCCCCGCACCAAAATAGTTTTTGACCGGATAAGAAAAGACGAAGTCTTTCATGTGCAGAAGCCTCCTTGAATTTCAATTAAAAATTCATTACAATTAAACTATAACCTGCGGTAGTTACCACCGGTCAAGGGGATCGGATCATTTTTTATATTTTTTTTAGTGAAGGGGCTGAAAAATGATGCACACCATGAAGGAAACGTGCAGTCTGACCGGACTGGCTTATGAAACGCTGAAGTATTACTGCAACGAGGGACTGGTGCCGAACGTGAAGCGTGATTCCAGAAACCGCCGTGTCTTTGACGATCATGACGTGGCGTGGATCAAGGATCTGAACTGCCTGAAGCGCTGCGGGATGAGCATTGAGGAAATGAAAAAATACCTTGGATACTGCCTTGAGGGACAGAAAACCATTCCGCTCAGGCAGGTCATGCTCAACGAGAAGCGCGCCGCGCTGAAAGAACACATTGCCGAACTGAAGGCATGTCTGAAATACATTGACTGGAAACAGAACTTTTACGCCGATGTGCTTTCCGGCAAAACGCCCTATATCAGCAATCTGATCAGAGTGAGCGGGAAGCAGGACTGAGCGCTTCGAAGGCCCCCGGCGTGTGCATTGGCTGAGGCCGTTTTTTCCCGGCAGCCTGGAGCAGGTAAATACACGGCGGCGCAGAAGCGCCGCATCGCAGGCCGCAGCCCGTCAGCATTGCCAGGCCGGCAGATGCGCGTTTCTGCATCACTTCGGAGCCAGCGCTCCTGATCCGACGAAAGTTCACCACGGCCCGGCAAAAGCGGCCGCTCCCGGACAGAAAAACCGGGAGCGGCCTCGTTTTTATGCTTTTGTGACGTCAGACCGTTCACCCTGTGGCGCCCGCCGGTTTTCGGAAAAAACACCCCCCGCCAGCTCGAAATAATAGCGTGCCAGAACCTCCGGGGCCGTGGTCATGCCTTTTTTTACCCACAGACGGATCATTTCAGCGAAGGAAGCCACATAAAACGTGTCGGCGTAATCCGCCGGCACGCGGCCGGGAAAAGCGGCACCGGCGCCGTCGAATGTCTTTTTAAGCTGTTCCCTGAAGAACTGCATGAACAGGTCACTGCTTTCGCCTGACAAAAGACTTGTGATGTCCTCTTTCTTCTCAAGAAAATGATAGAGAAGGTGAGTCAGCCGGTTCTGAAGCGTGGCCGGGGAGTGGGAAAAGTCGTGCGTCTTCTCGCGGCTCTGAACTTCAGCAAAAATATGTCCGAAAATCTCGCAGCACATCTGGCGCAGAAGGTCGTCACGAGTCTCGAAATGTGCATAGAACGTCGAACGCCCCACGTCAGCCTCATCAATGATTTCCTGCACCGTGATGCTGTTGAAATGCTTTTTGGCAAGGAGCCGGCTGAACGCGCCGAAAATAGCGAGGCGGCTCTTTAACTGTCTGCGGTCCATGGCTGCCTCCCGGATAAAATCAGAATTCTGTTCGGTAACGTACATTTCAGGCTGACTGGTTCTTGAAAGAGATACAGAACAGCCCTTATCATCAGGATAACAAACAAAGTGTTTGTTATCAAGTCCGTTTCCGCAGACGGCAGATTCTGTTTTATGGAGGTCATGAGATGAGCAGCATAAAAGAGTGGTTTGTCAGCGAGACAAAGTTCCGCATCGTCAGAATAGTGATTTCAGGCGCAGCGCTGCTGGCAAGTTTCCTGGGAGCAGGGCGCGGCACTGCTGCGGACCCGGCCTGGGCAGCCGTGCTGTTATGCGGCGTGCCCATCATAGTCGGTGCGGTGAAAGCAGTGGTGACAGAGCATGACATCACTGCAGACGTGCTGGTGTCGCTGGCACTGCTGGGCTCACTGGCTCTGAAGGATTACTTTGCTGCCGGCGAAGTGGCGTTCATTATGGAAATCGGTTCGGCACTCGAGGATTACACTTCTGAGAAGGCGCGCCGCGGCATTGAGAAACTTATCCGCCTCACGCCGAAGACAGCCCGCGTGCGGCGCCATGGCGCCGAGAAAATTGTGCCTGCTGAGGATGTCCGCATCGGCGACACGGTAATAGTTCTCGCCGGCGAAACGATTCCCGTTGACGGCAGAGTCATTTCCGGCAGCAGTTCAGTGGATCAGTCGGTGATGACAGGTGAATCCCTGCCTGTCGATAAGGCTGTCGGCGACGCTGTCATCAGCGGGACTGTGAACTTATACGGCGTCTTTGAGTTCAGGGCAGAGGCCGCAGAGAAGGACAGCTCTCTCCAGAGAATGATTGTGCTTGCGCAGAATGCCGAGGCGGAGAGGGCGCCTGTGGTGAAACTGGCAGATAAATGGGCTGCATGGCTGGTCATCGTCACATTCTGCGCCGCAGTTGTGACATTTTTTGCGAACGCAGCCCTCTCGGGGTCATATACGACGGCATTTCAGAGGGCCGTGGCCCTGCTGGTTGTGGTCTGCCCGTGTGCCTTTATCCTTGCCACGCCCACGGCTATTGCCGCAGGAATAGGCAGCGCGGCGCGGGCGGGCATCATCGTAAAATCCGGCGATTCAATGCAGCGTTTCTGCGATGTCGATACGGCAGCTTTTGATAAGACAGGCACCCTGACCTGCGGGAAGCCGGAACTCATAGCAGTAGTTTCAGCGGACAGCGCTTACTCAGAAGATGATCTTCTGCGACTGGCTGCCAGCGCGGAATCACGCTCAGAACACCCGCTCGGCAAGGCTGTTGTCCGCGCTTTCACTGACAGAGGCGGTTCTCCCGAGCCGGTGACGGAATTTGAGGTTCATGCAGGGAAGGGCATATCCGCGCTCTGCGGCGGAGTTCATCTTCTTATAGGAAAGAAAGAGTTTCTCGGGGCGGCCGGAATCTCCGCGGACGATAAGGCGGCGACAGCGGCGGCCGGCGGTGCGGCTGTTATTTACATCGCAGCTGACGGACGCTTTGTCGGGTTCATTGTCCTGGCGGACACTGTACGGGAAAGCGCCTCTGAAGCGCTGCGCAGACTGAAAGAAATGGGCGTGAGTACGCTGATTCTCACCGGCGACAGCCGGCAGGCCGCTGAAAAAATCTGCACTGAAACCGGCGCGGATCAGGTGAAGGCGGAACTGCTTCCGCAGGACAAGCAGAAGCTGATCTCGCAGCTCCGGCGCAGCGGCCGGAAAGTCTGCATGACCGGCGACGGCATCAATGACGCGCCGGCGCTGACCGCGGCGGATGCTTCGGTTGCCATGGGAGGCATCGGTTCCGATATTGCAGTGGAGTCGTCCGATGCGGTGCTGGTTGCCGACGACCTGCGGCGCATTCCCTTCCTTATCGGCCTCTCGCGGCGTGTAATGGCAAAAATAAAGCAGAATATTGCAATTTCACTGACACTCAACGCCGCAGCCGCGGCCTGCGCGGCCTTCGGACTGCTCAGCCCCACCGCAGGGGCGCTTGTTCACAATGCCGGGTCTGTTTTTGTAGTGCTGAACTCGCTGTTTCTGCTGAACGTCAGAGACACGTCAGACGAAAAGCAAAAATAACGATAATCAAAACTTCGTCGTTTCCTCTGAAAAATTAAAAAAAAGCGGCCTTTTGTGCCGCATTGCGCTTTATTGACGGTTGATCGTTTTTTGACTAAACTGAAATAAATGGAATGTCGGGCGCATAGAATCTTTTTTTAATTTCTGACGCAGTTCTGAGAGGAGACGTTCAAAATGGTTGAGCTTGAGTGTTTTAGCGGGAATCTGGATCTTTTCAAGAAGATTCATCATCTGCCGGTGCGTACCATTGTTGAGTCGCCGTTCTATGGAAACAACGTGCATCACATTGGCAGCGTGGCCGAGGCCTACGAGCTGGCGCGCCGGTGCCCGGGCACAGTTGAGCTGACGGGCATGCCGATATACAGGCCCGAGGAACAGGGACTGCCGGAAGACTCGCACGTGCTGCTGTTCAATGACGGCGCCATTGTGGGCAGAGCCGCCGCTGCGCGGCGCATTGTCGGCGTTCCCGGCGTGGATACGGCAGAACTGTGCAAGATTGTCCGCGAAGCTGTTTATCAGGGGCGTTTCCGCAGATTTTACGAGGCCGAAACAGTCGTCGGACTTGACAGGGATTTCACCGTCCGTGCACGCATGCTTATTCCCGAAGGCTTCGAGAACAACCTGCTCAGCTGGATGCTCAACTTCCGCTTCATGACGCCCGAAACGCGGGCATTCTATGCCGGCTCAAGAATGATTCCCAATGAAGCGGACATTCTTGTTTATGTTGATCCCTACTGGTCGCATCCCGACTTCCCCCTGGGACTGGCCTTTTTCTCGCCTGAGCAGAACTGCGCAGCGATTCTCGGCATGCGCTATTTCGGCGAGCTGAAAAAGGGAACCCTCACGCTGGCGTGGGGCACAGCGGCACGTCACGGCTACGCGTCATGCCACGGCGGTCTGAAGCGTTTCACCAGGAAGGACGGCGGAAAGTTCGTTCTGGCGGTGTTCGGCCTTTCAGGCTCCGGAAAATCCACCATCACCCACGCGAAGCACGGCGGAAAATACGACATCATGGTGCTTCATGATGACGCATTCATTGTCAACGTGAAGGAAAAATACGCCATTGCCATGGAACCCACCTATTTTGACAAACTGGCCGACTATCCCATGGACTGCGAGGACAACAAATACCTGCTGACAGTGCAGAACTGCGGCGCCACTGTCAACGCTGACGGCAAGTTTGTCGCCGTCACCGAGGACATGCGCAACGGCAACGGACGCGCCATCAAGTCCCGTTTCTGGACGGCCAACCGCGTTGACCGCATCGATGAGCCTCTTGACGCCATCTGCTGGCTTATGAAAGACCCGACGCTGCCGCCGGTGCTGAAGCTGACCGGCCCGGACCTCGGCGCTGTCATGGGTGCCACGCTTGCCACAAAGCGCACCTCGGCAGAACAGCTTGCGAAGGGGGTCGACCCCAACGCGCTCGTCATTGAAAGCTACGCCAACCCGTTCAGGACCTATCCGCTTGCGATGGACTACGAGCGGTTCAGGGCGCTGCTTGCAGCCGGCGTGTCATGCTATATCTTCAACACCGGCGCGTTCATGGGCAGGGATATTCCAAAGGAAGTGACGCTGAAGGCCATCGAGTCTATCGTTGACGGCACCGCAGATTTTCAGCCGTTCGGAACTCTCCCCGGCATTGAATACATGCCTGTTGACGGATTCCCTGTGGACCTTGAAAACCGCGATTATGACGAAGCTCTGCGCAGCCGCATGAATGACCGGCTGAAGTTCGTCATGAGCCGCGAAACGGACAAGGGCGGCGTTGACAAACTGCCCGGCGAGGCTGTTGACGCGCTGAGAAAAGTGATTGACGCTCTGAAGAAATAACCGGCCTGCAGTGATTAAAAGAAGAAAATAATAATGAAAGCCGCCGGTTCTGCCGGCGGCTTTCAGCTGACAAAATGGCTCTGCGGATACTGCAGTATCCGCAGAGCCATTTTCTGTATTCCGTCAGACCCCTTCAGAACTTGAGGGCATAAACAGTACCTTGATCGTGCTGATCATGATATAGAAGTCGAACGTCAGAGAGAAGTTCTGAATGTAGAGCAGGTCCAGCTTCAGTTTGTCCTCGAACAGAGTGTTGTACCGCCCGAACACCTGCGCGTAACCAGTCAGCCCCGCCTTGACCTTGAGACGGTACCTGAATTCAGGATAGATGCGGCTGTACTGTTCGGTCAGTTCCGGACGCTCAGGACGCGGCCCGACGATGGACATGTCGCCTTTGAGGATGTTGATCAGCTGGGGCAGTTCGTCGATGCGAAGCATGCGGATCCAGCGCCCCACAGGCGTAATGCGGCTGTCATTCTGTGAAGCCAGCTCGGCGCCGTGTTTTTCGGCATTCATGACCATGCTGCGGAATTTGAGAAGGAGAAATTCACGCCCGTCCTTGGTAACGCGGGTCTGGCGGAACAGCACGGGGCCGCCGTCATAAAAGTGAATGAACAGCGCGGTCACTGCCATCAGCGGGCTCAGAATGATCAGCGCCGCCGCCGAAATCACAATGTCAAAACACCGCTTGATCAGCTGCTGCTCGCTGGTCATCTGCCTGTTGCGGAAAAGAAACGCCGGTATGTCGTCAATCTGACACAGCGACGCCTGGTGAATGAATATTTCATCTACATTAGGCACCATCAGGAGCCGTTTATTGGTCTCATAGCAGTGGCGGATCACCAGACTGCGGAGCTCAGGGGTCCCGTGCCCCATAAGCAGCACCAGCGGCTGCTGGTCCATGGCTCTGATGATGGTTTCCTGCGGGTCAGTGCCGTGACATGAAGCGACAATGTGGTAGCGCTTGCTCTCCTTGAGAAACTTGCGGAGCATCCGCCTGTCATCCTGCGGGTCGCACAGAATAGCCAGCGCGCTGCGCGGCGGACTGACCCATAAATAGAACCAGTTAGCGGCCATGTAGATCAGCGCTGCAGCTGCGGCCTGGCAGAGAACGCAGAACGCCAGCGGCAGAACGCTGACAAATCTGTGCAGCATCAGGCTGAGCTGACAGTAGCCCACAATAGCACTCAGGACAACTGCCAGTGAAAACGAGTACAGAAGCTCGCGCAGCCGCAGAATGCCGATCCGGTACGAGTGGTATGAGATGCTCAGCAGTGCAAAAACCAGCAGGTACACGCCGGCGATGGCGTAGTTGTCCTTGAACATCAGCTGCGGCACTTCGTAAAAGTATTTGTAGGTGCCTGCGTAAATTCCCACAGCCGTGAGGAACAACAGCAGCTTGAAAAACAGCATCACCGTTTTTTTAAATTTTTTCGCGAAGTCTTTCACTCCCGACCCCTCAGTTCTTTTTCAATTTGGATAAATGAGGTGCTCCACAGAAGCTCTTTGATTTTCAGATTTTCATTCATATTACCATAAAATACAGCCTTTTGGCCGTTCTTTTTTTCAGTTCCGCTGCTGCGTGCAATTCTGTACGTGAGTGCGATAAAATATTTTACATTTTCAGTAATATGTGTAACAAAATAAAAGTTTATTAAAAACTAACTGTTTTTAAGCGATCATTCCAGATGAACTGTGATAAAAATAGTACATGTTATAGGATATTAAGTGTTATTAACGGTTTTTAATATATCAATGATACACATAAAAATATGTGTATGAGTTTTGTGCATAACTCGGGTCTTGTTATTGCTAAATAAAAGTTTATATGTAAAATAGGTCTCGAACGAAAAAAATAAGACAATAAGCGAATGTTCAATAATAGTTAAGGTTATATATGCGTTTATGTGTATAATATTTTATTGTAATAATAAATGTGTAAAAATAATGATGAAAGAAGGAAAAAAGATGAGCGGCACGAGGCGGACAACCTTTGACGAACGCAGGAACATCGTGCAGTACTGCCTGGAAAATGGCACGGATTATCAGAAAACGTGCCGCGTTTACGGCGTCAGTTACCGGCAGATATACACGTGGGTCAGCAAATACCGCCGGTACGGAGCGGCCGGTCTGGCTGACCGCAGGGGCAGAAGCCGCAGCTGCCCTGAAACAGTAGAGCTTGACGATCTTTTCCGCCTGCAGATAGAAAATGAAATTCTTCGGGCAGTCGTCAGAAGCCTTAAAAACGAGCGGATGGAACTGAAAAAACACGTCAGCTATCTTCAGCGCAAATACACCGCTGAAGCAGCTTCTTAAGCGTTCCCGCGGGGGCTGCCCCGCTGATATTTAGAGAACAACAGTTCACGGTTCACCTGAGGATGAGGGAAAAACACTGGAGGCACAGTCCGGGACGGCGAGGAAACGTGGAAACTCCCGTGCGGCGGCAGTAAAGTGCGTTTTCTCTTCCTGCGGGAAACCGCGAAGGCGCTCCCTTGGGGCGTCAAAATGCGCAGTTTCGGGAGGAGTTTTATTATGGATATGAAGAAAATGCTTGCCGTAGTGGCTGCCGCGTCGCTTGTTGCCGTGGCTGCCCCCGCATTCGCCGCGAACCCGTTCAGCGATGTGCCGCTGAATCACTGGGCCTATGACGCAGTGGAAGAGCTTGCGTCGAAGGGTGTGCTTGAAGGCTATCCGAACGGCACCTTCAAGGGCAACCGTGCGATGACCCGCTATGAGATCGCGACGATGGTAGCCCGCATGATGAACGCGGGGCTGACCGGCGCGGATCTTGAGAAGCTGAAGGCGCTTGTGGTGGAGTTCCAGCCGGAGCTTGAGGCTCTTGGCGTGAAGGTTGACGGATTTGACAGCCGTCTGAGCGCTCTTGAGAAGGGCCTCGGCGGATGGAGAATCAGCGGCCAGATGCGTTTTGACTACAACAGCTTCGACTACGACGATGCCACCGACGCATCAGGCACAAAGAAGGGCAACAACGACTCAGGCTTTGATATGAACCGTGCACGTCTGTTCCTGCACCGCGATCTTGAGAACAAAGTCAGCTTCGATGCCCGTTACCACAACGGCGAGTTCGATCGCTGGTATTTCACGGCACGTGACTTCGCCGGCCTTGAAGGCCTGACGATCAAAGGCGGACAGTTCGCCCTCGACTGGGAAGGCGACGACGGCCTTTACATCGATAACGATGGTTTCTTCATGGATTCCGGCTACCGCGGATTTGATATCAAGTACAACCGCGGCATGTTCACCGTTGAGGGCTTCGCAGCTTCCAACAAGGGCGGCGACATTTACGATGCCAATGAGGGCGACGACCTCTTCGGCGCGCGTATGAGATTTGACTTCAACGAGAAACTCTGGCTGAGCGTGAATGCCCTGTGGACGAGCACTCATGAAACAGACGGGAGCGGCAACAATGCCGATAATGACTACGATGTATACTGGGCCGGACTCGGCTACAAGTTCCTTCCCGGGCTTGAACTGAAAGGCGCTTACTACATTGAGGACATCAGCCAGTCAGCCGGTGCCGAGGTGACCAATGACGACGATCCTCAGGCCTGGAAGGTCATCATTGATGTGAAGCAGGACGTGCTCAAGTTCACATCCCTGTGGTTTGAGTACAACCAGATCGACAAGGGCTTCATCATGACCAATGTGCCCTGGATGTTCAACAACCGCCTTGACCTCGAAGATTACGGCCTTGGCACTTCAGACACCACCAACACTCTTGGCCTGAAAAACCGCATTCAGGAAGACCTTGACATTTACGGTGTAAAGCTGAAACAGCAGTGGACCCCGAAGTTCAGCAGCTATGAGCGTTATGCCTGCTACGATATGGACGGCGATTACAACTCTGTTGATGAGTGGACCGTCGGACTTGGCTATCAGTACTCGCCCAATCTCTACTTTGAACTTGCCTACAACGACCAGGACGGCAAAGTCACTGACGACGACTACGAGAATAAGCAGATCCGCTTCCGCACACTGCTTAATTTCTAATCAGTTGAATCCCCCATCCACTGTGGGGTTCCAGCAGAAAAGGACAGACAGAGCTGCACGGCTCTGCCTGTCCTTTCTTTTTGCGCCGCATATCTTCTGCTGCCCGGCGGAACAGCAGATGCACGCCGCTTTGTCTGTGCGGACTGCGGCATTTTCATTAATGGATGTTTTTTGCAGATTCCGGCACGGGGCGCTGCAAACAGAGTTTTTTCTTCAGCTGTACTAATATGTTGTATTGTTTTTTATTAGTGCATATCAGCGGAACTTTTCATGAGAAGCTATGCAGGAACGGAGAAATATGGTATAAATATTTTATGAGCATGAAACAGAAAACAGGATAACGGACTCAGAATGTCCAAATCGCTGAAATTCGGAGTGATACTATGAAGATAACAACCCGCGGTTCCATACTGGAAGCGTTTGCGCAGCTGCTTGAGGAAGAACCCTATAATCGGGTGACCGTCAAGGATATTTCGCAGCGGTGCGGAATCTGCCGCAACACCTTTTACTATCATTTCAGGGACATTGAAGATCTTTTTGAATCTTCGGTACAGGAGTGGGCTGACAGAATTGACCTCGAACATACTGTGCTGCTTCTGCCCCTTGACTGTCTTCGTCTGCTTGTTGACGAAGGCCTGCGGCGGAAAAAACTGATCTATTACATTATGCGTTCCAACTACCGCGATCTTTTCTTCGAAACAATCAAAAAATTCATCACGGCAGCGGTGAACCGCTATATCGACCAGTACAGAGAAACGGTGACGCTCAGCGAGTCAGACCGGAAACTGCTCGTCCGCTTTTACCGCAGCGTTTTTGTCGGCCTGCTTATCGACTGGTTTGAGTCGGGAATGGAATACGATCTGATGGATTTTGCTGTCCAGGCATGCCGGCTGGTGTTCAATGCCGAATGGAAAAACGTGAAAGAGCTTGCTTCACGTCTGCCGCAAAAATAATAAAATACATCATCATTCCGATCTGCCGCGGCGCCCGCAGTTCACAGCCCGGCGGAACTCAGGGAGAACAAAGCGCAGTGCGCATGGAAACAGTTTTTCCAGCCGTACTGCGTCTTTTTTTTGCTGATTTCAGACATAAATTGTTCTATAACAATATTGCCTTATATATAGGACATATAAGAATTTTACATCATAGACATAAAGTGAAGTCCAACAGTAAAATAGTTACAGTGACAGGATTTATGAATTATCATGCGGCCGTTCGGAATGACAGGGTCATATTATGACACGGAACTGGAATATAGGTGTTTTCTACAATGCGAGAAATGTCATGGCATGATATAAAATCTGTAAAGATTCTGGATGTCAGGCTCTGCAGAAACAACTTTTGTTTGCTGCAGAAAGGATCTATCTGACTTCATTTGCTGACCCGAGGTGGAATACAAGTGAATATGACGACGAAACGGGCTATTCAGGACGCATTCACGCAGCTGCTGGAAGAGAAGCCATACAGCCGCATCACGGTCCAGAATATAGCAGATCGCTGCGGCATCAGCCGCAATACTTTCTATTATCATTTCAGCGATATTGAGTCTCTTTTTGAATCGGCCGTGGAGGACTGGGCAGAACGCTGCAACCTTGACCGCTGCACACTCAACACGCCGATTGACTGCCTCCGCATGATTGCCAGCGAGGGGCGCCGCCGGCAGAAGCTCATTTACTATGTCATACGCTCGAAATACCGTTCAATTTTCTTTAAAACTCTCCAGAAGCTGGTTGACACTGTGCTCGACCGCTATATGGACCAGAAGCAGTCAGCCGAACATATCTCTGCTGAAAGCCGGAAAATAATAACCCGTTTTTACAGGAGTATTTTCATGGGGCAGATCATGGACTGGATCGAATCGGGCATGGAATATGATCTGATTGCCTTTACGACCAAGGCGATGAACCTGGTGTTCGGCGCCGATGTCAAAAAGCCGCTCTGACATGCCGGTTCCCGAAAATTCAAAATTCCCGTTTCAGCCTGCAGGAAATATTTGGGCTGAAGCGGGAATTTTTGTGCAGCCGGCAGAGAATGCAGGCGGAACAGCGCAGTCCGCTGATACTGCACCGCAGTCTGTGCTGCAGGCGCTTTAAGGTGTATCAATGGCGTCTGCCCTGCGCCGGTGCAGCTTTCAGGGAACGTTTCAGACGCACAAAATACAATGCGCACAGGATAATCTGCACCAGCGACGAGCAGGGGGTCGCAAGGCCGATCCCGAAGATGGATACCGGCGTTCTGCGGCTCATGATCCATGATACCGGAATGCGGACGCCAAACGCACCGATGATGCCCTGCCACATGACGAACTTTGTTTTTCCCCAGCCGCCGAAATAACCGAAAAAACAGAACAGGAACGACGTGAGAAGGCAGTCGATGCTGTAGGCTTTCAGGTAATCCCAGCCGGCGGCCGCCACGTCAGCCTGCTCCTGCACGAAGAACGATACGAGCAGATCGCCGTGAAAATACGACAGCCAGGCCATGAAAAAACCGGCGCACAGTGAGGCTGAGATCGCATAGAACAGCGCGCGGTCGGCCCGTTCCGGCCTGCCGGCGCCGATGTTCTGGGCGGTGAATGCGGAAACGGTCTGGTTGAATGCCGAGGGCACAAGCATGATGAATCCGCAGATACGTTCAGCAATTCCAACGCCGGCTGCGGCGACGACGCCCAGCGTGTTGACAATGGCCGTTATGGCGAGAAATGACAGGTTGACCAGCGCATCCTGAAAAGCTACAGGGCCGCCCAGGCGCAGAATCCGTCCGGCCGTTGAACGGTCGAAGCGGATATCCTGTGCCGTGAAACTGAAGGGCAGCCCCTGCCGCCTGATGATCAGCAGCGAGAGCACGACGCTGAGAGCCTGAGCCGCAACAGTGGCAATGGCAGCACCTGCCGGGCCCATGCGGAGCGGTCCCACCAGAAGGTAATCGCCTGCGATGTTGATCAGACATGCCATGCTTACCGTCATCAGGGGAACCCGTGAGTTGCCCATGCCCCTGAAAATACTGCCCAGCACGTTGTAGCCCACGATGAACAGTGCTCCCGCACAGCAGATGCGCACATAGGAATCTGCAGCATCAAACGCCTCAGCGGGCGTTTTCATCGCTGCGATGCAGTACGGCGAAAGCCACTGCATTCCCACCGCCAGAACAATTCCGGCGGCGGCAAACAGCCAGACTGAAACGCCGATCACTTTTCCAAGTTCATCGCGGCGTCCTTCGCCGAACTTCTGTCCCATCAGAATGGTCGTTCCCATGGCAAGCCCTGTGATGACGATGGTAATGCTGTTCATGATCGTGCTGCCTGTGCTGACAGCGGCGATGTCAGAAGGAGAACAGAACCACCCTACAATCATCATATCAACGGCGCCGTAAAGCATCTGGATCAGAAGCGCCGCCAGCACGGGCACGGCAAAACCCATGAGCGGCATGAAGATTTTTCCCTGCGTAAAGTCGCGGTTGACTGCCATAATCCGTCACTCCTTAAAAAGAATGCCGGATAAGTACGAGCCTGCGCTCCATCTTATCCGGCATGTCTTATTCGACACTCTGCCCTCCGATGCTGCTATTCAGTACAATGCACCTATATAGCACACTCCCCGTTAAAAATCAACAGTGCGCAGACATCCGTTCCGGCAGAAAAAACCGGCACAGCCGCAGAAGTGCTGTGCCGGAGACTTTGCCGTCAGGCGGTCTTTTTTCTTTTTCTGCGCAGTGCCGGCAGCATCAGCAGAGCAATGCAGATCCACAGCACAATGCACAGAGGACGGGTGAAGAATATTGAGTAAGAGCCGTTGGAGATCGCCAGTGCGCCGCCGAAACCCTCTTCCGTGATTCGGCCGAGAATCAGACCGAGCACGACGGCGCCCAGGTCGAACCCCATCCGGTGGAGGAAGTAGCCGCCGACGCCGAAAAGCAGCATGGTCCACACGTCAAACATCATATTGCGCATGGCATAGCTGCCCACCACGGAAAGAACGGCGATCGCCGGAATCAGCAGTGAGTTGGGGGCAGTAGAGATTTTTGCGAAAAACGGCGCCAGGTAAATGCCCAGGAACAGAAACACGATGTTTGCCAGAAACAGGGAGAGAATAAATCCGTAGGTGATCGTTCCGTATTTGGTGAACAGCTCCGGTCCCGGAATCAGGTTGTTGATTGTCAGACCGCCCATCAGGCAGGCTGCCACAGAGTTTCCGGGAATGCCCAGCGTCAGCATGGGCACCAGCGAGCCGCCGACGCACCCGTTGTTGGCGCTTTCCGAGGCCGCAACGCCTTTGGGATTGCCGGTGCCGAACGTTTCGGGGTTTTTGTCAAGGGATTTAGCCGTGTTGTAGGAGATGAACGCTGAAATTGTGGCGCCGGCGCCGGGCAGCATGCCGACAATGGTTCCGATGATGCCGCCGCGGGCGATGGTGGGGCCGAGCCCCTTCGGCAGTTTTTTGTTCTTCAGCGTTGAAAGATCGGCTCCCAGTTCCTGAACAATGCGGGCCTCGCCGGTCAGATCGAGCAGCTGGCTGATTGAGAACAGACCGATGAGCGCGGGAATATCCTTGATGCCGTCGTAAAGTTCAGGATAATCTCCGGCAAAGCGGGGATAGGCATCCATCGGGTCAGCGCCGATTGAAGCGATCAGAAGGCCGATGACGCCGGAAATAAGGCCTTTGAGCAGATTGCCGCTGGTGAGTGTGACAATGCTTGCCAGCCCCATGACAGCCAGAAGGAAGTTTTCCGGCGGCCCGAAGCGCAGAGAGAACTTCGCAAGCACCGGCGCCACCAGAAGCAGCGCTATGGTTGATATGATGCCGCCCCAGAAGCTTGCCACTGTTGCCACAGTGATTGCGACGCCGCCCTGCCCCTTCCGGGTCATGGGGTAGCCGTCAAAAGCCGTGGCCGCTGCGGCCGGGGTGCCGGGAGTTGACAGAAGAATGGAAGAAATGGCGCCGCCGAACATGCCGCCGGAGTAAACTCCGCCCATGAGCGAAAGGCCGACAACAGGATCCATTCCGAAAGTTACGGGAATCAGAAGAGCAACTGCCATAGTGGCTGTAAGGCCGGGAATTGCGCCGATAATCACGCCGCCTACGGTGCCGAGAAAAATTGCCAGAAGCGGAGCGGGCGCGCACAGACTCAGCGCCGCCTGGGTGATCATTTCCATGGATTCTCCCTCCTTACAGGGCAGACCAGGCCAGTTTCGCCTTTGCGAGCGAGCCGGGGATGTCCGAAAATGTGAATTCCTCAAAAATGCCGAGCGGCACGGGAACGCCGAGGAACTTCACAAACACGCCGTAAATCAGAGCCAGAAGCAGTGCTGTGCTGACAATCAGCAGCAGCGGTTTTCTCAGCCCGAGCGTCCAGGAGAGAACAATCATGTAAACCGCCGCGCCGACATAGAATCCCACGTACTTTATTGACAGCACGAACAGCAACGTCAGCACCACGGCGGCAGTGAAAGGTCCTGGGGCCTTTACCCATCCGGGCTTTGACGTGTCGCGGCTGAAAAATGACGAGACTGTCAGGAGCCCGCACAGCAGAGCCAGAACCAGCAGCAGAAATTTCACGTACTGCGATGCGTGAATTGCATACTCGGGAAACTTCAGCACCTGAGAATAGACGGCGCCGGCGAGGACGATCCCCGCGGCGCCTGAAAGAATGCTTACAGTTTTTTTGTTCATGAACAGTTCAGCCCGCAGAAACTACCAGGGTGCCACTTCAAATGCCTTGTCGGTGGCTTCCTGAAGTTTTTCAAGGTAGGCCTTGTATTCGTCGGCGTTCATCTCATTGATCAGCAGCGTGCCCTTGGCGGCTTCCTGGAACTCGGGATCGGCGATGGTCTTTGTGAACATATCGCGGATCTTGGCAAGAGCTTCCGCGTCAACGCCCGCAGGAGCGGCGAAACCGCGTGAAGAATCGGAAACCACGTCGGGATAGCCCAGCTCATCGACGCAGGGAACGTCAGGCATCATGTCGCTGCGTTTATGAGCCATGACTGCCAGGCAGCGGATCTCGCCGGAACGGACCTGCGCCTCGACCTGAGAGACGTTCATGAAGCCGACGGTGACATGTCCGCCCATGACGTTTGCCTTGGCTGCTGAAGAACCCTTTGAGGGTACGGGACGCAGCTTGATGCCCAGGGCCTTTTCAGTGGCGATGCGCGCAAAGTCGTCGTCGCCGCCGGGGCCGGAAGTGGAAGCAGTGCAGTTCTCATTGGCCTTGACGTACTCGGCGAGCCCTTTCAGATCCTTGATGGGGCTGTTTCCGGGAACGACGATGACGCCGGGGTCGGTCACGAGATTGCCGACGTACTCAAAGTCAGTGAGCTTGTACTTGGCGCGTTTGGCCGAAATGTGAGCCGTCAGGTGAGGCGTGTAAAGGCAGCCGAAGGTGTAGCCGTCCTTCTTCGCGTTGGCAATCGCCTGAAAGCCGATCTGTCCGCCCGCACCGGGCATGTCGTCGACCACCATGGGAGCGCCGAGGTATTTCTCGCCGAACTTCGCCAGGAGACGGGCCATTGTGTCTGTGCCGCCGCCGGCTTCTGAAGGAACGATGATGTGAACCGGCTTTTCCGGATAGGCGGCGAATGCCGCGCCGCATCCGATCACTGCAATCAGCGCAAGTGCAGAAAGTACTTTCCTCATATCTGAACCACTCCGTTCTGGAAAAAATTAAACTGCTGTGATTCTGGTGCCTGATACTTGCATCTCTATTATACATCCTGAGCCAGTTGTTTTAAATAAATTGCTTCGAAAAAAAGGATTGTGTAAAGAAAACAGCAAAACCGCAGGTAACAGCGCAATAAGCCGGCAGCGGCAGAACAGCCTCACCCGTTTCTGCTGCCGGTTCAGACTTTCTGCTGTTTTTCTGCAGTAAATGCGCATCAGAATGCTGCTGTTTCCCGGCCGGAAAATTTACGGCACAGCGCAGCTTTCAGGGCGCATGCTGCGCCCCCGGATTCTGCCGTGAAAAAGTCTGAAGACATCTCTGCGCGAATTTCCGGAACAGATCCGCAGAGCTTCCTGATTTGCAGGGCCGGCGTCAGCGCCGCCATGCGGACGGCATGAAAAGCATCAGCACTGTCGTGATTTCAAGGCGCCCTGTCAGCATCGCAAACGAAAGCACCCATTTGCCAGCGGCCGGCACCGCCGCGTAATTGCTGACCGGCCCGAAACGGCCGAGACCGGGGCCGATGTTGCTCAGACAGGCAATGACGCCCGAAAGAGATGAGAGCACGTCAATGCCCATCAGCGTCAGCAGCAGCGTGAAAAGTATGATCAGCGCCATATACTGGATGAAAAACGCCGCGACAGACGCGATCAGATCACGGTCCTGCGGCTTTCCGTTGATGCGCACGCACAGCACCTGATGGGGCTGCAGGGAGTGAATCAGGTCATTCTTTGCGGTTTTCATGAGCATGATGAACCGCAGCACCTTGATGCCGCCGCCCGTTGAACCGGCGCAGCCGCCGATCAGCATCAGCGTAAGAAGCAGGAAGTGCACAAAACAGGGCCACTGCAGCGTGTCTGTGACCATGAATCCCGTGGTGGTCATCAGCGTGACCGTCTGGAATGCCGCGTGCCGCACCGCCTGTGAAACCGAGATTTTCATTCCTGAAAGCAGGGCGCAGACCGCGATGGCCGCTGTGGAAAAGAGAATGATGCCGCAGTACCACCTGAATTCGTCGTCTTTCAGGTAGGCGCTCAGATTTCCGCGCAGGAACAGAAAGTGCAGTGCGAAATTGACCCCTGCCAGGAACATGAACACAATGATGACCCATTCAACAGCCGGGCTGTGAAAATGCGCAATGCTGTCGTTGTAAATCGAAAAGCCCCCGGTGGCAAGTGTCGCAAACGCGTGGGTAATGCCCTCATAAAACGTGGTTCCGCACAGCATCAGCGCCGCCGTTTCGAGAACCGTCAGAAGAAGGTAAATTTTCCACAGAATTACTGCAGTCTGCTGAAGCCGGGGCGTCAGCTTCTCAGGAATCGGAGTGGGCGACTCAGCCTTGAACAGTTCCATCCCGCCGCCGCCGATAAACGGCAGAATTGCCAGACTCAGCACAATGATGCCCATGCCGCCGAGCCAGTGCGTCAGCGCACGCCACAGAAGAATGCCGTGCGGGCTGGCTTCCACGTTGGTCAGAATTGACGCGCCGGTTGTGGTGAACCCCGACATGGCCTCAAAAAAGGCATCAGTGAACGTGTCCGCCGTGCCGTAGAAATAATAGGGCAGAGCGCCGATCAGCGAGGCCACAACCCAGGAAAAAGTCACAATGGCAAAAGCCTCGCGCACAGTAATGCTGCCGCTGCGGTGCTGCCTGCGCGAAGGCCGCGTGGCGCCTGCCGCGACAAGACACGTTCCCAGCGAACCGGCAGCGCATTTCAGAAGCACAGACAGATCCGGCGTGCCCTCAAACCACGACCAGGCCGCAGGAATGAACATGGACGCTGAAACAATGCTCCCCACCAGCGAAAGAACGAATATGACAATCAGAAAATTCATTGCTGATCAACTCTGAAAATGTGCATGGCCTCGGGCATCTGCTCCGACATGGCGAAAACCGAAATGGCGTCGCCCGCGCAGAGCGTCTCTGCGCCGCCAGGCACAAGGTATTTGCTGCCGCGCTTGATCACGGCGATCAGAATTCCCTTGGGCAGATTCAGATCCATGATTTTCTTACCCACTGCCGGATGATCGTCGCGCAGCGTGAACTCGAAAACCTCCGCACCGATGCGGTCAATCAGCGAAAGCATGCCCGCAGAGTTGGGATAGCGGATGTAGCGCAGGAACGTCGATGCCAGCGTCTTGTTGGGATTTACCAGTACGTCTACGGGCAGCCTGCCTTCCAGGTCTTCATAGATTTCCTTGCGCACGACGGCAATAGTCTTGACGTTCTCCTGCACTTTGGCCAGCACGGCGATGATCACATTCAGCTCATCGTCAGCCGTTGCAGCCACCACGCCGTTGGCCTTGTCCACCCCCAGCTGCGTCATCAGCGACTTGTCCATGCCGTCGCCGTTGATGACCTTGACGTCAGGAAATTCCTGCGCAAGCCGCTCGCATTTAGTCAGGTTCTTTTCCACCAGAATCGTGTCCACCTTCGGGACATTGGAGCTCAGACGGTGCGCCAGATTGGTGCCCAGCTTGCCGCCGCCCACGATGATGACCCGCGCCAGCCGTTTCTGATGCCCCACATCGAACAGCTTCTGAATGTTCTGCACCCGTTCGTGCAGTGTCACCACAAAGCACAGGTCACCTTCAGCAGCCGTCCAGTCGCCTGAGGGCACAAAGCCGTCGCCGCCCCGTTCAACGTAGACAATGATGGCGCCAAGCCCCGGATATTTGATGCCCAGTTCGCGCAGCGACATGCCGCAGATCGGGGAATCCTCCTCAACGCGGAAAGCAAAGCTGCCGGCCCGGCCGTTGAACAGTTCAGATGAGTGCACAGCGGCGTTGAACGTCAGCAGCGAGGCAATTTCACGTGAAAGAGAGCGTTCAGGCGAAGCCATCACGTCAATGCCCAGATCCTCGGCCCAGTCAGGAGTGTCAGTGAACTCCAGATCGCGGACTCTGGCCAGCACCTGCTTCACGCCGGCATGCTTGGCAAGCCAGCAGGCCATGATATTAGTATCATCCCTGTCAGTGCAGGCCACAAGGGCATCAACGTCGCCGTCCTTTTTGACGCCTGCCTTTTCAAGCACCATCGGCCGCGATCCGTTGCCGCGGATCACGCTCACGTCCTGCTCGTTTTCTATCTTGTCCGCCGCCTCCGGATCACGTTCGACGACAACCACGTCTCTGCCTTCGGCTGACAGAGTCCTGGCAATAGTGGAGCCGACGTTGCCGGCCCCTACAACGACAATTTTCATGTGATTTCACACTCCCAGAATTTCACGGACTGTGGATTTTATCCGGAAAAACGCCCCGCACGGGCTGAGAATCATGCACAGAGAAATTATAGCATAGGATTTTCCGGGGGAAAAATCGGCGCCGGGCTCTGCAGCCGGACAGCGCGGCGCCGGAAGGGAAAACGCCGGCAGGTACAGCCGCTTTTTCCGTGAGCGCCTGCCGGGCAGAAGAAAGATATTTCAGAAATTTCTTATGTCAATCCCGTTTTTGCTGACATATTGAGACTGAATTTAAATTCTTGACAGCTCCCGGAGCCTTGTTAAAATCAAAATAAACTGTGCGCAGGCTGTGATGCAGACTGCATCGGGCAGATCAGCCGGCCGGCAGTTCAGCCGCTTCAGCATGTACGGATAAGAAGGAATTTTATTCAAGCGAGTTAGAGACAGGAGGAAGAATAATGACCGAAGAAGCCAGGAGTGAGAAAATGACAGCAGCATCGGCAGAACCGGCGCCGCCGAAGAAAACGAAAAAAGCGATGAACACGCTGGTGGTGATTTTCACCATTGTCGTCATCGCCTGCCTGCTGACGTGGATTATTCCCGCCGGCCAGTTCAGCCGCGTGAAGGACGCAGCGACAGGACGGAACGTTGTCGACCCTCTTTCGTTCCATTATGTGGAGAAAAGCCCGGTCAACCCGCTGCTTATCCCGCTTCACATCGCCAAAGGCGCTCACAGTTCAGTTGACCTGCTGTTTCTGCTTCTGTGCGCCGGCGCGGCGTTCCGCGTCGTGATCGCCTCAGGCGCCATGCACTCATCAATCGGCACGCTGGCTCTGAAGTACAAAGACCGCAAATCAGTGTTTGTGCTTTCCATGTTTGTTCTTTTCTGCTTTATTATGCTGATTGAAGGCCTGATAGATTTTGTCGCTTTCGCCCCCGTGCTGGTGATGATCTGCCTTGCGCTCGGGCTTGATTCCATCACCGCCATTGCGATTATGACCGGCGGCACGGCAGTGGGATTTGCCACGGGCATGCTGCAGCCCAGCACAACGCTGATAGCGCAGGAGCTTGCCGGCCTTGCCCCCTACTCCGGACTGTGGTACCGCGCCATCTGCTTTGTCCTGTACATGATTCTGACCGGGTTCCTGATCTGGCGTTACACCGTGAAAATTTCCAAAGACCCTTCAAAGTCGCCCATGTATGATCTCGATAAGACATCTGCACTCGGCGACCCTGAGGTTATCAGATCTTACGGCCCGATGACGCTGAGCAAATGGTTTGTGACGCTTTCCACAGTGTTCTTTATTGTCATGATGATTTTCGGCAGCATCAGGCTTGGCTGGCGCTACCTTGAAATGGCCGCATGCTTTATCGGCCTTGCCGTGACCGCCGGAGCCTGCGCGAAAATGAGCCCTTCCGAGATCTCGAAGAACTTCATCGAAGGTGCCAGAAGCATGATGCTGGCCTTTTTCCTCGTCGCCTCTGCGCGCGCCATATCCAGCATCCTTGCAGACGGCAGGATACTCGACACCATCGTTTACGGCCTCAGCGAAGTGCTGAAGCGCGTGCCGGCGGTGCTTCAGGCGCCGGCCATGTTCATCGCAAACCTTCTGATCAACGTGGTCATCCCTTCAGGCTCCGGCCAGGCTGCAGCCGTTATGCCCATCATGCTGCCCCTGGCTGACATCATCGGCATGACCCGCCAGACTGCAATACTGGCCTTCAATTTCGGCGACGGATTCTGCAACTGGGTGATTCCCACCAGCACCGCGCTGATGGCAGTCCTCGGCATCGTCAACATGCCTTATGAGAGATGGATGAAGTACAGCTGGAAAGTCTTTCTCTGGTGGGTTGCGCTGGGCTGCGTTCTCGTGTCCATTGCGCAGGCCATTAAACTGGCGTAAGGCCTGACGCTGAAAGTCAGCAGACATAAACCGGACTGTGAGCGGCTTCCTGCTCTCAGTCCGGTTTTTTATGATTTAGAACGCAGGCAGAGGCTGACTGCCTGCAATGCGGTCGAATGTAAAAAGCACGGGTGTTTTTAAAGCAACTTTTAAATTGCATGTTTATAATTTTTTTGTCTGTCAGAGTTGCACTCTATTCCCTTGATTCGGCGGTAATGGTAATATTCAAACAGACGGCAGTTTTGTTTAGCAGTTTTGTATATTTATCTGGT
>CAZDXA010000008.1:0-75861 GCA_964509435.1 uncultured Synergistaceae bacterium | reverse complement strand
TCGAACACGCGGAGTTTTTCTGTGTCCAGGGTGAATCCGGCATCGCGCAGCAATGCGGCGTCACGGGCCAGGGTGGCAGGGTTGCACGATACATAGACGACTCTCTTCACAGCGCTGGCGGCAATGCTCTGAATGAGGCTTTTCTGGCAGCCGGCGCGGGGCGGGTCGACGACGACGCAGTCAACGTTTTCAAGGTCGGGAGCGGCAATTACGTCTTCTGCTGCGCCCTGAATGACCTGAAGATTTTCTATGTGATTGTACCGGGCGTTTTCACGGGCTGTCTGTACGGCTGAAGGCCAGATTTCGACGGCTTTCAGGGTTTCAGCTTTCTGCGCCAGGAACATGGTGAGTGCGCCGACGCCGCAGTAGAGTTCCAATATGTTCTGTCCTTCGGCAAGTTCTGCCGCGTAATTAAAGAGCTGCTCTGCCTGGCGGCTGTTGGCCTGAAAGAACGATGTGCCGTCGTATTCGAGTCTGAACGGGCCGATCCGCTCGGCGAGGCGGCCGTCGCCTTTCACTGTCACAGTTTCGGGGCCGATGATGACGTTGCCTTCATCCGGATTGATGTTCAGCACGAGGCCTGCCAGTTCCGGAAACTGCGGTTTAAGGTAATCGTACAGGTCTTCCAGCGAGGCAAGAGCCTTTCCCTTCGGTTTGGCCGCGGCCACGAGCATGAGCAGAAGTTCTTCTCCGCTGCGTGCGCTGCGGATAATGACATGGCGCAGCCAGCCTTCGTCAGTCTGCTCGTTGTAGCAGCAGAACTGTCCGCTTTCGATCATGTTCTTTATAACCGCATACAGTTTGTTTGCGCGGTCTTCAAGCACGGGGCAGCGTGTGACAGGTATGATTTCATGAGAATTCTGACGGTAAAAACCGATGACGCCGGCACGTCCTTTCGCACGTACGGGAAACGACGCCTTATTGCGGTAGCGCCACTCGTTGTACGACGGAACACACGGAATCGGCGCTGTGATTTCAAAACCGCCGATGCGGCGCAGGGCGTCTTCGGCCAGCATGGATTTGATGCGGCACTGCATTTCATAATCGGCGTGCTGAAGCTGGCATCCGCCGCAGCTGCGGTACCATCTGCACGGAGGTTCACGGCGGTGGGGACTGGCTTCAACAACACGCTCCACACGGGCCTGGATATAGCTTTTTTTCTCCTGACGCACGGCAATGACAACGTTCTCGCCGGGAAGAGCGCCTTCAACAAAGACGGTGCGCCCGTCGGCGGCTTTGCCGATGCCCTGTCCCGCGGAATTGATTCTGCTGATGTCAATCTGTTCCATATTCTGCCTCCGGTTTTGTAATGTGCGGATTTCTGCGTCCATTATACGCGCCGCGCCGGCGATATAAAAGCCGGCTTGTTTCTCTCTGCACAAAAAACAGCCCTCTGCGGAATGTGACCGCAGGGGGCTGCTGTTATTCGCCGCTCTTTTCTGTTTCATTTTCAAACCACTGAAGTGCTTTTGCCGCGGCATCCTGTTCCGCGGCTTTACGGCTGTTTCCGCATCCGCTGCTGAGGATTCTGCCCCGCCAGCTGATCTGAACTGTAAAATGGGGGTTGTGATCCGGCCCGGTGCGGGAAAGCACGGTGTACTCGGGAACGCTTCCTTCGTGTTCCTGGCAGGCGACCTGCAGCCGGCTTTTGGCATCGAGAATCTGCTGCCGGATGTTCTGCGGCCGCAGCCGGAGAAATTTGCGGGCGGCTTCCAGTCCGCCGTCGAGATAAAGCGCGCCGATAACGGCCTCGACTGCATCGCCGATCATGTTCTCAGTGGCGCCGCGGTGCTGGCTTTTTCCGGTGCGGAGCAGACGGTCAAGTCCCAGTGAATGTCCCCAGGCTGAAAGCACTTCTTCGCGGACTAGGGATGCCCGTTCACGGGTAAGCTGGCCCTCGCCGGCTTCTGTCTCTTTTCTGAAAAGCTCTTCACTGATCAGCACTTCCAGCACGGCATCGCCGAGGAACTCAAGACGTTCATTCCAGTACGGCAGGCCCTGTTCGTGGGCGTAAGAAGAATGGGTCAGCGCAGCCTCGAGGAGCTGCGGCGATCTGAAAGCGTAGCCAATTTGCTGCTGGAATGCCTCAATCTTTTTCTGCCGCTCCTGTTCTTTTACGGTCATCAGTCCTCGTACTTCTGCAGGGCAAGAACGCCGTTATGGCCGCCGAAGCCGAAGGCATTCACGAGAACGCGCCTGATGTTCTGATCATGCAGTGTGTCGGCGGCGACATTGACGTCGCACTCCGGGTCGGGAGTGACGTAGTTGCGTGTTTTATGCACAATGCCCTGCTCGAAGGACTGCAGCGCTGCCACTACGGCCACGCCGCCGGCTGCGCCGAGGGTGTGCCCGATCAGCGACTTTGTGGCGGTGACTATTGTGTCTTTCGCTTTGTCTCCGAGAAGGCTCTTGATCGCCTTGGATTCCATAATCTCGTTAAGGTGGGTGGAAGTGCCGTGTGCGTTGATCAGATCAACGCCGTCCCATCCTGACTGCTTCATGGCAATTTCCATGGCCTTTTCGGCTCCGGTGCCTTCAGGGTCGGGCGCGGTGATGTGATAGGCGTCGCAGGTTGCGCCGTAGCCTGTCACTTCGCCGTAAATGTGAGCACCGCGCTTGAGTGCGCGCTCAAGGTCTTCCAGCACGACAACGCCGGCGCCCTCTGCGACGATGAAACCGGCGCGGTCTTTGTCGAACGGCCGGGAGGCGTGTTCGGGATCGTCATTATAGGTGCTGCACAGGGCTTTCATCGCTGAGAATCCGGCCACTGTAAGGCCCATGACGCACGCTTCGGCGCCGCCGGCAATCATAACGTCGGCATCGCCGCGCTGCACTGCGTGCCATGCCTCTCCGATGCTGTTGATCGACGAGGCGCAGGCGGTGACAAGGCACATGTTCGGGCCTTTGCAGCCGTACTTAATGGCCACATAGGCTGAAGTCATGTTGCTGATCATCATCGGAATGGCAAAGGGGCTGACATGACGGGGGCCTTTTGCCGACAGGTCGTCGTAGCCTTCCCAGCTTGTATGCAGTCCGCCGATGCCGGAACCGATATAAACGCCGAATTTCCAAGGATCCACCGATGCAGGGTCAAGCTTCGCGTCTTCAATGGCCATGGCTGAAGCGGCTGTTGAAAACTGAATGACCCGGTCGGTACGCTTTGCATCTTTTTTAGCCATATAAAGGGTTGGGTCAAAGTCAAGGACCTCACCCGCAATTTTCACGTTATAGTCTGAAGCATCAAAGGAAGAAATCTTCCGAATTCCGTTTTCGCCGGCCTCAAGTGCCTGCCAGAATTTGTCTTTGCCGATACCTACGGGGCTGATCACTCCAAGCCCGGTGATCACTACTCTACGATTCATTTCTGAGATCTCCTTGCGCCGCGTGGGCGATCGTTTTGTGCTGCTGCAATATGCTGCTTTTGCTCTGTTCCTCAGTTAGTGCCTGGAATCTGCTGAACCGGAGAGAATCCTCGGCGGATTCTCTCCGGCAGAAGTGCGGAAATTCAGCTGTTATTCTTCAATGCCAAGCTTGCTGCAGGCGTAGTTGATGGCTTCGCCGACGGTGGTAAGTTTCTCGGCGTCCTCATCGGGAATCTCAATGTCGAACTCTTCCTCAATGCCCATGATCAGCTCAACAATGTCGAGTGAATCGGCGCCGAGATCTTCCACAAAGGAAGCCTCAGGACGGATCTGATCTTCTTCAACATCAAGACGGTCAATAATGATTTCTTTCAGGCGAGCAAGCACATCTGCTTTAGTCATAGCTAAAAGCACCTCCAGAAAAATTTTTGTGCGGTCTTACTGGTAAGGCAAGTCCCGCTTTATGCCATTGTCATCCCGCCGTCCACGGCGAGAACCTGACCCGTAATATAAGAACTGCTTTCCTGCGCGAAGAACGAAACGGCGTTGGCCACGTCCTCCGGCCGTCCCTGGGCGCCTTCGGGAATGGCTGCCAGAATGCCGGCCTTAGCCGCGTCGGGAAGAACTTTTGTCATGTCCGTGTCAATAAACCCGGGGGCAACACAGTTCACGGTGATGCCCTTTGCCGCGTATTCGCGGGCAGCGCATTTGCTGAAGCCGATCACACCGGCCTTTGCGGCGCCGTAGTTTGCCTGTCCGGGGTTGCCGGTAATGCCCACAACCGATGAAACGTTGATGATTCTGCCCCAGCGCGCACGGACCATGCCGCGGATTGCCTCGCGCGTGCAGAGAAACACGGATTTAAGATCGGCGTCGAGCACTGTCTGCCAGTCTTCATCCTTCATCCTCATCAGCAGCCCGTCTTTTGTGCAGCCGGCATTGTTCACAAGAACTTCGACGGGCCCCATTGCCTCTTTCACTGCGGCAAAAAGCGCCTTAACGTCATCTTCCCTGGAAACGTCACCGGCAAAGGCGCGCGCTGTGCCGCCTGCCGCGGTGATTTCATCGACCAGCGACTGAGCCGCTTCTGCAGACGAACGGTAATTCACGGCCACCGCATAGCCGTCGCGGGCAAGACGCGCCGCTATGGCGCGGCCGATTCCGCGGCCGGCGCCGGTAACAAGTGCAACGCGGGCCATGTTATGCCTCTGCTTTCTGCCCGATGAACCGGGCGGTCTTGTCAAGATCCTCGGGATGTTCGACGGCAAGCACTTCGGCATGTCGTTCGATTTTCTTCACCATGCCTGAAAGCACTTTGCCGGCACCCAGTTCGATAAAACCCTCTGTCCCTGCACTGAGCATGGTTCTGACGCTCTCAACCCAGCGCACAGGGCTGTACGTCTGCGCATACAGGCCGTCGCGGATGGCTTTCACGTCGGTTACGGCCTGGGCTGAAACGTTGGCGACCAGCGGACAGCTGCCGGCGTTCCAGACGCATTTATCCATTTCAGCGGCAAGTCTGTCTGCTACCGGACGCATCAGCGAGCAGTGGAAGGGAGCGCTGACTTTGAGCATTACGGTTTTGCGGGCACCCTTCTGCGCGGCGAGTGCCGCAGCACGCTCCACGGCCGCTTTATGGCCCGATATCACTGTCTGGACCGGCGTGTTGAAATTAGCCGCCATGCAGACCTGCCCCTGAGCGGCTTCCTCACAAACTGCCTTTACGGCATCGGCGTCGAGGCCGATGATGGCCGCCATGGCGCCCTCGCCCTCGGGCACAGCTTCCTGCATGAAGCTGCCGCGTTTATGAACAAGGCGGACGCCGTCAGCCAGCGAAAGAACGCCATTTGCCACAAGTGCGGTGTATTCGCCGAGGCTGTGTCCGGCAACATAGGCCGGCGTCAGTTCGATGTCTTTTTCTTTCAGCGCGCGCAGGACGGCAATGGACATGGTGAGTATTGCAGGCTGTGTGTAGGCTGTAAGTACCAGTTTTTCTTCCGGGCCGCTGAAAATTATGCTGCTGAGAGAAAAGCCCAGCGCTTCATCAGCTTCCTCAAAAGTTCTCTTTGCGGCGGGAGAAGCGGCACAGAGGTCTTTCCCCATGCCGACAGTCTGAGATCCCTGGCCGGGGAAAACAAGTGCGTATTTCACGGGAAACAACTCCTTCTAGGCCTGAGCCCCGAGATTTCTGAGAATTTTCTCCGCTTCTGAAACCATATCCCTGATAATGTCGGCGCAGGGACGGATATCGTGCACCAGAGCGGCTGACTGCCCTGACATGACTGAACCCATTGTCACATCTCCGTCAACGACGGCGGCACGGAGCTTTCCAGTGCCGAGCTTCTCCATTTCGCTGACGGGGGCGTGATCATATTCAAGTTTCAGGAATTCCTTGGTAAGCTTGTTGGCAATGCAGCGCACGGGGTGTCCTGTCGGTGCGCCCGTCACTGCAGTGCAGCGCTCCTTTGAGTTGACCAGAGCGTCCTTGTAGTTCTGGTGTGCGGTGCATTCAGTGGAGCACACAAAACGGGTACCCACCTGAACTCCCTTGGCACCCATGGCAAAGGCAGCGGCCATTCCCCGCCCGTCGGCAACGCCGCCAGCGCAGATCACGGGGACTTTCACGGCATCGACCACAAGCGGAGTCAGCACCATGGTTGTCAGTTCGCCGATATGTCCGCCGGCTTCCATGCCCTCGGCAATGACTGCCTGAGCACCCTGTCTGACAGCGCGGATTGCCACAGCAGTTGAGGCCACCACGGGCATGATGATGGTGCCCAGAGGGGCGAGCCGCTCAATGACTTTGCCGGGGCTTCCGGCACCGGTGGTCAGCACCTTGACGCGGTATTTTGCGGCAAGCTCAACAGCCGCAGGTGCTGTGGGAGACATGAGCATGATGTTCATGCCGTACGGCTTGTCGGTAAGACTGCGGATCTTGATCAGTTCCTTCTCAAGAAGATCCGGCGGCGTGTTTCCGGCGGCAATGATGCCCAGTCCGCCGGCATTGCTCACGGCCGCAGCCAGTTCGGCATTGGCGATCCATGCCATGGCCCCCTGTATCACAGGATATTTAATACCCAAAAGTTCTGTCACTTCACTGCCGAGCATTCAAAGAATACCCCTTTCATCTCAAAAGGCGCATCACGGACGATACGCCGCAGAAGGTTGATCCGTCCTGCAGTTCAGCGGAGAACACCGCTGGAAACCGATTTTTCCAGTTCCTCTGTGATGTCCTCACGGATGCGCTCGAGAGCATTCCGTTCCACAAAGCTGCAGGCAACGCCGATGGCGTTCGCAATCGCCGGAGATTTTGAACGTCCGTGCGCCTTGATGACAGCGCCGTTTACGCCCATCAGTGCGGAACCTCCGTAACGCTGATAATCCACGCGGGCCGAAATCTTCTTCAGCGCAGGATACAGAAGCAGCGCACCTGCTTTTGCCAGAAGCGATTCATCAATGCCCTGCTTCACGATTCCCCTGAGGAACTTCACCAGTCCCTCAAACGACTTCAGCATGACGTTGCCTGAAAAACCGTCGCAGACAACGACTTCAGCATCGCCCATGGGCACCCGGTTTGCCTCCACATATCCGCAGAAGTTGATGTTCTTGTTGCCGCGGAGCCGTTCGCGGGCTTCCACAATCACATCGTCGCCTTTGATTTCCTCCGAGCCGTTGGAAAGCAGGCACACTTTCGGCGAATCCGAAAGTTTCTCGACGTCTTTCATATATATTGAGCCCATCAGGGCGAACTGCACGAGATTCACGGGTTTGCAGCGGACAGTTGCTCCGGCGTCCAGCAGGAAAACGGGGTTTTCAGTGGGAAGCAGTATTCCCAGACCGGGACGTTCAATGCCTTTCAGGCGTCCGACCACAAGCACGCCGCCGGCAACAATTGCGCCTGTGCTGCCTGAGGAAACACAACCTTTGGCCTCACCGGAACGGACCATTTCCATGGCCAGCCGCATGCTTGAATGTCTTTTGCAGCGGATTGCCTTTGCGGGAGACTCGTCGGGTTCAATGAACTCCTCAGTGTGAACGACACTGATTCTCTTCTGGATATCGCTTTCTGCCTTATCAAGGTAGGGATCAATGACCGCCTTGTCGCCGACCAAGGCAATTTCAAGTTTTTTATTCTTGCGGCACGCCTCAATGGCGCCGGGACATACGGCAGAAGCGCCGTAATCTCCCCCCATTGCATCAACTGCAATCAACATGATTTTATTCGCTCCTCTTTGACGCGCCGCCTGCCGTGGCTCCGTCATCTGCTGCCGTCCCGCCGTCAGCGGAAGACAGCGCTTTTACTATAAAGCGGCCGACATAGATTTCTCTGTCGTTGACAGTTGTATGTACGCTTACGATATATTTGCTGCCTTCATGAACGCCCACTTTGGCGCGGGCCACAAGCCGGTCGCCGACAATGGCCGGTGCGCTGTAACGCCCGCGGAACGCTGTGACAACTACAAGGTCGGCTTCAACAACGGCAATGGCCAGAGTGCTTGCCTGTGCATAAATGTACTGATCCCACACCTGGTTTGTGTGGCGAAACGCCATTTCCTTGGTAGTCTGCAGCGTCGAAAGAGCCCAGATATTAGGCTCAAGCCCGAGCAGCTCTCCAATGAACTCTTCCTGTTTCAGAGAACGCAGACGGCTGACTGCCCGCTCTGCCATCTGACGGGTGCGCTCGCGCAGTTCGGGCACGCCCATCAGCGCGCGGTCAAGCCGGATAGTGCTGAGGCTCACCTTTAAAAGACGGGAAAGGTCTTCATCTGTATAAAGAGGATTCTGCTCCAGCAGCGCCGAAAGTTTTTCCTGACGCTTCTGCTTTTCATTTCTGGCTGTCATTTTCCTCCCCCCGCTTTTAACACCTAGTCCTAATATCTGCTCATGAACTAACGGCAGTATAAGGATTTTTCCCGGAAAGGTCAAGACTGAATCATGAACTCGCAAAATTTTTTATTTACCATACTGCGAGGCAGCACACACAGCCTGCCGCTGCCGGTCTGCAGCGCTGTACGGCCGTCCGCCGCAGCATAATTTTTCTGTCTGCGCCTGATGCTGATCTGATTCTTTCTGTTCTCCTGTCACAGAAACGGGCAGAAAGTCTTATGACCTGCTGTCAGAAAAGCTGCCGCATGACCGCAATATAAAAAGGCCCCCGTTTCAACGGGGGCCTTTTTATCGTTTCAGATGTTTGAAGACCTATTCGGCTTTTGTTTCAGCGCTGTTTTCCGCACTGTTTTCAGCCTGGGCCTTGTCGGCCGCGACTTTCATCACCTTGCGGCCGCGGTAATAACCGCACGCAGGGCACACGCTGTAGGTCGGAATCATCTCTCCGCAGTGTGAGCACGCCGTCATGCCGGGGGCGCTCTTCTTGCCGAGCCAGTGGGCAAAACGGAGATGAGTTCTGCGATGAGACATTTTCATCTTCGGGGTAGCCATGTTATTTCCCTCCTTTATGCTGTTCGTGTTCTAATAAATCTGCCAGAGCCTGGAAGCGCGGATCCACCTGATCCTCTGCCGAGGGAAGCGGAACAGTCTGTGCACACCCTCCCGGGCATGCTGCGTAAACTGGCAGGGATACCACAAGACATTCCCACGCAAGATCAGTCACATCAACAGAACTGCCAAGCCATGCAACGGGAATGATTACTCTGTCGGAACTGCAGAATTCCTCTTCTTCCTGTGCCAATTCAGCCTCACCGGCCTGCAATAAGTAAGAATACATGAATTCCTCATGAATTGCAACTGTCAGCGGCGCACAACATCTGCGGCATTCCGTAGCAACTTCAGTGTCAATTTTGATTAAAATTTCGGCACCTTCTGGAATACGCCGCGATTCGGCCGTTACGACCAGCGGTTTGACAAGCGGAAAAAGCTGCATTCCCCGGGAAACAGGTTCTTTCACATCCAGAGTCCAGGCCTTGGAAAGACGTGACTGCATGTCCTTCGCTTCTGGCAGAGGGGCCACAAACTTCCAGTCAGCAGGGTGTTCAGTCAGTGCCATAGCGGGCCTCCGGAAAAGATATTTTTTATTTGAACGCCAGTTCCTTGGTGTCGCGGGCAATAACGAGCTCTTCGTTGGTCGGGATGACAATCACTTTGACCTTCGAATCATCGGCGCTGATAATACGCTCTTCACCACGGAAGTTATTTTTGGAATAATCCATTTTGACGCCGAGGAACTCAAGTCCTTCTGTGATCATCTTTCTCGTCGTGGCGCTGTTCTCGCCGATGCCGGCGGTGAAGACGATGGCATCAACGCCGCCCATGGCAGCCGCATAGGCACCGATGTACTTTTTCACGCTGTAAGTCAGCATCTTGTAAGCAAGGGTGCATCTCTTGTCTCCCTTGTCCATGCCGGCTTCGACGTCGCGGAGATCGCCGGAAACGCCGGAAATGCCGAGCAGTCCGCTTTCCTTGTTGAGAATCTGATCGGTCTTTTCAGCGCCTTCCTTTTTCGCAATGAAGGTCACAGCGCTGGGATCCACGTCGCCGGAGCGGGTTCCCATAACAACGCCGGGAAGAGGCGTGAAGCCCATGGACGTATCAACAACCCTGCCGTGGTCAATGGCAGCCAGAGAGCTTCCATTGCCGAGGTGGCATGTGATGATCTTCAGCTCTGAAAGAGGACGGCCGAGGATTTCCGCGCAGCGGGCGGACACAAAACGGTGGCTTGTGCCGTGGAAACCGTAACGGCGCACATGATCCTCGGTGTAATATTTCTCGGGGATGGCGTAACGGTACGCATAGTCAGGCATGGTCTGATGGAACGAGGTGTCGAACACGCCGACCTGGGGCACATTGGGAAGCGCCGCGCTGATGGCCTCAATGCCGATGATGTTGGCGGGATTGTGGAGAGGAGCCAGGGGCACGCAGCGTTTCACAGCCGCCATCACATCGGGAGTGATCTTCACTGAACGGGCAAACTCCTCGCCGCCGTGCACCACGCGGTGTCCTACAGCGGCAAGTTCGCTGAGGCTCTTCAGAACGCCCGTCTTCGGGTCAAGGAGGGCCTTCAGCACAAGGTCAACGGCAACTTTGTGATCGGGAATCGGCGTCTCGGTCACAACGGCTTCCATGCCGGTCTTTGTGTGCTTCAGGCGGGAACCGTCGATGCCGATGCGCTCCACCAGCCCCTTGGCCAGCACAGTTTCGTGATCCATGTCGAAAACCTGATACTTCAGTGAGGAACTGCCGCAGTTAATAACAAGAATTTTCACAGAAAAGACCTCCTTGACGTAATTAAAACTCTGTCGTATATCAAATTTGTGGAAACAACCCCTGCCGCCCTGCGCCGGCAGTCACAGAGGAGAATCACCATGGAAAAAACAATCGGCATCACCGCCGAATACAACCCGTTTCACAACGGCCATCTGTACCATATTCAGCAGATCCGCAGAAAATACCCTGATGCGGGAATCATTGCCGCGCTGTCCACAAGTTTTCTTCAGCGCGGCGTCCCGGCACTGATGGACAAATGGGAACGCGCAAAAGCCGCCGTCGCGTGCGGAGTCGACCTTGTGATTGAACTGCCGATCCCCTTCTGCTGCAACAACGCGGGCGTTTTCGCGGCCGGCGCTGTGGCGCTTCTGAAAAGCACCGGACTGGTGGACACGCTTTCGTTCGGCATGGAGGATACTACGGAACTGCTCAGCACAATCGCTGATATTTTAGTGCAGGAACCGCCGCCTTTCAAGGCTTATTTGCAGAATTCGCTGAAACTCGGTTTTTCCTATGCCGAGTCGCGGAGCCAGGCCGCTGACATACTCTGTCCGGGAGCCGGCGAGCTGATGAGAAAGCCCAACAACAACCTTGCCTTTGCCTATGCTGAAGCAAACGCCCGTCTGAACGCGGGACTTGAGCTTCTGCCGGTTCTCCGGCACGGAGCAGACTACCATGACCTTTCTGCAGGGCAGTTCATGAGTGCCGAAGGCATCCGGGAAGCTCTGAGAAACGGGAACAGAGAACTGGCCTGGCAGGCTATGCCTGCCCCCTCGGCCCGCATTCTGCGCGGAGCTGAAGAACGGGGGCGGCTGTGCACCGGAACAGACGTTCTGTGGCAGCACCTCCGGCTGCTTCTGACGCGCATTGAACCTGAAGAACTCGCTCTTTCAGCGGGAATCAGCGAGGGCGTGGAACACAGGCTGCTCGGCCTGTTCAAAAAATGCGATACTTTTGAACAGCTGGCCGCAGCAGCGGCAACCAGGCGTTATCCGAAATCGAGAATCCGCCGTCAGCTCATCGGGCTGCTGCTTCACATTTCGCAGGAACAGAATGCCCGTTTTCAGCATATCGGGCCGGCATACATCAGGCCGCTTGCCATGAACAGGCGGGGGCGTGAAATGCTGCGCGCCATGCGCGGCTCTTCGCTGCTCCCCGTGATCACTAAGCCGGCGGCACTGCGCTGGGATTACTACGCGGAGGATGTCCTCGCGCTGGAATTCCGCAGCGCGGCAATCTGGGAAAGCCTTGTCGGAAAGCCCGACTTTTTCCATGAAAACCGCGCCGTACCATGGATCACGGAAAATCAGCCCTTAATCAGCTCTGAATGAGCGTTTTTGGGATCCCGGCTGAATTTTCTCTCAAGGCACTCATACACATTCGGCGGCACAAAATTGCGGATATCGCCGCCCAGCTTGAAAACATCCTTGATGGTATGGCTTGAAAGAAACGAGTAACGCGCGTCGGTTACTATAAAGAGCGTTTCGATTTCCGGGGCCATCTTACGGTTCATCAGGGCCATCTGAAACTCATAATCAAAATCGGACATGGCGCGGAGGCCCCTGATCACTATGCTGCTTTTGCGCTGGCGCATGAAATCCACCAGCAGGCCGGTGAATGAATTGACTGTCACATTGGGGATGTGGGCCAGCGCTTCACGGGCCATTTCAACCCGCTCCTCAATGGTAAAAGCCCCCTGCTTGTCCGGATTGATCAGCACTGACACTTCCACTTCATCAAACAGCGCAGCGGCCCGTTCCGCAATGAATACATGCCCGTTTGTGATAGGGTCGAAAGAGCCGGGATAGACTGCCCTATGCCTGTACATCAGGTGCCTCCTTCAGTCTGAGGAAATCGAGCACGGAAATGCCGTATTCCCGCTCGTCGAAGAGTTCCCAGGCTGAATCGCCAAGAACGGGCGGTTCGGTGTGAGAACGTTCCAGAACCACAATGCCGTTCTGCTTCAGTATGGCAGAATGAAGCTGAAGCAGGGCGGGAAGTTCGCTCATCCATTTCATGTCATACGGCGGATCTGCAAACACAATGTCAAATGTCATCTGCCTTTTTTCCAGCCACTTCAGGGCACGCCGGACGTCCATGCAGAGCTGGATGTGGCTGCTGCTGCCGAGGGATTCGCGGATCTGCGCTGCACGGTCTCTCAGAAGCTCCACCGTGACGATGGACGCCCCGCGCCTTCTTGCCTCGGCGGCAACGCGGCCTGTACCGGAAAACAGGTCAAGAAAGCTTTTGCCGTAAAGCGGCCCGAGAATGCTGAACAGCGCATTCAGAGTTTTTCCGGTGGTGGGACGCACTTCCTTCACTGTTCCTGAATCCTCCGTGCGGCATCCTCAATGGCAAAGCGCACTGCCGGCGTGAGATAGGGAAGGAATACGCCGTCCAGCTTGACCAGCGTGCATTCAGGTTTGCAGACAATTTTAATGTAAAACTTCTGTTCATAGCCTGAATCCGTGCAGATGGTTTCTTCAAGCAGCGTTCCGTCATCGGCGCTGAAGCCGCCCCGGAACGCCCAGTGGGAGTCCTCGCCGTGCCGGCCTGTTCCGCTGCCGGTGAAGCCTGTCACAGTCCTGTTCAGTTTTTCCAGACTCACCGGCACCGCCGGTGCGATTCTCACGTGCATGTCTTCCAGACTCCCCTCAACCATGCGCGGCGCATTCCACGGCGCCGTCTTGCGGATATAGAGCAGGTGGATATCCTTGCCCTGTTCAAGCCATTTGCGCTCATATTTCGTGGTGATGTCACGGCGGAAATTCAGCCGGCGTCCGTCCAGCTTCAATGCCGGATGAGAGCCCAGAATCTGTTCCACTTCGTCGGCATACCACGCTTCGTCAGTGGCCATTTCAAAGACGCCGCCGATTTTCAGAACTGATGCGAGCGTCCCTGAAAAGCCTTCAGAAGTCACACGCCGGCGGGCATGGCGTTCTTTCGGCCACGGGCACGGAAAACTCATGTAAATCCGCTCGGCAGAACTGTCAGGAAAACATTCCCGCAGCAGAAAACGGGCATCGCCGCACAGCAGCCGCACATTCGGCAGGTTCATCTGCCGGATGCGGGACAGCGCCTTTTCAAGGCACATATGAGATACTTCTATTCCATAGACCAGCGCATCAGGGCGTTTTTCCGCCAGATGCACAAGAAAATCGCCGTTGCCGAAACCGATCTCAATAAGCCTCGGGGCTCCCGGCATTTCCCCGGGAAGATGACATTCCGGCGTTGGTCTGAGTATCACTTCGCCACGTTCCAAATCGCTTACCCCCCGGCCCTTCCCGACGGGAAAAGGCAGTCTCTTCTGTATCATTCTTTCAGGCGCTGCAGAAAGTTTCTGTCAAATACGTTTTATTATAGCAAAAAAAAGACGCTTCGTGAAACAATGCGCCTTCTGCCCGCGAACGCCCGCCGGAAACCTTAAATTAAAGACGCGTTTCTCATCTCTCATTCCGATGATGAAGCGCGTCTTTTTCTCTGCTGAAATTTCCTAAGCCCTGGCTTTGACGCTTACTGCCGCGGCAGTGAGCGCATCCATCAGGTCGTCGTTTTCATAATCTTCAAGACGTCCCGCGTCGCCGAGCTGAGCCAGTTTTGCATCAACCGGCACACGGGCCAGGGTTTTGATGCCGAACAGCTTCTCGATCTCACCGCTGTGTGAAGGGCCAAAAAGCTCCCATTCTCCGCCGCAGTGCGGACAGACAGCATAGGACATGTTTTCCACCAGCCCCAGAAGCGGCACATTCATCATGCGGCACAGATGAATCTGTTTCTGGACAATCATTGAAGAAAGTCCCTGAGGCATTGTCACCGCCAGCATCGCATCAACCTTTACAGTCTGCATGACAGTCAGCGGTGCGTCGGCCGTTCCGGGCGGCAGGTCGATGACGGCAAAATCAAGGCCGTTCCAGGCGCCGTCCTCCCAGAACTGCTTCAGCGTTCCGCTGATCAGCGGGCCGCGCCAGACCACAGGCGTGCCGTTGTCGCGAAGCAGAAGGTTGACTGAAAGAACTTTTATGCCCTTTCCGGTCTCTGGCATCTGGATTTTATTGTCTTTCACGTACGGCGGCTGGCTGACGCCCAGCAGTTTGGGAATTGACGGACCGGTGACGTCGGCGTCAAGAATTCCGACGCTGTACCCCGCACGGCGGAGCGCAACGGCCAGAAGCGCCGAGACGGTGCTTTTGCCCACGCCTCCCTTGCCGCTGCCGACTGCCAGAATACGGCCTACGCCCTGGCGGGTCGGCGCCGGTATTTTCTCACAGTGTCCTGCAGACGCGCAGTGGCTGCAGTTCCCATCACAAGACTCACTCATCGCAAAAATCCTCCCCGGATAAAAGTTATCTGCAAGTATCTTACCACTTTATTCAAGAATAAACTCATCAGAAGGAAAAACAAGAGGCACTTTCACAAAAGTCACCTTCGGCCGCACACCGCTGTTCCGCAGCACGTTGTTGAGCACCCGGGCCGCCAGCACGCCGAGCTGACGTGCCGGCAGGCACAGACAGTTCACGGACAGCAGGCGCGCAAGCTGCCCGGATCCGCAGATGAGAGAGGGCTTTTCGTTCACCGGCAGCTCGTCCAGACCGTCCCAGATAATAAAAGGGGTTCCGCTGCCGCTGTCTGACTGAAGAGACGAAAGGAATCCGGCAAAAGCATAGGGACCGCCGCGATAGACCAGCGGCCTGTTTCCGGCCAGAGTCTGAACGCGCTTCAGCAGCGAAGTCTGCTCAAGCCCCACAAGGTACTCGTTCTCACGGGATTTCATCCCGACACGGACAACGGGTATATCGAGCTGCGCGCGATCCAGCTCACGCTCGCCCACCCAGATCAGCCCGTCTGCCTTGCGGCTTTCGATGCGGCGCAGGGCATTGCTGATGGAGACAGCCGATGTGCCTGCTTCAAAAAGCATGAGTTCCATTTTAAAACGGTTCAGCACGCCCGATACAGCGCCGAGAAACGTTCCTGCCCACGGTGAGCTGATGCGCTCCACCGCCACGCCGATGACGCCGGTTTTCTGGCTGGAAAGCCCGCTCGCCACAGCGTTGAGTTCATATCCCAGTTTCTTGGCGGCCTCCCATACACGCTGGCGCGTTTCAGATGAAATCCGCCTGTCACCCCGCAGCGCGCGGCTCACAGTGCCTTTGTTGACGCCGGCAAGAGCCGCCACATCGCTCATCACGACACGGGTCATGATGCAGCCTCAGAGTTCAATGATGCTTCCGCCGATGAATTCGCGCATCAGCGAGTTGCTGGGAACGTGAGCAGGGTCAATGATCGGCACGTCGTGCAGTATGCGCAGAAGCCTCATGGCCTCGCCGTAAACGGGCGAACCGGCTGGTATGCCGCGCAGAAGAATTTCAGCCTGCACGCGCATCACAGGCAGTTCGTAAAGCAGCGACGAATTGAAAATCGCGTCGGCATTCTGCTGGAACGGAAATACATACTGCATTGCGCCCCGCACCACTGAAGGCCAGCTTTTAAGCGTCTTTTCCGGGCTGTTGCCCCGCGTGCTGTAGTCACGGATCATGCGGCGCAGCAGTCTGTGGTCCGTAGTGCTTGTGCGTGTGTGTTTGTCAAGGTTGATGCCTGTCATGGGACACAGGAATATGCCGTAGCGGCGCTCTCTGGGAATCATGCCGACGATTCTGTCGTTCAGGCCGTGGAGTCCCTCGACAATGACCACATCGTCCTTTTCCAGCTTCAGCGTGCGGCCGGGGCTGCTCTTTCCGGTATAGAAATTGAAGCGCGGAAGCTGCACCGTTTTTCCGGCCAGAAGGTCGCGGAAATTGTCGTTAAGCATTTCAAGATTCAGCGCCTCAACGCATTCAAAATTGGGATTGCCGTCGGCATCGCGCGGGCTTTTGTCCCTGTCAAGGAAGTAATCGTCAAGGGAGATTGCCACAGGATGCTTTTCACAGACTCTCAGCTGAACGCGCAGTTTGTGTGAAGTGGTTGTTTTTCCCGACGCGGAAGGGCCGGCAATGGTGATAATGCGGCGTCCGGACTCTGAAAGGAAATCGCTGGTGATGGCAGCGATCTGCTGGGCATGAAGCGCTTCGGAAACGAGGATCAGTTCTCTGCCGCCGTCACGGGCCACCGCCTCCCAGATCTGAACCATGTTGACGACATTCAGCTTCCTCATCCAGTCGGCATAGTCGAGAAAAACTTTCTGCAGTTTTTTCGACGGATGGTAAGGCGGCAGACACTGAGGCGTCTGGGTGGTAGGATAGCGCAGCACCATGCCCGGCGCCAGCCAGGAAAGTTCAAAGTTCTTCAGATATCCGGTGGACGGCACCAGCGGGGAATAGAACATATCTTTTTCGCCGTCGCAGGAAGCCAGCATGATGGGAGCTGAGGACATGTTGATGCCAAGCAGCTTCGCCTTGCTGCCGCGGCCGATTGACCTGAAATACTGCATCGCCTTGTCTACGGGCGTCAGCTCAGGGATGATCGGAAGATTCTGAGCTATCAGGCGTTTCATTTCCGCCTTGACCTGCGCAGTCTGTTCTGCCGTTATCTCCGGCGTTTTTCCTGCCCCCCCGGCAGGCTGGCGTTCCAGAATCCAGAAAAGTCCCTCCGAAATGGAGTTGGTAACTCTGACCGGCGTGTGAAGCACATGTTTGACCGCAATGGCAAGCACAAAACTCAGGGAGCTCTGATACACATTCATGCCTTCCATGGACGTCAGGTCGACCCACTCAACTTCAGCATCGCTGTCCACGGTCCACGACAGCGGGCGGAGAAAGTGGTTGACGTGCCATGCCACAACGGTTGCCGTGTTTTTTGCAGGAACGGCCTTCAGGAGTTCTTCTCCGGTAATTGGTGCCTGACAGGAATACTCTGTATTGTCCTCAAAAGTGATTTTAAACATTCTGCCGTCCTCCCGTACATGATATAATGCTTCTGTGCAGATTTTTTCTGATTGATTCCTCTATTATACATTGATGCAGCCCCTTTTGCCTGCGGCCCCGGCGCCGTAAATTCTGTCAAAGGAGGACAAGTGACATGGCAGACGGTTTTGAAAGCAGCCGCACTGAAGCGTACTTCAGCGGCCGGCTCAGGCCGGGAAAACTTCCCCGGCGCTTGAAAGTCGCAGAGCAGAGCCAAAGCGGAAAAACTTGCGCGGATACGGAAAAACCCCGCAGCCGGAACTGAACCGTTCCGGTACGGGGTTTCTGCGTCAGCAGCTGATAACAAAGTGCTCAGGTTCATAAAATGTCTGAAAATCAGTCAGCTTGTTGTCCCTCACAACGTCTTCCACGTCATCGACGCTTTCCACGCTGAAAACATCAACGCCTTCTTTGGTGTAATTGACCAGCAGACAGTTATATCCTTCAGCCACACCCTCGCGGTATGCCTGAAGGTACAGTTCCAGTTCAATCAGGTCTTCAAGGAAAATCTCATTCGACAGTTCCTCTTTCTCTTCGCCGGCTTCCTCGTCCGCGTCATTCAGCGCACTGAGATAGGAACTGATCTTTTCATTCAGGCGGTCACTGTATTCAGGGCTGATGTCAAGAAGCATTTCATCGTTTTCACCCTCACGGAAAGAGCCTATTTTCTTTCCGTCCATCCAGAGTTCGCCGGAATAAAGCAGATTCTCATCGTCATCCTGCTCTGCCAGATTGTGGATTTCTACGCCGTTGATCGACGCATGCTCGATGTCTTTCATCCTGAAAAGTCCTCTCCTGCATAATAGAAATTCTGTTTTCCGGCGGCACGACAGATCAGCAGCCGGAGCCGTGAAAGCGCCGCTTTTACCGGACACCCCGGACGCGCACGAAAACTTCGCGGCTTTGTACGCCGCAGGTGCCCCTTATTTTAACACACCGGTTTTCAAAATCCACGACGTGAAAACAGATTGTTCTTAAAAAAAGAAAAATCCGCGCAATCCGTAAAAGGCTCAGCCGTAAAAAGCGGAAGCGGATTACAGCAGGAACCGGATAATCACGGGCAGAGAGAAGACAGACAGAATCGTGCTCACCATGATCGACCGGGCCGTATAGTCGTCGTCCATTCCCATTGCCGCAGCCATGGGATAGGTGTTCATCGCCACCGGCATGCCCATCACGAGAACGCCGATTTTTTCCATGGACGGCTCCACAGGCAGAAGGCGGAATCCTGCCCACAGGATCAGCGGCGCCAGAAACAGGCGCATGATCACCTCCGGCCAGACTACTGCCAGATCACTGAACAGCTCCGCGGGTTTGAGCTTCATTCCCAGAGTCAGCAGGGCGAGTCCGGTGCCCAGGTCGCCCAGAATGTCAATCGAAAGAGAAAGCCACTGGGGAAGTTTCACGTGAAGCCCCATGCCGAAAAGCAGGCCGAGCATTATGCTGATGATCACAGGGTTTCTGATCAGCGAACCGCCGACGCGGCTCAGCGACTTTCTGTTCAGACCGCCGTTCAGCACGATGAGGCCGGAAAGTGCTGAAAGAAATTCAAAGCCCACTTCCGCCAGCGCCATATAACGGCCGAACACCGGCAGTATCTTCTCGCCCCACATCATGATTACTGCAGGCATGCCCATGAACATGTTGTTTGAACGGATGGACATCATGACCGACGCAGCCTTGCGCTGAACGCTGCACCTGCGGAAAAGCTGCATGACGCAGGAAATCAGGATGATGACCACATACCCTCCGTTCAGAACAATGGAAAAATTCACGTCGGCAAAATCTGCGGGCTTCAGTGCATACACAAAGCGGAACACAATGCACGGCGCCGCAAGATAGAACACCACGCGCCCCATCTGCGCGCCGCCCTCGTCATTGAAGATACCGATGCGTTTCAGAAGCCATCCTGTCCAGATGCAGCACATGATGGGCAGAATCAGCAGAAATCCCTGAACCATTACCGCCGCCTCCGCAATAGAGTATTTTAAAATGAAGTATTTTAATGCGTTCATTATATGCCAAACCGGAGAAATTGACACCTGCCCTGCAATTTTTCCGCAGGCAGCCGTTCAGATAAGCTATAATGAGGAAAAAGAATGCAGGAGATGAAAAACATGAGCGTTCCTTCCAACATTTTCCGCGAGTACGATCTCCGCGGCAATGCCGATACAGAACTGACCAGTGAAAACGTTCTGGCAGTTTCCCGCGCATACGGCGCATTTCTCAGGCAGAACGGAGTCAGCAAGGCCACAGTAGGCGGCGATGTGCGTCTTTCCACTGAACGGATCCGCGCCGCCGTCATTCAGGGGCTTCTGGAAAGCGGCATCTGCGTGATCGATCTCGGCGTTGTCACAACGCCCATGCTGTACTGGAGTTTTTTCAAGTACAGCTGCGACGGCGGCATCATGGTGACCGGCAGTCATAATCCCAAGAATATGAACGGGCTCAAGCTGGGGTTCCGCAAGGCCACGCTGTACGGCGCCGACATCCAGCACATCAGGGAAATGACGCAGGCCGGCGTCTTTGAGCCTGCTGATGCACCGGGCACGCTTGCAAAGGTAAACATCGAAAACGAATATCTCGACATGCTGACGTCAAAAATTCAGCTGCCGCGCCCCATGAAAATTGTCATAGACCCTGCAAACGGAACTGCCGCGCTTTTCGCAGGAAAGTACTTTAAGAGACTCGGCTGCGACGTCACGGCAATCTACGACACGCCCGACGGGAATTTTCCCAACCACCATCCCGACCCGCAGAAAAAGGAAAACATGACCGGCCTGGCGGCAAAAGTTCTTGAAACCGGCGCAGATGTGGGGTTCGGCTTTGACGGCGACGCTGACCGCATCGGCGTTGTGGACAACAAGGGACGCATCGTCGGCGGCGATATTCTGATGGCGCTTTTCTGGCGTGAAATACTTCCCAAATACCCCGGCGCCCAGGCCATTATCGAAGTTAAATGCTCAAAAGCCCTTGAGGACGAAATCCTCCGCCTCGGAGGCAGACCTTATTACTACAAAGCAGGACATTCGCTGATCAAGGCCGAGATGAAGCGCATCGGCGCGCCATTCGCCGGCGAATATTCAGGACACATGTTCTTTGCCGACGAGTATTATGGATACGATGACTCTTTCTACGCCGCAGGACGGCTGCTGAGAATGCTCGGCAGAGACACGCAGACACTGGCCGAGCTTTACGACACAATTCCCGTCTATTACCATACTGAGGAAATGAGAATCCCCTGCCCTGACGATAAAAAGTTCGAAGTGATGAAGCAGATCACCGCTGACGCGCTTAAAGACCATAAGGCCATCACCGTCGACGGTGTGCGGATTCTCTATGACGGCGGCTGGGGACTGATACGGGCTTCCAACACCCAGCCAGTTCTGGCAGTGCGCTGCGAAGGCAGCACTCCGGAAAAGCGTGATGAGATCTGCGAGGATATCCGGCAGCGTATGCTTAAAGCAGGGCTGCCTGACTTTCAGTGGAAAATCTGAGACATACCGAAATTTGGAGGCAGAAACATGGATGATCCAGTGGAAAAAGTACAGAAAGCCCTTGACGCATTGCATTACGAGGGAAAAATCATTCACAGCAGCGCCACAATCTTCACCGTTGAAGACGCCTCAAAGGCAATCGGCGTAACGCAGGGCGAAATATTAAAAAGCCTCATCTTCATGGTGGACGGCACTCCGTGGCTGGTGCTCATGTCCGGCCCCAACAGAGTTCATTCTGGCAAAGTAAAGCGGCTTACAAAAGGGCATCATGTCACCATGGCATCACCCGACTTTGTCCTTGAGAATTTCGGCTTCAGAATCGGCGGCGTGCCGCCCGTCGGCTACGTTTCCCCGCTGCCAGCACTGATGGACGAGGATTTGTGGAATTACGGCACAGTCTGGGCAGCCGCCGGAACAGACCACGCATTCTTTCCGGTTTCCCCCGAAACGCTGCGCCGCTACGTGAACGGCGTCAGAGCCGACGTGAAGAAAAACCCGCCCTCCGGCGGAAACGCGTAAATTTATTAAAAATCCGGCGCGCTCCGCGGCCGGATTTTTTTGCAGGCAGCAATCAGACTGCTGTCCGGAGACGCGGGATTCTGTTCCGGTGATTTTCTGTTCAGCCAGGACGTGATAAGATAAGAATATCCCAACGGGAAGATCGGAGGAAACACAACATGAATTTTGACACGCTCAATTACCGGTATCCCTCGCGCCGCAGCGTCATTTACGGCAGAAAGGGCATGGTATGCACGTCACAGCCTCTGGCAGCGCAGGCCGGCCTTGATATTCTGAAAAAAGGCGGCAATGCTGTTGACGCCATGATCGCCACCGCAATCTGCATGACCGTTCTCGAACCGACCAGCAACGGCATCGGATCAGATGCGTTCGACATTGTCTGGTACAACGGAAAACTTTACGGACTGAACGGCAGCGGACCGGCGCCAAGCCTCGAAACGCTGGATGCAATGAAAAAGAAGGGCCGCTCATCCATGCCGGAACGCGGCTGGGATTCTGTCACTGTGCCCGGCGCCCCCGGCGTGTGGGCAGAACTTCACCGCCGCTTCGGACGGCTGCCTTTCAAAGAACTGTTTGCGGCGGCCATTGACTACGCTGAAAACGGGTTTCCCGTTCATCCCATGGTTTCGCGCATGTGGAAAACAGCCGAAAAGACTTTCGCGCCGTTCAGGGATGACCCGGCCTTCCGCCCTTTCTTTGAGACGTTTTTCAGCAGCGGTGCGCCCGGCATCGGGGATCCGGCCCGACTTCCCTGCCATGCCCGTACACTGCGGGAACTTGCGGAAACAAACTGCGAAAGCTTCTACCGCGGCCGCATAGCCGACGCCATTGACGCATTCTCAAAGGAAACCGGCGGCCTTCTGCGCCGTGAAGACCTCGCAGCCTACCGGCCGGAATGGGTGACGCCGCTGTCAGTCAATTACAAAGGCTACGACGTCTGCGAGCTTCCTCCGAACGGCCACGGCATTGTGGCGCTCATGGCGCTGAACATCCTCAGACATCTCGACACATCGGCAGGGCGCGATGATGAGCTGACAGTGCACCGGCAGCTTGAAGCCATGAAGCTGGCGTTTACCGACGGCAGAACTTATATTTCCGATCCGAGATACATGAAAATGAAGACTGATTTTCTCCTCGGCGAAAACTATGCGGCAGAGCGTGCCGCAGAAATCGGCGACAGCGCCCTGATGCCCAGCCCCATCGACCCGAACTGCGGCGGAACCGTTTACATGTGCGCCGCAGACGGCGAAGGCAACATGATTTCCCATATTCAGAGCAATTTCAGAGGATTCGGCAGCGGCATCGTGATTCCCGGCACGGGCATTGCACTTAATGACCGCGGCAATGGCTTTTCCATGGACCCCGCATCGGACAACTGCGTGGCGCCCGGCAAAAAACCCTATCACACCATCATCCCCGGGTTCCTGATGAAAGACGGCAGAGCTCTCGGCCCGTTCGGCGTCATGGGCGGCTTCATGCAGCCCCAGGGACACGTGCAGGTTCTCATGAACATGATCGACTACGGCCTGAACCCGCAGGAGGCCCTTGATGCACCGCGCTGGCAGTGGCTCGGCGGCAGAAAGATCGAAATCGAAACAGGCTTCGGGAACGAACTTGCTGAAGCGCTGCGCCGCCGCGGCCATGAAGTAACCATGACCGATGACTTCATCAGCTTCGGCCGCGGACAGATCATTCTGCGCGACGATAACGGCGTGCTCATGGGAGCAACAGAACCCAGAGCCGACGGGACCGTGGCAGCCTGGTAGAACGCTGATAACAAAAACAGCTCTCCGTTGTTATGACGGAGAGCTGTTTTTCTATAAAATATCAGTGCTTGTTTCTGATTGTCTTGGGATTTCCCTTGCCGTTTCTCCACAGGATAACAGCCCAGTAGAAGCGGCTCATCTCGCGGAAATCGCGGGGCTTGATGCCCAGAATGCTCTCAAGTTTCTCAAGGCGGTAGTCCACTGTGGTGCGGTGCACGTGAAGAAGCTCCGCCGCCCTGACAACGCTGAACCCGCTTTCACACCACGCGACGATGGTTTCCTGAAGCTCGTCGCCGTCAGTCCGCATGAACAGCGGGGCCAGTTCACGCTCAACCATGCTGTCCTGAAGACGCGGTTCTGAGCTGAGAAGAAGCTCTTCAACGCGGAAATCGTTGACAAGGTGCACCTGATCGCGGGGAAACAGCTTTTTGCCGACGGTAAGCGCCACCTGAGCCTCACGGTAGGAAGTCACCAGCCCGGGAACGCCGTCCTGAACGCTGCCGATGCCGATGGAAACAGAAAAGCCTCTGCGCTTCAGCTGGCTCGTCAGCTGCGAGCACTGCTCGCGCACTGTCTGGTAAAACTTGTCCCGGTTGAACTCACGGCCGCGCATGGCGCTGCGGAACACCACATAGCGGTGCGGCCCCACACTGCCGCTCACGTCGCCCGGGGCGTTGAAAATCTGGCGGATGTCCATCAGGGTTCGGTCGCGTTCGGGGTAATCGCCGTCTTCGCTGCTCTGGGATGAAGTGTCAAGTTCGATCACTGAATACGACAGCGTTTTGTCGTATCCCATGAGAGAAGCTTTCGTCTCGATGACCTGAGGATCGTTGACTCCCTCGCGGAACAGTGCAATGTCTGCAACGAGCGCCTGAAGGTTGCGCTCGCGCTCAAGCAGCTCACGTGACATCATGTGCTCTTTGAGGAACAGTTCAGCCTGGCTTTTTACAAGCATCGCAAAGGGCTTGACCTTTTCAGGGTCGCCTGTGATCGCCACTGTGCCGATCACATGCTGTTCCGTATCAAAGATAGGATAAGTGACGCCGGGTTTCACGCCCTTCAGGCGCCGGGCGTCCTCTTCGGTTTCCCAGCGGGACTGCCCCGTACGGGCCACAATGGCACAGGCTTCGTTCAGCGTTCCGATGCCGCGGCTCAAGTCGCTGCAGCCGATTGTGATGCCGTCAGTATCTGAAATGACAACATCGTATCCGATGACGCGGGCTATGCTTTCCGCAAGTTCCTGAGCTATGGGTCTTAACATGCTCATCCTCCTACCGATGTGTACTCTGTGAAAAAAACGCTTTCCCATTTTTGCAGGGATTTGAGGCAGACTTCACTTTTACGTCAGGAAGGTGACAGAAAAGAACCTTTTTCAGGCATTTCCCATAAAAGTCAAATCCGCCGTCAGAATTTAATTCATATAGAAGCATAACTGACGCCCATATCATATCACTTTCAGCATTTTCAGGGAACAAAAATTTAACGTTGTGCCGTAAAAAACTGAGAATTATATGTACACAATTATAAAAATGCATGATACGCCGACTGCATTTCATCAGGACGTCAGGTTTTATGAAGGCTTGCTTTAATTCTGTCCGGGATTATGCTTCTGAACGGCTTTTTTCATTAAAACCGCAGTAATATGAGGGCAGCGGCCCTCTTTGCGCCCCGCTGCACAGGTGCAGCAGCCGTGCTTCAGATCCACGGCGTAGCGCTCATTTCCGTCAGAGACAATCCAGATGCCCGGCGCAGCCTGCAGAATTTCACCGAACGCGGATTCCGGCCTTGTTTTCTCCGCCGGGTCTGCTTCAGAGCCGCCTGAAGCGGATAAATCCTCGGTAAAATGTCCTTCGTCCAAAGCTTTGTTCGACATCCGGTCAGCCTCAGAGTTCTGTTCGCGCGGAACCCACAGGCATCTGGCTCCAAGTTCCCTGACCAGTGAAATCACCGGAGAGGCCAGTTCCCTGAGGCGCGGTTCTCTGATCTGCCATTTTCCCGTCACTTGTGAAATGACGAGCCGGCTGTCGCCGCAGATTTCCATGCCGTGCAGTCCGCGGCGCTTCAGTTCGGAAGCCAGAATCCCCAGCGCCAGATATTCAGCTTCGTTGTTTGTGTGCGTGCCAAGGGGTTCTGCACAGCGCCAGATGACTTTCCCATCATCGTAAATCACAGCCCCGGCCCCGGCGGGGCCGGGATTTCCGCGTGAAGCGCCGTCAAAGTGCCCGCGGATCATGCGTGTGCTCCGCTACTGCACTGTGCGTGCAGCTTAGGATGGCGCCACATCACCCAGTAAATGAACGGCCAGAGAACAAGTGCCGCAATTCCGATCCCTGACAGCACTCCCTTCATGCCGACGCTTTCAGGTACAGCGCCCAGAATCAGCGGCAGCAGAATGGGCGGCAGATCATTCGACAGCAGGTACAGCACTGACCCCTTCGGCAGAAGCCGCGGCGGAATCACATCGGGAACCAGGGCGCTGATCGCCGGAAAATCCAGCCCGTGGCTGATCCCAAAAAGAATGCCCGATACGGCAAAGCCAATCACTCCTGATGAGACAGCCGCTACGAGCATGGACAGCGTTTCGACAAAACACCAGAAACACAGCGCCGTCCGGCGGTCCCAGACAGAAAGAAGCCTGCCGCTTACAAACATTCTGATAAAGATCACAACCACTGTGAACGACCATGTGAAAAGTGTTCCCTTCAGCCCGAAGGAACGCACCAGGTTCGGAACGTACTGCACACAGGCAGTTCCGGTAAAGGAAAGTACAAACGTGGACATCAGCAATGCCCAGGTGTCCCGCCTGTTCAGCACTTCACCCCAGGTGCCCCATTTTTCTGTGCTCTTTTCACCTGAGGCCTCTGCCTCAAGCGGCACGCGCAGCGCATAAACGGCGAGAACCGCCAGCATAACCGCCGAAAAAAGCATGTATGTTTTCACAGCGCCATGGTCAATGCAAAGTTCAGAGAGCGGCATCACAAGGAACTGCGGCGAAATGGACGCCAGGCAGAGATATGAGAACACCGTCCCGCGCGATTCCGCCGGGATGGCCCGGCCCTGATAAGCCATCAGCGCAACATAGATCACGCTGTAGGCAGCCCCGACGAGGAAGCGGCTGACCAGAAGCACTTTAAAGTCAATGACCGCAAACCCAAGCGACAGCACTGCCCCGGCCGCCGCAGACATAAAAATCGTTCTGCGGGTGCCGAATTTCTCGGAAAGATATCCGCCCAGGGGGCGCGCCAGCGTCGCACCGAAGTAAAAGACACTCATCAGAAGCCCTACCTGCCACATGGGAAACTCGAGCTTCACCAGCAGCGACGGCAGCACAAAATTTGTTGAAAGCACGCCATAAATTCCCAGAGTCAGCAGAAAAATCGGCCTGAAACATGACGGCAGTTTCACAGACAATCACCCCCGGAGGATTAAGAACACACACAGCTGTGCCTCTGAGCCCTCAGCACCGGCCAGAGCCGCCTTTATTATTTTACATGATTCTGCCGCAGAAAAAAAGCCGGATTTGCCCTGAAATCCTGAAAAATACGTCACATAAAAAATACCCGCCCCCGTAAGGGTGCGGGTATTTCCGTAAAGACCGACTTTTAATGCGAAAGCAGCGTGAGCATGACAGCCGCGGCAACAGCCGTTCCGATAACGCCGGCGACGTTGGGCCCCATGGCGTGCATCAGAAGGAAGTGGCCGGGGTTCTCTTTCTGCACCACGACCTGAACAACACGGGCTGCCATGGGAACAGCAGATACGCCTGCTGCGCCGATGGTGGGGTTGATTCTTCCGTGGGTTGCAACCTTCAGAATCTGACCGAACCAGCAGCCGCCAGCGGTGCTGAAGGCAAAGGCTACAAGGCCGAGGCAGATGATCTTGATGGTGCTGACGGTCAGGAAGCTGTCAGCGCGCATTGTTGAACCGACAGTAAGAGAAAGGAAGATTGTCGTGGTGTTCATGATGGCGTTCTGAGCCGTGTCGCTCAGGCGGTCTGTGACGCCGCAGACGCGGATCAGGTTGCCGAACATCAGAATGCCGATCAGCGGCACTGACATGGGCAGAACAAGTCCCGTGATAACTGTGACGACGATGGGGAACAGAATCTGCTCAAGCTTGCTGACAGGACGGAGTTTGTTCATAAGAATGCTACGGTCAGCCTTGGTGGTGCACAGTTTGATGATAGGCGGCTGAATCAGGGGAACCAGCGACATGTAGCTGTACGAAGCCACGGCGACAGCGCCCAGAATCTGGGGAGCCAGCTTTGTGCAGAGATAAATGCTCGTGGGGCCGTCAGCACCGCCGATAATGGCAATGGAAGCAGCTTCGCGAACGTTGAATCCAAGAAGAATCGCGCCGAAAAGGGCGACAAAAACGCCCAGCTGCGCGGCCGCACCGAGAATGAACGTGATGGGATTGGCAAGCAGAGGCGTGAAGTCTGTCATAGCGCCGATGCCCATGAAAATAATAACAGGATAGATCTCGTGTGCCGTGCCGTAGTACAGAATGTTCAGGAATCCGCCGGGATCAGTGATGCCCGAAAGAGGCAGATTGGCCAGAATGCAGCCGAAAGCGATAGGAACCAGCAGCAGCGGTTCAAAATCACGGGCTATTGCCAGATAGAGAAGGCAGAAAGCCACAATCAGCATGACCACATTGCCGCCGGTCAGCGCGGAAAATCCTGATTCTCCGCAGATGCGCGCAAGTGCTTCTGAAACAACGCTCATAAGTTAATTTCCCCCTTGCAGATATAAAAGAGCGGCCAGGCCGCTTTTTTCCAGAAATTTACAGCACAGCAGACGTTTATTTCTTCCGCGGTCCGCTGGCGTAGCGCATGGCGTAAATGACAAGAGTCAGACCGCCCAGCACAAGAAACACCACGCTGAAGGCTATAGCCGCCAGCGCTGAGGCGCCACCGATGCCATCAAAGCTCAGTCCCACACCGCTCACCTCCGGATAGTTCAATTATCAAACACAACCAGATGCAAACTATTATAAATACAGCTGTAAATCCTTGTGCGAATAAGAATAACGGAAAAAACGGCACGCGTCAAGATAAAAGAGCCTAAGAGAAATAAAAGACTGAAGAAAAATCAGCAGGGTCTCTTTTACCTGACAGAGGTGTTTTACTGCATTATAGACAATTTTTGATATACATGAAAATTTCAGCTTCTGTATTTTATACTTTCATTAATCGCACGGCAAGAGCTGAAACAAATTTTTCAGCTGTCTTTCGGCAGCGTTAAAACTTTTTCTTCAGCAAAACGTGAATTCTTTTATTTATGCATCCAGGTTTTAAGCAGATATTACTACATAGTTGTTTCACATAAAGACTCATTTTTGCATTTCACTGGGCGCCAGCGGATTAGCGCACTTCCCCACGAAAGGCCGACACCGAAACCGGTGATCAGGACTTTCATATTCTCTTTCAGTCTCCCCTGTTCAGCGCAGCGGGCAAGCGCAAGCGGAATCGTAGAAGAAACAGTGTTCCCCGTTTCCTCAAGGTCCGTCACAAAGCGCTCTTCATCAAGCCCGAGTTTCCCGCGCAGCTGCCCCAGCACAACTGCGGAAGCCTGGTGCGGCACAATCAGGTCTATGTCGTCCAGCGACAGTCCGGCGGCGTCCAGCGTCCTTTTCAGTGATGCCGGCACTTCGCTGACGGCGAAATCAAGAACCCTGCGGCCGTCCATATACAGATTCTCGCGGGTATGCACGTTGCCGAATCTGTTCACCATGGGCACCGCTGTCTCCGAAGAAAGCGGCATGGCCGTTTCACCGGCTTCGATGATAATGTCCCCTGCGCCCGTCCCGTCAGTTCCCAGGTCAAACGCTGTCACCAGATCGTCTTCTGAAGCCTCCAGCAGCGTTGCTGTGAATCCGTCGCCGAACAGTGTTCTCACCGACTTGTCCTGCTCGTTGATATACCACGTCACTTTGTCGCCTGTAAGAAGCAGCGCGCGCCTGGCAATACCGGCTGCAATAAAGCCTTTGCAGACAGCCAGACCGTAAACGTATCCCGAACAGCCGAGGTCAAAGCTGAGAGCGCCGCTGTCCCGCCGCAGCCCGAGAGCCTCGTGAACCACACAGGCTGTGGAAGGCAGAACGTAGTCACGGGCTTCGCAGCAGACCACCAGCATGTCGATGCTGGAAGGAAGAACGGCAGGGTGTTCGCTGAAGAATTTCTTCCCCGCCTGAATCAGATAATACGAGACCGGCTTGTCAACATCAGCGATATGCCGTTTCATTATGCCCGTCTTTTTATAAATTTTTTCAGAAGTCCATGTCTTGAATTCCCTGACAAGATCATCGTTGGTCTCAATCCGTTCAGGAAGCACGTATGAGATTCCGCTCAGCATCATTCCTGTTTTCATGTTTTTCCTTTCCCGGCAGCGCCGGCAGCAGTTATTCATATTTAGTATTAAGATCTGGTCATAAATTTTAAAGGAGCCGCCTCATTTTGACAAGCTGACTTCATTTTCATGTTCTGTACCGTCCGCAAATGGATAAAAGTTCCCAATCGTTGACAGTTTCCCGCTGTTCTGATAACTTCTTTTCTGTACGGCCCACAGGCCGCGCATATTCCATCATATATTATTAAAGAAGGTTCATGCCGTGGAAAACACTGAAAAGAGAAAAATGGGTATTTTCGCGATTTTCATGATGATCTTCAAGATCAGCGCGTTCACACTGGGCGGCGGACCTGTCATGATCGGGCTCATCAAAGAAGCCATCGACAGGACCGGACTCCTTCCTGAAGAGCAGACGACAGACATGATCGCCCTCTCTCTTGCCGCCCCGGGCGCAGTCGGAGTCGCAATGGCGTACCAGGCCGGCCTGGCGCTGGGCGGGGGCGCCGGAGCAGCAGCAGCGGTTTTTGCCATGGCACTGCCGCCTTTTATCGCGATTTTCCTTCTTTCCAGCTGGCTTCTGGCACACATGGGCTCGCCGTTTATCACCGCATTCTTCAACGGTGCGACTGCCGCGCTGGTGATCGTTCTCGGCGCAATCGTCTGGAAACTGGCGAAGAAAAACGCCCTTTCCTCCCTGCACAACACCATACTCTGCCTTGCCGTGGCTGCTGCCGTTCTGATGCTGAAGGTTTCGCCTGTCTGGGGACTTATAGTGGGAACGTTCGTCGGAGTCATCGTCAATCTCTTCTTCGAGAAGAAAGAAAAGAAGGGAGAAAAGGCCTAAATGGAATATATCACTCTCGTCCTGCTCTTTGCGAAAGTCAGTCTCCTTACTTTCGGCAGCGGGCTTGCGTCCCTGCCGTTTCTCTATCAGGTTTTCGTCGTCGAGGAAGGCTGGCTGACCACTCATGAGTTCAGTTCAACCATTGCTCTGGCTCAGATGACTCCCGGACCTATTATTCTGAATTCTGCAACGCTCATCGGCTACAGAAAGCTCGGCTTTGCCGGCTCCATACTGGGAACGGCCTCCGTGGTGGTGGCGCCGCTGATGGTCGTTATGCTTCTTGACTGGATTTTCAAAAGCGCCTCCGGCCGCATCAAGCTCTGGGTTGACCGCATCAGAATCGCCATGCGTCCGGTGGTTGCCGGGCTTCTGCTCGTTTCACTCTGGACAGTGACAGTGCCTGTTCTCCGCAAAACCGTGCTGTGGGGCATTACCGGCCTGACGGCTGTCCTTTACTTCACGGTGCCTTTTCTCAGGAAATACCCTCAGGCGCTTCTGTTCGGCATGGCAATTCTGACAACGGTGCTGTATGCCTTTGGAGTGCTTTCTTTCGGCGTCTGAACTTTTACAGTAAAAAAAACGCAGATCCGCATTAATGCGCCTGCCGTTCCGGCTTCCCGGGACGGCAGGCTTTTTGTGCACAAGGTTTGATTTCCGCTTAATACAATTTTTACATGGTGACTTTATGATGAACATGTCACACAGGAAGCAGCAGATCCTGAAAAATCGTCTGTTATGAAAATCAAAAATTATAGGAGGAGATTTAATGAAAAGGAATTACAGGTACGCTGTGGCTCTTGGTCTGTCTCTGATGGCATGCACTGCCGTTGAGGGCTTTGCCGCCACAAAGCATTTTGCCAACGGCGAAAGTCTTGGCTCACGTCCGTCTGCAGCAGTGAGCTGGGAAGCATGGAAAGCTGAGTGGCCCGTCGTTGCCTCCGATTTCACGAAAGTTTCTCTGGCTCCCGGCAAAAACGAGACAGAGCTGAATTTTGCGTGGATGTCCCGCGCTGACTCAGGCGTGAAACCAACAGTTCGTTTCGGCACGGATCCCTCGAAAATGGAAGAGTACAAGGGCTCCAGCGAAGAAGCCGACCCCGCGCTGACCGGCGGTGTGAAATACGTTTCCAACAAGGTCACAGTGACGGGCCTGAAGCCTGAGACCACTTACTACTACGCCGTGGACGGGCAGTCTGCAAAAGTTTACAGAACCGGCAGCTTCGAGACGGTGAGTTTCCTTTATGTCGGCGATCCGCAGATCGGCGCTTCAAAGGGACAGGTTCAGGGCGGCACAAAGCTCGTACCTGAGTCCGGCTCTGCCAACACGGCTGCGCGCAATGACGCCTTCGGCTGGGAAAGAACGCTGAACCTCGCTGTATCTGAGAACAAAAACCTGAACTTTGTGCTCTCCGCGGGAGATCAGGTCAACAAGACCGGCAAGCCCAAGGAAGAAGAGTTTGCAGGCTACCTGAACCCCAAAGTGCTTGAGGGACTTCCTGTTGCGACCACCATCGGCAATCATGACTCACTGAACCCCGACTACCGCTATCACTTCAACACTCCCAACATGACAAAGCTCGGCGCCACTGCGGCCGGCGGCGACTACTACTTCTCCTACGGAAGCGCGCTGTTCGTTGTGCTCAACACAAACAACTACAACGCCGCGGAACATGACGAAGCCCTGAAGCAGGCCGTTGCTTCCGATCCGGATGCAAAATGGCGCATTGTTTCAATGCACCAGGACATTTACGGTTCGGGCCTTGACCATTCCGATTCAGACGGCATGATTCTGCGCACACAGCTGACCCCCATCTTTGACAAGTACGACGTCGACGTGGTTCTTCAGGGACACGACCACACCTACAGCCGTTCAAAGATGCTGTACGGCGACGGAAAGACCCACCAGAAGTACGCCTTCAGCCTGAATGAAAAGGGCGACGATTACGACTGGGACCACGCGGTCAACACGGTTACAAAGGCAAAGATCGCACTGAATCCCAAAGATGACGACACTGCCGCGAAAAATGCTCTCGCCGACTTCCAGAACGACAACAAGTGCTATGTCATTGAGGATGTCAGCGGCAATGAAGTTGTGAACCCCAAGGGCACTCTTTACATGGAAGCCAACTCGGCATCCGGATCCAAATACTATGAGCTGATCGCTGCCCAGCAGGATTACATTGCGGTGCGCAGTCAAAACTGGCTGCCCAGCTACTCTGTGGTCACCGTCACTCCCGAGCGCTTCATGATTGACACCTATCAGGTCACTGACGAAGGCAAAACCGAAAAGATTGATGATACCTTCTCCATCGTCAAAAAAGCAAAGTAACTGATCTGTCCTGTTTCACCGGCCGCCTGTCACTTGCCGCAGGCGGCCTTTCTCTTATCAGAATTCTTTCAGGGAAAGGAAGAAACTCTATGACAGGAAAATTTCCGGCAGTACGGGTGCTGCCGCCGGTTCTGGTCTTTGTGTTTGCAGCCGCGGCTTTCTGGCTTCTGAGCGGCGGGGAAAAAACAGAACTGGTGCGCCGCACCGGCTCTACATTTGAAAAAGGCGTAGTGACGCAGATTCTGCAGGACAACCTGCAGCCAGACGGTTCAAGAGCCGGCGAACAGCGCGTGACTGTGCACATGCTGACCGGCCCCCGCAAGGGGCAGGATGTTGAAACAACAAGTTCAGCCGGGTTCCTTTTCGGCGCGCCGTGTCAGGTGGGGATGCGTGTGGTGGTCATCATGTCTGTGGCCGGCAGCACGACGGTTTCAAGCGTTTACTCCCGGGACCGCGAGAAAGTGATTTATATTTTCGCGGGGCTGTACCTGGCATTGCTGGTGCTCATCGGCGGCATGCAGGGGCTGAAAGGCGCGCTGGGGCTGGTGTTCACATTTCTGTGCATTGTCTGTTTTGAACTGCCGCTGCTCTACCGCGGCTATCCGCCCTATGCGGTCACGGTTTCGCTGTGCGCTGTCACTACTCTGGTGACCATGTACTTCATCGGCGGCGCCGCCCGGAAGACATTTGTGGCAACGGCCGGCACTGTCGCAGGTGTCATCTGCGCCGGGCTTGCTGCGTGGGCTTTCAGCGCCGCCTCGGGCGTCACCGGCTGGAACGTTTCAAACATTGAAAATCTGATGACGCTCTGGAACGTCCGCGAAATCCAGGTCGGCCAGCTTCTGTTCTGCGCGCTGCTGATCTCAAGTCTTGGTGCCGTCATGGACGTCGCCATGTCAGTCGCCAGTTCCATGCAGGAAATCTTCACCCAGAACCCCCGGCTGACCCGCTGGGGACTTTTCCGCGCCGGGCTTCGTGTCGGCCGCGACATGATGGGGACAGACTCGAACACGCTGATTCTGGCATTCTGCGGCACGGAACTCAGCGCACTGCTGCTGGACTACGCTTATGACCTGCCGTGGGCACAGGTAATCAACTCAAACAACATCGGCATCGCGGTTATGCAGGGGCTTGGAGGCAGCTTCGGCGTGGTGCTCTGCGTGCCGTTCACAGTGCTCTGCGGGGCAATTCTTCTCAGGCCGCAGAATACAGCGGCATAGCTGCGGCATCGCGCGTTCCGACGGCAGACTGCCGTCAGAAAAAGATACGTTTCAATGTAAAAGACACTCTCATTTTACAAATTCTTTACACAGGCTGTATCTGCCTGAAACAGCCCTGAATTATTCTACAGGTACAAACTTAAAGGAAAGAGGAGATAATTAAGATGAATCTGAAGAAAGTTGTTATTGGCACGGTACTGGCGGCTGGAATGATTTCGTCCTGCGCTTTTGCGGCTGTGAAGGGCGAAATCAGCGTTATTTCCCGTGAAGAAGGTTCAGGCACCCGCGGAGCGTTCATCGAACTGATGGGAATTGAGCAGAAGGATGCTTCCGGCAAGAAAGTCGATCACACCACTGAAAACGCGGATATCACCAACAGCACTTCCGTCATGATGACCGCTGTGGCCGGCAACCCTCAGGCCATCGGCTACGCTTCACTGGGTTCCATGAATAATACAGTGAAGGCTCTGAAGATCGACGGCGCAGTCGCTTCAGCCGAGAACATCAAGAACGGCAGCTACAAAGTCGCACGTCCCTTCGTGGTGGTTGTCAAGGGCAGTCTGAAGGCTCCTGCGCGCGCATTCCTCAACTTCATCCTCAGCAAAGAGGGCCAGGCTGTTATCGCCAAGAACGGCTACATCGCCATTGACGACAAGGCGCCCGCATTTGACGGCAAAAAGGTTGAAGGCAAAGTTGTTGTTGCCGGTTCTTCAAGCGTGACCCCTGTTATGGAGAAACTGAAGGAAGCCTATCAGGCTGTCAACCCCAAGGCCAACATTGAAGTTCAGCAGAGCGACTCCACCACTGGCGTGACTTCCGCCATCAACGGCATCTGCGACCTCGGCATGGCTTCCCGCAATCTGAAGGACAGCGAGACCAAGGCCGGCGCAAAGCCCACAGTGATCGCCATGGACGGCATCGCTGTGATCGTCAACAAGGCCAACACCCGTGAAGGACTGACTCCCGCTCAGGTCCGCGACATCTATGTGGGGAAGATCACCAGCTGGGACGATCTGAAGTAATTCTATGAACTCTCTGAAAGAAAAGCTGGCACACTGGATCTTCGCAGCAGCTGCAGCAATTTCGATTCTCTCTGTTGTACTGATCTGCGTGTTCCTGTTTGCCGGCGGAATGCCGGGAATGGTAAAAATCGGTGTCTGGGACTTTCTGACAGGCACCCACTGGAGACCCACACAGGGGATCTTCGGCATCATGCCCATGATTCTCGGCTCGATTTATGTAACCGCGGGAGCGCTCGTTATCGGCGTTCCCGCCGGTCTTTTAACTGCCGTCTATCTGTCCCGGTTCGCTTCGCCCCACACAAAGCGGATCCTGCAGCCGGCTGTGTCGCTTCTGGCAGGTATTCCTTCAGTGGTTTACGGTTTCTGGGGGCTGACAACCATTGTCCCGCTGATTCGCAGGCTGTTCGGCGGCAGCGGTTCCAGCCTTCTGGCAGCAGCAATTCTGCTTGGAATCATGATTCTTCCGACTATTGCAGCCGTCAGCGAAGCATCGCTGAACGCAGTGCCGGAAAGCTATTACGAGGGAGCTCTGGCACTGGGAGCCACCCACGAACGTGCCGTTTTTACCGTTATCGTCCGCGCTGCCCGTTCAGGACTGATTGCTGCCGTGATACTCGGCGTCGGGCGTGCCATCGGCGAGGCCATGGCAGTGATGATGGTCGCCGGTAACCGTGCAGTCATTCCGCACAGCCTCATCCGCGGAGTGAGGACACTGACCAGCAACATCGTCATGGAAATGGGCTATGCCACCGATCTTCACCGTGATGCTCTGATTGCCACCGGCGTAGTTCTTTTTATATTTGTGCTGATTATTAATCTTCTGTTTTCAATTTACAGCAGAAAGGCGGCGCATTGATGAAAAACAGGACCTCAGCTTTTTTGATGCGTCTGTCCGTCAAAATTGCTGCGCTTTTCACTGCAGTAATTCTGACCATAATTGTGACATCTATACTTTTTCACGGCATTCCTTACCTGAAGCCGTCGATTTTTGCGTGGAAGTACAACTCTGTCAACGTTTCTCTGACACCGGCGCTTGTCAATACACTGCTGATGACGCTGCTCTCGCTGACCTTCGCCGTGCCTCTGGGTATCGGCTCCGCGGTCTACCTGACGGAATATGCCCGCCGCGGCAGCCGGTTTGTTTCAATTGTGCGTATCACTACCGAAACTCTTGCCGGCATTCCGTCGATTATCTACGGACTGTTCGGGCTTCTGTTCTTTGTGACCCACTGCCGCATGGGAATATCGCTTCTTGCCGGCTCTCTGACGCTGGCTCTGATGATCCTTCCGCTGATCATGCGTACAGCAGAGGAAGCGCTTCTTGCCGTGCCTGACAGCTACCGCGAAGGCAGCTTCGGCCTCGGCGCAGGGCGGCTGCGCACTGTGTTCTGCATTGTTCTGCCGTCTGCCATGCCGGGCATTCTGGCCGGCATTATCCTCGCCATCGGCCGTATTGCCGGCGAAACAGCAGCGCTGATTTACACCGCCGGAACAGTCGCTGAGATTGCTCTTTCCCCGCTCAATTCTGCCAGAACTCTGGCAGTCCACATGTATGTGCTGTCCAGCGAAGGGCTTTACATGAACCAGAGCTATGCCACTGCCGTGATTCTTCTGGTCATCACTGCGGGCATGAACACGCTGTCCGCAGTGGCAGCAAGGAGACTGACTAAAGAATGATCAAGTACGACATCCGCCACCTCAACCTCTATTACGGAGATTTCATGGCGCTGAAGGACATCACCATGCAGATACCGGCTCACCAGATCACAGCGTTCATAGGGCCGTCGGGATGCGGCAAAAGCAGTCTGATGAAAACGCTGAACCGGATGAACGACCTTGTGGAAGGCTGCCGCGTTGAAGGCAGCGTACTTCTCGACGGCGATGACATTTACGGCGACATGGATCCGACAGTGCTGCGGAAACGAGTGGGCATGGTGTTTCAGAAACCCAATCCTTTCCCGATGAGCATTTTCGACAATGTGGCCTACGGGCCGCGGACTCACGGCATCCGCAGCCGCGCCCGCCTGGAAGCTATTGTTGAAAAATCCCTGCGGGATGCCGCCATCTGGGATGAACTGAAAGACCGGCTGAAGGCAAGCGCCCTCGGCCTGTCCGGAGGGCAGCAGCAGCGTCTGTGCATTGCCCGGGCACTGGCTGTTGAGCCTGAAGTTCTTCTGATGGACGAATCGACCAGCGCTCTTGACCCGATTTCAACGGGAAAGATTGAAGATCTTGCATCTTCGCTTAAAGACAAGTACACTATCATTATGGTAACGCACAATATGCAGCAGGCAACGCGCATTTCAGACAACACGGCCTTTTTCCTTCTGGGGGAAATGGTCGAGTTCGGCCCGACAGACCGCGTTTTCTCCACACCTGTTGATAAACGCACAGAAGACTATATCACAGGAAGGTTCGGTTAAACACAGAATGAGAGAACGTTTCGAAAAACAAATGCAGCTTCTGAACAACGACCTGATGCTCATGGGTTCATCTGCAGAACAGGCAATACAGAACGCCATTCTGGCCCTGCAGAATCAGGACGAGGAAGCCGCCAAAAACGCCATTGAACTTGAGAGGGAACTGGACAGTCAGGAACGCACGGTGGAGTCGCTGTGCCTGAAGCTGATCCTTGAGCAGCAGCCTGTCGCCGGCGATCTGCGCCTGATTTCGTCGGCTCTGAAAATGATCACCGACATGGAGCGCATCGGCGATCAGGCCGCGGATATAGCCGAACTCGCCATGCGCCTGCGCGGACAGGCTTTCATCAAGCCGCTCACTCACCTGCCGCAGATGGCGCAGCAGACAATAGAAATGGTCACAGGCAGCGTTGACGCATTTATTCAGAAAGACCTGAAAAAAGCTGAAGACGTCTGGAAAATGGATGATAATGTCGACAGCTTCTTTGACATCATCAAAAGCGAACTGATCCGGCTGATCCAGCGCAACGCTGAAAACGGCGAACAGGCTGTGGACCTGCTGATGATCGCAAAATACTTTGAACGCATCGGCGACCATGCCCAGAATATTTCTGAATGGGTCATATTTTCGCTGACCGGCGTTCATAAAGGAGAAGGAAGGGAAGCACAATAATCTACTACGCTGAAGATGACGCAGCCATCCGCGAACTTGTTGTCTACACCCTTGGACAGAGCGGACTGGAAGCAGAAGGCTATGCAGACGGCAGTGAACTTTTTGCAGCGTGCGGACGTAAAAAGCCCGATCTGATTCTGCTTGACATCATGCTCCCGGGACAGGACGGCATTTCCATTCTGAAGCAGCTCAAGTCAGACGCTTCCATGCGCAGTATCCCGGTCATCATGGTCACTGCCAAGGGAAGCGAATACGACAAAGTGCGCGGGCTTGACCTCGGTGCCGATGACTACATCAGCAAACCCTTCGGCATGATGGAGCTTGTGGCCCGCGTCAAAGCGCGCATGCGCGCGCTGAACCGCACCGACTCTCATACGCGTCTTACGTGCGGTTCGCTGGTGCTTGACAGCAAGAAGCATGAAGTCACCGTTGACGGCCAGCCCGTTTCACTGACTCTGAAGGAATTCGCGCTGCTTGAACTGCTGATGCGCAATCCGGGCGTGGCCTTCACACGCGAACAGCTGCTGGAGCGCAACTGGGACTACAGCTATGAAGGAGGCACCAGAACCGTGGATGTCCACGTGCAGACGCTCCGCAGCAAGCTCGGCCACTGCGCCTCCCTGATTCAGACCGTGCGCGGCGTCGGATACAAGCTCGGAGGATAAAATGCAGAAAAAAATCTTTCAGAGCCTTTTTTTTACGGCTCTTATTGCGGTTCTCATTATCGGGCTTTTCACGGGACGCACGTTTTACAAGATTTATGAACGCCAGGCAGCCGAAGAAGTGCGGATGGAAGCTGAAATGGCCGCACGCGCCCTGGACCGCCTCGCAGACAGCACTGAATACCTCCGCGGGCTTCCTGACAGCAGCCGCATTACTCTGATCGCCGGCGACGGGACTGTGATCTACGACAACCGCGCGCCCGTGGAGTCCATGGATAACCACAGCGGCCGCCCGGAGATAGCCGCTGCCCTCAGGACCGGCACGGGCACGAACTACCGCTATTCCGACACGCTGACTGAAAAAACGTATTACTACGCACAGAGGCTGAAAAACGGACAGGTCTTCCGCGTCGCAGAAACCCGCAGCAGCATCCTCGGGCTGGTGCACCACGTGCTGTTCCCCCTGATTGCCGTGCTGGTTCTTACGTCGCTGCTGGCGCTGTTTCTTTCAAAAACGCTGGCGCGTCATATTACGGATCCTATCGGGAAAATAGACCTGTCATCGCCTCTGAAAGACGACACTTATGACGAACTTTCACCGCTTCTTCTCCGCCTTCAGGACCAGAATGACACACTGCGCCGCCAGCTGGCCGAGCTTGAGCATCAGCGCCAGGAACTGACGGCCATCACAGAAAACATGAGCGAAGGCCTGCTGATGCTGGACCGTGACGGCATTGTCCTCTCCATCAACAAGAGCGCCGCCAGAATTTTCTCAGCAGACCGCGAGCGGGCCACGGGCCGGAGCATTCTTGAGCTGAACCGCAGTCCCGGCCTGACGCATGTCGTTCAGGCGGCCCAGAACGGCAGCAGCGGCGAAAGTTCAATCGAGCTCAACGGTTCTATCTACCAGCTTCTGTCAACGCCCGTCTTCGTTGAAAACATGCCCGGCATCGTGGTGCTTGCTCTTGACGTGACTGCCCGCGAACACGCCGAAAGGGAGCGCCGTGAGTTCAGCGCAAACGTGTCGCATGAGCTGCGCACCCCGCTGACATCCATTGCAGGGTATTCCGAAATCATGAGCAACGGCGTGGCAAAGCCGGAGGACATGAAACGCTTTGCCGTGATGATTCACAGTGAATCGCAGAGGCTGATCGCCATGGTCAACGACATCATGGAACTTTCGCGGCTTGACGAGAAAGCCCAGCTGCCGCAGTTTGAGGACGTTGACCTGTACAGCCTGTGCGAAAAGATCCTGCCCCGCATTCACGATGCGGCGGCGGCAAAAAACGTTTCAGTGTCGCTTTCAGGGTCTTCCGCAGTGATACGCGGAATCCCCCATCTGCTTGACGAACTGGCGTTCAATCTGATAGAAAACGCCGTGAAGTACAATAAAAACGGCGGCACTGTGGAAATTTCCATTTTCTCCGGCAATAAGGGAACCTCTTTGAGCGTTCAGGACTCCGGCGTCGGCATTCCGCCTGAACACCAGAAACGCATCTTCGAACGCTTCTACCGCGTCGACAAAAGCCACAGCAAGGGAACAGGCGGCACAGGGCTCGGACTGGCAATTGTCAAGCACGCCGCTGCCATCCACGGCGCAAAAATCGACCTTCAGAGCGTTCCCGGCGAAGGCAGCTGCTTCACTGTGACATTTCCGCTGAAATAGGTTCATGCAGACAGACAGAAAGGAGAGCCTCCCGTGAAGGAGGCTCTCCTTTTCGGTTATTTTCAGGCGGATTTTTCCGGCCGGTTTTCAGGAACGGCGCTGTCAGTCCGCAGCTTTTTAATCACTGTTCTTGAACGGTTCAGCAGTTTCATAAGGCGTTCAGCGGCCCGGGCAGTTTCTTCCTCAGAACTGCCGCGGAGGACAATTTCCGAGTCAGCGGTGATGTGAAGCCGCTTCAGTTCGTCAGAGGCGGCCCTGCTGTGCAGCTTTTCAGGAGAAATGCTGATTTCTCCCGTATAAAGAGGCTGCGCTCCGGAAAGGTTCAGCACGAAAAATCCGGGCGTTCCGAGGCGTTCTGTCACATATGACGGAGAAACGCTCTCAATGTTTTCCGCCTGCCGGACAAGTTCGGCATGATCCAGGCGCCATGCCGCCCCCGTTATGGCCGCAGCAATCGCCACAATGACATATCTTTTATCCATTCTCAGTCACCGTCCGTCCTGAAATTCCCGCTGCGGGAAATTCCGCAGTTCCGACGCCCCGGCACGAAAAACATGCTTTACTTCAGGAAGCGGTCCATCCACTGCGTGATTTCGCGCAGGCGCGCCAGGCGGCTGCGAGGCTTGCCTGAACGGCTCAGCTCATGGTTTTCGCCGAGGAAATAGCACAGCCGCGACTCAATTCCGCGAACCTGAAGGGCCGTGAAAATCTGGAACGCCTGTTCGTCCGGGCAGCGGTGGTCCTCCTCTGAGTGGATGAAAAGCGTCGGCGTCTGGACGTTATTGATATATTTCAGGGGCGAAGCGTTCCACGCCAGGCTCACATCGGTCAGCGGGCCGCTCCCGCCCTGCTGGTCGATTCCGAAATAATAGCCGATGTCGCTGACGCCGTCAAAGGAAATCCAGTTGCTGATGCTGCGCTGTGAGGCAGCGCATTTGAACCTGTTCGTGTGCGTGATAATCCAGTTGGTCATGTAGCCGCCGTAGCTGCCGCCGGTTACGCCCATACGGGCGGCGTCAATGAAGTCAAGATTCTTCACAGACCAGTCCAGCACTGCGGTGATGTCCTGATAATCCACGGTGCCGTATTTGCCGCGGATATCGGCAAATTTATTGCCTCTGCCGTCGCCGCCGCGGGGATTGGTGAAGATCACGGCATAGCCCAGGGCCGCCCAGCACTGCATCTCATGGAAATAAACCGCTCCGTACGCGGTCTTCGGGCCGCCGTGGATATCAAGGATTGTCGGGTATTTTCGGCCTTCCTCATAGTCCACAGGCTTGATGTACCAACAGTCAAGGTCGAGTCCCTCGCCGTTGTTCACAGTATAGTGCACCGGCTCTGAAAGCTTCAGGCCGCCGATCACAGCCTCATTGTGACGGGTAAGCTGAGTCATTCTGCCGCTTTCAACGTAATACAGTTCCTGAAGCTTCATGCCGCGGAATCCGATCACCGCCAGTTTTCCGCCGTGGACGTCAAAGCAGTCCGCCGAGAGCAGATCAGGCGTCAGGCTCTGATCGCTGCCGTTCAGGCTGTTGAAGTGCACCTGGCTTGTGGTTCCCTCGGTGGAAAGATAAGTGACTCCTCTGTCATCAGCCACGGCAGACTGGCCACCCACGCCGTAACGGCAGTCGCCGCCGATGCTGCAGTGGAAACTGGTGTCAAGATCGGGCGCCAGACAGGTCATGCGGCCGTCCTTCAGCTCGTAGATCGTCGGGTTTTCGTTCATGCCGTAGTGCTTCATGTCGCTTGCGACAAGAATCACGCGGCTGCCGCACCATCCTGCAGTGCGGATTCTGTATTCAAGGCCTTCAGTCAGACAGGTCACGACGCCTGTTTCAAGGTCAAGCTCATACACGTGGTTCACAAGCTGAAGAACGGTCCTGTAGTCGTCAGCTACCAGCAGAGCCTTCCGGCCGTCAGGAGAAAGCACGCAGCTTTCCACATCCATGCGGTCAGGGGTCAGACGCTGCGGCTCGCCGCTTCCAGGTGTCCACACAGAAAGCGCCGTGCGGCGCTGGCCGGTGAATCCTTTACCGTTCTGCCAGAAGGGAACCTGGGTATAAACTTTATACTGTGCCTTTTCAGGGTTGGGCTCCTCGGGCACATAAAGAGCCTTCATCAGAATCTGTCCGCCGGGAAGCTCCCAGAGCTCGCTGACCTGATGGGGTACTGTGCCGAGGCATTCTGCCTCGCCGCCTTCCAGGTTCAGCCGGTATACCGGCGCCGTGTTTTTATCAGCCCCGCCGCGGTGCGAAATGAAAATCAGCGAACGCCCGTCGCGCGACCAGGCATAAGTTTTCTCGCTGCCCGAAAAAGTCAGCTGCCGGTCTGTCCCCGCATCAAGGCTGTACAGCCACAGGTTTGTGCTGTACCCGTCCTTTTCCAGATCAGCCTGGGTGTCCATATAGGCCACCTGTCTGCCGTCAGGCGAAAACAGCGCCCTGGAGAGAAAATGGAAGTTCAGCATGTCATCAAATTTCACTTTACGCGGTGCCGTCATCGAAAAAACTCCTCCCTTTCATCAACTGCAACCTGAATATTGAGAACGCCGGCAGATCCTTTTTCGGGTTCTGCCGGCGTCCGCTGTGCCCGAAAAGACCTGTCGCGTCCATCATAGCACAAAATGACGCGTCCCGCCTTTTCGGATTTTTTCTGTTTTATTTGCAGGGAGAATAACCGCAGCTGAAGCAGTAGGCGCAGCCTGCCACCATTTCCATGGGCGCGCCGCATTCGGGGCATACAAGTTCGCTCTGAGGCTCACCGGCGCCGGGCTTTCTCACCGGCATGGCACCGTGCTGGTCGGTCAGCTTCCGGAGCAGCAGCGCCACTGCATCAGGGATGGAACGCACCATCTCATTTTCATCGCAGTCAAACATCCAGTATTCTTTGCCCGAAATGCCGCGCAGCGTGCCGATGAAGTCGTCAAGCCGGCAGCCTGAGCGCAGGCCGATGGAAATCACCCGGGAAATGGCCTCAGTCATGGCCTTCAGTTCCGATCCGCTCTTGCCGAGCGTGGCAAAGACTTCAAAAGGCTCGTTGCCGTCGTAGTTGAGCGTCACCCACAGGCTGCCCCACGGCGTGCGGTCCTTGATGGTCTTGCCGAAAACAATCGGCGTGGAGCGCTGCTTCACCTTGCTGCTGTACGGCGCATGTTCATGCACCCGGACAGTATGCTCGCCCTGCGGCGTGATCTCGGCTACCGCCGCGCTGATTTTTTCCTCGGCATCGGCTTTGCCCACTGTCGTCTGGGGCTCTGCGGCATGTGCCTTTCTGCCTTCCTGTTTTTTCGTCTCGATGGGCTGATTGTCACGGGAACCGTCACGGTAAATTGTGATGCCTTTGCAGCCCATGTCATAGCATTTTTCATAAACTTCGCGCACATCATCGACTGTTGCCGAGTTCGGCAGGTTGACGGTCTTGCTGATGCCGCTGTCCACGTAGCGGGCAAAAATGCCCGTCACGTCAACGTGCTGCTCGGGAGAAATGTCGTAGGCTGTCACAAACCGCGGGTCGGAAATTTTTCCCGCGCCGTTCAGCTCGTCAATTTCCTTCTGGGTGATCAGCGGGTGGAAGTATTCGCGCACTTCCCAGCCGTCGCCGTCAGACTTCATGACTTTGCGGCTCCATCTCCACGCGAAATTCGGCTCAATGCCGGCGGAGGCATCAAAGATCATGGAAATGGAACCGGTCGGCGCAATGGAAAGCCGGCGGCTGTTGCGCAGTTTTCCCTCCAGAAGCGCCTGCATGACGCGTTTCAGCTGCGGCAGACAGTTCTCTCCCAGCACACGGGGCAGCACCTCAAGGGTGTTCAGCAGCGTGTAGGGCACCTGCCCGCGGCTGCGCATCTGAGCAATGAACTCATTGTAGCCCTCCTGGGTCATTTCCTCAATCCACTGGTGCGCAAAGATCTCGCCGCCGTGAACCTGATGCTCCTTTTCAAAGAGTTCGGCAACCGCAAAGCTCTCGGAGAAAGGCTCCTTGCCCATGCTGTCAACGGCGTCCACCGTCGCCATCAGGGCCGAACCGGCCATGTGCGCCCCAAGATCATCGCAGAAACGCTTGAATGACTCAGAGCCGTACACATCGCCCAGCATGATGGCAGAATCGGCAAGGCCCATCAGGCCCAGTCCGACGGGGCGGATGCGCTTTGTGCGCTCGCCGATGCGCTTCAGCGGGTAGCTTGTGGCGTCGATGACCAGATCAAGGTAATAAGTCGAACGGTACACCTGATCCATGAAGGCATTCATGTCAAAGCTTCTGCGGCCTGTCTCGTCAAGCGCCACGAACTTGGAGATGTTGATCGACCCCAGATTGCAGCTGGTGTACGTGGGCAAAGGCTGTTCGCCGCACGGGTTTGTGGACTCGATGTCGAAGTCGCCCGAAAGTTTCAGCAGGTTATCAGCGTTGGCCCGGTCGATGAAGAATACGCCCGGATCGCCGCGGCGCCACGCATTGCGGCACAGTTTGTTCCACAGCTCATCGCCCTGAACGGTGCGCACGGTGTGTCCGTCGGCGCGGGAATGAAGCGCAAAAGGCCGCTTTTCACGGGCCGCGGCAACCAGTTCATCGGAAACGCACACTGAAATGTTGAAATACGAGAGCTTGCCCTCTTCAGTTTTGGCATCCATGAACTGTTCAATGTCAGGATGATCGTCAGGCAGCATGCCCATCAGCGCCGCACGCCGGCGGCCGCCCTGAACGACGACGCTGCCCATGGTGTTCCACGTTTCCATGAACGATACGGGACCTGAAGCCTTTCCGCCCGTGCCGCCCTTGATGTCTGAACCGCGCTCGCGCAGATGTCCGAAGTTTCCGCCGACGCCGCCGCCGTACTTGCTGATGATGGCTGCATCGCGCACCGAGTCAAAAACGCCCTCGATGCTGTCGGGAATGTCAATGACAAAGCACGCAAAAAGCTGCTGGTTGTCGGTTTTATTATCATAAAGACGGCGGTAGTCCGCCAGTTCCATTTCATCGGGAGAACGGTAAATCAGATCTGCAAGCTCAGGGACTCTCGTCATTCCCGCGCCGGAAGCAAAAAGACACGGGGAATTGAAAATAAAACGGCCCTCAACAAGGTCTGCAAAGAGGTTTTTCTCAAGGCAGCGCACCCATTCAATATCGCCGGCAGTGCGGTACAGGCTTTCCGCGCTGCACACAATACGCGACACGCGGCGCGCGAATTCCTCAAAGCTGCGCTCCTTGCGCAGACCTTTGATTTCAGGGTCATAGCGTTCTGCAAAATAGCGCTGCTCAAGCAGCCAGCGGGCGTTTTCAGACTGTCTCGGCACAAGCGGATTCTCCAGAATTGCCAGATCCAAATTCTTTTTAAAGCGCTCTTTCATCGGCTTATACATTCTCCCAGACTCCTGTTCTCTTGCGTTTTGTATTCTCATTGTTGTCAAAAACACAACCGGTTCTATTGTACCCCATAAGCCGCTTTCCGTAAAGAGGTAAACGCTAGACCTAGTATACTGATAAAAATTGAAACACTAAATATAGAAGCAAGAAAAACCCGGCATCTGCATTGACAACGGCAGACGCCGGGTTTTTCACGTTTTTCATTGTTTTTGTTCTCACGCTGTGTCATTGTGCTCTCTTCTTACGGGAGACACCTTTGCAATTTTACCACAGGACAGTTTTTTTTGCGACCGCCGGCCCGCATTTTTTCTGTATTTTTGAGATCTGTCAGGTGCAGAACGGCAGAACGTTCCGCTGTCAGGGGAACAGCAAAGCCCGCAGCGCATATTTTCCCCGTGTCCGGGGCAAATGTCAAATTTCAGAGAACAAAAAAGCAGGAGAGCGATTTATTTTTTATCCCCGGAACCGGCAAACATGCCGGTTATAAAGGATTTACAGCGCTTTGCGCCCTTTTTCATGGTTGAAACAAGATCAGTATCGTCAGCCTCAAGACCGGCCTCGCAGACATCGCCGTTCACAGCATTTCCCCGCGGATCCGCGTCGGCAGCGGCAGGGACGAACAGGCTCAGATTGATTCCGAACTTCGCAGCCGCATCGCCCGCCAGCAGAAACAGCAGCCATGTGCCCGAAACAAGCAGAATGAACCTTGAGTCAAGCAGCAGTGCCATCAGCGCAAGAATGCCGAGCAGCACCCGCAGCGCCAGAGGGTTCACCTTTTTTCCTCTCAGCTTTGCCAGTCCGAGAATCGCCAGAATACCCAGCGCCAGTGATTCAAACAAGCGTTTTACCATCATGATTCACCTCGCTCCCAGATAAATTTCCTGTAAAACTATGGCCTTTCCATTATAACAGCTTCCAGCGCAAAAAACATTCCGCTGACAGAAAGACGTTACAAAAAGGGCGGTCTGAGAACATCTCAAACCGCCGGGCCAGATTCCTGTGAAAAAATTTATTTTCCGCGCAGAGCGTCAACACGGTCAAGACGCTCCCACGCCGGAAGCGGATCAAGGTCGATGCGTCCCATGTGTCCGTAGGCAGCGAGACGCCGGTACTGAGGACGGCGCAGGTCAAGATCGCGGATAATCGCGGCGGGGCGGAAGTCAAAGGTGCGCGCTACCAGTTCTGTGATTTCCTGATCCGGCAGCATGCCTGTCCCGAAGGTCTTCACGCAGACAGACACAGGGCGGGCGCGGCCGATAGCATAGGCAACCTGAATCTGACAGCGGTGGGCAAGCCCCGCTCCGACAACGTTTTTCGCGGCATAGCGCGCCATATAGGCCGCGGAACGGTCAACCTTAGTGGGGTCTTTGCCGGAAAAAGCTCCGCCGCCGTGGGGAACCATGCCGCCGTATGTGTCAACAATAATCTTGCGGCCTGTCAGCCCCGTGTCGGCCATGGGGCCGCCCTTGACAAAGCGGCCCGTCGGGTTGACGAGAATGCGGGGGTTTTTCATCAGCTCCTTAGGCATCACCGGCTCGATAACTGTCTCCATGATGATGGAATTCAGCTCTCTCTGGGACACCAGCGGGCTGTGCTGGGTGGACACCACGATGGTCTCTGCGGCCTCGGCCCGGCCGTCAATGTATTCAAGTGTCACCTGGGTCTTTCCATCAGGACGCAGGCAGTTCACAGTGCCGCTCTTGCGAACCGCTGCAAGCCGGCGTGACAGACGCTGCGCCAGCGCAAAAGGCATAGGCAGATATTCAGGAGTTTCATCAGTGGCGTAGCCGATCATCATTCCCTGATCGCCGGCGCCGATGCGGTCAATCTGGTCGTCGTCCATCTCGGATTCGCGGACTTCAAGAGCCTTGTTGACGCCCATGGCGATGTCCTCGGACTGTTTGTCAATCTGAGTGAACACAGCGCAGGTTTCGCCGTCAAAACCAAATTTCGCACGGTTGTAGCCCACGTCAAGCACTGCCTGACGTGCGACAGACGGAATATCCACAACAGCTTTCGTTGTAATTTCGCCGGCGACAACGATAGCGCCGGTAGCAACAAGTGTTTCGCAGGCCACGCGGGCCATAGGATCCTGCTCGAGGATTGCATCAAGAACGCCGTCGGAAATCTGATCGGCCAGTTTGTCAGGATGACCTTCAGTGACCGATTCCGACGAGATCAGTATTTTTTCTGCCATTAAATTACCTCCGATAACTGTAAATGTGAGATACTGCGTCAATCGAAACGTCTTAAAGCCATAAAAAAAGTCCCTCCGCGAGGAGAGACTCAACAAAAAATCACGAGCGCACTCCTCTCATCATCCGATCCGGAAAAATTCCGGTCTCTGGTCTTGGCACCACACTCCCCCTGCGGGGCAGGTTGCCGGGCATCACAGGGCCAGTCCCTCCGCCACTCTCGATAAGAGTTTCGATTTGTGTTCATTATACACAACCATAAATCCTTGTCAACAGAATGCAAAATAGATTAAACAAAGGGGGACCGCTCGCTCAGTGCGGCTCCCCTCTTTGAAACAGCGCTATTTTTCACAGGGCAGTGTGAAAAATAACACTCCTCAGAAATTATTAATGCACGACGACCTGAACGGCTGAACGGAGCACTTCCAGACGCGAAGTGCCGCTTTCTATGACCAGCGTCTGTTCGGACGCCTCGGCAACTGTTCCTGAAATTCCGCCGATAGTTATAATGCGGTCGCCGGCCCTGACAGCCTTCTGCATCTCCTCGTGTTCACGCCGGCGCCTTTTTCCGGGCAGAACAATAAAAATGTAATAAAAAACGATCAGAAGGCTGATGTAGATCAGAGTATATGTCAATGCTCTGCTGTCCATCCTTATGCCTGTTTCTTCAGGTAGTCTTCAGCGATGGAAACGAAGACCGCAGAACCTTTCCAGAGCACACTTTCATCGACGTTGAACTTCGAGCAGTGATGAGGATAGTCGGTGTGCTTGGCATGGTCCGAGGATGAGAGGAACATGAACGCACCGGGGCATTTCATCAGGTAGTAGGCAAAGTCCTCGCCTGCCATGTTCGGAGCAGGACGGGACGTGATCACATCGTCTCTGCCAACCACTTTCACAGCCGCTTCAGCTGCCAGTTTTGCCATTGCAGGATCGTTGACGACAGGCGCCGCTCCCCAGATCATCTTATATTCACATTTTGCGCGGTACGACGCAGCAATGTTCTCCGCTATTTCGCCAATGCGCCTGCCAAGATACTGGCGCACGCTCTCTTCAACAGCGCGGGTTGTGCCCTCAATAACAACCTCGGCGGGGATTACGTTGTAGGCAAAGCCCGCATGAATCTGGCCGATCGTGACAACTGCTGGTTTGGTGGAAGCCACTTCGCGGGCCACAATTTCCTCAAGTGCCAGCACAATATTGGAAGCAGCCACAATGGGATCTACGCCTTTCTCGGGCGTTGACCCGTGGCAGCCGACACCGGTTACCTTCAGAACAAAATGGTCATAGGATGCCATGCAGCAGCCGGGCGTGACAATCACTTTTCCCGACGGGATGTCAGGGTCGAGAATCGAACCGATGTGCATGCCGAAAATAGCGTCAACTCCGGGGTTTTCAAGAACGCCTTCCTTCAGCATGTTCTGAGAACCTGTGCAGCTTTCTTCGCCGGTCTGGAAAATCAGCTTGACTGAACCGGCTAGCTCGCTTTTATGATCATTAAGCACTTTCGCAGCCCCGAGCAGCATGGTCACGTGATTGTCATGGCCGCAAGCATGCATCCTGCCTTCATGTTTCGATGCATAGGGCACGCCGGTTTTCTCCGTGATCGGCAGTCCGTCCATATCTGCCCGGAGCGCTATGACTCTGCCGGGTCTGCCGCCCTTGATAAGACCAATGACGCCGGAATCAATTTTATTTTTTGTATAAGGAATGCCCATTTTATCCAGTTCTGCGCAGACAAGGGCCTGAGTTTCAGGCAGATTGTCGCCCAGCTCTGGAATCTGGTGAAACTTTCTTCTCAGCTGTACAAGGTCATTCTGTAATGCTTTGCAGTCTTCCCACATAGGAATACAGGCTCCTTTCAAAACCTTCATGCTTTTTAATTAAATCTTTTCAGGCTGCCTGAACACGGTCAGGCCTGTCCGCCCTGCAGATATTTTTCTGCAATGGAAACAAAAACTGCTGACCCTTTCCAGAACACATCTTCGTCGACGTTGAACCCGGGGCTGTGATGAGGCTTGTCCGTACCTTTTGCATGATCAGCCGACGAGAGCAGCAGAAACGCGCCGGGGCATTTCATCAGATAGAAGGCGAAATCCTCTCCGCCCATAATCGGCGCCGGCAGAGACGTCACCACAGCCTCCCTGCCTACAACTTCTGCCGCGGCACCTGCCGCAAGACGGGCCATTTCCGGGTTATTCACCACTGGCGCGGCGCCCCAGATCATCTTGTATTCGCAGTCGGCACGACAGACACGGGCTATGCCGGTTGAAATTTCCTCTATGCGTCTGCTCAGGTACTGGCGCACATTTTCTTCAAGCGCACGCGTTGTGCCTTCAATGACAACCTCGCCGGGAATGACATTGTACGCAAAACCGGCATCAATTTTGCCGACAGAAATTACGGCTGGCCTGGTCGAGGCAATCTCGCGGGCGGGAATTTCCTGCAGCGCAAGAACAATGTTCGCTGCCGCCACGATCGGATCGGCACCTTTCTCCGGTGTTGAACCGTGGCATCCTCTGCCTTTCACGCGTATCACAAAGCGGTCGTAGGAAGCCATGAAGTTTCCGGGAACGGCCACGACATGGCCGGAAGGAACGCTGTCGACAATCACACCGATATGCATGCCGAAAATAGCGTCGACTTTGGGATTTTCAAGAACGCCCTCTTTCAGCATGTTCTGCGAACCCGTGCAGGTTTCTTCGCCTGTCTGGAACACCAGCTTGACGCAGCCTTTCATCTCCTGCCTGTGCTCGTTCAGAACTTTCGCAGCGCCAAGAAGCATGGTCACGTGGGTATCATGGCCGCAGGCATGCATGCGCCCCGGATGTTCTGAAGCATAAGGCAGTCCGGTTTTTTCAGTCACCGGCAGACCATCCATATCTGCCCGGAGCGCTATGACTCTGCCGGGTCTGCCCCCTTTGATGAGAGCAATGACGCCGGAATCAATCTTGTTTTTTGTGTAGGGTATGCCCATTTTATCCAGTTCAGCGCAGAGTTTCGCCTGCGTTTCCGGCAGTTTTTCTCCCAGCTCGGGAATTCTATGGAACTCTCTGCGCAGTTTCACAAGGTCATCCTGAAGCGCTTTACATTCAGTCCACCACACATTCAAGACCTCTTTTCCTCATGGCAAAAGCCCATTAAAAAAGGGATAAAAGAGGGCGGCCGCCCTTTCATCCCTTAAATCCGCCCGACTGCCCGAAGCCGCCTTTAAAACTGAACAGCGATTACTCCGCCCTGCGCTCCATTTTGTAAAGCACTCTGGCGATGGCAATGCTGCCAAACACCGACACAAGAATGGACATATAAGCCGGCGTTTTCAGCAGGAAAACCATCACAACGGCAATGGCTGCGGCAAAAACAGCAATTTTAGGATATTTCAGCGAGAAATTGCCGAACGTTGCACCGAAAATGGCGCCCGCAGTGTATTTGATAAAAGCGTCAGAGACAACTTTGGGAAGCACAGCAACAACGGAAGCTCCCACGCAGGCTGCCAGAAGGACAGCGATCAGATTTGTGATGATAGAGCCGCAGATGCCCAGCGTTGAGACAATCTCAGCCTGAAGCGTTCCAGACTCGGTATGCGTTGCGTCAAGCGCCAGAGCAGCGCACGGAACACGCATGTTTCCGATATTGCCGGAAAGGAAAACCAGATAGCTGCCGGAAAGCCCGATGATGGAATAGTAAGAGATGGGTTCCACAAAGTAGAAAGCCCCGAATGACGCTGCGACCAGCCCCCAGGCTTTCAGCAGCACGTTCATATCAGGCCAGCAGTCATATGTTGCACAAAGCCACAGTACAGGCAGAAAGCTCGTAGCGGCAGCGAGAAGATTGGTCGGCATGCCGATGTGAATGCAGCCTTTTTTCCACTGAGCATTTAGATCCATAGAAAAAACCTCCTTAGGTTATTTACAGAATCCGCCGTGCGGACTAAAAGCCTGCAACGTCGTGAAGAACAGCGCACGCCATGCCGATCAGCATTGCCACGCCCAGAGAATACTCACTGAATTTAGGGTGTTTTGACACAACGAATTTCACAAGAATTACCATGGAAATTGCGCCGGCCGCGACGGCAAGAATATTTCCCATGCCTCTGCGGCAGTCGTTGGCGCAGAGATATCCGAAAACACCCAGCGAGGCAGCGCCGCCGATCATTGCAAGCCATTTTGCGTCGCCGCCGCCCATTTTCTCGCGGATCTTTTCAAGGTAAGGAGCCCCCAGACCGGAGACAAGCAGCCAGCCGCAGCCGTTCAGTGCCATAGCAAACCAGGTCACCGCCATAACACCGACGGTGAAATTGTCTTTGCCCAACCCGCTTCCGGCAGCTTCAGCCGCCAGAGTTGCCGCTGTCAGCTCAGTAGGCGCGGCGCCGATGATGGAAAGACGCAGCCAGGCCATCGGCGCACCGATTGTCGTCATCAGGCCGACCATGACAATAAACACTCCGATAGCCGGGCCGATGGCCGAAATCAGTCCAACGCGGAACGCCGTCCTTGTCACCTGAGGGCTGATCTGAGCCTGTCTGGCTGTTTTTTTTGCAAGCCGGGTAAACAGGACTGACTGAACCAGAGACACCACAACCGTGACAGCGCAAAGTGCCCACACTATAGGCTGACTGCCTATCTTCATAACTTCACTGAGCGAATTCATAACCTTTCCCCCTCTGCGGATATGAAGGAAACCTGCGTCTTTGCTGCCGAAGCTGCCCTGCAGGTCCTATATTGTGTACAACTATATTTTAATGAAAATGCATTATATGTATATATACGCTAGAGACAAACATTTGAATATTTTTTTTATAAACACGTATTACAGAATTCATTTTTAATCATATTTCATCATAAAAGACAAAAAATTATCAAAAAAATTAGCCATAAGGGATATTTTCATCCCTTATGGCTTTCAGCAAAACAGCTGACTGCGGCCCGGAATTTTCCCCGCTGCGGAGAGAGCTTTCAGTGCAGTTTGCCGAGACTGCTGAGATTGTCTATTTTGCTGACGCTGCGGTGCATATCATACAGTTTCAGAGCCAGCATCACATCAAAACGGTCACTGCTTTTGCCGAGATCAATATTCAGCATTTCACAGATTTTTTTCCAGCGGTATTTCAGCGTGTTATAATGCACAATCAGTATTTTTGCGGCTTCCTTGAGGTTCCAGTTGCAGGCGACGATCGCCTCAAGAGTTTCGAGCAGGGATTCAGAAGACCGTCCGTCACTCAGCACTGCTTCAAGGTACCGCGAGACAAACCGCCTGCCTTCGCCAGTATCAACAACGCTGTACAGGAGCTTGTAAACTCCCATTTCGCTCCAGTGTGCAACCGCATTGCCGCCGGTGTGGCTGCGCAGCAGCTCAAGGCCCTGCTGGGCCTGTTTGTAGCTCTGTGAAAGTTCGAAAATCGTGCTGCACGGATCACCGACCCCCACAGTCACTGTAAAACCTGTTTCGTCGTGGATAGCTTTCATCATTTCGGGAAGCACGCGGCGCAGCAGATCGCCGAGACGGCTTTCCCTCTTCTTTTCGTCAGCAGGAAAGATAAAGACAATGGAATCGCTCATCTCGGCATAGGGATAACGTCCGCCGCCAAGGCCCCCCAGATAGTTCACCGCTATTGTGTAGATTCTCGCCTTAATGCCCTCAACCTTTGCAGACCCCTGGCCGCTTGAGATGGAACGCGTCAGGGCGCTTTTGTAGTTATCGATATCCACGACAATCACCTGCTGCGGGCCCTCAAGGTTCCAGTTGAAAATGCGCGCTCTGTTGCGGGCTTCCTGCTCCATGCGGATGTTATGCGTGATAAGGTCCTGCACAAACTCATTGCGGTACCGTGACTCCACCTGCTGCTGGGCGATGCGTCTCTGGAAATAAAGCAGCAGCGTTTCCTTTGCCTGGTTGATCGGTATTTCACACCACTCGTCCTTGATTTTCTCCACAGGCGCATCGAAAACAATATAGCCCTGAACTGAACCGTTCAGCGATACGCTTTCGCAGGGGTAATTCTGCAGCACTCCGTGCAGCTGCTTTGTATCAATGGACGCAAGCGGGTTGGCGGTGACAGGCGCCAGGTACTTTTCGCCTGTCTGCAGATCGACAAAGGCCATGTTAAGCCGCGTAAATTCCCAGAGCATGCTGATGATTTCCTCAATTTCGGCCGCACGTACGCTCAGTGAAAAGAATGTATGGCGGACACGTTCAGAATACCGCAGAAGGCGCGCCTGATTGTTGATGATCAGCGACTGTACGGGATAAATGATCTCGGCAAACGGAACTGAAATGGGAATGTCTATAATGGGGAACCGGCTTTTGTCAGCAAGATCCAGTACCGATTGGGGTACCTTTTTGATATACCTCGACGTCTTTATGCCGATACATGTGGCTCCGCCCTCAATAAGCTCGTGCACGAGTCCGAGCAGCTGGTCTTCCTGCTGAAAAGCATAGGCCAGCGTCAGGACAAACTCCCCTCCGCGAACCCATTTCCAGGAATCAGGAGCTTCAATGAACGTCGTTGTCAGTATTTCCCTGTCCAGCCCTCCGAATCCCGCAAGCACACGGAACCCTTTGCAGGAATCAAGCGCCAGAGTTTCTCTGACTGTTGTCGGCACAGTCATCACCTTCCGTTTTACAGAATTTTCCGCTGTGCGGCGGAACTGCTGTACGCTCACACAAATTTTTGATTACAATAGACAAAAATCAGCATGATTTTTTGTATTATAGTATAAGATGACAATTTATGCAGCGGCAAAATTGTCTTTTAAAGCTAAAAGTATACAAAATAAGCCCGCGAAAGGCATTCCTTCCGCGGGCTTTCATAGAAAGCTGCTTCGTGTTAGACTTGTTTATATATCAGTCTTATTCTTCAAACCACTTCTTGCGCAGAGCTTCCATCTCACCGTTTTTATTCATGTCGTCAATGATTTTGCTGACAGCCTCAGTCAGCTGAGTGTCATTTTTCGGCATGGCAACGGCTTTGTCGGCACCGGTGATCTGTTTTTCAAAGGCAACGGTCACCTTTCCCGCAAAGTCCTTCGCAGCCACAAACTTCTTCGCAACAGGAATATCCATCAGCGTTGCCGCCGCACGGCCGAGCATGACTTCACGGACGCAGTCGTCAAATTTCTGGAAAGTCTTGACTTCCACGTTGCCCAGGCTGCGGGCAAAGCTTTCCTGTACGGTACCGATCTGTACGGCCACGCTCTTACCGGCCAGTTCATCGGTGTTCTTGGGAGGGTTCTCTGCCGAGGTGACAAAAGCGCTGAAGGAAATTTCATAGGGCGCCGAGAAATTGACGCGCTTGGCGCGCTCTTCCGTGGCAGACATTCCGGCAGCCACAAGGTCAACCTTTCCGGTCATCAGTGCCGGAATCAGGGAGTCAAAGGCCATGTCGACCCACTCGATTTTCTTGCCCAGCTTCTCGCCGATGATGTTCACCAGATCAATGTCGAAACCAATCATTTCATTCTTGCTGTTGCGCGATTCATAAGGCGGGTAGGTTGCCTCGGTGGCCGCAATCAGAGTATCCTTGTCAAGCGCCGTCGCCGCGGACAGCGGGGACGCTCCCATGAGAACAACAGCACAGAGCACGGCTAATTTTTTCATCATTTTATGTTCCTCCTGAAAAAAATATTAATTCCAAACTCCAAACTGAACTTTTATGTCATGCATAATAAACACTTCTTGTTTATTTGTCAATAGCAAAATGAAATTTTGTTTAATATCTTTTTCGAAAAAACACCTTCCGGTAAATTCACTGAATTGAAGTGATAAAAATGCTCACTGAGCGCGTTTTTTCAGAGAAAATTACATCATTGGGCGGCACGCTTTACATTGCCGGCGGATGGGTGCGCGACCGCCTGCTGGGGCGCAGCCCTGCGGATAAGGATTACGTGGTGTGCGGCCTTACAGCCGAAGTGCTGCAGAGTTCTTTTTCCTGCGAAACGGTCGGCCGGCAGTTTCCTGTTTTTCTTGTCACAGTAGACGGCACGCCGCGCGAGGTGGCGCTTGCGCGCACTGAACACAAATGCGGCCGCGGCTATCATGGTTTTGAAACGCAGTTCACACCTGAAACAACCATTGAAGATGACCTGCGCCGCAGGGACACGACAATGAACAGCATAGCGCTGCGGGTTTCTGACGGGCAGATCATCGACCCGTTCGGCGGCAGGCAGGACATTGCCGCAGGGATTATCCGTGCAACTTCCGGGCACTTCCGCGACGATCCTGTCCGCGCGCTGCGTGCTGCCCGCCAGTCAGCCCAGCTTGGTTTTTCTATTGAACCGGGCACGTCGGCGCTGATGAAAGCCTGTCATGATGAAATCATGGCCGAGCCGTCGGAACGCATATTCGGCGAGATGAAAAAAGCCCTTGAATCACAGCAGCCGGCACGGTTCTTTCAATCACTGCGCAGCGCGTCGATTCTTGACGCGGTGCTGCCCGAACTGGACGCCCTGCGGGGTGTTCCGCAGCCGGTGCAGTATCACCGCGGCCTTGACGCCTTTGATCACTCAATGGAAGTTCTGACGCGGACAGCAGAATTATCGTCAAAAGCTGAAACCCGCTTTGCGGCCGCCGTGCACGATATCGGCAAGGCTCTTACGCCGCCTGAAATTCTTCCGCACCATTACGGGCATGAACAGGCGGGGCTCACGGCGCTTGAAAAGCTCAGCCGCCGGATGACGCTCCCGCGTCAGTGGTTTCGCATGGCTTCCTTTATTATTTCCCGCCACATGCAGCTGAGTCATGCCCGCCGCCCGGGCGTCATCATCGACCTGATGGAACAGATGGCGCGTCTCTCGCTTGACCCGGCGGAGGTCCTGACGGTTGTCCAGGCTGACCATGGCTGTGCTCCGGATTTTCTGGCGCGCTTCAGCCGGTACAGGCAGTATCTTGACGAAGCGCGCAGAGAATTTCCGATTCCCGGGAATATTCCGCCTGTACAGCGCCACGAGTGGCTGCGCGAGCGCGTAGCCGGCCGGCTGTCCCAGCGGCTTCAGCAAGAGACTGACGGTCAGGGCAGGTCGCAAAATGGCCGCATAAAGTAATAAAAACATCTGAAAATATCACATTTTGACGCAGTATTTTTCTGTATTACGGCGTACAATGACATTTGTGGTGAGGTTATATGTTATGCGTTAAAATCTTTTTTCAAAGGAGAGATTGACAATGCCTGACAAGAACAAAAAACAGCATCACAAACACGTGGAAGAACCGAAGAATACGCCCGCGGCAGCGCCTGAAACTCCGGCGGCTGCACCGGCTGAGAAAAAGCACGGCAAAAAATAGCACGGCATTAGAGAAGGGACCCTGTCACTGCGGCAGGGTCCCTTCATTATGCTCCGGCAGGCCGAAATTTTCCGACCCTCCCGGGTTGAACTAATTTTTCCAGTACTTTTCGTCCATGACGGGAAAAAGCTCCTCTGACATGCTTTCAAGCTCGTCAAGGAGTCCGAAAAGGTCCTTTGCGGCCAGCAGTGCGTCACGAAAATCAAGCAGAGCCTGAATGCGCTCCTGTTTCTGCTCACCGGCGAGCGACGAAGGAAGTTCCGACAAAGAAAGCTCCACGTCGTCTTCGGTGGATCCGTTGCGCTGCGCCCCCAGCAGGCGGCGTTTTGCCGACCAGTCAAGCTGATCGGCCATGCCGCGGCACAGAGATGCAAGAAAACCTCGGCTGTCATCAAGCCCCTCAAGCGGTGCGGCGCCGGCAGCGCACATGCGGTAGAGCGCATCGGAAACGCGCTGTCCGAGAGAAACGACTGCGAACATTCTCCTGACCTGGTTTGTGTCGTGCGGGAAAAAATGATTCAGTTCCTCTGCCGCAGTTTCTGCAATAACGTCGGAATGACGCGCGACCTGCAGTGCCGCCGAAGGCTGGTTCTGCTCAAAAGCGCCGGCCGCGTTGCCCAGCATGATCATCAGAACCTTGACAGTCTCAAGAAAAGCGCCCTGCTCGGGCGTCAGGTCTTTCCGCTCAAAAAATTTCTGACGAATCATTCTCTTCACCACCGATTCAGGTATAATGAGAAACGGAAAATCCACAGCGAAGTATTTTCACTGACCATTATATTCAAAGAAGTCCCGGAGTGGAAGGAGTAAGTGAAAACAATGGCAAAAAAGGTGTGCATCGCTGCCAGAATAAAAGAACAGGCCCCTCTCGCTGCAGCAATTCTGCAGGACTGCAGCATCATCTGGCTGCAGGATCTTGATGCTGCCGGCCGGCTTGCCGCGCTCAGCAGCGCTGATGCGGTTCTGGCTGGGCCTCTCACGTCAGAGCTGACGCCCGAGGAGAAAAAACTCCTTGACAGCCCCCTCATCGTGCAGACTATTTCGGCAGGCGTGGATCAGATTGACTTTTCCAGTCTGCCTGCCGGCATAAGGCTTTACAGCAATACCGGCGGCTGGGCGCATGCGATGGCAGAACACGCACTGGCCCTTGCGCTGGCGTGCACGCGCCAGCTTCGCCCGCAGACCGAGGCGCTGGAAAACGGCAGATTCGACACAAAGGCCTACACGCTGCGCCTGCTCGGCCAGTGCCGCGTGCTGATCGTCGGCTGGGGCGGCGTCGGGCATGCAGCGGCAAAGCTCTTTGCGCTGTTCGGCTGCACCGTTTCAGCGCTGGGGCGCACAGCGCCTGACGACCCGTTTCTCTGCCGCGGCTATGACAGCGCACATCTAACAGAGGCTCTTGCCGACGCAGACATTGTGATTCTTTCTGTTCCTGACACAAAATTCACGCACGGTATGATCAACGCCGAAACGCTGGCAGTCATGAAAGAGGACGCCATTCTGATCAATGTGGCGCGCGCCGGCCTGATTGACCATGATGCGCTGTATGCTCATCTGAAAAGCCATCCCGGCTTCTTTGCAGGGCTCGATGTCTGGTGGCAGGAACGCCGTCTCTACCCTGCACAGGGAGACCCGCTCACAAAGCTTCCGAACGTCGCCGCCACAGCCCACAACTCCGGGCTGAGCCCCACAGCGGGAGCGGAAGCGGCAGAAAGTGCGCTGAAGAACATCGCCCTCGTTCTCGCCGGACAGCCCGCCCGGGGACGCGTCAAAATCGAAGAATACCGCAGGGAGGAAAAAGCATGAGAACAGCAACATTCAATGTGAACTCGCTGAGAAGCCGTCTGCCCATTCTGAAACGCTGGCTGCCCGCCGCGGACGTGGACGTGCTGGCCGTTCAGGAAACAAAAGTTCAGGACACCGAGTTTCCCGCTGCCGAAATTGAAGCGCTGGGCTATCATCCGGCGTTCCGCGGAGAAAAATCCTACAACGGAGTCGCAATTCTGTCCCGCAGGGAACCCGACGAGGTCGTTCACGGTTTTTCAGACGGCCTTGAGCCGAAATGGGACACGCGCATGATCATGGCGCGTTTCGGAGATCTGTGGATTCTTAACACCTACGTTCCGCAGGGAAAGGAAATCACCCACCCTGACTATCAGGCAAAAAAAGAGTTTCTGCGCCGCACCGCCGCGCTGATTTCCAGCCACAGCGACGAAAAAATACTCTGGACCGGCGACCTCAACGTGGCGCCCACGGAAATTGACGTGACCAATCCGGGAAACAAACAGGACCACGTCTGCTTCGTCAGGGAACTGCGCGATTTGTTCTCATCGCTCTGCGCGCCCATCGTCACCGACCTGCTGAGAGTCTTCCATCCCGGCGAAGAACTGTATTCTTTCTTTGACTACCGCGTCAGGAACGCCCTGCAGCGCCATATCGGCTGGCGGATCGACCATATGCTCGCCACCCGGACGCTGACGCCGCTCTGCACCAACTGCTGGATTGACACTGAACCGCGCGGATGGGAAAAGCCGTCAGACCACACGCCCATGCTCGCGGATTTCAAAGAATAGATTTCTGAAAGGAAGCGTTTCCCTATGAATTGGCTGAGCGAAATGCTGCTGCCAGTTTCACGCGGCCGGCAGTCCAAAGTGCACGACCGCGGACTGGCAAAAATTGTCCAAAGCGGCTGCGCCGTCTGGAACCCCAACGATAAAACGGTTATTCTTCTGCCTGAAGGGCGCCGCCTGTACGCCCGCACGCAGGATTATCTTCTGAATGCCCTAGAGGGCTTCAATCCGCAGCTTTCTGACACCTGCGGCGCGTCCAGGGGACTGCTTGACGCTGCCGTGCGCGTCGTGAAACGTTCCGGCGACCTGCCGCTGCTGCTTGTCCAGCGCAGACTTGACCGGCTTGAATTTCTGGGACTGCACACCGACCTTGAGGCTTCTTTCGACATGGCCAATGACACGCTGCGCACTCTCGGCAGTGCCATCTGCGCTCTCGGCGTCACGCTGCGGCGTGTTGACCGGCTGATTCCCGGAGGGCATGCTGTTGACCTCCTGTGCCGTGCCGAAACCCCGTTCCGCGGAGATGAGGGACTCTGCTGCCCTGAATGCGGCTGGATGTGTGCCGCCGACAGCCCGTTCCGCTTTTCAAATGACGAGCCGGCGCCGCAGGACGGCTCCGCGCTTGCCGAGATTCCGACACCCGGCTGTTCCACGATTGAGGATCTCTGCAGTTATCTCGGCGTGACGCCTGACAAAATTGTGAAGACCATGTTCTATACCGTCAGGGGACTGGGACTGACAGCCGTCATTCTGCGCGGCAGCCGCCAGGTCTGCACCGAAAAAATCCGCGCGGCTCTGCACGGTGCAGAACTGCGGCCGGCAGAGCCGCAGGAACTGGCAGCCGTTATGGGCGATGCTGCCGGCTATCTCGGGCCGGTCGGGCTGCCCGCAGCCGTAACCCTTCTCGCGGATTACAGCGTTGTGAACGCCAGAGACGTCATTGTCGGTGCGAACAAAAAAGGCTGCCACCTCAAAGGCGCCTGCTGGGGCCGTGATTTCACAACCACCCGCATCGCCGACCTGTCCTTCGTTCAGGAAAATGATCTCTGCCCGAACTGTGGCACAAAGCTTCAGAAAGCTCCCCTCCGCTCCATCGCCCGGTTCAGCCCTGTTGATCCGGCCAGCGCCGCTGACGCGTCGCTCACCTACTTTGACGGCACGAAAAAACTTCATGTTTCCGCGTGGAGTGCTTCGCTTGACCTGACATCGCTTGTTTCGGCCGTTATTGAGAAAAAATCCTGCTGGCCCCGGGAACTGGCGCCCTTTGACGAGTACGTCTACTGGGACGGCAGCGATGCCCCGGCAGCGCTTTCACAGCTGGCCGAAGCTTTTGAGCGCAGAGGGCTGCGCGCCGTCGGCGACGACCGTACGGGCAGAAAACTCGTTGACAGAGCCGCCGAGGCCCAATCATCCTGCGCTCCTGAAATAATCTTTATCAAAGAAGAAAACGGAGCAGCGGAACTGGATGTCACCCGCGGCGGCAGCTCGGAAACTCTGACGCTCGATGAATACCTGAGCCGTTTTAACGCTGACTGAATGCACGCCCGGCAGAAAACATGATAAAATAGCGTCAGAGACCAAGGAGCTGATGAACATGAAAATCGACATCAGGAAAAAAAGATTCCTCATTTCCCTCGCCATCCTGATCTGCGGCGTTTTCGCACTCTATCCCTATCTTGTTTACAACCCGCAGCGTGAGCTGCTGAAAAGCGTTTCAAAGCTCGATTCGCAGACTGCTGCATCAGTGATCAAAACAGTTCTGCTCGGTGAGGCCCTGCTGGACAAGGGCAGCGATCTGTCACTCACCGGCGAGACTGCCGAGGCAGTGGAGCACATGCTCGAGGAGCTTTCAGCCTCAGTGAGCAGCCTGAAGACCGAACTCAGGAACATGCCGCCGAAATCAAAGGCACTCACAGCCCGGGCAGAGGAAGCATATAAAAAGCTGGACGAAATGCTCACCAATTTCATTATCACACTCTCACAAAGCCAGAAATAACCCTCTGAAAAAACAGAAGCGCACCGGTACGGAAATTTTTCCGGCCGGTGCGCTTCTTCTTATATTGTTTTGTATTTTCAGTCTCTGCAGTTTCAGCGCTGCACTTCCCGAAGTTTCTTCAGACGCTTTGAAACCGCCGATATAATCCAGAACATGACCGCCAGCCAGCCGGCCGCCGTAGCGTGAGCCGTGGCCGGGATCCCGAGAACAGGCACAAGCACAAACGAAAGAACCACCCTGATCACAATCTGAATCAGCGACACGATCATGACGATTCTGAACTCCCCAAGTCCCCGCAGCGCGCTCTGGTGCACAGCGACTATCATTGAGATGATCAGATAGAATGCCATCGTCCTGAGGTACTGCGTTCCCGCGTCGATAATGCTGCTTCCCCCGCTGCCGCTTACAAATATGCCCATGATCGCAGGCGCCTCGGCATAAAGGACAAGAGCAGCAGAGACGATGTAGATGAACTCAGTGACGAACGCTGTTTTAAAACCTGATTTCACGCGGTACGGCTGGCGCGCCCCCAGATTCTGTGCGATGAACGTTGCCAGTGCAATGCTGATGCCGTCGTAGGTCATCATCACAATGTTTTCAACGCGCGTGGCAGCGTTGTACCCCGCCACTTTATCGGCTCCCAGCGGATTGACGCAGCCCTGCGTGAGGAAACGGCCGATATAGACTATGGTTGTCTGCAGCGCCGACGCCCAGCTGTAGTTCAGCGTCAGACGCAGCATGGAACCCGTGAATTTCCAGTTTCCGCGGCGCAGTGCCAGAAGCGGCACGCAGCGGTACACATAAAGGATGCAGATCGCCGACGAAACCGTCTGCGAGAGCACTGTTGCCAGTGCCGAGCCGCGGATTCCCATGCCGGCGTGCCCCACAAAGAACAGATTCATGATAATGTGAAGACACGAAGCCCCTGTCTGGATCAGAAACGGCGCTCTGGAGTTGCCGATGCCGCGCAGCGCTGATGCAAAATAGTTGTAGAGAAATGAAAAGATCAGGCCGCTGAAAACAAGCTCCAGATAAGCCGTGGTTTCCTCAATGAGTTCCGGCGGGGTGCGCGTCCACCTCAGCACGGGCTCCGTCAGGGCCAGACACGCAAGCGTCAGGACAAGCGTGAAGACCGTGCCGAAAATCAGCCCTGTTGACTCCGCTGCGCGGAGTTTTTCCATGTCACCGCTGCCGAATGTCTGCGCGATCAGCACAGAAATGCCCGAGCAGCCGCCGAAAAGAAAAAACACCACAATCGACGAAATCGGCGCCGCAACGCTGACGGCCGCCAGAGAGTGAGGACCGAGATAGCGCCCTACAATAACCGCATCAACAATGACGTAGAGCTGAAGAAAAAAGTTGCCGATCACAATGGGCAGCGCAAACAGGATCATTGACCAGAAAACGCTGCCTGTCAGCATTGAAGCCCTGGAACCGTTTTCCTGCTGTGCAGGGTACCCTGCCGCCCGCTGCGGACTCATTGCGGCTTCCGGCGTCAGCGGCGGATCTGGCCGCTGCCGCGGATTTTATATTTAGTGCTGGTCAGCTGCTCAACGCCCATCGGGCCGCGCGCATGGAGCTTCTGAGTGCTGATGCCGATTTCCGCACCAAGGCCGAACACGCCGCCGTCTGTGAAACGCGTCGAAGCGTTGACGTATACCGCCGCCGCATCAACAGTGTTCAGAAACTTCTCGGCCTCAGCGTAGTCCTGCGTCAGAATGCTCTCAGAATGTTTTGTACCGTACTTCGCGATGTGCGCCAGCGCTTCGTCAAGCGACGAAACAACTTTCACAGAAAGAATCAGGTCAAGGTATTCTGTGCTCCAGTCATCTTCCACAGCGGGACTCATTTCAGGCACAATTCCGCAGGCCGTCCGGTCGCCGCGGAGTTCAACGCCGTGCGCCGTCATGGCCGTCGCAATGGCAGGCAGCAGCTTGGGTGCAGCGTCCTTGTGAATCAGCAGCGTTTCCATGGCATTGCACGCAGAAGGCCGCTGTGTTTTTGCGTTGACCGTGATCGGCACGCAGATTTCAGGATCAGCGCTGGGCGCAATATAAATATGGCATACGCCGTCGCCGGTCATGATATAGGGCACAGTGCAGTGCTCGCGGACCGCCTTTTTCAGCCCCTTCCCGCCGCGGGGAATCAGCACGTCAAGCGAATCGAGCTGCATAAAGTCTATCACCGACTCATGATCAGTCATCTCAATCAGCTGAATGCTCGCCGCCGGCAGACCTACCGAAACAACAGCGTCACGCAGGACACCGGCAATGGCACTGTTGGAGCGGATAGCTTCGCGCCCGCCGCGCAGAATCACCGCGTTGCCTGATTTCAGGCACAGCGCAGCCGTATCTGCCGTCACGTTCGGGCGCGACTCGTACACTACGCCGATCACGCCAAGAGGCACGCGCACCTTGGTAATTTCCAGCCCGTCGGGGCCGATATGGCTGCTCACACCCTGGCCGACAGGATCAGGCAGCGCGGCGATGCTTTCAATGCCGTACGCCATTCCTTCAATCTGACGCTTGTCAAGCTGCAGGCGCTGAAGCATGGCTGCGCTCATCCCTCCGGCCTCGCTTTCGCGCACATCCTTTGTGTTGGCCTCAAGAATTTCATTCTGATGCTCCCGCAGGCCCTGTGCCATAGCTCTCAGAGCCTTGTTTTTCATATCCGTGCCCGCAAGCGCGAGGACATCGGCAGCTTCTCTGGCCCTGCCGCCCATTTCATGCAGAATCAGCGACGCATCCATAAAAAACACCTCTCAGTTTTAAAAGGGTTCAAGCACCGTAAGATTATCTCGGTGAATCACTTCATCAAAATCCTTCGCGCCAAGAATCTTTTCAAACTCGTCGCTCCGGTGTCCCATGATCTTTCTCAGATCGCGGGAATCATAGTTTGTCAGGCCTCTGGCAATCTCATGCCCGTCAGGGTCCAGCACGGCAATCAGCCGCCCCTGGGTGAAATCACCGTTCACCGCCGTAATCCCCTTGGCAAGAAGACTGCCGCCGCGCTTTGTCAGCGCCTCTGCCGCACCGCTGTCGACAGTGACCGACTCGAAAGGCCGGTTCGCGGCAATCCACTGCTTCCGGGCATGACGGCGGGCCACCGGCGGCACAAACAGAGTGCCCAGTTCCTCGCCGTCAAGAACGCGGTAAAGCACATCGCGCTCAGCGCCTGACGCGATCACCATGGGAATTCCGGCCGGAAGCACTACATCGGCGGCAGTGATCTTGGTGTACATGCCGCCCGACGAAATCGACGTGCCTTTTGTGCCCGAATTGTCCCTGATGCTCTGCGACACCGTTCTGACCTCATGCAGCAGCTTCGCGCCGGGGTGCGTCCGCGGATCGGCATCGTAGAGGCCGTCAATGTCCGACAGGATAATCAGCAGATCAGCGCCGCTTGCGCAGGCAACCAGCGCTGAAAGTGTGTCGTTGTCGCCGAATTTCAGCTCATCAACGGCTATTGTGTCATTTTCATTGATCACCGGAATAACGTTCATTTCGTCAAGAGCGTGAAGCGTGTTGCACAGATTCAGATACCGGCTGCGGTCATTGAAACCGACGCGGGTAAGCAGAATCTGAGCCGTGGCACAGCCATACTCCGAAAAAAGCTTTTCGTACATCTGCATCAGAAGCCCCTGCCCCACTGCGGCAAGAGCCTGTTTCACCGGCAGACTCGCAGGCTTTTCAGTAAAACCCATTTTTCCCATTCCCGCGCCCACAGCTCCCGATGAGACAAGAAGCACATCAATGCCGCGGTTGTGAATATCGGCCATCATCGCACAGAGCCGGTCCATACGCTGAATATTCAGCATCCCGTTAGGATGCGTAATTGTGCTCGAACCTATTTTCACCACCACGCGGCTGCAGTTTTTAAGATCACTGCGGTTCATAGAACAGCCCCCTGATTCAAAGTTCAAAAAGAAAAACTCACAGATACAGAACTTAATATAATGTATTGTACCACTTTTTGATCATTTTACATTTACGCCTTCCGCAGAACTGTTTTCACCCTGACAGCCCTTATGCCGGGGCAGATCTTGAAAAAATAATACAAAAATAGTAGTATATAAATACCCAAAAGCCTTCAGGAAAAAACACACAGAGGTGATCAGAATGCCAGTTGAAATTACTAAAGAGAACTTTCAGCAGGAAGTCATCCAGAGCAGCGTGCCGGTATTAATTGACTTCTGGGCGCCATGGTGCGGCCCCTGCCGCATGATGTCACCCGTCGTCGATGAAATCGCCGCGGAGAGAACCGATATCAAAGTGGGCAAGTGCAACGTAGACGAACAGATGGAAATTGCAGGAATGATGCGCGTCATGAGCATTCCCACGCTGGTTCTGTTCAGAAACGGGCAGCCCGTCGGCCGCATGGTGGGCGCCCGTCCCAAACAGGACGTTCTGACGTTCATTGACAATCCCCCGGAGCGCTGACTGAACGCAGCAGAACAGGAAAACGATCTGCCGGCTGAGCCAGATTGAATAACCACAGCCGCAGGCGGCCAGGCAGTTTTCATTTAACGGCAGGGAAGAGCCGGTGAGGGAATTTCCGGCGCTTTCCTGCCAGGGGTCAGTTTCAGTGCCTGGCAGCGGCTGCAGGCGATTGAAAACTGCCGTTCAATGTGCATTAAGCTGAAGCGCCGCAGAAGTGCAGCGGCCTGCAGTTTTGAGGTTCTGACCGGGCCGCTGCGGTTTTCAGGCATTTCCGGTGATTTTCGCTGTTCTTTTGAGCTTTTCAGCGTTTCCTGACGTTCAGTGCACGCCGGAGCCGAGAAAAACCGGCTTCCTGCGCTTTCACGCGGGAAGCCGGGCAATTTGCCTGTATTTTTTCAAAAAAAATCTTCCGCCGTTCATTCAGAGACAGGCGTTTCCTGTCCTCAGACTGAACGGCGGAAGTTTTTCCGCATTTTGTAAAGGCTGCGGCGTACGGCGTTATTTGCCGGGCTGTACCCTGGCCGGCGCGCATGACCTGCGCCGGCACTCTTTGTTCTTTAAATCCCCGTACCGGAACTGCAGCGGGGGATGGTTCCGCCTCTATGACACCGGCGCGGACATTTCACGGCGGCAGCCGCTCTGCTGATGCTGCGCCTTCAAAGTGAACTTCGGTTTTCCGTTCTCCATGACGCACATCACTGTCGAGCCGGAAGGGATCTCGCCGGACAGGATCATATCCGACAGGGGATCTTCAATTTTCGCCTGAATCAGGCGGCGCAGCGGCCGCGCACCCTGATGTTCCGACACAGCGCCGGCCAGAAGAAACTCGCGCACGCCTCTGTCTAGCGACAGGATGATGCCGCGTTCCCCAAGGCGGGACCGCAGGTCAAACATCATGATATCCAGGATGCGGTTCATTTCATCGGGCGTCAGTGCATGGAACACAAGCTGAGCGTCGAGGCGGTTGAGGAATTCAGGGCGGAAAAACTCTCTCACGGCGCCCATCACGGCCTCAGACTGCTTCTTTTTCTCGGCTTCCGCAGAAGGCGAGAACCCCAGCTCGGGCTTCATTGTTTCGCGCACGCCGAGATTGCTGGTCATGATGATGACGGTGTTTCTGAAATCCACAGTGCGGCCGTGCGAATCAGTCAGTCTCCCGTCCTCGAGAATCTGAAGGAGCAGATTGTAAACGTCAGGATGCGCTTTTTCAATTTCATCAAACAGCACCACTGACCAGGGATGACGGCGGACTGCCTCTGTCAGGCGCCCCTCCTCGTCGTAGCCGACGTAACCGGGAGGCGCGCCGATCAGCTTGGCTGCTTCGTGGCGCTCCATGTATTCGCTCATATCAAAGGCCAGAAGGGCCTTTTCGCTGCCGAACAGTGCACGCGCAAGGCAGCGGGCAAGCTCTGTCTTGCCGACGCCGCTGGGACCGAGGAACAGGAAGCTGCCCACGGGCCGGCGCGGATCTCTCAGACCGCTGCGCGAACGGCGGATTGCCCTGCACAGCGCACTGACGGCCTCATCCTGGCCGACAAGCCGGCGGTGTATCTCCGATTCAAGGTTCAGAAGACGCTGTGCCTCGTGCTCTGTCAGGGTTTTCACGGGAATGCCGCTCCACTCTGAAAGCACATCAGCAATCTCGTTTTCGTCCACGGTCGCAGGCGCGGGAAGTTTCTGCCCGTCCAGATCAAGGCGGACTTTTGCCCCCGCTTCATCGATCAGATCGATGGCTTTGTCGGGCAGGCTCCGGTCGGTCAGGTAGCGGCTTGACAGGTGAACGGCCGCTTCCAGAGCTTCGTCGGTGTAGCGGACGCTGTGATGCTTCTCGTAGCTTTCCTTCAGGCCGCGGAGAATCGCAATGGCCGCATCTTCATCGGGCTCGCCCACGTCAATCGGCTGAAAACGCCGCTCAAGAGCCGCGTCCTTTTCAATGTTCTTGGTGTACTCATCGCGGGTTGTGGCACCGATCACCTGAAAATCGCCGCGCGCCAGGCTCGGCTTCAGGATGTTCGCGGCATCCAGCGACCCTTCTGCGCTGCCGGCACCCACCACGGTGTGAAGTTCATCAATGAACAGAATCACGCTTCCTGCGGCTGTCAGCTCATCGACAATTTTCTTCATACGGTCTTCGAACTCGCCGCGGTATTTCGTTCCGGCCACGAGCGTGCTCATGGTCAGTTCAACAACGCGCTTATCTTTCAGGAGCGAAGGCACAAGGCCCTTCTGAATCCGGCAGGCCAGCCCCTCTACTATTGCCGTTTTGCCCACGCCCGGCTCGCCCACCAGAACCGGGTTGTTCTTGCGGCGGCGGCACAGGATCTGCATCATGCGGCGCATCTCCTGCTCGCGGCCGATCAGCGGGTCAAGCTCGCCCCTGGCCGCTTTTGCCGTCAGATCCACGCAGTATTTGTCAAGCGTCGGCGTTTTTGCCTGTCCGGCCTGTCCGGCCGTGCTGCTCTGGGAAGCGGCTCCCTGCGGCTTTTCGCCGTTCTGTGACTGAAGCTGCTGTTTGAGGGCAGCATAGGTATCTTCAACGTTCAGTCCCAGGGCCCTCAGCGCCTGGCAGGCAACGCAGTCAGGAGACGAGAGGACTCCGAGAAGAAGATGTTCGGTTCCCACGTAGCCGGAATGAAGTTCGCGGGCTACGCGCACAGCGCTGTTCAGCACGTCGCGCGCACGCTCCGACAGCGGAAGGTCGACCGCCTGCGGATAAGGCGATGCGGGCGGACGCAGTTCCAGGACTTTCTGTGCAATATCATCGGCCGCAAGTCCTGCCTCCTGCAGAGCCGTGGCTGCTCCCGAAGATTCTTCGGTGATCAGTCCGATCAGCAGATGTTCTGTACCGATAAACGCATGACCGAGGCGCAGTGCCTCACGATGTGCTGCCTGAATCACACGCTTGCTTCTTTCAGTAAAAAACTCCCACAAGACACTTTACCTCCTTGTCAGGAAAATTTTCAGCTTCTTCCCATGACAGACGGGGTCATGAAAGATCGAGGCCGCACAGAATTTTTTTCAGCAGTTCGGCCTGAATCATGCCCTTCTTGTACGGTGAAACGTCAAACATACTGTCACAGAGATCGCTGATGTGGCGCAGGGCAATTTCTATCAGAAGCCTTTCACGCGGAGAGATGATTCCGCGTGACTGAACCGCGCACAGAAGTTTTTTCGCGTCAGCCTCAGAGATGGAATCGCCCACAATCTGTTCAATGTGGCGGGCGCGGTCTTCCGGCATGTCATAGCTGACTTTCAGAATGCGGATGTAGCCGTTGCCGCCGCGCTGGCTTTCAACGATATAGCCGCGTTCGGGAGTGAAGCGGCTGCGGAGCACATAGTTGATCTGGCTCGGCACGCAGCCGAAATGCTCTGCCACATCCTTCCGCCGCAGTGAAACTCGCTCAGTCGGCGCTGACGAATTATTCTGCTCTTCCTGCTCAAAAAGCTCATTGATGTAGTTTTCTATTACTTCTGTCAAACTGTTCATAACGGATACCCCCGTTCCATTTGCACCACGAAACGATTTTATCCTATTGGTCAGTTATAGTCAAGATTTAATTATTTAGCGAAGCCGCGCTGAACTGCAGAGGCCGGGAAAAACGGGCGCGCCGTTCATCCTGCAGGGAATCGCGGCGCACCGTCAGTTTTTCTTTTACTTTCTGCCTACTTTGTTTTCAGTGCCGTTCAGAAGTCTCCTGAGATTTTCCCGGTGGCGCCATACAGAAAGGAACGCCAGTGCCAGCGCCAGAACCGAATAGGCATGATGCATGCCTGCCAGGTGAAAAAGTGCGGCCATGAACAGCAGCGCCGCAATGGAGGCCGCTGAAACATAGTGCGTTGCCTTCATCACCGCAAACCACAGCGCGCCTGCGCCCAGTACCGCAGCGCAGGAATGCCAGACCTGAACGAAAAAAAGCGTGCCGAACGTGGTTGCCACACCCTTGCCGCCGTGAAATTTCAGCCAGACCGGGAAATTATGACCGCACACCGCAGCAAACGCAGTGAGCGCCACGGTCAGGTCGCTGCCGCCGAAGCGGTGGCACAGCATCACCGCGGCACCGCCTTTCAGCATATCAATAAATGACACAATGACTGCCCATTTTCTGCCGAGAACGCGTCCGGCGTTGGTGCCGCCCGTGTTCCCCGAACCGAGCGTGCGGATGTCCCTGCCCGTCATCAGTTTAACGGCCAGATACCCCGTGGGCAGTGAGCCGAAAAGATACCCCGTCAGAACCCAGAACAGCGTGTTCATGAAAAACTCTCCTTCAGGCATAAAAGCCGCAGATTATCGCAGCGCCTGCCGCTGCGCGATGAAAAAAGAGGGCTGCGCAGCCCCCTTTTCACTGACTGTTGTTCCGCCGTTTTTCAGTCCGTTATCCGGCGCCGCACGGCAAAGGCGTCGGCTATTTCAGCCCCCATGCCCTGAGGACGGACAAAAATCGGATTTATGTCCAGCAGTTCCAGTTCCGGTTCCGCACAGGCCATGTGCGACAGCCTGACAATCTGTCCGGCCAGACTTTCCACGTCCGACGGGCGGCCGAACCAACCGCCTGAGACAAGCGGGTAGCCTCTGAGACTGCGGATCATGTCCAGTGCGGTATCCATGTCAACCGGGGCCACGCGCAGGGAAATGTCCTTCATCAGACCGTAATAGGCGCCGCCCAGTGCAACCGCGACGACCGGCCCGAACAGCGGGTCGCGTTTGATGCCGATCATGCACTCAATGCCGTCGGTAACCATTTTCTGCGCGTAGACGCCTTCCACGGCCGCGTCGGCATGAAGCCGATCCGCCCGCTCAAGTATCCGGCCATAGGCGTTGCGCAGCTCCTCCTCGGTGCGAAGGTTCAGCGCCACGGCACGGGCCTGCTGCTTGCTGAAAAACGAATGCGACACTACTTTCAGCACCATGGGAAATCCCAGCGTTCCCGCCGCGTCAAGAACTTCATCAAACGAGGTGCAGAACTTCTGCGGCACTGTATTCAGGCCGTACTCGCCGGCAAGATTCATGGCGTCGCGCTCACTGAGAAGTTTCGGATAGCTTTCAAGGCGCGGATGTGCAGCGGGACGGCACAGATCTGTCACCGGCACCACCTTGCGGCCGATGCGCCACAGACTTGCCATGGCCTCAGCCACGCGGCGCGGACTGCTGAAAAGCGGCACGCCGTCATTGTTCATGCGCCGCACCATTTCCTCAAGAGGACGCCAGCGGCTTAAACAGCAGCACGCCAGCGGTTTTTTCCCGGCGCGGTGCGCCACCCCAAGAGTGCGGGCCAGTATTTCTCCCTGCCGCGGCGAAAGCGACCCCGCAGCTGTAAGAATCATGTCGCATTCGTCAGATTCCTCAAGATGCCTGAGAACTTTCAGAAAAGCGTCTTCATGGGAAAACACTGATTCCGTCAGATCCACCGGATTGCTGCAGCGGCCCCAGCCGGGAATGAGTTTTTCAATTTTACAGCGCAGTTCAGGTGAAAACTCGGGAACTTCCAGCCCCGCCTGGCGGCACTGGTCGCCCTGGATCATCGCCACGCCCTCTGAAAGCGCCAGTATTGCAACTCTGTTTCCCTTGGCATTAATCCCCATTCCGGAGAGTTTGCCGAGATCGACAATCTGCTGTGCGTCTTTCAGCAGCACCACGCCGTACTGCCCCGCCACCGATTCCCACATGACATTGTCGGTCCATGCAGCGTCGGCATGGCGCTCGGCAAGTCTCTGGCGGAAAAGATCAGAAGTGCCGATGCGCAGAAGCACCACGGGCAGCTTTCTCTGGGCGGCCCGCACTGTCATGGCAAGAAAACTGCGCCCAAGGCTCAGCGATTCCAGGCTCAGAATCAACAGCGTCGTCATCGGATCGTCAATGGCGCTTTCCATGGCCTTCAGAAGCTCGCTGTCCCTGTCGGCGCAGTTGCCGAGAGAGACAACGCGGCGGAACCGCACGCCTGCCTCAACAGCCATGGCATACAGCGAATAGGGAACAGAGCCGCCCTGCCCGATCAGCGTCACATGCCGTTCCTGCGGCGGACTGTCCGGCACGCGCACTGACGTTGACCAGCACAGCGCCAGCCTGCGTTCCCAGTCAAAAAAGCCCTGCGATCCAGGCCCCAGTGCGCGGCCGCCTGCAGAGCGATACTGACTGAGTTCTGAGCGCGCCTCATCGTCAAGCCGCGGACACCCGATAATCAGAAAGGGCACGCTGTGCTCCCTGCAGAGACGCAGAAGCATCGCAGCGCTGCCGCACCGCGGCGAAATCATCGCTATGTCAAAGCTGCCGTCCGGCCACTTCTCAGACGCTTCTGCCGGCGTCAGCACAGTGAAAAAGCCGCCGCGCCCAAGGTCAGTCATCAGAGCCTGCGGCCGCAGGTCAGTTTCCGTATCCGCTCCGCTGCTGACAAACAGCAGGCCGCGATTCAACATGGCGCTCACTTCCCTTCCTCAACCGCCCTGATTATATCCCATGTAAAAAATCCTGTGAAGCGCGCCAGAAAAAAACAAGCGCCCCGAAGGGCGCCTTCTTGCTCGTTTGAACTGTTGGAACTGTCAAAAATAAAGACTACTTCTTGCCTTTCTTCGCTTTGCGGACAGGCTTGGCGGCTTTCTTATCGACTGCCTCGCGCAGAAGTTTGCCGGCTTTGAACACAGGAACGGTCTTTGCAGGAATATGGACGGTCTTGCTCGGATCCTGAGGGTTGCGGCCCGTACGAGCTTTGCGCTGACGGACTTCAAAAGTGCCAAAGCCAACGATCTGGACCTTGCCGCCCTTCTTCAGGGTTTCCTTGACGCCTTCGATCATTGCAGCAACAGCGTTTGCAGCGTCAACCTTACGAAGCTTCGTCTGCTCTCTTACGAACTCAACCAATTCAGCCTTTGTCATTACTGACACCTCCACACAGGATTTATTGCTCGATACAGTGAGTATATCACAAGTTTCGCACGTGACAAGTACCCTGATTGCTGATTTTCACTGATTTTAATTAAAAATTTTTCTCCGGACGCTGACACAGTCTCATTTCTCCGAAATTTTGCAGTAAAAAAGGCAGTCTGCGCCCCAATTTGCCTGTACTGATACTGCAAAAATTGAAAATTTCTGGTATTATAATCCCAAGAAAAAATTTTTTGGCACATTCATAGAAAGGAAGCGGCGGCATGTATTCCTTAAGCCATATCGGCATCCGCGTTTCAGACCTTCAGAAATCTCTTCATTTTTATATTGACGCGCTTGGCGGCGTCAGAGGCAGCGAATATCAGATGCCCAGCGGCTCCCATCTTGTTTTCGTGAACTTCAGCGATTTTTCGCTTGAACTGATCTGCAAAAAAGGCGACGACCGCACGCCGGGGCGCAATCATCTGGCCATTGCCGTGCCTGACATCCGCACCGCCGTGAAAAAACTGAACGACTGCGGCTTTGCCGTTCCCGAATCAGAAATTCACGCCATGGGAAAACAGGCGTACAACTGCTTTCTCACGGGACCGGACGGCGAAATCATCGAACTGTGCGAGGGCAGCCTTTAGCCCGCTGAATAAAAAAGATTCCTGCCGCCAGCAGTGACGGCAGGAATCGTGTTATTTTTTATTCTCCGGCTCTGCAGCGGCGCGGCGCTTCGTTTCCTCTTCATAATCACGGAGCAGGTCGCCGACAGTCGTCTCTTCGGCAATACGGCGCACAGCGTCGGCCAGCTTTTTCCAGAAAAACGACGACGGGCACTCCTGCCCTATCTGCATTGCGCGGCGGCAGCCGTCATCAAGAGTGCAGTCAGGGAAAATGATCTTCTCGCCCGCAGCATCAAGCACCTCGGCAACAGTGATATGGTCGGGATCCTTCACCAGCTCATAGCCGCCGTGCGGCCCCCGGTAGCTGCGCAGAATGCCGGCGCGGCGCAGCTTTGAGACAAGCTGTTCAAGATAAGTTGTGGAAAGATCCTCCTGCCTAGCAACGTCACTGACGCTGATCGGCAGACCTTCCTGCGCCATCTTTGCGATCACCACAACAGCGCGCAGCCCATAATGGCCCCTCGTAGATACTTTCATCGTCACAGCCTCCATTTTCAATCTGAAGGAAACAACACCTGCCTGCCCGTACAGGCCGGCCCGTGGTACTGATGTTCTTGCATATCATTACATGTTGATTAAGATTATACTTGTCTGAATTAAGTTTTTCAAGATACAGCTTGGCAGAAATGTTGCTGTCAGGCCCTATTGTCAGGAGCGGGAAAATGCCTAACGAAAATACACGAGCTCAGGAACAGTTCATAAAAATGACTCAGACGCCCGTCAGACCTCTGATCGCCCGTCTTGCTCTGCCCACCATCTGCAGCATGCTGATCACCTCTTTTTACAACATGGCCGATACGTTTTTCGTCGCGCGCATCGGCACCAGCGCTGCAGGCGCCGTCGGCGTCGTCTTTTCGCTGATGGCCATCATTCAGGCCATCGGATTCATGTTCGGCATGGGAGCCGGCAGCATTGCTTCACGCCGGCTCGGTGAGCGGCGTGACGATGAAGCACGCCAGGCCACGTCATCGGCGTTCTTCGCCGCACTCACTCTGGGACTGGCCGTCACCGTTCTCGGGCTGCTCTTCATCAGCCCCTTAATGCGGTTTCTGGGCGCCACGCCCACAATTCTGCCCTACGCAGCGGATTATGCCCGCTGGATCCTACTCGGCGCACCGGTCATGACCACATCGTTTGTGATGAACACCAATCTGCGCGCCGAAGGCCGTGCTTTTCTCGCCATGATGGGCATCGTCACAGGCGGCCTGCTGAACGTGGTTCTCGACCCGCTTTTCATCTTCACCTTCGGTATGGGGATTTCCGGCGCTGCCATTGCAACCGTGCTGAGCCAGTGCGTCAGTTTCTCAATTCTCTTTTCGCACTTCCTGAGCGGCCGCACCGTGCTGCGCATTCACCCGAAATACGTTTCGCACAGCTTTTCCACCTACTCGCTGATCGTGCGCACCGGAATGCCCACTCTGTTCCGTCAGGGACTGGCCTCCGCCGCCAGCGTAACGCTGAACCTGAACGCCGCCGTTTACGGTGATGCCGCACTGGCCGCCATGGCCATCGTCATGCGCGTCACCATGTTCATCGGTTCGATTCTGATCGGCTTTGGACAGGGATTTCAGCCCGTCGCGGGCTACAACTACGGTGCGCGCCGCTTTGACCGCGTCATAGAAGCCTACCATTTCTGCGTGAAAACAGGACTCGTCGTCCTGACCGCGCTGGCCGCATTTTTCATCACTTTTGCGCCGCAGGTCATGGCATTCTTCCAGAATTCTGACCCCAAAGTGCTGGAAATCGGCACATTCGCTTTCCGTGCCCACTGCTTTACGCTGGTCACCATGCCCGTCACCGTCATCACCGACATGATGTTCCAGGTCACCGGCAAGTACAAGCAGGCGTCGTTCCTTTCAGGCGCACGACGCGGGTTCTTTTTCATCCCGCTGGTCTGCATTCTTCCCCGCTTCATCGGCCTGACAGGAATCCAGATCAGCCAGCCCGTTGCCGACGTGCTCAGCATGATGTGCTCCATCCCCATGGCGCACCGTTATCTGAAGTGGATGGACAGTCAGATGAAAAACAG
>CAZDXA010000007.1:0-78585 GCA_964509435.1 uncultured Synergistaceae bacterium | reverse complement strand
CGGCGCCGTAGTACCAATCGCCTTTTTCGCCGGTGCGTTTGGTGTCATAGCCGATCTGCAGGGCGTTCAGTTTTGTGGTGAAGGTGTGGTCGTGCTCTTTTTCGAGCTTTCTGCGGCTGTAGCGTGCCCACGTGCCCTGTTCCTCGCGGCTGTAGCGGAGTTCGCCGAGGCGCTTGAGCAGAGTATCGCTGTCGCGCCAGACGGCAAGTGCCGCGGTGTAGGCGGAGCCGGGGACACGGCCGTTGGGGTTCAGCTCATCGCTGTCGGGTTCATGCTCTGTATTAGTGGTCAGATACCAGTCCTCGTAGCCGTCCGCAGTTGTATTCTGATCGTTTTTGACCAGCAGGTTCTTGTCGTACAGTCTGTTGCTGTTCATGAGCAGAATTTCCTGATTGACCTGGAAGGCTGACGATCCGATGCCGGTCTGGGCGAAGTACAGTCTGTCGCCGTCGCTCATGTTGTTCAGCGTTGACGAACGGGTGGGCTCGACGAGGAACGTGGCGCCGCTGCCGGAGTCAACGTACAGGAAGTCGCTGTCTGAGGCGTTCTCGTAGGTCGAAAGGTTGTTGTCGTGATAGACAAGATCCATGTGCAGTGTGCCGGAAACAGCTGCGGGTGCGGTGAGGCTGCCGATGCGCAGTTTATTGGCGGCGCCTTCCATGGAAAGATGTCCGCCTGCGGACAGCACAAGGCTGGTCAGGGAGCTGTCAGCGGTGACATTCCAGGCTGCGCCGCTGGAAATGGTGACTGAAGCCTGGGCGCCTGAAGCGGTGTCTGCGGCGCCGGTCCAGGTGCTGCCGCTGTCAAGAGCAAGGTTCGTGGTGCCGCTCTGGGCGTTCATGTTTCCGTACCACGATGCGCTGGTCAGTGAGATGTCAGCTGTGCCGCCTGTATTGACAAGGTCTCCGTTCCAGCCGGAGCCGCTGCCTGTGAAGCGGGCGCTGACGGTGCCGCCGGAGGCGGTGACGGTACCGTTCAACAGGGAATTTCTGCCTGAAGCCCTGAAGTTTGCCGTGCTGCTGTCGCCGGCGGTGATATTGCCGGTCATTGACGTGTTTTCGCCGGAAAGCTCGGCAGTGATGCTGCTGCTGCCAGCGGCGGCGATGTCGCCGGTCATTTTCGCGTTGACGCCGCTCAGGGTCTGGCTGACGGTGCTGCTGTCGCCGGCGGTGATATTGCCGGTCATTGACGTGTTTTCGCCGGAAAGCTCGGCAGTGATGCTGCTGCTGCCAGCGGCGGCGATGTCGCCGGTCATTTTCGCGTTGACGCCGCTCAGGGTCTGGCTGACGGTGCTGCTGTCGCCGGCGGTGATATTGCCGGTCATTGAGCTGTTCTTGCCGGAAAAACCGGCAGATACGGATGCAGTGCTGCTGGCTGTAATGCTGCCTGTCATTACAGAATTGGCGCCGGCGTAATTTAAGATCACTGAGCCTGAATTTGCAGCACCGGGATTATTTTGTGAAATGACGTCGCCGCTCTGTACAGAACCGTCGCCGGCGTAATTCACTGTTACGGCACCGCTTTCGGCCACAATGCGGCCGTTGATTTTCACGACACCTGCAGAGGACTTGTTGATCCATATGTTAGAAGTGCCTGCAGCCTTTGCCTTGCTTTCTACAGCATACTGATTCGTATCGCTGCCGATGTTTACGCTGCTGCTGCCTTCAATATCGATGCTGCCGCCGGCAACGGTGTGGTGTCCTATTTCAACCAGCGGCTGATTTTCGTCGGCAATGCGCTTTATGTTTACTGTTCCGCCTTTGACCAGAATGCCTTCGGTGGAGGCGTCTTCAACTACGCTTCTCAGTTTTGCCGGATTGCTGCTTTTTTCTGAAATAAGACTGATCGTGCTGTCCTCGGTGCCGACGATGCTGATAGCACTGCTTAAGCCGTTGACAGAAACATTCGAAACCACATAGCCGCTGTTTTCGGCTGTGCTGGCTGAGCGCGCTGTCAGGTTTTTAAAGCCTTCAATGTGAATCTTGCCGGGATCGCTGAAAATCGTGTAATGTCCTGATGTGATGTCGATATTTTCAGACACTTTGATATAGATTTCACGGAACGGTCCGCCGAAAGGGCAGTCTGTGAAAATACCCTTGTTGGACCACTGGTCAGTGCCGCTGGTTGAGTTCATGGTCAGGCTCTTTGCCGTGACGCTGGTGTTGCGGATGGGTGCTGCAGAGCCCCTGCGCTGTACATCCCAGTTGATCACAAGGTTTCTGTCGGGATGATTGTATTCGTAATAATCTCCGTTGGCATGACCGACACCAGTGATGATTCCCACGTTGTAAAGAGTTTCGGTGTCTCCTTCCAAAGTGATAGTGCCGGGGTATGCTGCTTCCGGACCGCAGATGAACAGAACACCTGCAAGTGCCAGTCCTGCCGCAGTAAACTGCTGTTTACGGTTCTTCCCTGTGCTGTGTTTTTTCAGCCCTGGCACAGCGTTCGGAAAGAACGTGACCGATGCCCTCTGAGGTCTTTTGATTTTTGACATGCTTCTGTTTATTCCCCACTTTTTTAAGTAATTGGTCTGCCCATTCTGCTCTCAATCTGCAGCAAAACTTTCTGATTTTCCCTTTCAGGCTGCGCGGATGATCCCTGTGACAAGTCCGTAGATGATTGGCATCACGCTGCCGCAGCATCGTAAAATAAGCGTAGGTAATCATAAATAAAGTGGTCTGATATGTCAAGGATAGGAATATATAAAAATTAAATTTATGGAATAAAATTGAGCAAAATAATCTAAAAGGCTGAAACAGAAAGGACCGCAGCGTCGGCGGCATCTCATACTGCCGTAACCTTCGCCGGTCTGAAAGCTGGCACGGCTGTTTTTTCTAAAACGGACTTGCAAAAAAAGCGGGCATAACTTATTATGCTATATAATAAGTTATGCGACACGGGTCTCAGCAAAACTGCACTTCTGATTTGCTGACGGAGCACAATATCCCATGCTGTTCATGAACGACTCTGTCAGACGGCGAAACTGCAGCCGGCTTCGGTGCCCGGCTGTAGTGGCATGGCAGGTCATGTGAAAAGACAAGCGGTACAGGGAAGGACTGAGACGGTGCGTAAATTTTATGGATCTCAAAGTGAAAGGCTTTCTTAAAGATGAAACTTTACGAACGAAAAAGTTATCCCGGGATACTGGTTCTGCTGCTGTCACTGCTGGGGTTCAGCTTTCCGGCCGGGGTCACGCAGTTCTCGATGGTGGCCGGTGATCTTGCCGGTGAGATGGGCGTGCCGGTGCAGACGGTGCTTATTGCCGATTCTCTGCGCGCGGTGTGCCTTGTGTCGGCCATGTTTCTGTCGGGGTATGTCTATAAGAGACTGGGTATGAGGCGCACCATCATTCTGGGAGTGCTCTTTCAGGTGGTGTCGCAGTTTTCAGTGCCGGCCGCGGTAAGCCTGCGCAGCCTGCCGCTGCTGTTTATCTTCAAGGGGATGCAGGGGCTGAACGCTCTGGCTTTTCCGCTGTACATCTCGGTGATCACGCAGTGGGTGGATCGCAGGTACTGCGGTCTTGCCACTGCAGTTTTCAACGGCAGTTTTACGGCCGGCGCCGGCATCGGCGCGTGGGCTGTGGGGCGCCTTGTTCCTGTGTCGGGATGGAGAGCGTCGTTTTACCTGATTGGCGGCATCTGCCTTCTTTTTGCCCTGCCGGTTCTTCTGACGGTACGGGAAAATCCGGCCCGCAGCGGCTGCACAGTACGCCTGCAGAAAAAAAAGAATGTTTATGGTACAATTATCCGCAATCCGGCGACCTGGCTGCTTGTGGTGATGCTCGTTGCCAATACCTGGGTGGCGCAGGCAGTGACGGTTGACATGTCAGTGTTTGCGCAGCACCTCGGCTACAGTTATGAACAGACCGGCACACTGATGCTTCTGATCAGCGTGGTGACGGTTGTCTCGTCAATTTTGGGCGGCTGGGTGTCTGACTTTTTCGCCGCGCGCTCAGAAAATTCTGTGCGAACCCGGAGTCTGATTCTGGCAGCAGGCTATGTGCTGAGCGCGGCGGCTGCGGCTGTGCTTTCATCGGCTGCAGTGCGGAGTATTTATGCTCTGACGCTGGCGGCCTGCGCCATGATGTCTGGTGTGTCATGGAGCGCCGGAGTGTTCTGGGCGCTTCCCAGCGAGATTTACTCTGCTGAGGACAATGTGGCGGGAACGGCGTTCTGTTCGGGTGCCTCGAACATTCCCAATCCCATTGCGCCCGCAGTGGTCGGCGTGCTGCTGGGCACGCGCGGTTACTGGACGGCAGGGTGGATGACCTGCCTGTTTGTCTCACTGCTCAGCGCTGCGGCTGCGGCTGCGGTTGCCGGCAGGCAGAAGTAGTTCCTGATGTGATGCGTTCCGCCGGAGAGAACGGCGGTATTTTCGGAAATTCCAGGGAGGCTGAATGACATGACCGGGCGAAAAAGCTCTGAGACGCTGTATGAACAGGCGGTCAAATACATTGAAAACGGGATTATGACAGGCCTTTATAAAAAAGGGGAGCTTCTGCCCTCAGAGACTGAATTGATCGGCCTTCTGGGCGTCAGCCGCATTACCGTCCGCAAGGCGCTGAGCATCCTTGCGCGGGCGGGGCTGATTCAGACCTGCCGGGGGCGCGGCAGCACCGTTCTTTTTGACATCACCAGCCTCCATGGCAACAAAACACTTGCAGGCTATGCGCAGGATTATATTAAAGGATTCAGGTCGTCCACGCAGATCCGCCTGATGCTTGAACCGGAAATAGCACGCGCCGCAGCTGAACACTCAACGCCTGAACTGACCGAGCGTCTGAAGACGTGTCTGCACGGCGTTCAGAATGAGACATCGGCGCCATACGGAAAAGCACGTGATTTTCACAGAATCCTGGTGGAATTCATGGATAATCCTGAACTGCTGAAAATCTACGATGACCTGATCAGTATTGAAAACAATCAGGCGCCTGCAGGCATTATTTCTCCTGAAAACCAGAAGGACATTGCAGAACAGCTGGATCAGCAGCACCGCAAAATTCTAGCTGCCATAGAGAAGCATGACGGTGAATTTGCCTATTTTTACATGAAGGAACATACGCTGTTTATCAAAGGCGTTTTTGAAAAACACTTTAAATATCTCTTTTGAAAGCAGGGCGCTCCGCGCAGCGGAGTGCCTTTTTTGTTTTCATGCAGCATACCGGCAGGGCTGCTGAAATGAAAATATTTTTTTCGATAGATATCATGTGATAATATAAATTATCGACGTATTAGTCGAAAATACGCGATATGTACTTGTAAACTTATTATAATAGTGATATTATTCATAATAAGTTTTGCGGCAGAAATTGATCGTAGAGAAAGAGCAATCCACTTTACAGGAGGCAAGAGGAGACTATGAGTGAAGCAATTGTCAATGTAAACCGTATTATCTGGCCATTTGCGATTATTCTGCTTGGATTTGTCTGTGTTCAGGCGCTGCTTTTCATGCACAACGCGCTGAAGTTCAACCGCAAATACGGGCTTTATTCTGCCAGCGACCTGCGCGAAATCGCCAAAATTTCCTCAGTGGCCACAATCGGCCCGTCGCTGTCAGTCGTTGTCGTTGTGATCGCGATGATCAACCTGGTGGGCACGGCGGTGACTTACATGCGCACCGGCGTTATCGGCGCCGCTGACTACGAACTCTGGCTTGCCAACGTCGTTGCCAATGCCATGGGCGTTACCATCGGCGGCGAGGGGTTCACCGAGGCGGTCTTCACCTGCTGCATTTACGGCATGGTCCTCGGCAGCGCACCCTACATGATCAACCTGCTGTTCACACTGAAGCCGATGGATAAAATAGCCGCGAAGCAGGTCACCAAAAAGCGTTCTTTCCTGCCGCTGATGGGCATGACTGCGGAACTTGGCTTCATGGGCTACTGGGGACTGAGCACTGCTTCAGGCGGTGTTTCCAACACTGTGGGAATTGTCTTCGGGCTTCTGAGCAGCATGGCTGTGACGGCCATTGTCAGGAAAACCGGCAACGAAAAGCTGAACGACTGGATTCTCGGAATTTCTCTGATCGGCGGTATGACCGCCTCGGCGATCTGCGTCGCCATTATGGGTTAAGGAGGGCACTGCAATGAACAACACTGCTAATGAATCGCTTGTGAACACAGAAGAGCAGATTCAGGCTGATTTCAACGGCCCGTATTCAGCCAGGGTGCATCTGATCGGGCGTTCCACCATGCTGATCGCGCTGGTGCTTTCTTTTATGCCCATTGCATACCTCTATTTTGTGAAGGGCTACCAGGCGCCGGTGCACATTTACGTTACAGTGACCGCGACGCTGTTTGCGCTGTGCATCGGCATGTGGATCACCGAACCGCTCATTTACTATCCCATGCTGGGTGCCGCGGCAACCTACATGTCCTACCTTGCCGGCAACTGCAAAAATGTGCGTCTGCCGGTTCAGAAGTCGGTGCTGAAGCGTTTTGGCGAAAAGCCCTCCACACCGCGCGGACAGATTCTCAGCGCCTACTGCGTCGGTTTCTCTGTGTTTGTGAATCTCGCCGTCCTGACTGTGGTGGTGCTGACAGGCAGCTATTTCGTTCCGCTGCTGCCGAAAATCGTGCTGGTCGGCCTTGATCATGTCATCCCTGCCCTGATCGGCACGCTTCTGTGGTTCCGCATCGAGGAGTCAGGCTGGAAAAAAACGCTCACCTGGGCTGTTCCTGCAGTGATCATCTGGATCACAATCAGAAAATTAGATATTGAATGGCTCAGCGACATTGGCGAGGCAATTTCCATCGGCGCGACAATCCTTCTTGGATACCTGTATTTCAAATCAGACCGCGCGAAAAAAGCTGACGAGGACGCTGAGAAAAACTGAATTTCCGGCCGGAGACCGCTGATTCAACGGTCTCCGCTTCTTTTAGAAAGGGGCAGAGCCATGGTGTCTGAACGGGAAATTGATTCATTTATCGAAAATCACATGGACGAAATGCTGAGCGATCTGGCGTCGCTCGTTGAAATAGAAAGCGTTCAATCGGCGCCGGAAGCCGGTTCTCCCTACGGCAGGGAAGTGCGCCGGGCGCTTGACAGAGCCCTTGAAATTGCCGGACGTCTCGGACTGGAAACCTGTGACGGCAGCGGCTATGTGGGATTTGCCAGGCTGCCGGGGCGTCAGGATACGGCCGGCTGTCTGGCCTCGATCAGCCATGTGGACGTGGTTCCGGCCGGCAAGGGCTGGCATTTTGACCCGTTTCACATGACGGTAAAAGACGGCTGGCTCATCGGCCGCGGCACTGACGACGACAAAAACGCTGCGGTTATCACGCTGTACGCGGCAAAATTTCTGAAGGAGCACGGCGGTCTGAATCACGAACTGCGAATTTTGCTGGGGTGCAACGAAGAAACAGGCATGCATGACATTCCCCATTATGTGGAACGCTATGGAGAGCCGGCGTTCTGCCTTGTGCCTGACGTGTTTTTCCCAGCCTGCAACGGGGAAAAGGGAATGTATGCCGCTTCGCTTCAGAGCTGCGCGCTGTCGGGAAATCTGATTGACATTAAGGGCGGAGAAGCTGCCAATGCCGTGCCCGGTTCAGCCTCCGCGAAGATCAGAACGGCCGGGCCGCTGCCGCCGGGCGAGCATATCACCATTCACGCCGGAAACGGTATGGCAGAACTGACAGCCGCCGGCAGGGGCGGACACGCCTCAGAGCCGGAGAAAACCGAAAACGCCATCGGGATTCTGGTGAAGTATCTGTTGAAAAACAAGCTTCTTTCCGTGCGCGAAGAGAAATTTTTCAGCCTGCTGGGAAAAGTATTTGCTGACTGCCATGGCGCGGCCCTCGGCATCGCTGCGAAAGATGGAATTTTCGGGCCGCTGACCTGTGCCGGCGGGACGATCCGCATGGCAGACGGAAAGGTCACTCAGACAATTGATATCCGCTATCCGCTGACAGCACGGGGCGAAAACATTGATGCCGCTCTGCGCCGGCTGGCCGGCGAATCTGATGCAGTTCTGACCGTCGATAAATCGTCGGCGCCGTTTTATGTCAGCCCTGACAGCCTTCCTCTGCAGGCCTGTCTGAGAGCCTGCAACGAAGTGACCGGACGCAGCGAAAAGGCCGAGGTCATCGGCGGCACCACGTACGCCAGAATGTTTCAGCATGCCATCGGCTTCGGCATGGATGACATGTCTGAAAAAGCCCCTGAGTTTGTGGGCATGCTTCACGGCCCTGACGAGGGATTCAGCATCAGGCAGTTTAAAACAGCATTGAAAATCTACATCCGCGCGTTCCTGGAACTTGACCGGCTGACTTACCAGAGTTCCTGCCTGCATCAGGTGCAGTATTTTCATTAATGTGAGAAAACGGCAGTTTCCCCTTTGCCCCGTGGCGGAAACTGCCGTTCTGCATGGAAAGTTTTTTTCATGGCAGACACGGCTGCGCAGGGACAACTGCATCAGCTGCTGCCGTAATTTACTGCTAAAATTAATGGAAAATGACATGAAAGGCGGTATGATCCATGAAGAAATTTGCGGTCTGTTGTGCGATGGTCCTCGGTCTGGCACTGTCAGCCGGAGCGGCAGAAACAATTTCACTGCCTGAGCCCGTGAAAAACGGCGGCCCGGCGCTGCTTGACTGTCTTGCGGCGCGCCGGTCCACCCGCACTTTTGCAGACGGCCCCCTGTCGGTTCAGCAGCTTTCTGACCTTCTGTGGGCAGCAGGCGGGCAGAACCGGCCCGACGGAAAACTGGTATACCCGACGGCCCTGAATGTGCAGGATCTGCAGATCTACGCTGTGACGTCAAGCGGTGTTTTCCGTTATGATCCTCACAGGAACGTTCTGATTGAAATTGAAAAAGGGGATTACCGTGCCGAAACAGGCGTGCAGGCTTTTACGGCTGACGCAGCTGTGAATCTGGTATATGTTCAGGACAAAACGCAGTGGAAGAAGCTGAAACATGTCCCTCCGGAAGATGCTGTTTACGGCATGGGCTGCATTCACGCGGGAGAGGCCTGCCAGAACGCCTCGCTTTATGCTGCTTCAAGGAACTGGGCCTGCGTGGTTCGCGGATCGTTCGACCGCGGCAGGCTTGGAAAACGCCTCAGGTTGAGCAGAGAGCAGGTAATTCTGCTGACCCAGTCGCTCGGGCCGCGGGGCGGTGAATAAAATACAGCGCCGGCCGCTAGGCCGGCGCTGACAGAAAAAAAGTTCGGAATTCCGCAGATTGGGACGGAATTCCGAACTTTCTTTTTTCCGGAAACGCGCTTACTTGGGGCGGCGTTCTTTGATGCGGGCGCTCTTTCCGCTGAGGCTGCGCAGGTAGTACAGTTTCGCGCGGCGGACGCGGCCGAGGCGCTTGACTTCAATTTTGGCGATGCTGGGGCAGTGGAGAGGGAAAATTCTCTCGACGCCGACGCCGTTGCTGATCTTGCGGACGGTGAAGCTTTCGCCGATTCCGCCGTGTTTGCGGGCGATGACGATGCCCTCAAAGGCCTGAAGACGTTCATGGGCGCCTTCCTTAACCTTGACGGCGACGCGGACGGTGTCGCCGGGACGGAATTCGGGAATGTCGGTTTTCATATACTTCTGCTCAACGAGTTTCATTCTGGGATCCATGGTGTGAACCTCCCTGCTTTTACATATTTTATCTGGAACCGAAAAAACGGTCCAGCGTGGTGGAAACGAGAGCGGTGCGAGGCAGAACTCCACCGGTGGTTTCCTGCGGACGCATGTCTGTAACTCTGTCTCCTGCGGCTGCAGCGCCGAAGAGGATCAGAACAGGGCCGCTGTTTTCAACGATCCGCCGTTTTGCTTCCATCCAGGGGATGCCCCCTGGAGCCTGCGCTGCGACGGTGAGCAGTGGTCCGTGTTTTTTTCGCGAAGCCCACTCTGCCATGCGTCTGACAGAGGGAACAACTTTGACTTCCGGCAGCGGCCGGAGTTTTTCACGCAGCACGTCGAAATCCCCTGGATTTTCAGGTGCCGCAATGACGCGTGCAATCTGATAAGCTGCGGCTGTCCTGCTGATGACTGTGAGATCGTCCGTCAGATCGGGGTCGCTGTTTGATACACACATGCCAAGATAAACTTCGTCTTCAAGGTATTCCATCACATTGGCTCTGCTCAGCAGATCCGGACGGCGGGAAAGCGTTCTGAACGCTGCTGTGCGCCGGCGCCATTTTTCGATCTGCGCATCGTTGCCTGACGTGAGTTCTTTTGGCACCTCAATGCCCTGCCAGACGGCCGGACGTGTGAAGTGGGGCGTGTCAAGCATACCGCTGTAAAACGAATCGTCTGTGACGGAATGTTCCTTGCCGACGACGCCGGGGACTAGACGGGAAACTGCGTCAATCAGCGTCATGGCTGGAATTTCACCGCCGGTCAGAACGTAATCGCCGATGGAATATTCAAGGTCGACATATTTCTGCACAAAACGCTCATCAAGGCCCTCGTAATGACCGCAGAGTATGACAAGGTGCTTTTCGGCGGCGAGAGACTCCACAAGATCCTGCGTCAGCACGGCACCGACAGGGGTTGGAAACAGCACTTTCATACCGTCGGTTCTGACGGAACTGAGCGCGTCTTCCAGCACCTCGGGCATGATGGTCATGCCGCCGCTGCCTCCGAAGCTGTAGTCGTCGATCTGATGGTAATTTCCGCGTGAGAAATCGCGCAGGTTGACAACCCGAACGTCAATCAGACCGCGGCTGAAAGCGCGGCCGACGATGCTGGTGTGCAGAAAACTGTCAAGAAAATCGGGAAATGCGGTTATAACAGTGACTTTCACAGTTCCCACAGTCCTTCGATGAGATGAAGCGTGATGCGCCCGGCGGCGGGATCGGCATTCAGGAAAAACTGCGGTGAGGCGGGAATCAGATGATCTCTGCCGCTGTCATCTCTGACGACGATCAGGTCTGATGCGCCGTTTGCGGCTATATCCCTGACGGTGCCGAGGCGTGTGCCGCGGTCGTCGTAAGCGTCAAGGCCGATGAGGTCGCTGGCCCAGAACTCGCCGGGGGCAAGAGGCACGCGTTCTTCAGGGGAGATCTCAACTGTGCAGCCGCGGAGCGTGTCTGCCTGATCGCGGTTTTCCACGTTCTGCAGGGAAACAAGAAAGTACCCACGTTCGAGAACGCTGCGCACCTGTTGGACAGCGTAAGTTCCCACTGGTTCTCCGTTCCGATAGAACGACAGTTCCTTCATGCCGGCAAAGCGCTCGGGAAAATCGGTGAGAGGACGGATTTTCACTTCGCCCTTCACGCCGTGCACGCCCTGAACCTGCCCGATTACGACTCTGACGTCACGGGACATCGCTTTTTTTACTCAGCCGCTTTTTCGTCGGCTTTGGCGGTTTCGGCAACGTCAACTTCTACTTTGTCCCCGCCCTTGACGGAGGAAACGCGGACAAGCTGACGGATTGCGTTGATCGTGGCGCCGCGGCGGCCGATCACGCGGCCTGTGTCCTCTGCAGCAACGTGAATGAGCACGCGGAGAACGCCTTCAGCGTCTTTTTCTGCAGTGATTTCGACGGCTTCGGGTTTTGTGACAAGTGAATCAGTGATGGTTTTGACCAGTGCCTGATAATCCATAAAAATCACTCAGCCTTTTCAGTGAACTTTGCCCAGACGCCGGCTTTTTTGAGAAGGGCGCGTGCGGTGTCGGAAGGAAGAGCGCCGTTGCGGAGCCATTTCACGGCGGATTCTTCGTTGATCTTGATCTCAGCGGGATCCTTCATGGGATCGTAGGTGCCGAGCTCTTCGATGAAACGGCCGTCGCGGGGGCTGTGGGAATCTGCTACCACAAGACGATAGAACGGAACCTTTTTGCGGCCGTGACGGGAAAGACGAATTCTTACTGCCATTTTTCAGCTACACCTCCTGAAACATAAGTGTCGTTTATTAAAAATCCACGTGTGGATTTTTGCGGAATTCAGCGGCGGAACATGTTCCCGAAACGTGAGAACATGCCGTGCTTTCTGCCCATTTTCCCGAAGCGCTTCCAGAGGCCGCTCATCTGCTCGAACTGCTTCAGCAGCTGGTTGACCATCTGGACGGTCGTTCCGGAACCCTGGGCGATGCGGCGCCGGCGGCTTCCTTTGATGATGGAGGGATCGCGGCGTTCGGCTTTTGTCATGGACTGGATGATGGCTTTCATCTGAAGAAGCCGCTTCGGATCGAGCGCATCTGGCGGCAGGTTCTTCATCTGACTTGTGACGGCGCTTGGGAGCATGTCCATCACTTTATCAAGCGGCCCCATTTTTTCAACCTGCTCAAACTGAGAGAGCAGATCATCCATGGTGAAGCGCTGCTTCTGAAAGCTCTGGGCCATCTGGCGGATGTCCGACTCGGTCGCAGCTTCCTTGATCTTTTCAACAAGACCGGCCATGTCGCCCATGCCCATGATCCGTTCGGCCATGCGGTGCGGATCGAACTGCTCGATGGCGTCAAGCCCTTCGCCGACACCGGCGAATTTCACGGGCACACCTGTAGCGGCGAGCACCGCCAGTGCGGCACCGCCGCGGGCGTCGCCGTCAAGCTTGCTCAGAACAACGCCCGTGATGCCGAGACGGCTGTTGAAAGCCTCAGCGACGTTCAGGGCCTCCTGTCCGGACATGGCGTCAACCACAAGAAGAATTTCCTGCGGACTGAGAGCTGCTTTCATGCGGTCAAGTTCGGCCATCATTTCTTCGTCAATCGCAAGACGGCCGGCCGTATCGAAGATCAGAACGTCATAGAGATGTTCTGCAGCGTAAGCGAGAGCCCGCTGAGACAATGCCGTGACATCAGTCTCTCCCTCTTCAGGCCCGAAAAACGCAGCACCGGCCTGACCGGCAAGGACTTTAAGCTGTTCAACGGCAGCCGGGCGGCGCAGGTCGCAGGCTACGAGCAGGGGTTTGTGATTCTTTGCGAGCTTTTTTGCGAGTTTTGCGCTGCTGGTTGTTTTTCCGCCGCCCTGAAGCCCTACCATCATGACAAGCGTCGGCGGCTTGGGGGCAATAGTGATTCCGCGGCTGCCTTCGCCCATGATTCTGGCAATTTCCTCATAGACAATGGCGGTTACCTGCTGTGCCGGCATGACGGACTGCAGGACATCTGCGCCGACTGCACGGGCGCGGATGTTTTCAACGAGCTGCTTCACGACCTTGTAGTTGACGTCGGCTTCAAGAAGCGCACGGCGTATTTCGCGGAGCGCCTGCTGAACGTCGTCTTCGGTCAGCTTGCCGCGGCCGCGCAGGCCGTTGAAGATGTTTTCAAGCCTTTCTTTAAGTGTGTCAAACATGATCTGATGTCCTTCCGCCGCATGCCTCGATGATGCTGCGGGCATGAGCGTCGCTGTTTTTGCCCTCAAGGATGGCCCGGGCGCTGCTTTCAATGCGGTTCAGAGTGTCGGCGAAGCCGAGAAGCCGCTCAATTTCCTCAAGCCGTTCACGCACTTTCGTGAGCTGATCAGAAACGCCCTGGCGGCTGATGTTCAGCTCACTGGAAATTTCCGAAAGAGAAAGATCATCCAGCTCGTGCATCTCATATACACGGCGCTGGCGCTCAGTCAGAAGCGGCCCGTAGAGATCGTACAGCCGGGAGAGGTGAATCCTGCGTTCCAGAACTTCATTTCCGCTCACGGCTCCCACTCCTTTCAGACGTGAGAATTATAGGCGTTCTGTTTTACGGTGTCAAGTAATTTTGGTTGACACTCATAAATTTTCTTTTTTCCGGAAGATGTGTTAAAATAACAAAAAGTGCGCTCTTTCTGTTTTTATTTATGTAAGAGAAAAAATAAACAGGCGGAGTGTGATTAAAAGGCATTTTTTCAGGTCTTCCTTTTGACTGGAAGAGAAACGGAGAAACGATGAAAAAGACGACGGCGATGAGTTCTGCTGTGGAAGCGGGGTACCGGAAACTTGCGGCAGTAATGGCAAAGCAGCTGACAGCGCGCGGACACGTGCCGTTTTATGCGGCCACGGCCGATGAAGCATTAAAGAAAGTGCTTGAACTGATACCGCCGAAGGCCAGTGTGGGGATCCCCGGGTCTGTCACCGTCCGCGAAATCGGCGCGCCGGAGGCACTGAGAGCCCGCGGGAATAAAGTTGTGGAGCACTGGAACCCTGATGCTGCGCCTGCTGAAAACATGGAGGCGCGCTTTCAGGAATCGCAGTGTGATGTGCTGCTGACCAGTTCCAATGCCATTACAAAGGACGGCGTGCTTGTGAACATTGACGGCAGCGGCAACCGCGTGGGCGCTATGTGCTGGAGCCGGGGCGACCGGATTTTTGTAATCAGCATGAATAAAGTATGCGCTGACGTTGAAAAGGCCATTGCCCGTGTGCAGGAGTGCGCAGCGCCGCCGAATGCAGTGCGTCTCGGCTGCAGAACCCCCTGCGCCGTGACAGGGTGTCATGCGAAAAACGGCTGCATCGGGCCGGGCAGCATGTGCCGGCTTCTTCTTGTCACCAATCAGGCACCGGATATGCCGGAAGGCAGAAAATCATATGTGATTCTCGTAGGAGAACCTTTGGGGTACTGAAAATGCCGAATCAGACAATCTCACTTGTGATAGCAGGCGGGGAAATCGTCCAGGGCCTTGAAAACGGCCCTGGCGCTGCTCAGCAGAATGAAAATGCCGAAACGATCAGATCATGGATTCCCGCTGAAATGGCCGATTCGGTGAAGCTTGTTGACTGGAGTCACCAGCCGGGAAGCCATTACTCGCTGCACATGACAGGCGATCTGGTTGAACTTCTGAATCAGCAGGTCACCGGCGGCGCGCATGCCGTTGTCGTTTTCTGCGGCAGCGATGCCGCAGAGGAAATGGCTTACCTGGCTGATCTGATGTGGATTTACCCGCAGCCGCTGATTTTTGCAGTGACCCGCAGCACGCCCGGTGAGCCGGGCAGTGATGCGCTGAAAGTGATGAGCGAGGCTCTGACCGCAGCCAATGCCCGCGAATCCTGGGGGCAGGGAGTGCTGCTGTGTGCCAACGGCCGCCTGTATGCCGCGTCGGATGTAACCGAGGCGTCAAACTACGGACGCGGTGTGTACATGGGAAATTTCAGAGAATCCGCCGGGTGCGTCTGCGGGGGCGCTGTGCACTTCTGGCAGCTTCCGCGGCGCAGTAAAGTGTTTGACCGGACTTTCACGCCGGCACGCAATGTGGAGCTTCTCGAAGCGTCTCTTGGTTCCGGCGAGAGATTCCTTCAGGCGCTGACCGAAGAGGAGCATCCTTCTCTTGACGGCCTTGTGATTGCCGGTTTTGGCGGCGGCAATGTGTATCCTGCATGGGTGTCTTATCTGAAAACACTTGTGCGCAGCGGCGTGCCCGTGGTAATGACCTCACGGTGCCGGCAGGGATGCGTGCTTGACAGCGAAGACTTTGAGGGGGCTTTTGCCAAACTCAGCGAATTCGGCGTGATGAGCGGCGGGTTCCTGACGCCTCTGCAGGCACGCATAAAACTGGCAGTGGGGCTTGGTGCCGGCCTGAAAGATGACGAGCTTCAGAAGTATCTTCTTGACCAGTAACAGTCCGATGAAAAGAGAAGCAGAAAAAGCGCGGCCCGGAAATGGTTCCGGACCGCGCTTTCTGCTGATGTGCTGAAAGTCTGCCGGCATGTGTTTCAAGGACGGCAGATAAATTAAATATCTCTGACAAACATGGCGCGGATAGCATTGATCACAGCGATGACCATTACGCCCACGTCGGCAAAAATGGCCAGCCACATGCCGGCAAGTCCGAGTGCGCCTGCAAGGAGACACAGCAGCTTGACGCCGATGGCGAACCAGATGTTTTCTTTCACAATGCGGAGACATTTGCGCGAAATGCGGATAGCCTTGGCGATTTTCAGAGGGTCGTCATCCATCAGTACCACGTCCGCTGCCTCGATGGCCGCATCGCTGCCCATGGCACCCATGGCGATGCCGATATCAGCCCGCGAGAGCACAGGTGCATCATTGATGCCGTCACCGACAAATGCCAGTTTCTCGCTGCGCCGGCATCTGGAAAGGAGTTCCTCAACTTTCTGAACCTTGTCAGCGGGAAGAAGTTCTGCGTGATACTCATCAACTCCTACTTCCTGAGCCACGCTTTCTGCCACGCGCTGACTGTCGCCTGTCAGCATGACGGTTCTTCTGACGCCGGCGCTGCGCAGTGCCGCAACGGCTTCACGTGCATTAGGCTTCAGAAGATCGCTGATTACAATATGTCCCGCGTACTCGCCGCTGATGGCCATGTGAACTATAGAGCCTGCACTGTGACAGGCGATGAACGGGATGCCGAAACGGTTCATAAGCCGGGCGTTGCCGGCCGCTACCTTCACACCGTCAACCACCGCTGTGACGCCCTCGCCGCTGTATTCCTGAATATCAGTCACGCGGCTGCGGTCAAGAGGCAGTCCGTAGGCTTTTTTCAGACTTTTGCTGATGGGATGGGACGAGGCGCTTTCTGCCAGCGCAGCGTATTCAAGCAGTTTGTTTTTGTCGATGGGGCAGTGGTGAACTGCGGTCACCTCAAAAACTCCCTGCGTCAGCGTTCCTGTCTTGTCAAAAACAACGCATTTTGTGCGCGAGAGCGTTTCAAGAAAGTTCGAGCCCTTGACCAGAATGCCTTCACGGCTTGCACCGCCGATTCCGGCAAAGAAGCTCAGCGGTATGCTGACAACAAGCGCGCAGGGGCAGCTGATCACAAGGAAGATCAGCGCACGGTAAAGCCATGTGCCCCACTGGGGGGCCAGCCCCATGGCTGTAATACGGATCAGCGGCGGCAGCACTGCCAGCGCGAGAGCGCTGTAGCACACTGCCGGCGTGTAATACCGCGCGAACTTGCTGATGAATTCCTCGGAGCGGGACTTGCGCGAACTGGCGTTTTCAACGAGATCGAGAATTTTGGAAACGGTTGACTCGCCGAATTCCTTTGTAGTTCTGATCTTCAGAACACCCGACATGTTGATGCAGCCTGAAAGGATTTCACTTCCGGGTTCGGCAGTGCGCGGCAGACTTTCACCGGTCAGTGCCGCTGTGTTCAGAGAAGATGTGCCCTCTGTCACCACGCCGTCAATGGGCACTTTTTCGCCGGGCTGTACCACGATGACAGTGCCTGTCTGTACTTCATCAGGGTCAACCCGCTCCAGACGCCCGTTCCGTTCAATATTGGCGTAATCAGGACGAATGTCCATCAGCGCGCTGATGTTTCTGCGGCTGCGGCCGACAGCAATGCTCTGAAAGAGCTCGCCGATCTGATAGAACAGCATGACGGCGATGGCCTCAGTGTAGTCGCCGTCCTCATAAACCGCAAGCGCCATGGCGCCTACCGTGGCTATACCCATCAGAAAGTTCTCATCAAACACCTGATGATTGAGAATGCCCCTGCCTGCCTTCAGCAGAATGTCATATCCCACTGTCAGATAGGGCACCATATACAGCAGAAAGCGCTGAACGCCGTGCAGCGGCGCGAAATGCAGCGCGATCATCATAAGCGATGCGGCAATAATGCGCAAAAGCATGATCTTCTGTTTCCTGTTCATCGCTGAAATCCTCCATCTTCACAGCCTTATAAAAATTTTGTTCTTTAAGTGCGGCACACGGGTATGCCGATTTTATATATGAATAAATATTCATGTGTTTATGATGTGAAAAAACGCTCTCAGGCACATCTGAGAGCGCCGGGAAAGCATCTGCTGTTTTAAAGATAAACTTCGCAGTCGTCCTCCACCTTTTTGCAGTTTGCCCGGACCTGTTCCATCACGTCTGAAGGCGTGACGCCGTCGGCAAACTCAACATTCATTTTCAGCATCATGAAATTGACCGAAGCGTTTTTCACGCCGGGGGTTTCCCTGGTGGCCTGTTCCATCTTGTTGGCGCAGTTTGCACAGTCGACATCGATTTTGTAGCTCTTTTTCATGATAACAGCTCCTTTTGAATGGAAAATTTATAATTAAATGATTGTTTAATCGTTGCTAAAAATCTATCACAGTCATGAAAGTCTGTCAAGGCTTAAGTAAATGTTCTGTTGCCTTCTTACATGAAAAAGTATTTTTTGAAAACTGTGCGCCGGCGCGTAAAAAAAATGTTCCGGAACACCTGATCTGTGGTAAAAATAAAGGGATAAAATAATGAAAAATAGAGGTGATTGAATGCCCGCAGAACTGCCTCACCATCACGGACAACCGATAGAAAAAATGACGGCGTCGTTTCCCGGCGCCGGTGATTTTGCCCCTGTAGCGGATGCTTTCAAGCAGCTCAGTGACCCGAGCCGTCTTCGCATTTTCTGGCTTCTCTGCCACGGAGAGGAGTGCGTCATCAACATCTCTGCCCTCACGGAAATGTCAAGTCCAGCGGTGTCTCATCATCTGCGGCTTTTGAAAAACGCGGGACTGATCGCCAGCCGCCGCGAGGGGAAAGAGGTCTATTACCGCGCGGCCGATTCCGAAGCTGCACGGATTCTACATGAAGTCATTGAAAAGCTCATGAAAATTGTCTGTCCTTTTGCTGAAATATGACAAAAAGCCGGCCCGCTTTGCATGCGGACCGGCTTTTTGTCATGCCTGTCAGGAGAGATTTATTTGCCGATCTGTTCGGCCTTTTGGATCAGGAACGATACAAGGACTTCAACTGCTTTTGTTTCGCAAAGCCCGTACACCAGATGGAACGCACGGTACACGGCGGGCTTGAAGGGCAGCATGATCACGCTCGGCGATGCCTGTGCCGCGAAACGCGATACGATGCCTGCTTCGGCGCCGCTGGCAACAGCGTTGACCACGCCCATGGTATGGCCGAACTGAAGTTCAGGTTCTTTCAGCGTGCCTGTGCGGCTTTTGTAAACCCGTTCCCACGCCTGGCGGCTGCCGGAACCGGAAGTGCGTCCCACCAGTTTCAGACCGGTGATTTCTTCCATGGTGATGAATTTCTTTGCAGCCAGCGGGTGACTGCGGTTTACTATGAGCACCAGCTCGTCATGATAAAAGGGAATACTTGTAAATCCCGGCAGATTCTTGTCTGAACCGATCACTGCGAGATCAGACTTCTTGTCAGTCAGATCCTCAAGCGCTGACTGTGAATCGCCCTGCGTAACCTGCACACTGACGCCGGGATGCTTTTCCATGAATTCCACAAGAAGTCCGGGCAGAATGAAATCGCCCGGTATGGAGCTTGAGCTGATCCTCACCGTGCCGTAAAGTTCCTGCGAGATTTCCGCGATCTGGATGCGTGCCTTCTTGCGGGTATCCAGCATTTTCAGCGCAGCCTTATAGAGCACGGCGCCTTCGGAAGTGAGAGTGGAATGTTTATGGCCGTTGGCAAACATTGTGGCGCCCATTTCTTCTTCGATACGGGCAACACGCTTGCTGACCGCCGGCTGGGAGATGCCGAGCGCGGCAGCCGCGGCCGAAATGCTGCCTTTTTCAACGATGGAGACAAAGGTTTCCAGTTCCTTGAAGTCCATGTAATCAGCTCCTTTAAAGCGTTCATCCATAAATAAAAAGAATGAACCGACAGGAACATTATACATGAAAATTTAGTTTTTTGACATATCTGTGAAAAAATAATTTTATGCTCCGGAAAAAATTAATTTTTGGGTACTTGTCAACAGAATATTGTTGTAGTATATTTATAGTACACTTTTTTATTACTGGGAGGTTATCTTGATGACACTTGGTCTTCGCATCCGGACACTCCGTAAGTCTCTCGGGATGACTCAGCAGCAGCTTGCTGATGCCACCGATGTGAGCAGGATTTATATACAGGCACTGGAGAGCAACAGGCGCAACCCGTCGATGAAGCTCCTTCGCCGCCTTGCCGATAAGCTGGGTGTGGAACCTTCTGATCTGCTTGAGGATTTTACGCGCGAGAACGGCGGCCGTCTGCAGCTTGAAGAGCTTTTTGACAGCCCGAAACCCGTTGAGATCTGGTACCGCAGCCACAAACTGACCGAACGCGACATGAGCATGGTTCAGCGCCTGATTGACGCAGCCCTGAGCGACTGGGAGAGTGAGCCCAAGCGTGCCGAAAACGAGTCTGAGAAGGACTGACGGAGAAGAGGATTTTCAATTTCCGCGGCCTCCCGAGTACATTGAACCATCAATCCGCCGCGAGGCAGCGGAATGGCAGAACCTTGACGAATTTGACGCCATGGTGAAACTCGAGGAATGCACAGGCCTTGAGGCTGAGGTGGTCCGGGTTTCAATGGGGCCAGGTATGTGGGGCTTTACATATACGAGCCGCGAACTGAAACGCTGCCGTATTCACCTTAACAGCGAACTGCCCCGTTTCTGGCAGCGCTTCGCATTTTATCACGAAGTGCATCATCTGCTGCATGACAGCAGAGGCTGTTATTTCTGGTCTCAGACACAGGCCAACATGAACGGATTTGAATATCAGGCCGATCAGTTTGCCTGGGCCGTTCTGATGGAAGACTGGACTGAAGACGGCGGCGATGAGTGAACGCCTTTTGTACCTGAAAAAAATCGCGCTTTGCACATTCAGGCGGGACAGAAAGAACACAAAACTGCTTTTGGAATTCTGTCGTGAAGAAAACCCCGCAGGCTGGACACCCAGCCTGCGGGGTTCTTTATGAATGTACCTGCACGGCTGAGGAAAAATTTCCGGCCGGGGAGGCTGTGCAGGACGTCCCGGCTGAACATGCCGGCGCGGCCTGCAGGGATTATATTCAGGCGAAGCCGAGCGCCCGGCTGGCTGCCAGCTTCCAGCCCGGCCGGCAGTTTCCCTGATAGCTGAACTTACCCTGCTGTGCGGCATTGAGGACTTGAACCTTTTATTATCGGCGGAAGGCAGGTCGTCTCTATAGAAGATGAAAAAAGCCTGCCGGCAGTTTTGCCGCGGCAGACTCACAGAGATACCCCCCGGCAGCCGTCTGTCTGAATCGGAAACAGAGACGCGCACGGCAGAAAAACACCTCTGAGGCAGAAGCAGCCTGCAGGTGCAGGCGGAAATGGCAGACTGCGGCGCAGAGACAGCATAACGGAAGGAAACATGCACGAGGAAATGAAAATAGTGTTTCATTGAGTTCATTTTCAGCTGCGCGCCGTGCTGTTGACGTACCATTTTATTTTTTGTAAAATGTTTCTGTACAAAAGTTTATTTTATTTTCAAGAGGAGCCTTAGAGATGGAAGCCAATAAACTTCAGGATCTGCTTCGGAATAATCTTGACAAAGTTCCTGCGAAGGCGCGCCGCGTTGTAGAGTATCTGCTCACGCACATGCGCGAGGCGGCGTTTATTTCAATCGGCGAGGTCGCTGATCAGCTCGATGTTTCGAAGGCCCAGGTAGTGCGTGTAGCGCGTCTGCTGGGCTTTGAAGGGTATGCCGATCTGAAGAGAGAACTCAAGAAAGCCGTCCTTGAACAGGTCAATCCCGCGGCCATGCTGGCCCGTGCCATGAGCGAGGAAGGCGATCTTTCAGAGCGCATCCGCCAGATGGAACATGCCAACCTTGAGGATACATGGAAAAGTCTTCATGCTGAGGATGTAAAGAAGTTCTGCGCTTTCATCAAAAACGCCCGTGATGTGTACTGTGCGGGCTGGAGCATTTCAGGCATGATGGCCGAGTGCCTTCACAGCCGTCTGCGCGAGCTCGGGCTGCCTGCCCATCAGATGTACCCCGGTTCAGGCTGTCTGACGCTGATCGAACAGGCCCGCAGCGTTCGCAGAGACGACGTTATTGTTGCGTTTGACCTGCCCAGCTATTCAGTGCTTCTTACCGAAGCCGTTCAGAAGGGACACGAGCTGGGAGCAAAGGTCATCACTATTACCGACAGCCCCGCCGCGCCCGTGTGCAGCTATTCAGATCTGACCCTGTTTGTCAGCGACAACAGCCCCACGTTCGGCAGCAGCCTGATCGGCCCGCTGTTCCTGATCCATATTCTCACATCGCGGCTTTCCGTTGACATGGGGGACGCCGCTCTCAAAGCCCTGAACGAGCAGAGCAAAATCCTTCATGACGAACGGCTGTACTACCCGGTGTACTCGCTGAGGTACTGACGCCGTCCGGCATCTGAACGGCGGAAAACGTCATCTGCAAACTGTTAAAAGCGCGCTTCCGGGCGCGCTTTTTTTTATGGCAGACGGTGCTTCGGAGAACAGATCTGCCGGCACCACTGAAGATAAAATGACGGTGCCTGTTAAGTCAGAGGGAGATGTCAGGCAGATTGCTGAGCAGCCAGCGAAGCCTTTAAAATTGCAGCCGGTCAGCAGTAATAAGAGGACACAGGCGTCTGCGGAAAATAAAAATGACGGCATCGCTGAGTCAGCAGTGTCCATCCGCTGCGAAATGGCAGCGAAACGGCACAGCATGCTCAGCGTCATGCGCTGACAGCGAAGCTGCCGAAACGCGCGGCGTCCTTTTTCAGGCAGACGGCATAAAATGTGACGGATGCGGTGCTGTCAGTGATCGGCACGTCGATTCTCTTCGACTCGAAAGGCTGAAAAAGCCGCCTGGCAATGTCGGTGCTGAAGGCAGGCAGCGATGAGTTTTCGCGGAGTGTATTCAGGTCGCGGGGGCTGCTCTGCCGGATGAACCGTGAGGCCGGCAGTTCTCTCTGAACAAGAGGCCACCAGATGCCAAGGTTTTCCTGAATGAGAAATGTCTCACCGTCAATATCATGAAAAGAAACTGCTTTCATGGCAGCAGCGGGATGGGCCGGCATCACAGAGAAGTAAAGATGTTCTGTGAAGAGCTTCTGCGACGTGCAGAGCCCGTCCTCAAGGGAGTGCGTCAGAACGGCAATCTGGCAGACACGCTGCGAGAGGTCGGCAGCAATCTGCTTTTCATCAGCAAGCATCTGAAGCTGAAGGGGCACCTCGGGCATACGGCGGAGAAGCGACTGCTGGACTGCGGCAAGAGGCGCAGGTGCACAGCTTTCAACAGTGATCAGATGCCGGCTTTTTTCCTGCTGCCTTACCCTGTTCATCATCTCTTCTTCTTCGCGCAGAATTTTTTCGGCATACTGTGCGGCCAGTTTTCCCTCCTCATTGATTTCAAGCCTGTTGCCCATGTGGTTAAAAAGAGGAAATCCGAATTCGCTCTCTATTTTCCGGATTGACTTTGTAAGAGCCGGCTGAGAAATGCACAGCTTCTGTGCTGCCTTTGACAGTGTGCCGCATGAAGCGGCGGCGGCAAGCTGTTCAAGAAGGTAAATTTCAATCATTTTTTCCTCCATGTATTATTATCAGTTATAGCTCTTTTACTACAAATCAATATACATAATCGCTAAACAGCGATATTATTGTATCGCAACAGGAAAATAACGCAATAACTGATAAGGATACAGGAGGCAGACTTATGGAATACAAAACTTTAAACAACGGCGTCAGAATTCCGATGGAAGGTTTCGGCGTTTTTCAGATTCCCGATCATGCCCAGTGCAGGCAGGCGGTGCGTGACGCGCTTGAGAGCGGCTACCGCCTGATTGATACGGCTGCTTCATATTTCAACGAAAAAGCTGTCGGCGAGGCCATTCGTGAGAGCGGCATTCCGAGGAAGGACGTTTTTGTCACAACTAAGCTTTGGGTTCAGGATTTCGGCTATGAGAAGGCCAGAAAAGCGATAGACGTCTGCCTTGAGAATCTGAATGTGGAATATATTGACCTGATTCTGCTGCACCAGGTGTTCAGTGATTATTACGGTGCCTATCGTGCGCTGGAAGAGGCCTGCAAAGACGGAAAGGTCCGCGCGATCGGCGTAGCAAACTGCTATTCTGACCGGCTGGCGGATCTGTGTCTGAACATGGAAATAGTTCCGGCGGTCGACCAGATTGAATGCCACCCGTTCTTCCAGCGTGAACAGGATCTCAGGACAGCGAGAGAGTACGGCGTGGCTGTTGAAGCGTGGGGCCCGTTTGCAGAGGGAGGGCACAACATCTTCAGCCATCCCGTTTTGACGAAGATCGGCGCGAAGTACGGCAAAAGCGCAGCGCAGGCTGCTCTGCGGTGGAACGTACAGCGCGGCGTGATTGTGATTCCCAAGTCGACGCACCGTGAACGGATGGTGCAGAACCTTGACATCTGGAATTTTGAACTCAGCGCGCAGGATATGAAGGACATCGCCAAAATGGACCTGGGACACACTGAAATTATCGACCATTATTCGCCCGCAGTCGTGAAAATGCTGAACACCTATCGCATTCACGACTGAAAGGCGAAGGAACGGCACAGTGCAGAAATTTTCGGCTTTTGCAGATGACAGAATGACTGGAGGAAAATAGCATGGAGACAGTTTTACTGAATGACGGCACGCGCATTCCCTCTTTCGGCTTCGGCACATTTCAGATTCCGGCAGACGGCAGCACTTATAAGGCGGTCAGGCAGGCACTTGCTCTCGGCATCAGACATATTGATACGGCTGCTGCATACTTCAACGAGCAGGAAGTCGGCCGTGCCGTGAAAGACAGCGGCATTCCCCGCGGACAGATCTGGCTCACAAGCAAGATGTGGCTGCAGGATTATAAGTACGAGGACGCGAAGAAGGCTATTGACACGTCTCTGAAGAAGCTGGGCACGGACTATGTCGATCTGTATCTGCTTCATCAGCCCTATGGCCCTGTTCCCGAAGCCTGGCGCGCCATGGAAGAAGCAAAGAAAGCCGGTAAAATCCGTTCGATCGGCGTGAGCAACATGACTCCGAAACTGTGGAACAAGTTTGTCCCTCAGTTTGATTCAGTGCCCTCCGTCAACCAGGTTGAGTTCAACCCGTTGTTCCAGCAGAAAGAACTCAGGAAAATCCTGGCTGAAAAGGACGTGAAGCTTGAAGCGTGGGCGCCGCTGGGTCACGGCAGCCAGTCCCTGCTTCAGAACACTGTAATTGCTGCTCTTGCTGAGAAATATCATAAAAATCCGGGCCAGATCATCCTTCGCTTTGAAAACCAGGAAGGAATCATTGTATTTCCAAAATCCACGCACGCCGAACGCGTGAAGAGCAACATGGAGATCTTTGACTTTTCGCTGAGCGAGGAGGATATGAACGCCATGCGTGCGCTTGACACGGGCAGGAGCGCCTACGATCCCGACGCGCCGGGCAGGGCGGAAATGCTCCTGAGCGCCTTTGACGTTCACGCGGGTGAATAAACTTCGGGCATAACATGCAGACTGAAAGCCGCAGACTGTCTCTGAAATCAGGGAGACGGTCTGCGGCTGTTTCTGCCGGAATCCATCAGGTCAGGACGCAGTACAGCGTTGCCTGTGTCCGGCAGTGAAAAGACGGCGTCCCGGCGAAGCCGCCTGACACGATAACTTTACCTGAAGATAGTATACGGCGTAAATGTGCGTACTTGATATATTTCCTGCTTTGTCTAATATTAAGGACACAGGAGGTTCAGGCAGGGGCCCTGAACAATTTTGCCGGAATCATGATGAGGAGGAGCAGAAATGAGCAGAAAAGTTGTAGTGATCACGGGAAGCCCGCGCAGAAACGGCAACAGCACAGCCATGGCTGAGGCATTTATCAGGGAAGCAGAGAAAAAGGGTCACAAAGTGACCCGGTTTGACGCGGCATTCATGAAACTGGGCGGCTGTCATGCGTGCGAGTCATGCTTCAAATCCGGGAAAGCCTGCACATTTGATGATGATTTCAACACCATTGCTCCGGCACTAGTGGAAGCTGACGATATTATCTTTGCCATGCCTGTCTACTGGTATACTATTCCTGCGCAGATCAAGTGCGTCATCGACAAACTGTACTCGTTCTGCGTCGCGGGAAAGGATGTCAGCGGAAAAGGCTGCGGCATTATTGCCTGCTGCGAAGAGCAGGATAAAAGCGTACTTGACGGCATCCGTGTGCCTGTCGAGCGTTCAGCCGCACTTCTCAAATGGAAGATGATCGGCGAAGTTCTGATTCCAGGCGTTCTCAACCCCGGCGACGTGGAAAGGACTGACGGCTGCGCTCAGGCCGCAGCGCTAGCCGGCCGGCTCTGAGCGGCAGAAAACAGATTCGAAAAGGAGCTGCATCATGAGCGCTGATATTGTGATTTTAAATGGCAGTCCCCGCCGGAAAGGCAACACCTCAGCACTTGTCAGAGCTTTTGCTGAAGGGGCAGAAAGCAGCGGGCACCATGCTGTGGAGTTTTTTCTGAATGACATGAATATTCGCGGCTGCAGAGGCTGTTTCGGCGGGCACAGTGACCGTGAATGCCCCTGTGTGCAGAAGGACGATATGGTGAAAATTTACCCGGCTGTCCGTGAGGCGAAAGTCATTGTCCTTGCGTCTCCGCTGTATTACTGGACCGTCAGCGGCCAGCTGAAAACCGTTATCGACCGCCTCTTTGCGCTGGAAGAGGGCGGAAAAAATCTGCTGCGCGGCAATGATAAATCAGGTGCGCTGCTGATGGCTGCTGAAGGCAGCGGTTTCGAGGACAGCGTGAACTACTTTGACCATCTGATGACCCATCTTAGGTGGAAAAACATCGGCCATGTCCTTGCCGGCGGTAACCTTGCCATGGGCGACATTGAGGGAAAGCCTGAGCTGAAACAGGCTTATGAACTCGGCAGAAGCATCTCCTGAGGCACAGCGCCCTGCCGTACACGCAGAAAGAGCCGGTTCTGCCTGTTTTACAGCGGACAGAACCGGCCTGTGTTTTTATGAGTGCGCAAAGAATTTGGCAAATCTGCCTGAATGACGCGGATCTGTCAGCGCTCCCGAACCTTTGCAGACAGCTGTTCTGTTGTTCTTTACGCCGCTGAATTCTGCCTGCCGGGCATCTGAGTTTTGCCCGCAGAAGTTTTGGCCTGACAGTCATGCGGAAAGCCCTTGCAAAAAAGAGAAATGTAAGATATGATGTATATACATCATTAAGAGGTGCAGCCATGGGAAAAAGAATTGACAATACGGTGTGTCATTGTCTGAAAATGCGGCGCAGTGCCGAGAATGTCATCTCGTTCTATGACCGTATTCTTGCGCCTTCAGGGGTGACTGTCAGGCAGTATTCGCTTCTGGGGGCCGTCGGGCAGCTTGACGGGTGCAGTGTAAGAGAACTTTCGGACGCGACCATGCTTGACCGGTCAACTCTCGCGCGAAGCCTCAAACCGCTGCTGGGAGCGGGCATGATAATCAACACCAAGGAGCAGGGTACGCGCAACAGTGTGCTGAAGCTCACCGAAAAGGGCAGAAGTATCTGCGCAGAAGCAAAAGAGCTCTGGACAAAAGCACAAAGTGCTTTTGAGGAGAAAATTGGCACTGAACAGGTGCAGGAGCTTGAAAAAATACTGTGCACCATACAGAAACTGTAGTTCAGCAGCGTGAATCCGGAACGGCCGGTCCGGCTTTTTCTTTCAGGAGGTTTTGCATGCTGGGAATACTTGACGTAGGCGGCGGAAACCGTGGAAGTTACGGCGCCGGCGTAATGGATCATTTTATTGAAAAGCATATTTTCTTTGATTACGGCATCGGAGTTTCAGCCGGCAGCGCCAACCTCATTTCCTTTTTCGCAGGGCAGCGCGGCAGAAACTACCATTTTTACACAGAATACAACCTGCGCCGCGAAGCAATGAGTTTTTCCAGTTTTCTCAAAAACGGAAACTACGTGAACGTGGAGTACATCTACGGAACCATCACGAACAGAGGCGGTGAGAATCCACTAGATTTTGAATCGTTTTTGAAGTCCGGGAGCCAGCTGTGGATTGTAGCGACCGACGCACTGACCGGAAAGCCCGTATACTTTGACGGACGCCGGATGAAGCAGGACGATTACGGAGCGCTGAAGGCAAGCTCCAATCTCCCCTGCGTGAACAAACCCTACCCGTGGCGCGGCGGTCTTTACTACGACGGCGGCATTTCCGATCCCGTGCCGATTGAACAGGCGCTGCGGGCCGGCTGTGATAAAGTGGTTGTCATATTGACCACGCCCAGAGACGACATCAGGACAGATGAAAAAGACAAGCTGCTCGCCGGCATGATAAAGAAGAAATACCCCCGGGCTGCCGAGGCGTTCATCAGAAGCAGCGCCGTGTACAACGCCGAAGTTGAACGCTGCCGTCAGCTTGAAAAAGAGGGAAAGGTCAGAATTATTGCGCCGGATTCTATCGGGCACATGAAAACGCTCGGACAGAGCGCTGAGGATATTAAAAAGCTGTACGCAAAGGGCTACGCGGACGCTGTTTCTGCCTTTTCGTTTCTGCATGCCGACGCGGATTAAGGAAGTTTCAAGGTCTGTACAAGATACCTGTAAGCAGGAGTTTTAAAGTAAAGGCAGTTGCAGCTTCCTCCTGCTTTTTATGAGCAGGAGGAAAACCTTGCTGCAGTGCGGCGGATTTTGATTTTAAATGGTGTATATACACTAAAGGAGAAGTTCTCAATGTTTCAGAAAATGTTTTCTTCCTTTCATCTGGGAGGCAGTGTTGTAAAAAACAGGCTTGCTGCAAGTGCGATGTTTGAATACGGCGCCGACAGCGGGAAAATAACTGATAAGATAAAAAAGAGGTATCATCAGCTTGTTCACGGCGGTGCGGGAATGGTCATCACCGGTATGACTGCTGTCAGTGCAGGGGCCGGAGTTGCACCGATTATGGTAAACACGGATTATGACGGCTATGTGTCGGATCTGGAGGAAATAGCGGCTGACGCCCGGTCGGCAGGCGCAAAGCTGATAGTTCAGCTTCAGCACTGCGGGGCTGAAACGTTTCCAGCAGAGGGGTATGACCACTTTGCCGTCTGCGAAAAAAAGGTCTCTTGCTTAAGAGCGTATCATGAGGCCACGCCTGCAGAACTCAGAAAAACGGCACAGGCTTTTGCGGCCTCGGCTGCTCGCGTGAAGCAGGCAGGTGCTGACGGCGTGCAGATTCATGCCGCGCACGGTTTTCTTATTAATACCTTTCTGTCACCTTCCACGAATCACCGTACCGATGAATACGGCGGGTCAGCCGGTAACCGCGCCAGACTTCTGTTTGAGATTTATGACGCGGTCAGAAAAGCGGTCGGGAAAGATTTTATTGTCGGTGTGAAGTTCCCGTTTAACGATCTGAATGAAAATTCCATCACGGAAAGCGACTCGCTTTTTATTTGCGGTGAACTGGAAAAGCGGGGAATAGATTTCATTGAGGTTTCCTCAGGAATGGTGATGGACAGTTCGGCAGCTTCTTTCGCTCCTCTTGTCAGAACAGACAGACAGGCACCGTTCCTCCGCTATGCCGCGCTTCTTGCCGGGCATATACAGACGCCTGTGATCAGCGTGTGCGGCTACCGCACTCCGGAATTTATCGAAAAGGCACTGACAGCAACCAGCATTGCAGCTGTTTCCTTGGGCAGGCCGCTGGTCAGGGAGCCTGACCTGCCGAACCGCTGGCGCCGCGATCCCTCTCCGGCGAAGTGCATTTCCTGCAATATGTGCTGCCAATCCTTTGCAGACGGCATCATTACCTGTCAGGTGGAAAAAAGACTGAGGGAAAAGCGCTGACTGCAGCTAAAGCCTGATATGTCTGTACTGACGTGGTTGTATAATGTGGATGTGATGCAGAGGCGGCTTCAGCGCAGCGGAACGGAATGAAGATTTCAGCAGAAAAGGAGCTTCAGAAATGAACAGCATCTATCATCGCATCAGTGTCAGGAAATATGAAAACCGGCCCGTTGAAGACGAGAAAATCCGCGAAATCCTCAGGGCAGGCATGCAGGCTCCCAGCGCCGGGAACCAGCAGCCATGGGAGTTCTGGGTTGTGAAGGAACACAAGAAAATTCAGGCTCTGTCGGCGGCCAGCCCGTATGCTGGTTGTGCAGCCGGCGCGCCTGTTGTAATTGTTCCCGCGTATCGCACGGAAGGTCTCCGTTTTCCTGAGTTTGCCCAGATCGACCTGGCTATCGCGCAGGAGAACATGTGGCTCATGACTGACAGTCTGGGGCTCGGCGGCGTGTGGCTTGCAGTTGCGCCGATCAGAGAGCGCATGGACGCTGTGAGGAAAATCCTCGGCCTGCCTGAAAAAATCGAACCGTTCTCGCTGTTTGCGCTGGGCTGGCCTGCAGAAAGCCGCATGCAGCAGAACCGTTTTGACGAAAAAAGAATTCATTATGCTGATTAGTTCCGCATCTCTTTATGTCTGAAAGTCTCTGCGTCAGGAGAGGCGGCAGTCCCGCAAGGTACGGGCTGCCGCCTTTCCTTTCTTCCGGGATTTTTCATGCCGGCTGTGTTGTCTGCCGGGTGCCGCTTTGCGGCCCGGCAGCCGTGAAAACAGACAGACGGCCCGTTTCCGCAATGGAATCGGACCGTCTGCTGCATTTTTGTTAAAGCGCGATATAGGGATTTGACGGTTTATACAGATTTGCCCTGCTGATCTCTGACAGAGACAGAACACCGCACATTTTCATAGTGTCGCGGAGTTCCCTGCCGAGTTTTTCAGTGTAGAGCTTCACGCCTTCCCTGCCGCCGCCGTAAGCTGCGGTCACATAGGGGCGTGCGATCAGAACGGCGTCAGCGCCGAGAGCAAGCGCCTTGAAAATGTCAGCGCCTGAACGCAGGCCGCCGTCCACAAGGACTTTCATGCTGCCCTTTACTGCGTCGGCGATTTCCGGCAGAACCTCTGCGGTTGAAGGAGTCTGGTCGAGCACTCGGCCGCCGTGGTTTGAAACGATAATGCCGGCAGCGCCCGCAGCCTTTGCAGCGAGTGCGCCGCTGACAGTCATGACTCCTTTGATGAAAAAGGGACGGCCGGCTTCAGCGATAATTTCGCGCAGCTCGTCGACTGTCTTGCTGCCTGCAGCAGGCGTAAGCCCCTGCAGAAACGGAAGTCCTGCCGCGTCAATGTCCATTGCGACGGCGACGGCCCCCGACTCCTTTACAAGCGCGAACTTTTCATGAAGAGTATTGACGTCCCAGGGCTTGACGGTGGGAATCCCGATGCCGTTCTGTCTTTTGATTGCAGCTGTTGCTGCCTTCATGACATCAGGGTTCGTGCCGTCGCCTGTGAATCCTGCAATTCCCTCCTCAGCGCATGCTGACAGGATCACTTCATTGTACTGAATATCGTCATATTTGTCGCCGTAATGGAGTTTAACCGCGCCTACAGGGCCGACAAAGACAGGATATTTCATCCTGCAGCCGTAGAAGTTAAAGGAGGTGTCCGGTTCGCCGCCCCGGGCGATGGTGTTCATGTTGATGCGGATGTGCTGCCACATCGAATAGTTACGGACAGCAACGTCGCCCTTTGAACCCGGACCGGGCATGGCGTTTCCGCAGGCACGTCCGTTGCAGACGGGACACGCCTTGCAATGCGGCCCGATGCAGGTGCGCGCGTTTTGAAGCACTTCATCATATGTCATCTTTTTGTGCCTCCTGAAGTGGTATTCACATAATTTTCCTGATTTTATCATGACCGCGGACGTGAAACAAGCCGCAGGCCTTTTGCCGTCAGAGGAGCAGCAGTACGCGGCATATCTGTGCAGCCTTCCGCATGAAAAAATTATGCCGGACTGGTGAAAGGACTGCGCACGGGGCAGGAGTGGATCCGGCACCCCACAGAAATCGGGCTGCTGTGTTTTTTTAGGCAGAATGACAGCAGATTGTTTTTCAAGGGGCAGTCATAATGGCCCTCTGTTCATGTCCGAAACACGCAGTTTTGCTGCTGGAATCTGATGATAAAACGACAAAAAGGCTGCCCCTCTGAAAGAGCAGCCTGTGCACCGCTTTTCTTTCAACAAAACACTGCAGCCATCGCCCTGTAGTGCTAAAAGTGCCTGCCGCAGTAGGGGCAGACGCCCTCATAGCCGATTTTCTGCCGGCTTGCAGCGCCGCAGCCGGGACAGGTGCGCATTTCGAACGCTGCCTTGCTGCCCTGCTGATGTACCGCACCGGAAAGGACGATCACATTGGTGCCGTCCTCCTGTGAAAAGGCGCAGTTCTTCAGGTATTTTCCGGAAATCAGCCGGTCTAACAGTTTCTTTGCCTCGCCCGTGGTCATGCCAAGCGTAGCGGCGGTTTCCCTCAGTGTCACTTTTCCTTCCGGGATGGCGCTGAAATAGTTTTCCAGCCAGGCGGCCCTGTCGCACATCTTCTTCTGATATTGAGAGTGCCAGAAAAGCAAAGCTGCAGCCAGCATGGGCGACAGACTGAGACTGATAAGAGTCAGAATCTCCAGGAAGCTCATTTCCAGCTCTCCGATTGCCATGACGACGAAAGCAGTCAGCAGCAGGGAGATGAAAAGCAGGGCCCAGCCCGCTATTTTCTCAATCCGCAGAATTGTTGCGACTCTGACTTTTTTCCAATCATTCACATACGACGACATGATGAAACCTCCCTGTCCGGTGAAAGACTTCCGGGCACCACGGAAAGCCGGCTGCGGCGCTGCAGAATTTCACGCAGGACGTGAATAATTTATTTTTTTAATTAAATATAAAATTATAGTTGGTCTCCATTATAAACAGTTTTCGGCGAGCGTCAATTACTGGACCGCATGAAACCGTGGAAAAAACGGGGCCGCGCTCCGTGGTGAAGCGCGGCTTTAAGCGGATTATTCCACAGTTTCAGCGGCTGTTCTGATATTCCGCGCAGGACTCTGTGAAGCGGCGTGCAGCTTCGGGGCATCCGGCAAAATGCAGGTGCAGATAGGATGCCAGCACATTTCTGCCGGCATATCCTGCATTCTGCACAGTGCCGGTACGGTGCCTGACAATGCGCCATGCCGCACTGTCGGCAGGGGCGTCGGAATCCCGCTGAACTGATGAAAAGTGAAACTCGTGGCCACGCACTTTCATTCCCGCAAGCCCCAGCGGTGTATCGCGGAGCAGTGTGCCCTCCACATAGCCGACAGTCTGGAGTTTCGGGTTCATCCGGCATTGCGCGGGAATAACCCCGGCCATTGGAAAAACGCGTCCCTGAAAATCTGTTAATGAGCGTGTCAGATACATGTAGCCGCCGCACTCGGCATAGACAGGCATTCCACACGATGCCGCACGGGCTACGGCGTTCCGCATGGCTGTGTTGGCTGAAAGTCTTTCGGCGAACATCTCAGGAAAGCCGCCGCCGAAAATCAGGCCGCCGCAGTCGGGCAGGGTCATGTCGTGCAGCGGGCTGAAATACTCGATGCGGGCGCCGCAGTGCTGCAGTTCAGCCAGACTTTCAGGGTAATAGAAAGAGAATGCCTGGTCGCGCGCCACGGCAATGACTGTTTTTTCGGCGCAGGGAGTGCCGGGGCGCGGCATCACCTCAAGCTCAGGGGCTGAATCAGCAATTTTCAGCAGCGCGTTCAGGTCGACAGAGCTTTCAATGTCCTCAGCAAGAACGTCAAAAGACGGCGAGGCGTTCTCCTCTACAGGAAGCAGTCCGAGGTGGCGTTCCGAGACGCCGAGCCGTTCGTCACGCATCAAAGCTCCCAGCACGGGAATGCCGATACGCGACATGGCCTCAGTGATAATACGCCGGTGGTTTTCCGAGCCCAGTCTGTTGAGAATAACACCGCGCAGATCCACGCTGCGGTCGTACTCGCGGAACCCGAGGGCAAGTGCAGCCGCGCTGTCGCCCATGGACTGGGCGTTGATGACGAGAACCACAGGTGCGCGCAGCAGCTTGGCAATCTGTGCGGTGCTGCTGATGCCGCCGCGGCCGCCGTCGTACAGTCCCATGACACCTTCGATGACAGAAGCGCGTGCATGTGCGGAAGAAGAGGCGAATACGCGCTTCATGACAGCTTCGTCTGTGAGCCAGGTATCCAGATTGTGTGCAGGCCGGCCTGCCGCCAGAGAAAGGTACCCCGGATCGATGTAGTCGGGGCCGGTCTTATAGGGCTGAACCGGCATGCTGCGCTTTTTCAGCGCGGCAAGGATTCCGCATGTCAGCGTGGTTTTGCCTGAGCCGCTCTGGGCCGCAGCGATGACAATTCTGGGGATTTTCTGTAAGAAGGCTGACATTGTGTTCTGCACCTTCTGAAAAAAGGCCGTCAGAACGCAATGCTGCCTTCGCGGAGCCAGCGCGCCAGATCGAGCGCAGAATAAGTGATGATCACGTCAGCTCCCGCTCTGGCAAGACAGAATGCAGCCTCAGAAACGGCGCGCTTTTCGTCAAGCCAGCCGTTTGCGGCCGCGGCTTTGATCATGGCGTATTCGCCGCTGACACAGTAGGTTCCCACAGGAACAGGGCTGATTTCCTTCACGGCGCGGAGCACGTCCATGTAAAGCAGCCCCGGTTTGACCATGACCATGTCGGCCCCTTCTTCGATGTCGATCTCGGCTTCCTTCAGTCCTTCGCGGGCGTTGCGCGGATCCATCTGGTAAGCACGCCTGTCGCCGAACGAGGGCGCTGAGCCGGCGGCATCGCGGAACGGCCCGTAGAACGCCGAGGCATATTTTACAGCGTAGGAGAAGATAATCTTGTTCTTCATGCCGGCGGCGTCGAGCCCGGCGCGGATAGCTGCCACGTGTCCGTCCATCATGTCAGACGGAGCCACAATGTCAGCGCCGGCAGCAGCCTGAGAGACAGCGATTTTTGTAAGGTACTTCAGTGTTTCATCGTTGTCGACCTCGGTTCCGTGCAGAATTCCGCAGTGCCCGTGCGATGTGTATTCGCACATGCAGACGTCAGCGATGAAGTTGACATCGGGAAACTCTTTTTTGCCGATGCGCAGCGCCTGCTGGATTACACCGTTGTCAGCCCACGCGCCGGTGCCGACTTCGTCCTTGTGTTCGGGCAGGCCGAAAAGCAGCACAGAACTGATGCCTGCGGCTGTTATTTTCTCAAGCGCCTGCGGAAATGTGTCGGGGCTGTAGCGCACCTGTCCGGGCAGTGAAGGGATGTCTTCGACGATATGCTTTCCCTCACGGATAAACACGGGATAAATCAGCATGTCGGGACTGAGACGGGTTTCCGCTGTCATGTTGCGGATTACAGGATTCTGACGCAGTCTTCTGGGTCTGATGATCATTTTTGATAATGCTCCTCTTCAGTTGTAATCATTGCGGTACAGAAGTTCTTTACGGTTAAGCGGCCGGTTTTGTTTCAGCATTAAGGCGGATCGGCAAATCACACGGCGCTTCAAAGAGATTTACTGCTCTGATGGTCTGATTTTTTACGGGCGGCTGCACATTGAAGCCGGACGCAGTCAGTTATCCGCCTGTCTCTTGAGGATCAGTTTTTGCAAAAGTTCCCTGATCTGTCGGGCTGGCATTTTCAGTTCATTCCGTCTTCTCTGAAGCAGCAGTGCGGTTGTTCTAAAATTGTCAGGGCCTGCCGCAGATTCCGGGCGGCTAGATAAAATTACTCTGGCTGATGCGTTTTCAGTGCCTGACACTGGTTATGCCGAAAGTGTTCCTTTAATGTTTCCACGAGTTCTTCAAGAACTGCTTTCTTGGCAGTGCCGATGTTCCCGTAGCCAAGACGGCGCGCTTCGGCGGCTGTCTGAGCGCCGATGCAGCATGCAAACGGAACTGCAAGATCAGGACAGGCACGGCGGAACGCGCGCACGGCGGATGCACTGGCGAACACTGCGGCATCAGGATTCCGCGGTATGAATGGAGCGGGGAGTGCCGTTGTGCGGTACAGCGGGATTTCAGAAAAGTCAGCGCCGAGTTCCCTGAGGCGGCTGGTCAGTTCAGGCGATCCGTTTTCAGCGCGGAACAGCAGAATTTTTTTGCTGCCGGCAGCGGAGGCCAGTTCCTCAGCAAGATGCGCGCCGTCGCTGATCTGCGGGATGAGATCAACATGCAGACCCCGGGCGCGAAGTGCCGAAGCGGTGCCCTTTCCGACGGCGGCAATCTTTGCGCTGCCGATGCAGCGTATATCGAGGTTTTCTCTTTCAAGAGCCGCAAAGAAATATTCCACGCCCGAGGCGCTGGTAAAGCCGATCCACGGGGCGTCAAGCGGCGGAAGGGGCGTGTCAAGCGGTACGGTTTCAATGATGGGAAATTCCACAACTTCGGCGCCGAGACTGCGCAGCATCCGGGAAAGACGGCCCTGCCTGTTTTTCGGGCGGGTAACAATGACTTTCACGCCCCACAGCGGCAGGCTGTCGTGCCAGTCGAACTTTTCTGCAAAAGACACAGTCGGGCCGGCGACAATGACCGCCGGCGGACGCAGTTTGAATTCAGCGGCCCGGCGGGGAAGGCTTTCCAGGGTGCCGGCCAGGGTTCTCTGCCGGGCAGTGGTTCCGCATTCAACGGCAGCTGCGGGAGTGTCGGGCGCCCAGCCTTCTTTCTGCAGCCGTGTGCAGATTTCTGGCAGCGCCGATACGCCCATCAGAAACACAAGCGTGCCGCCGAGATGTGCCAGCGCCGCATAATCCTGAGCGGCCAGGCCGCCTTCCCTTGTGTGCGCCGTGATGATATGCACAGAATCGGCCAGGCCGCGGTGGGTAACAGGGATTCCGGCGCATTCCGGTACGGCGATGGCCGATGAGATGCCGGGGATAACCTCGTAGGGAATGCCGCGGGCTGCAAGGGCTTCGATTTCTTCTCCGCCGCGGCCGAACAGAAACGGGTCGCCGCCTTTCAGCCGGACGGTTTTTTTCCCCTCAAGCGCCTTTGCCACAAGTATTTTTTCGATCTCTTCCTGCGGCACCGGGTGGCATCCGCCTGATTTGCCGACGTTGATACGCTCGGCACCGGCCGGCATTAGAGAAAGAACGCTGTCGCCGGCCAGACGGTCGTAAACAACCACGTCGGCCTGCTCAAGGACTTCACGGCCGCGGCAGGTCAGCAGCCCGGCATCTCCGGGGCCGGCACCGACAAGCCAGACTTTTCCGACTGACATTGGCTCACCTCATTTCGTTCAGTATCTGCAGGGCCAGTTTTTCACCGAGCCTGCGCGCCTCACGGCGGTTGCCGGTGATTTCAGCGCGGCGGATGAAATTCCGTTCTTCGGCGGCAAAAAATCCGCGCAGCCGCATTTCAGTGCCGGAAATTTCCGCGTAGGCCCCTGCTGGTGAAGCGCAGCCGCCGCCCAGCGTCCTTGAGAATGTTCTCTCAGCGGACGCGCAGTCCCATGCGTTATCGTCATTTACACAGCCGATCCATGCACCGTACTCGCTGCCGGCTCGTCCCTGCACGGCAAGAATTCCCTGCCCCGGCGAAGGGACAATTTCATCTGCTGAAAAGAAACGGCTGATGCGGTCCTCAAGACCAAGACGTTTCAGACCGGCGGCTGCAAGAATCAGCGCGGAAAACTGCCCTTCATCCAGTTTCCTGAGGCGCGTTCCGACACTGCCGCGGACAGGCCGGATTTCCGCGTTTCTAAAGAGCTCCATTGCCTGGATGCGTCGGCGGGCTGAAGAACAGCCGATCACTTTCACATTTCCGGCAGCACCCTGCGGCAGCACGAGCACATCGCGCGGGTCTCCGCGCCTGAAGCACGCAATCAGCGGCAGATCAGGGTTCTGCACAGCCGGAACGTCTTTCAGGCTGTGAACCGCCGCGTCAATTTTTCCGCTGAGCAGAGCTTCCTCAAGCTCCTGTGTGAAAAGTCCCTTGATGCCGAACTTGTCAGACGCCTCTGAAAACGGTTTCATGTTGATATCGCCGGAAGTGACAATGGGCACCATCTCAAGGCAGAAGTCCGGGTGGGCTTTCCGGACTGCTTCCATGACCAGCCGCGTCTGCGCCAGGGCAAGTGGGCTTCTGCGGGTGCCGAAACGGATAGTTTTCATTTTCCGCTGTTCACTTCTTTCTTTTTCATTTCTTCCTCAACAATGTCAGGCCATAAAGCGCGCATTCTTGCGGACAGCCGGTGCGTCAGGGCCGGATCAAGTCCCGATGTCGTCACTGCTGCTGCAGCGCTGCCTGATGCAATCAGCGCAGGGAAATAGAAAGTTCCCTCCGCAGCGCTGTCTGCAACGCTGATGGGGATTCCGTTCCGCCGGGCTTCCTGCGCTGCTGCGCGGTTTGCCTCGCGGCTGCTGCTTGCGGCCACCGCGAGAAAAGCGCCGGCAAGATCGCCTTCCCTGTAAGGGCGAAGTTTTTTCTCAGCTTTCACATTTTCCCAGCCGCTGCAGAACTGCGGCGCAATGACGCGGAGCAGGGCACCGCAGCTGGCGAGCGTTTTCGCACGGCGCAGGGCAACCTGTCCGCCGCCGATCAGCACGGCTGTTTTTCCCTCAAGCGGCACGAACATCGGAAATGCCGGAGGTGCCGGCAGATGAAGCTCTCTGCGCAGTTTCAGCAGCACTTCTGCGGCTGTAAAGCCTTCTTCTTCCGGACGGGCGATGACGATGACTTCCGCGCCGGCTTTCTGTGCCGCTTCGAGCTTTTCCCTCATGCCTCCCGCATCGCCGCCGTCCTTTGTCACTAGAACTGACGCTCCTGTCATGGCAAGCATCTGCTCATTCATGCTTTCGCTGAAAGGGCCCTGCATGGCTATCAGGTGGCCGGCGTCGTAGCCGAGTTTCTCGCACTGGGCGATCACAGCGGATGTGGGCAGCACACGCGCAAAAAGGCGCCGGCGCGCGTTTCTGACACTGGCAAACGCCGGCAGCTCCTTGCTGCCCACTGTCAGAAGAACCTTTTCATCAGTCTGGTTCAGCAGCTGTGCTGCTTCTGCAGCGCTTTTCACAACAGCTGTGCGGCCGGGCAGCGGAGTCTTCGGCCGCACGACGCGCAGGCACGGTACGCCGGTTTTTCCGCAGGCCTGACGGATATTGCGGCTCACTTCAACCGCGTAGGGATGGGTGGCGTCTACAACGTATGAGGGGCTTTCAGAGCGGAAAAGATCTTCCATGGCAGGCTCGTCAAGCCGTCCGATGCGCACCTTGGCATTTTCGAGCCCCTGGAGCAGTTTTGCGCCATAGTCCGTGGCGACGCAGCAGAGCGCCGGCAGTCCGCGTTCAAGAAGCCACCGGGCTTCAGTGGTACCTCCGAAAATGATGATCATGAACGGCGGTACCCCCGGGGCGTGACAAGGTTCCCGGCCACGACCTCTGTGGAGCTGCTGCCGATGATAACGGTGCAGAACATGTCAAGTTTTTCGTCTTTCAGAGCGCCGAGGGTTGTGAGATGCGCTTCCTGTCCGGGACGTCCGGCGCTGCGAACCCAGCCTGCCGGTGTGCCTGCATCCTTGTGTTTCAGCAGAATTTCACAGGCTCTGCGCAGGTTATCCGGCCTCCCGCGGCTCATGGGGTTGTAAAGGCAGATCACAAAATCTGCCGCGGCGGCGCCTTCAAGACGCCTTTCGATGGTTTCCCACGGCGTCAGCAGATCGCTCAGGCTGATCACCGCAAAGTCGTGGGACAGCGGCGCGCCGAGCACGGCAGCCGCGGCGCACGCTGCCGTTACGCCGGGGATGATCTGGACATCCTCGTGGCCGGCTGCGGTTTCCAGCATGATGCCGGCCATGCCGTACACGCCGGGGTCGCCGCTCGAGATAAGTCCCACTGTTTTTCCGGACTGCGAAAGGCGCAGTGCTTCCTCACAGCGGCCGGTTTCATCTCTCATCGGAGACGGCACAAGCTGCTTGCAGTCCTTAAACCGCGGTGCAATCAGATCTATATACGTTTTATAGCCGATGATGACGTCGCATTTCTCAAGCGCCTCAAGTGCGCGGGGAGTGAGCTGGTCATCCGCGCCGGGGCCGAGTCCGATCACATATATCATTGCTGAACCTCCGGAGTTCGTTTACTCTGCATCATATCCTGTTTCTGTCCGTGCGGATTTTCCTGCGTGCACGGCGCAGTCCTTGCCAGCGCCAGCGTGATGCCGAGATACACGGTTTTGCTCCGCAGAAGCGGCCCCATGCCGGAAGCCCGCACAGCGGCGCGTTCGCATACATTGTCAGCACCGGTGACGGCCAGGACTTTTTCAGAGGCTGAAAATCTGCCGGGAGTCTGCATGAGTTCTTCCGCAGAATACGTGATGAAAGGGACGCCGAATTCTTCTGCGAGTGCTTTCAGCCCGGGTTCTTCGGCCTTGATGTCGATGGAAGCCAGCGCTTTCAGTGACAGATGTGAAACGCCGGCGCTGTCAAGAAAATCCAGTGCGGCGCTGTGCAGCGCTTCCAGCGGGGTGCCTTTTCTGCAGCCGGCACCGAGCACAAGGTTTCGGGGCCGCAGCCAGAGCGTTGCGGGCCATGGCGCGGGCTGCACCTGTTCGGTCACAGCAACGCCGACTTTTTCACCGTTGAGAACTGCTGACGAAATGAATTTGACTGCGCCGATGTTTTCAATAGCGCAGTCATTTTCTCCGGCCCACACGTCTACGGCTCTGACGCCGTGCACGTCTGTGGCAGTGGTGATTACGGCCTCGCCGCCTGTGAGAGATGCTGTTTTCAGCGCCAGCGCGTTCGCACCGCCCAGATGTCCTGAAAGCAGCGAAATCACATGCCGGCCCTGGTCGTCGAGGCAGAGCACTGCAGGATCACAGGTTTTGTCTTTCAGGCAGGGGGCGATGGAGCGCACGGCGATGCCGCATGCCGAAACGAAAATCAGCGCTGTGCTTCCGGCGAAGTGGGTGCGCGTCCAGACTGAAACAGGCACCTGCAGCGGCAGAACGCTGCCTGAAGCGTACTGCGCCGGCGCCCATGCCTGCCCGTCCAGCGCCGCGGCGAGCTTCTGTGCCAGCGCTGTGCCGGCGCGGGTAAAGGCAAGAATATGCAGACCGTTCATTTTGAAGCCTTCCTGAATCCGTGGCTGAACGCCACGTCATAAAGCTTTGAGAGGCCGTATTTTTCTCCGAGAAATTTTCCGACGAGGATCAGGGCGGTGTTTTTAATGCCCTCTTTTTCAGCCTTGCCGGCGATGTCAGCCAGTGTTCCGTGCAGAACCCTCTGCTCCGGCCACGAGGCCTTATAAACTACAGCTGCGGGCGTTTCCGCAGGATACCCTCCCTCACGGAGGGCTGAAATTGTCTTTTCCATAAGTCCGGCTGACAGGAAAAGCACCATCGAAGCCTGATGTGCCGCAAGCAGGCTCAGTTTTTCCGCAGGCGGAACAGGGGTGCGCCCTTCCATGCGCGTGATGATCACAGTCTGGCTGACGCCGGGAAGAGTGTATTCTGCCTCTGCTGCCGCGGCGGCGGCACAGAACGAACTGACGCCGGGCGTTATATCGTAGGGAACGCCCAGCGCCCGGAGACGATCCATCTGCTCGCGGATGGCGCCGTAAATCGAGGGATCGCCGGTGTGGAGCCTTACTGCGTCAGTTCCGCGCCTGTGCGCGGAAACCAATTTTTCTATCACCTCATCAAGCGTCATCGAGGCGCTGTTATAAACTTCACAGTTCTGAGAAGCGTATTTCAGCAGTTCCGGATTGACAAGCGAACCGGCATAAATAATCATTCCTGCTTCAGACAGAAGCTTTGCGCCGCGCAGCGTGATCAGGTCCGGCGCACCGGGACCGGCTCCCACAAAATGAATCATATCAGCAGCCTTCTTTCTCAGCGGCCGTGACGGCCGTGAACAGCGTTACGGAGTTCTGGGCAGCCATAATCAGCGTGCTGCCGATTTTCTTTGCACGACTGACCGACACCTGAATGGCGTCGAAATCTGTGAATCCGGCACCGGAAAGGATTTCTGCAGCTGCAGTCCACGTTTTGAGCGATACCGCAGAGACAGCAATGCGGATGCCGCCGCCCAGGGCAGACACGGACTTCAGCAGACGCGGAAGCTCGGGACCGCTGCCGCCGATAAACACATGTGTCGGCTGCGGCAGGGAAGGAAGCATCTCCAGGTTGTCGCCCCTGAGGACTCTGAGATTGTGCCGGTGAAATTTTGCTGCATTCTGCCCGATGAGGCTGACGGCCTCCGGGTTTTTCTCAACAGCACAGACCTGTCCCTTATCACAGATCAGAGCGGCAGCCACGCTCACTGAACCGGTGCCCGCACCAAGATCCCACAGCACTGAATCACTTTCAAGCCGCAGGAGGTCAAGAATGGCTGAACGGACGGTTTCACGCGTCATCGGCACAGCTGTTCTGATGAATTCTTCGTCCCTGGGACGGCCTGCCGGCTTTGTCCATGGCGCGTCATTTTCAATGAGCACCAGTGAAAGATCGTCGTACTGACGGTCTGCAAGCTCTGCAGGCGTCCCTGCGGAAATTTTCTGATCAGGGTAGCTGAGACGTTCACCGACTGTCAGACGCAGACTGCTGATGCCGCTTCCTGCCAGCAGACGGCAGACCCGCGCCGGATTCCACTGCGGGCCGCAGAAAAAAACTGTTTTGCGGTTCTGGTCGGCATAGTCCAGCAGAGCAGATTCGCTGAGGGCTCTTCCATGGCCGGAAAGAAAAGCCGCGTCAGCCCATGTAGTCCGCGCAGCGGCGCACAGAGACTGAACCGAACTGATACCCGGAATGACGTGAATGTCGTCGTCCGGGAAACGTTTCACAACAAGAGGCAGCAGACTGTAGATTCCCGTGTCGCCTGACACGAGCACAGCTGCCGGGCCGCGGTTCAGAGCCGCATCGATCTTCGTAAACGTTTCACCGAAATCCTTCATTTCAAGGACTTCCTTGCAGCCTGCCGCAAGTGAGAGGTGACGTTTTGCCGCAGCGGTAAAGACGGCGCCAGCAATGGCGCTCTTTGCAGCCTGCGTGAGCTGGCCGGGGTCGCCTGGGCCGACGCCGATCACAAACAGTTTATGCCTCATGGCGAAGTTTCTCCGCAAAGCCAGCGGCCCCGGCACTTGCACCAAGGATGACGCCGCTGTTGTCTATAAAGGCGGTTTCCACAGCCAGACCGCCGAACATCCGCTCGCGGCAGCGTTCTGCTGTCACTTCGGCGATGTTTGTCCATAAAAAACCGAGATTTTCTTCTTTTAAAATTGTGATGGCATTTTCTGTGGTGGAGCAGTCATACAGCTTTCTGATCAGCGGGGAAGGGCATCCTGCAAGCGCTGCGTGTGTGCACAGTGCCTCACGTCTGCCGTCGCCAGTACGGTTATAGGTGTCAAAAGTTCCGGCAGCGACTTTCAGCAGCTTGCCTGGGTGCCCGCAGAGCAGTACGCGCCTGAATTTCAGACGCAGCGCTTCATCAAGAACATAGCCGATGTAATTGCCGACCTGCATGATGCAGTGCCCCTTCAGCGCATAGGCTTTTCTCATGGCGTTTTCTCCGGTGTTCCCGAAAGTCAGGCCGATGATTTCTTTTCTTTCAACTGCGAATGTGTTCAGTTCAAGAGTGAATGATTCGTAGACTGATTCAAGGTTGTAGGGCCTGACAATGCCTGTGGTGCCCAGCACTGAAAGACCGCCTGCAATGCCCAGCCGCGGGTTGAAGGTATGCTCTGCTTTTTCTCTGCCGCCGGGAATTGAGACAGTGACGCGGGCGCTCCTTGATCCGATGACTTCTCGCACAGCCTTTTCAATCATCTGTCTTGGCACCGGGTTGACGGCAGGCTCTCCCGCAGGTACTTTCAGGCCGGCGCGGGTGACAGTGCCCACGCCTTCGCCCGCCGCGAATGAAACAGGGCCGTCGCTCTCACCGATTTCAACTGAGGCCGTCACCGTCATGCCGTTCGTGATGTCGGGATCGTCGCCGGCGTCCTTGACGACGCCGCAGACCGGGTAGTTCAGTTCGACAATGCCGAGGTCGAGAACTTTTCCGGATGGAGTAGTGATGCGCACGCTCCGCGGAGTGCGCCCCCGAAGCTGGCGGATTGCGGATGCCTGGGCGGCGGCAGCCGCACAGCTGCCTGTGGTGAATCCTTCGCGGAGTTTTTCAGGGCCGTGCAATTCCATAGAGCAGGGCGTTCAGAATGGCTGACGCCACGGTGGAACCGCCTTTGCGCCCCATGGCGATGATGGCAGGTACCGGCGTTTTCGCCAGCCGTTCTTTTGACTCAATGACGTTGACAAAGCCGACCGGCACGCCCACCACCAGCGCGGGGGCGGCTCTGCCTTCGTCGATCAGTTCACAGAGGCGGATCAATGCTGTCGGCGCATTGCCGATGACATAAATGGCACCGGGCGTTTCGCGGACCGCGGCTTCCATGCTGACTGCGGCGCGGGTGACGCCGCGTTTTTTTGCCTCGGCAGCAATTTCGGGATCAGACATACGGCATGTGACAGTAACGCCAAGCGCTGCACATGCTTTTTTGCTGATGCCGGCTGCGGCCATCATTGTGTCAGTGATAACCGGCGTGCCGCGGCGCAATGCCTCTCTGCCGAGTGTTACGGCTTCAGGCGTGAAGTACATGTTCTTCTGAAAATCAAAGTCTGCTGTCGCGTGAATGACACGCATGACAACGGGACGGTTCTCCTCAGGCCCCTGCCATGGGGCCATCTCTGAGGCAATGGTTCTCATGCTTGCCTGTTCTATTTCTTCGGGTTTCATCAGAGCACCTCTGTTCCTGTTTTTTTAATGCGGCAGGCAGCCCCGGCCTCGCGCGGGAAAAAACATCAGGGTCAGCCGGACGGGCTGCGAACTATTTCCACAGAAGCAGAATTGACAGATATTCATCCGGCGGTTCCAGCGCGGCAGAGCCTTCAATTATTTTCTGCCCGGGGAGACCTGCGCGGTCTGCGCGCAGAATTCTTTTCCATGGACCGGCAGCTTCAACAGTTTCGCGCAGGGCACCTTTCAGGGCGGCCGGCTTGTAAAGCGCCGCCGAGTCAGCGGCCTTCAGGGCGCTGATAATCCGTTCCCTGGGCGCAGTGGCTGAAACCACTGCGAAAATTTCATCTGACATTGCGAGAAATGATCCTGTCAGTGCTGCCGCAAAATTATGCGCAGAAATACCCGGCTTCAGCTCAAGTTTCAGATCCGGAACCATGTCCTTCCACAGGTTGTATAGGTAGAATCCGGTCGAATACAGCGTGGAATCGCCGATCACAGGCAGAACAACGGTCTGTGCCCCCTGCCAGCGCGGTCTCAGCGCCTCTAGCTGACCATACAATGAGGCGTCACGTTTTTCCGCGTCGCTGGTCATCGGAAACAGAAGCGGTACAGCGTCAAGCTCCGGAATATGTGCCCGCACAATCTGTTCAGCTGCCGAAGCCCGTTCGGCGTGCGAGTGGGGAATCAGCACAAGATCAGCCTCTCTGATGGCTCTGAGAGCGTCGGCTGTGATCATGCCCGGATCTCCGGGGCCGACACCTGCAATGATAAATTTCAAGGAAATCACTCTCCGTAAAAAATCTGGATCAGTTTCATGCCGCCTTCTCTGAGCCCCTTCAGCGACGGGCGCGCCAGATGAGCCTCAGGAATGAATGCGACCTTTGCTGTGCCGAGGGCTGAGGCCCACGAGCGGGCCTTCAGTTCTTCAGGCGTTGTGCGGTTCATCGCGCCGTTCTGCACGAGGTAGACGTCAAGTCCCGCAGACAGCAGCTTCATCACGCGCTCAAGCCCCCACGGCGCGACAGCGCTGCCGCGCCGGGCCGGAACGGCAGAGGCTGCCGCATTGGTTCCTCCTGCCAGCTCAATCAGGCGGGCAGCCCAAGAGTCCGGCGCGCAAGTATGAAGGTCTCTGGCGGTGGATTCGACGAAGACGCTGACGGTGCGCCCTTTCCGGAGCCCCCCGGCCTTTTCGCGGATTTCGCTGCAGATCCTGATGAACAGTGCGGCGGCATCATCGGGGTTAACATCGATGAGCGGCGCCAGTTCACGCAGATACTCTGCAAAGCCCTCCCACGAAGGCGGGTCGATGAGTATCACTTTAACGCCGGCCCGTTCCAGCACGTCTTTCAGTTCCGGATTCTGTTTTGTCACGAGGGTGCGCATCAGGACGAGATCAGGTTTAAGAGCCAGAAGTGCCTCTGCTCCGGTTTTCATAGGAAAGCGCGGCAGACCGGGCAGCGTTTCCGGATCGTCATTCTGGGAAATTCCCACAAGCTTTGACTGTCCGTTCAGGGCAATGATATTGTCTGTATGTCCGGGGTACAGCGAAATAATGCGCTCATAGGCGCAGGCCGGAAAAGTATATGTCAGCAGCGCAGCCAGAAGCGCTGCCGTAAATTTCAGAAATACGGATGCCATGCTTTGCCACCTTTCGATGAAATATAAGCCGCAAAGGGCGTGTCGTAAAGTGCCTGAAGCACTGGCCCGCTGATGTCGCAGGCGCGGCCCGATGAAACGGCGGTGCCGTCCCTGACGGCGTAGTAATCATCAGCTGACGCAAGTGCCGAGTTGATATCGTGAACCGCTGCGATCACAGTTTTGCCGGATTCTGCCCAGCGGCGCATCAGACGGAACGCGCGCACTGCCTGATACGGATCCATGGCAGACGTCGGCTCGTCGAGAAGCAGAACCTGCGGATTCTGCGCAGCGATCATGGCCAGCATCACCCGCTGCTGTTCGCCGCCGGAAAGTTCTGTCACCGGGCGCGTCAGCAGCGTCGTTACACCGAGCTGTTCGGCCGCGCCGTAAATCATCTTTTCGTCCTCAGGCGTCGCCGGCGTCAGAAGTTTCTGATACGGGAGCCGCCCGAAGCTGATCACGTCGTAAACTGTGAACGCGGCTTTTGCAGCGCCCCGCTGCGCCATTATGCCCAGCAGCCGGCCGAGCTCCTGCCGTGAAAAGTCCCTGATTTCGCGCCCCGCAAGGACTGCTGAACCGGAGTAGTGGAGAAGCCCGGACAGGGCCTTGAGCAGAGTGCTTTTCCCGCTGCCGTTCGGCCCTATCAGAGCTGTCACACGGCCGGGCAGAAAGGCGCCGGAAATGCCCTTCAGCGCAGGAATTCCGTTGTAGCTGACGGAAAGCTTTCTGAAAGAGAGTGTAAGATTGCCTGTCATTTGCGCCTCACCAGAATCCAGCAGAAAAAAGGCCCGCCGAGCAGTGCTGTGATGACGCCCACAGGCAGCTCGCCAAGGCGCTGCGCCAGGCCGTCCGCCAGGGTCAGAAGAAGCGCTCCGGTGAGAAACGAGAAGATCAGCAGCGGCCGGTGCGCGGGACCGATGATCAGCCTTATGATGTGAGGTGCCGCAAGCCCCACAAAACCGATGATGCCGAAATTGCTGACCGCAAGCGCAGTGCCCAGCGAGGCAGTGCTGATCATGAGAAGCCGCAGACGCCCCTCGTCGATTCCGAGCAATTCGCCCTGCCCTTCGCCGAGCGAAACAGCGTCAAGCTGGCGGCCGCAGAGCCATGAAGGCACAATAACCGCAGCCGCACCGATCCAGACTGAAAACGCTGCAGAGGGACCTGCGCCCGAAAAACTGCCCATCAGCCACAGAACAATCGCGCCGAGACGGTCATCAGCAATGGCCTTCAGGAAAGTTACGCCTGCAGAAAGCACTGCATTAGTGATGATGCCGGCCAGAACAAGGTAAGCACCGCTGCCGCCGTAGCGTCTGGCGATCAGACTGACCATCATGAGCGAGAGCAGCGCACCGGCAAAAGCCATGGGTGTGACTGCGGAACTGCCGAAGAAAAAGCCCAGAGCGCCGCCGAAGGCAGCCCCTGATGCTATCCCCAGCGTGTAAGGTTCTGCCAGCGGATTGGCCAGAAGTCCCTGAAGAACAGCACCTGACGCGCCAAGAAGACCGCCAGTCCCCAGAGATGACAAAAGTCTCGGCAGGCGAACGGCGCGCACGACCAGCGCTTCGGGAAGCTGCTGTTCGGCTTCAGGAAGAAACGGTGACAGATAGCTAAAAACATGGGAGAGTGGAATTCTCCACTCTCCCAGTGCGATCCGCCACAGCGCCGTCAGAAAAAGGCAGACGATCAGCGCCGCACCCAGGACGAGCAGCCGTCTGCGGCGTTTCCGGCGGAAATCATCTAAGAAACCGGCGTTGGACGGCACAGGCATGTTATTTCAGAGCTGCCCTGATATTTTTAACAAAGTAGGCCGCAAAATTGCTGTCCTCACCGAGGCCGTGAAGATAGGTCTCGACAGAGAAGCCCTCTTTTTTCAGGAGATTCAGCCAGGACTCAGGATCGTCAGCGCCGGCCAGATCGTTGTGTGCGTGGTCGCCGGCGACAATCATGAGCGGGGAGATGACGGTTTTCTTCAGTCCGGATTTCTTCAGAGCCGCGATGACATCCTCGATCTTCGGCGTGTTCTCGACGGTGCCGATGAAGAAACGACCGTCAGCTTTTTTGTTCAGTGCAACCTGAAGCTGGCAGTACATGGCGTTGGCCATGTGGTGCGGCGTGCCGTGCCCCATCAGCACAACGGCGGTGTCTGCAGGAATCTTTGCGAAACGTTTGATGAGAATGTCTGCCACCTCGTCGCAGGCTTCGACGCTGTAAAGCGATGCATTGCTCAGGCGCAGTTCCCTGAAGCTGTACTTGCCGCGGATTGTACGGAAAGCATCGACGACGTTTTTCACCTCATCGTACTCAGCACCGGGGATGATGTGAGTGGAAACAACGCAGACCCTGCTGTAGCCTTCATCATTGAGATCAGCAAGAGCCTGTACCGGTGTCGGGGGGACGTCCTTTCTGCCTTCGCGGGCAAGTTTGCGGCGGATGATGTTTGAAGTGAACGCAAGGCGCACCTCGGTGCCGGGAAATGCTTTTTTCGTTTCCTCCACAAGGTTGTCGATAGCCACGCGGCCGGCAGGGACCGAAGTGCCGAACGAGGCAATCAGAATTGCCTGTCTGTCGGCCTTTTTCTCATGCGGTGCGGCGCAGGCAGTGCCGGTAAAAGCAGCAGCAGTCACAGTAAGAGCAAGCAGCACAGATTTAAACGTAAACGTCATTCTAAATACACGTTCCTTTCTAATTATAAGAAGCAGTCCGCATCTGCGGAACTGTAAAAAAACAGAGACGCGGCAATTTGCCGAGTCTCCTGCCTGCAGCTGTGCTGCCTTAGCTGCTCAGGAGTTCGCCCACGCAAACATTCCCCCTTTTAAAGCTCCGGAGGAAAATATTCTGGCTTCTCATCATCCTCGTCCGAGTCTTCCCGATTCCTGAAATCAGTGACATATTCGGATTTGTCCGAGTTACAGCGGCGGGGCCGTGCCGGATTTGCACCGGCTTCCTTCCCAGCGGAGTTCCATATTCAGCTGCCGCCATTATAGCATGATGAAAAGCGGGGTTCAACGCCGGCAGAAAATTCTGTTTTTTTCTTCTGCAGTATTCTCAGGCGGCTTTAACAGGGTATAATGAAACTGCAGGACAGGCAGAAAAATCTGCCAGTTTGCACTGTCTTTGCGGGATAAATTTATGGTCAGCCTGTGCACTGAACTGTCGGTCCGGGGAATTTCTCCTGGCATGCAGGGGCTGCTGTAAGCGGGAAAACGGCCGGAACATTTCGGAAAGGCTTGCGGAGGTGCTTCCATTGGAAAATTCACTGCGCCTTGAAGTGGTTAAAGAAGTCAGGACAGACGATGTAGTCGATTTGTATGTTGATGCAGGATGGTGGGAAGAAGGCTGGAGCCAGGATGTTATCCCCGCCATGGTGAAAAACTCATTCCGCTTTGTCGGCCTTTTCAACGGCAGCGAACTGGTCGGCATGGGGCGCGCTCTCTCGGACGGGGTCAGCGACGCTTACATTCAGGATATTGTGGTGCGTACAGACTACCGCGGACAGGGGTGGGGACTGAAAATTGTCAAGCTGCTGGTTGACGAGCTCCGTGCAGCCGGAATTGACTGGATCGGCCTGATTGGAGTTCCCGGATCGAAGCCTTTTTATGAAAAACTCGGCTTTGGTGAGATGCCCGATTTTATCCCGATGAAATATCAGTGCTGAACTGGCGCTAATTCGATTTGCCCGGAACAGCCAAAAAGGGTAAAATAAAAAAATACTGCCTGAGCGGGCTTTGGACAGTCTGCCGGGAATAATCAGGGGAGAAGTATAAAATGCAGGAACGACTTGAACAGGTAATCCTTGAAACACTGAAAAAACGCGGCACGAATGACGATTTCTGGTGGGAGGGACGCTGGATTCCCGCGTCGGAAATCGTTGAAAAAATTGAGGAAAACCGCAAGAAGCTGGTTCAGGCCGGCTTCAAAGAAGGGCAGAGACTCATGACGCTGCTGCCCAACTGCCCGGCACTGCTTGAACTGGCTGTGGCTGTGTGGAGCCTGAGGGGAACCATTATTCCGCTGAACATGCGAGCGGGAACGGACAACCTTCTGCCTACCATCGACCTTGTGCAGCCTTTTGCAATTGTGATCGGAAGGGATGATGCCAAAGCTGCGGCAGGCGTGGTGCGTTATCCCGTGACACAGACCGATCTGGACGGCACGGTAGATAAATTCCGGGGCGTTGAACGCAAAACCACTACACCGGACTACGCGGTTTTCTTTACCACCTCCGGAACAACGGGAATGCCCAAGGCGGTGCCTCTGACCCATAGAAACTTCATCGGCAACGTTGACGGAATGCGCGGCCTTTTTAAAATGTACGAAAACGATGTGCATCTGTGGGCACTGCCGAACTTTCACTCCTTCGGTTTCACTCTCGGCCTGCTGATCCCGCAGATCACCGGCGCGCGCGTTGCGGCTGTGGGTACGTTTATGCCGCCGCTGGCTGTGCTGAAGACCATAGCTGCGGCAAAATGCACCATTCTGTGGCTTGTTCCGGCAATGGTCGAATTCCTGAAACGGTCTGCGGCGCATAACGACGTGAAAATCGACACAGTCCGCGCTGTTGTGACCGGCGGCGACCGGCTGAACACCGCGCTGGATCAGGCCAGCGTCGAATTGTTCGGCCATCCGATTCTTGAAGGCTACGGCACTACTGAATGCTCGCCGGTTATTTCAGTCAACCCCACTGAGGAAACGCGCAAACTGGGAACTGTCGGCCCTGTGCTTCCCAATTACGAGTGGAAAGTCTGCGATTCAGAAGGAAAACCGCTGCCTCCCGAAACGCCTGGCGTGCTGATGCTGCGCGGTCCTTCCGTGTTCCCCGGCTATTTTGAAGCGCCTCAGGTGTCAGCCCAGAAACTTTCTCCCGACGGCTGGTACAACACCAGCGATGTGGTGAAGTACGATAAAGACGGCTATATCACCATTCTCGACCGGCTCAGCGACATTATCATTGTCGGCGGATTCAACGTCTATCCTCAGGAAGTTGAACGCATTCTCAATGCTCATCCCGCAGTGGCTCAGGCCGCTGTTGTGGCAATGCACAATCTCGTCAACGGGGAAATTCCGCGCGCATTTATTGTGCTCAGACCCGGATTCCAGGTAACTGACCGTGACATTATCGAATACTGCAAGGGAAAACTTGCGAACTATAAGATACCGCGCAAAGTTGACTTTGTGGATTCACTGCCGGTTTCACCTTCCGGCAAAATTCTGCGCCGTAAACTCAGAGAGCTGAAGTAGTCCGATGGATTCAAAGCGGGCAGAACTGCAAAGCGCCGCGTCAGGCAGACTGCGCGGACGGGTGCTGCGCGTGCTTTCCGCACTATTCGCTGCCCTGTTCTTCTCGTGTGCAGGGGCTCAGAACGCAGATGCCGCGCGCATGCGGCTGCGTGTGCCGGAAGAAGTGCCGGCAGGCCAGCCTTTTATCCTTGAAATGTATGTCAGCGAGCCTATTGACCACGTTGAAGCAAAATGGCGCGGCCGGGATATCGAACTTCAGCCGGTGAACGGCCTCGTGCGGACTGTTCTGGGCGTGCCGAACGATCAGAAACTGGCAGGAAGCGTTCTCAGCTTCAGCATCAGCTTTAACTGCGGCAACCGCGGACGCATCCTGGCGGAAAGAAAAATCAAAGTGACAGAATATCATTATCCCAGACAGGAACTGAAAGTGCCGCCGAAAATGGTAACGCCGCCGAAGTCCCAGCAGAAACGCATTGCGGCAGAACGCAGGGCAGTAAATGCTGCGCTTTCACGGCAAACTTCCGGGACGCCGCTGCCGCAGAAATTTCTGCGCCCTGTGCCGGGAATTCCGACCGCTTATTACGGCGGATTCAGAGTTTACAACGGGGTGCCGAGGGCAGGGCACTCAGGGCTTGATCTGCGTGCCGCAGCAGGAACCCGGGTGAAGGCAATTGCCGACGGCACAGTTTCGCTGACCGGAATGCACTACTTTGCCGGCGGCTCTGTATACCTTTACCATGGATCAGGCGTGTCCAGTTCCTATTTCCATCTGTCAAAAATTCTTGTAAAAGAAGGACAGAAGGTGAAAGCCGGAGACGTAATAGCGCTCTCAGGAGCGACCGGCAGGGTGACAGGGCCGCACCTTCACCTCGGTCTGTATTCAAACGGCGTCTGGCTTGATCCGCTGCCGCTTATAGAACCTGCCCGTCTGCCGAAAAACACTGAAACATATTATGAGTTTTAAAGAATCAGTCAGGAGTGATTCAGATGAAGAAAATCACCATGTTCATGTTCAAAGGCTGCCCGCACTGTGCGCTGGCGCTCAGATGCATTGATGAACTGAAAGCAGAACATCCTGAGTATGCTTCGGTTCCGTTTGAAATGGTTGACGAGCGCAAACAGCCGGATGTGGCTGCAAAATACGATTATTACTATGTGCCGACGTTTTATGTTGACGGTGAGAAAGTTCATGAAGGCCACGCCGAAAAAGCCGACGTGGATAAAGTTTTCAAAGCAGCGCTGCAGTAAGATAAAAACAGACCCCCTGTTTCCTCAGGCCGGAGGAAGCAGGGGGTTTTTTGATCAGAATGTTCGGTCCTGTCAAAATCGTATCAGTGCGAAGCTGTGCAGGAAAAAAAATGCAGAGGATCCGCACAGTTCTGCCTGAATATGTGTAGAATTGAAGAGGCTTTTGTTCATTGGCCGTGTTTCGGGTATAATGAAAAAAATCTTAAGTGAACGTTTCGTACCGTCACACGTACACAGGAGGTTTCTTCATGAGTAAAAAACTCATCGCTGCTGCCCTGATATCCGGTGCAGCACTGTTTTGCACATCTGCTGCCGGTCTGGCGGCAGACCGGGCTGAGAACCGTCTTCCGCTGCTGACTACAGATATGGCACTTCAGCTTGCCTATAAGAACAATCCCTCGCTCAGCGCCGCACAGTCCCGTATTGAGCAGGCAAAACAGCAGATCAGGCAGGCACAGGCGGATAAACTTCCGCACCTTTACGCCAGCCTTGCAGGGCAGTGGCAGGATAAAGAAGGCGTGATACCCGTTTACGCACCGCAGCTGGCCCATACCGCAAGCGCTGTCGGCTACGCAACCCATTCATTCGACGAAGTCTACAATGCTGCCCTGGGATTTCAATGGCTGCTTTTCAGCAGCGGCGCTGTGGAAAATCTGACTGCCGCCCGCAAACTGGCTTACCGTGGAATCCGCGCAAAAGAGGTCCGCACAGGGCAGTCCGTAGAAAACAGCGTGCGCGTATGTTACTACGATCTTCAGCGCGCGCGCGCAAAACTGACAGTGGCCGAGGAAGTCCTGGCCCTTTCAAAAGAACACCTCTCACAGGTTGAGTATTTTTATAAATACGGTGTCGTTGCCCAGGATGAAGTGCTCCGCGTTCAGGTTGACGTTTCAAACGGAGAACTGAACGTTATTTCTGCGCGCAACGCTGTTGACGTGAGATGGCGCGCACTTGAGCGAGCCGTCGGAGTGACGCTGAGAGACCGCTACAGCATGCCGCAGCCTGAAATGAAGTCTGCCGCGCGGCCGGTTCCCGTATGGGATGACAGCAGTCTTTACTCATGGCGTCCCGAACTTCAGGCTCTGGCATATTCCCGTGAAGCTGCAGACGCTGCCGCCGCCGCAGCAGCAGGCAGCAACGGACCGAAAATAGTCGTTGCCGGAGAAGGGGTCAATCAGGGGCTTGAGTTCTGGCCTGATGACCTCGACACATGGAAAATATCGGTGGGCCTGAGATGGGACTTTTACGACGGCGGCAAATTGCACGCGCAGGTAAAGGAATACCGCGCACGGGCACAGGAACTGCTCTCCCAGATTGAAGACCTGAAAAAACAGATTTCTCTCGAAGTGTCCTCGGCTCAGCTCAATTACGAATCTGCCCGGCAGAGAATAGACGTGGCAGCACGTCAGGTTGCCAGTGCACAGGAAGACTACCGCATGGCCCTAATGCGCTATAAAGCAAATGTCGGCACCAACCTTGATGTGCTTGACGCACGCACCGCGCTGACCAATGCGAGAACTCAGCTTGTTGACGCAGTGTACGACACCGACAGCAGCCGTGCAAACCTGGATTACGCGCTCGGCCTTTCAGACAAGTATATGCTTGATTCGGCAGCTCCGCCAAAATATGCCGGACCGGGCGCTGCGCCTGAGAAAGCTCCTGCGCGGAAGAAAAACACAATGCCAGGGAAAGCTTCAGACAAAAAATGAAATCTGCTTATTCCGGCGGTAAAAAATGCCGCCGGAAAATTCTCTGTACGGCTGCCGCGTCAGAAAAGAAGTGACGCAGCCCGCACAGGACCTGATACCGGCGCGGTTTTTGCAGGATCATTAAAAAGTGCGTTTCAGCCGTTGACAATTGGGGAAAATCCTTTATAATATCTTTCTGTCAGGCCGGCGTAGCTCAGTTGGTAGAGCAGCTGACTTGTAATCAGCAGGTCATCAGTCCGAATCTGATCGCCGGCTCCATTACATAGCGCCCCTGCAACAATTTTTTTTGGTAGTGTGGCCGAGTGGTCAATGGCATCAGACTGTAAATCTGACGGCGAGAGCCTACGGTGGTTCAAATCCACCCGCTACCACCATTCATGAAGCCGACTTAGCTCAGTAGGTAGAGCACATCCATGGTAAGGATGGGGTCCCCAGTCCGAATCTGGGAGTCGGCTCCATTATTTTAGTTTTCCGTGCCTGACAAATAATCAAGAGGTTTTATCTAATATAAACGGGACGCTGCAGCGCAGCGTCCCGTTTGTTATATCCGGTTAAGGTCATTCAGTGTCATCAGTGTGCTTCCTGATTCTGCCAGTCTGCCGGAGAAAGTATGGATCATGAAACGAAATTTTCAGGCTCAGCAGATCCGCGCGCGCCTCAGATGCTCCGGCCGGGCGTTATGTCTGTTCTGTCTGCGGGCTGTAATTTTTTGTACAGCGGGCAGACCCGTGCAAAAAAGCGCATTTGAATAAATTTCCTTTTCTGCCTCCCGGGCAGGGTAAAAAGATACTCCGCGCCTGCTTCCGCAGGTGCGGAGTATGAATTTTCCAGACGGCCTCCCAGTCTGTCATTTGTCATGATCTCGGTCAGGATCATAAGAATAAGAGTCGTCTCTATCGGCAGTGCGTTTCTTTTCCTCTGCCTTTTTGACAATGTTTTCAGCACTGCTGAAATCAGCCTTTGGATCCAGTTCAAGAATTGTGTTTTTAATGTGCAGCATGCGGCGCTCATCGGGGGGATGAGAGTTAAAACCGCTCGGTTCAGTTTTGTTGACCGCAGAAAGACGGGCAATGGCACGGTACATGCCAACCGGATCGACGCCGTGTTCCACGGCCAGCTGCACTGCGTAATCATCGGCCTCAATTTCCTGTGCACGGCTCCAGCCCGAATTTGCAAGATTTGCTCCGACATTGACGGCCGCGCTGCCCAGGTCGCTGTCAATAAGTTCTCCGAGCAGCAGAGAGGCTATGGAAAGCCCTACAGCACGCGAGCGCGCTTTTGCAATGTGTTTCAGTTTGACATGTCCTGCTTCGTGTGCAAAGACGCAGTAAAGCTCGTCCTCGCTCTGAAGAAGATTCAGCAGCGATGTGGTGACTGTAACTGATTTGTCGTTTGTCACCCAGGCATTGGGACTACTATCTTTCTTGACATAAAACGGCAGAGACGTCAGTTCTGTCGGCCGGGCTACAGATTCCCACACGGCTTTTGCGCGCGACGGAGAAATGGAGGCAGAGGCAGGCAGAGCGCATAATGCGATAAACAGAGCTGCGGCCGCTGCTGAAAGAATACTTTTTTTCAAGCATATCACCTCCACTGTCATGGCATGAACATATTATATCAGTTTTGCACGGGCCGTGCACAGCGCTCTGCACTTCAGGCCGTGTCTGTAATTTGACGCGCTCATAAAACAGAGTAGAATGAAATATAATTCCTTTTTTCAGCAGAAGCTGAAATGCATTAAACACTATGAAAGAAGAATGTATTCCAAAAAACAAAAGGGAGGCTGTCGCAAATGTCGCTGATTCATGTGATGCGGGCTCTGGATCTTCTTGATTCACCGTTGGTGACCGGTGAGGACGTCAAAAGGGCGCTGACTGCAGAGGGAGTGCCTGAAAAACAGATTGAAGTTGAAAAAGTCAGCAGCGCCAGGGGCAGCACTGACTTTGTCAAAGTATGGATTTACGGCAGCTGCGGCAGACACAGCGGCGGAACTGCGCCGACCCTCGGAATCACTGGCCGTCTGGGCGGCATCGGGGCGCGCCCGTCGCGGATCGGCCTTGTTTCAGACGGAGACGGGGCGGCGGCTGCGGTGGCGGCTGCGATGAAACTCGGAACCATGGCTTGCCGCGGCGATGTGCTGAAAGGTGACGTGTTCATTTCCACGCACATCTGTCCAAATGCGCCGGCCATTCCGCACGCCCCCGTTCCGTTCATGGGATCGCCGATAGATATGACCACGACCAATAGAACAGAAATGAATGTTCCGCTCGATGCTGTGCTGTCGGTCGACACAACGCGCGGCAACAGGGTGCTCAACAGAAGAGGTTTTGCAATCACTCCGACGGTAAAAGAAGGGTGGATTCTCCGGGTCAGTGATGATCTGCTTGATCTCATGACCTGGGTCACTGGCGAACTGCCGGCGGTGCTGCCGATCACCATGACCGATATCACGCCTTACGGAAACGGCCTGTATCATCTGAACAGCATCATGCAGCCCTGTACTGCAGTGAAAGCGCCTGTGGTCGGTGTGGCGCTCACATCACAGAGCGCAGTGCCCGGCTGTGCCTCAGGGGCGGCGCAGCCGGCGGATATCGAATCTGCGGTGCGCTTTGTCATTGAAGCTGCCAAGGCCTTCGGTGAGGGAAAGTGCCGTTTTTATGACGAAAAGGAATTTCAACTTGCCCGGCAGCGCTACGGCACAATGGAACGTCTCCAGACCATGGGTGCGCTGCCTGCCGCAGATCCGGTTCTTTAGTTCGGAATATTCCCGGCGCTGACGATGGATGTGTATTCGCTTATTATCTGTGCGGCCGTCGCTGTTTCCGTGTACGAACTGACTGCCATTATCAGGACGCGGAAAAAAATCCTCATCAGGGGGCGCATGCCACTTGCCCGCCTTGCCTGCGGAATTTTTCTGGCTGCTGCTGCGGCCGGACTGGCATACTGGAATTACGTCAGGGGCGAGGCTGCATTCTACTATGCGTTTCTTCTGATCACCGGCACTTATGCAGTTATTCCCGTCGGACTGGGGCAGACTGCCATGTACAGAAACGGCATGGCATCAGCTTATCGGCAATTTGAATACTTTATGATTATCCGTGAGTTCAAATCGGGGTTTACTTTGCGTCTTCATCGGAGAGACGAAAAAGATTATATAATTTTATTCAAAAAGGAACAAATGAACAACGTTCTGAAACTGCTTGCCGACAACGGGGTAGCAGACTGGGATTCATTTGTATTTCCCAGTGACAGAACACAATAATACTAAATTTGCATTAATATAAAAACTATGCTTGTATTTATTTTTATCTTGTGGTTAAATGGAACCGCAATTAAAAATTGTATTAAATACAGGAGGGCGGTTTGATGAAACGCAAGTGTGGGTTTCTGCTGATTCTGGGTATATGTTTGTGTATGGCGGCCGGTGCTGCAGGCGCAGCTGATGTGAAATACAAAAAAGACCTGGTGCTCGGCTTGGGCGGCAAGATCATTTCTCTGGATCCTCAGTCAAATTCAAATACCTGGCATAATTATTATTTCCGCATGGTGTTTGACACGCCGCTGCATTTCAACAATAAAACGCTCGAGGTTGAGCCGCAGCTCTGCACCGAATGGTCCACAAAAGACGGCAAAAACTATCAGTTCACACTGCGCGACAACGTTTATTTCCATAACGGTGAAAAGCTTACGGCGAACGACGTTAAATTTACGCTTGACCGTTCAGTCAACACAGATTCTGCAAGAATATTGGGCAAGCTGATCAAGGAAACCCGCGTCATTGACAGTCTCCACTTTGAGATTGAGCTTCTGAAGACGAATGTGGACCTTCCTTATCTGCTGACGCTGCCCACGGCGTCGATCATCAATGAAAAAGCAGTGAAGGCCGACGAGACAGAAGGCCCGAAAATCGGAACAGGCCCGTGGAAAGTCGATTCCTATGAGTTCGGCGATTTCCTCAAACTGGTCCGCAACGACAACTTCTGGGGCGAGAAGGCCAAGGCCGAGAGCTTCACAATGCGCTATATGCCTGAGGCTTCCGCGCGCCTGATCGCACTTGAAGCCGGCGAGATCGATATCTGCTATGAGCCTGATTTCAGCGAACTGCAGAACATCCGCGAGACCGAAGGGCTTGAACTCCAGGAGTACAAGGGTTCGGGCATTCAGTATTTTGCGATGAACTACAAGAAACCGCCTTTCAATGACAGAAATGTGCGCCTTGCCATGTGCTACGGCATCAACTGCCAGGAACTGCTTGATGTGGTATGGGAAGGCGAGGGCGAACTCTGCAAGTCCATGTGGGGCTGGAACCAGTACGGCTTCAACGGCGGCACGACCCCTTACGAGTACAACCCCGAGAAGGCAAAGGAGTATCTGAAAGCTGCAGGATATGGCCCCGACAAACCTCTGAACATCGTCATCTCTGTGGCCGCCGGCATGCGCAAGGCATGCGGCGAGCTTACTCAGGCACAGCTGAAAAATATCGGCGTCAATGCAACGCTCAAGGAATTCGATACGGCCGGTCTGAGCCTGAGCACCACAAACGGCGAGCATCAGGCTGCGTTTTACGGCTGCGGCATGAACGTATTCGGTGATGACAGCCGCCGCCTGATCTGCCCTGGTACCGGCGTCAACAAATCCCATTATGACAATCCTGAGGTCAATAAACTGATGGATGACGCCGTGGCAGAGACCGACGATGCCAAGCGCAGGGAAATGTATCTCAGAGTGCAGCAGATTCTGCACGACGACGGCGCTTATGTGCCGGTCTGCTATCCCAAGGGATTTATGGCAGTCAGAAAAGGGGTCGGCGGCATTGATTACTATCCGACGTCGCATCACGACATGAGAAACGTGTACATGATCGAACAGTAATCCTTCCGGCTTAAATAAGATTTGTTCTGCAAAGGGCCGTGCACAGATTACATTCTGGGCACGGCCATTAATTAAAATTACAAAGAGGAGGAACGCCCCAATAATGTTTCGATATATCATCAAGAGACTGATCATGCTGATTCCTGTCCTGATCGGAGTCTCGTTCCTCGTGTACTTCACGCTTGACCTCGCTCCCGGCGATATTGTGGACGTTATAGCGCCGGATGACGCCACTGTGGAGGACAAGGAACGCATGCGCGAGGAAATGGGACTCAACAGAAACGTCGTTGTCCGCTATGGTGAATATATGTGGAAGCTGATGCACGGCGATATGGGGGAGTCATACACGACAAAACAGTCAGTCTGGGATGCTTTTATGGAAAAGGCTCCCAATACACTGTATCTCGGCATAGCCTCGGTGATCGTGTCTGTGGGGCTTTCTCTTCCGCTCGGAATTTACTCGGCGCAGCACAGGGGCACGTGGAAGGACAACCTGGCAATGGTGGCTGCCCTGTGCGGTCTGTCAATGCCGAATTTCTGGCTCGGACTTCTTCTGATGATCGGTTTTTCCCTGAAACTCGGCTGGTTTCCTTCAGGCGGTGCGCGCGGCTTTTCCAGCATCGTCCTGCCCGCTATTACGATTGGTACGGGGATGATGGCCATTCTGACGCGCACGACGCGATCCTCAATGCTTGACGTGCTTCGTCAGGACTATCTGCGGACGGCCCGGGCAAAGGGCGTCAGCGAAAGGGATGTGGTGTATAAGCATGCCCTGAAAAACGCGCTGATTCCCATTATTACCATTATCGGCACGCAGCTGGGAAGCGTTCTCGGCGGCGCAGTGCTGACAGAGTCTGTTTTCTCCTGGCCGGGGGTGGGGCGCCTGATCATTGACTCACTGAACTCCAGAGACACGCCGATGGTCACAGGCTGCATCATTATGACGACGATGTTTTTCAGCCTGATCCTGCTGGCTGTTGACCTGATTTACGCAGTTGTTGATCCGCGCATCAAGGCGCAGTACGCCCGTCCGAAGAGGAAAAAGGGGGAGAAACTCAATGTCAAGCCAGCCTCAGTCTGATCAGCAGGAAGTTCGGCACAGAAAACAGAGAAGTCAGTTCGGCGAGGTTATGCACCGTCTGAAAAAGAACAAGGGCGCCATGATCGGACTGGCCATCATCATTGTGATGATTCTTCTCGCTGTGTTTTCAAATGTATTTCTCGATTATGACACTGATGTGATCGGCGTCAACACAGCCATGAGGCTGAAGCCGCCGAGTGCACAGCACTGGTTCGGAACTGATGAATACGGCAGAGACATACTGTCGCGGATCATCTATGGTTCCCGCTATTCTCTTTCCGTCGGGCTTGTTGCGGTTTTCATCGCTCTGACAGTCGGGGTAACGCTTGGCGCCATTGCCGGATACATGGGCGGCGCAGTTGAGGAAGTCATCATGCGTTTTACAGACATATTCAGCTCTGTGCCGAACATGCTGATGGCGCTGGTTGTCGTGTCGGCGCTGGGGCAGAGCATGCTGAACCTGATGATTGCCATCGGGCTGACAAGCATACCTCAGTTTGTGCGTATCACCAGAGCTGCCGTGCTGACAGTCCGCACGCAGGAGTTCATCGAGGCCGCACGTGCTATCGGCCTGAGCCGCCGGCAGATCATCGTTTCGCACATTCTGCCGAACTGTCTCTCGCCGATTATTGTGCAGGCCACACTGCGAGTGGCCTCGGCCATCATTTCCGCTTCAGCGCTGAGCTTTCTCGGCCTCGGCGTCTCGCCGCCGGCGCCGGAATGGGGTGCCATGCTTTCAGGCGGGCGCAAGTATATCCGCCATTACGCGTACATGACACTGTTCCCCGGGCTGGCGATCATGGTGACCGTGCTGTCGCTGAATCTTATCGGTGATGCGCTGCGGGATGCTCTCGACCCGAAGCTGAAAAACTAAGGATGTGCTGCGATGAATTCACATGATGATATTATTTTGAACGTAGAACATCTGACAGTCTACTACGAGCTGGAAGAGGAAACCGTCAAGGCAGTCAACGACATCAGCTTTTCTCTGAAAAGAGGAGAGACAATCGGTCTTGTCGGGGAAACCGGCGCCGGAAAGACAACGACGGCTCTGGCTCTGATGCGCCTGATTCCTGATCCGCCCGGCGTCATTAAAAGCGGGAAAATCACAGTCTGCGGCAACGATATGCTGGCAATTCCCAAGCAGAAGCTCGAGACGATCAGAGGCAAGGACATTTCGATGATTTTCCAGGATCCCATGACATCGCTGAACCCGGTGTACAAAGTGGCTGACCAGATTGCCGAAAGTCTGGAACTTCATGAGAAGCTCAGCAAAGAAGAGGCGCATCAGAAGGCGCTGCAGATGCTTGAAACAGTCGGTATCGCCCCGGAGCGCGGCGAGGAATACCCCCACCAGTTTTCGGGCGGCATGAAGCAGCGTGTGGTCATTGCCATTGCGCTGGCCTGTTCTCCTCAGCTGCTGATTGCTGATGAGCCGACGACTGCGCTGGACGTCACCATTCAGGCGCAGGTGCTGGATCTGATTCAGAACCTAAAGATAAAACAGGGCACTTCAGTTATTATGATCACCCACAACCTTGGCATCGTGGCCGAGACATGCGACAAGGTTGCCGTAATGTACGCCGGCAGAATCGTCGAATACGGAACGCTGGACGAGGTGTTCAACCATACGCGCCATCCCTATACGGAGGGGCTGTTCAACTCTCTGCCCAACATCAACAGCCGCAGAGAGGACCTGAAGCCTATTCCCGGCCTGATGCCGGATCCCACTAATCTGCCGGAAGGATGCGCTTTTGCGCCGCGCTGTGAATACGCCTGCGATGCATGCCGCAGAGTACAGCCTGAACTCAGGCACTTCAGTCCGACTCATACAGCAGCCTGCGTCCGCTATGATGAAGAGGGATTCCATATCAACAGGGAGGATAAATATGTCTGATACGATTCTCGAAGTAAAAAATCTGACGAAATACTTCAAGACTCCCCATGGAATACTCCATGCCGTCGACGGCGTCAGCTTCAGCATAGAGCGCGGCAAGACCCTCGGCATAGTGGGGGAGTCAGGCTGCGGCAAGTCGACAACAGGCCGCTGCATACTCCGCCTTATCGAGCCTACCTCGGGGGAAGTCCACTTTGAAGGCGAAAACATCCTTAAGTACAACGCAGGACAGATGCTGGCCATGCGCCAGAAAATGCAGATTATCTTTCAGGATCCCTTTTCATCGCTGGATCCCAAGAAGACGATCAGCCAGACCATTGCCGAGCCAATGTATGTGCACCACACGGTGCCGCGCCATCAGGTCATTGACCGCGTGCGCGAACTGATGTCAGTGGTCGGCCTTTCCGAGCGCCTGATTAACAGCTATCCCCATGAACTTGACGGCGGCAGACGTCAGAGAATCGGGGTGGCCCGCGCGCTTTCAGTCAACCCGGAGTTTATTGTGTGCGATGAGCCGGTTTCGGCACTTGATGTCTCAATACAGGCGCAGATTCTGAATCTTCTCAAGCATCTGCAGAGACAGATGAAACTTACCTATATATTCATCACTCACGATCTCTCGGTGGTCAACCATTTTTCTGATGACATCGCAGTGATGTACCTGGGGCAGCTTGTTGAAAAAGCGCCAGTTGACGATCTCTTTGCGAATCCCGTTCATCCTTATACAGAAGCTCTCCTTTCAGCCATTCCGGTGCCCGAAGTGGGAGGACCGAAAAGAGAGAGAATTCTGCTGAAGGGCGAGATCACTTCGCCTATAAACCTGCCGGACGAGTGCCGCTTTGCAAAACGCTGCAATTACGTCAGTGAAGAGTGTTATCAGAAAGATCCGCCGCTTCAGGAAATTTATCCCGGTCACTTTGTTGCCTGCTGCAAAGCGGCGCAGTTCAACAGAAAACGGCATTGATGGTGAACCGCAGGGGCAGGCCCCTCCTGCGGTTTTTTCACATGAATGAGGCTGAAAGGATGGGAAGAGATCTATGGAAAAGCTGAAACAGGAGATCATCACAGCGATTGACAGAGCATCTGACGGACTGAAAAAACTTGCCCTGGACATTCACGACAACCCAGAACTGGGATGGCATGAATTCAAGGCCATGGGCTTTATCAAGGCTTTTCTTGAGAAATACGGTTTTAAAGTTCAGACAGGCTACAAGGACATACCCACCTCATTCCGTGCAGACTTTGACGGTCAGCCGGGCGGCCCCAGAGTGGCATACCTTGCGGAATACGACGCGCTGAACGGTGTCGGCCATGGCTGCGGCCACAATCTGATCGCTGCCTGTTCAACAGGAGCTTTTCTCGGTCTTGCGTCAGTAATGCCGCAGCTGAAAGGCAGCGTGTGCCTTATCGGCACTCCAGCCGAAGAGGGTGGTTCCGCAAAGGTAAAGCTGCTGGACCGGGGCGCTTTTGACGACGTGAACTTTGCAATGATGATGCACCCGTCGGGAGGCGGCCCTTCTGCAAATCTTGTAGGGCGCGGCGGGCGTGCCGCGGTGGGAATGACGGTGAAATTCCACGGCAGGGGAGCTCATTCCTCCGTGCCAAAAAACGGCATCAACGCCCTGAGCGCTGTGATCCAGCTGTTCAACCAGATTGACATCATGCGCCCGACGTTTGACCCGCAGGACAACATCAACGGTATAATCACAAACGGTGGCACCGCTGCAAATATAATTCCCGATTATGCGAGCGCCTCATTCTGCCTGCGCGCAGATACGATGAACCGCATCAGAGAACTGATGAAACTCGTTGAAAAGTGCGCCGGGAACGCGGAGAAATTGACAGGCGCTAAAGCCGAAATCAGCAATGACGACATTTCTGCGGAACGCTATCCGAACAAGCCGATGAATCAGGCGTTCAAAGACAATATGGCGCAGCTTGGCATTGAAATGCGCTGGCCTGACCCGAAAAAACAGTACGGATCATCGGATATCGGCAACGTTTCCATCAAACTGCCGATTATTCATGATTACCTTTCAATCACAGACGATGCGTCGATTCAGGCGCACACTAAGGAATATGCAGCCGCAGCGCGCACGCCGGAGGCCCTTGAAATCTGCATCAAGGGTGCGAAGGGGCTGGGCATGACAGGTTGTGACATTCTTGCACGTCCTGATTTCCAGCGTGAAATCCTTGAGTATCACAAAAACCAGATTCCCGATTTTTACAAAAAATAAGGGGGCATTTCAATGTATCAGGTAGGCGAAAAGACAAAAGCCTGTTTTGACAGGATGATTTCACTTGAACAGGTGCAGAAAGTTCTCAAATACATTGAACAGGACCAGCGCCGCACCATAGATGAGCAGAAGGAGCTTGTGCTCATCGAGGCACCGACCGGGCATGAGGAGAAACGTGCGGCCGTGTTTGCTGACAAACTCCGTGCCCTCGGCCTTGAAGATGTTCACACTGACCGCGGCGGCAGCGTCGTTGCACTTCGCCGCGGAGCGGGAAAAGGCCCGCGGGTGCTGATTGAAGGCCATCTTGATACAGTATTTCCATTTGGTACGGTAAAACAGGTTGAGGAAAAAGACGGTTTTCTCTACGCTCCTGGCATTGGCGATGACACCCGTGCGCTGGCCATGCTTCTGGGCATTGCGAGGGCGCTCAATGCCTGCGGTGTAAAAACAGAGGGCGACATCGTTTTTGTGGGGACAACGCGCGAAGAGGGCATGGGCGGCCTCGGAGGCATGAAGGATTTCCTTGACGACAACGGCAGCGAGATCGACGTTTCACTGAGTCTGGACAATAATGACATGAGTTCTGTCGTGTATCAGGCGACTGTCAGCCAGTCATGGGAATTCACATTTCACGGCCAGGGCGGACACGCTTACGGTGCATTCGGTACGCTGGCCCAGCCGATTCACGCTGCGGCGAGGGCAGTAGCGAAGATAGCTGACTTTCAGGTGCCGGAAACACCGAAAACAACGTTCTGCGTTTCAAATTTCCACGCCGGCACCGACGCCGGAGTACATGCCATTGCCCCAGAGGCAGCAATCAAAATAAATTTCCGCTCCAACAGTAAAGAAGAGTTTGAAAAACTCAGGGCGGAAATCTTCGAAGCCGTGAAGCAGGGAGCCGCTGAGGAAACGCGCCGCTGGGGAAGAAATGAAATTACCGTCACGCAGCGGATTCTCTGTGACATTCCCGGAGGAACGCAGGATCCGCATATGCCCCTGGTTGAAACTGCCTGGCTCGGTCTGAATTACCTCGGCGTCACGCCTTCGCTGGCTGAGGGAGGCAGCACCAACGCCAATATTGCCATCGGGAAAGGAATTCCGGCGCTGTGCATGGGCCGTGCTTTTGCCCCCGATGAGAATTCCCGTAATATTCATAACCACAGTCTGGATGAAAAATTCCCCGTGAAAGACGCCTACAAGGCCGTGCAGCATGCCGCAATGGTGCTTCTGATGGCTGCGGGAATCAAAGATCAGCTTCCTTCCGTCATGGAAAAGGCATAAAAAATGGGACGCACAACTTATATTGCTTCGGGCGACACATTTATCACCCGCCGTATTCCCGAAAAAGGCTATGCCGGATATGACGATCTTACGGCCCTGATCAGACAGCATGATGTGCGCTTTACAAATCTTGAGATGACATTTCATGACCGTGAAGGCGTTCCTGCCGCAGTCAGCGGCGGCACCTGGGCCATGACCGCCCCTGCAGCGCTGGATGACATCCGGCGCATGGGATTTAATATTTTCAACACTGCCAACAACCATTCATGCGATTACAGCCACGGCGGAGTCCTGGCCACAATCCGCAACCTGAAAGAGCGCGGCATGATATTTTCGGGCACAGGCAAAGACCTGGGCGATGCTTCAAAACCCTGCTGCCTTGAAACACCGGATTGTCGGACTGCCCTTGTCAGCGTCTGCTCAACGTTCGACACCTCGGCCATGGCCGGCGCTCAGAGCGCTGACCTGCCCGGACGTCCGGGGCTGAATCCCCTGCGGTTCCACAGATACTACCACATTGACAAAACCCACTATGAAATGGTCCGCGAGCTGGCTGAAATCACAAAAATCAATGCGGCGATGGAGTATTCAGTCAGAACAGGCTATAAAAATCCCCCTAAGGAAGGCACTCTGCCGTTCGGTACCGGGTGCACCTTTATTCTTGACAGCTGCTGCCGGACTGAAAGCGTTCCTGAAGAAAAGGATATGAAGCGCATCACCGGCGAGATCGCTGAAGCCAGAAAGCAGGCCGATGTTGTGCTGGTTAGTATTCATGCCCATGAGTATGACGGCACCGACATTAACGTGCCGGCCCAGTTTATCGAAAAATTTGCGCGGCGCTGCATCGATGCCGGGGCAAGCGTCATCATCGGCCATGGCCCGCACCTGGTTCGCGGCGTGGAGTTTTACGGAAACGGCGTGATTTTTTACAGCCTCGGCAACTTTATCTTTGAGACAGAAACCGTTGAATATCAGCCGTGGGATGCCTATGCCAACAGAGGTATGCCGCTGGACACAAAGGTTGGGGCCTACATGGACAACCGCAGCAAAAACGGTACTGTGGGATACGGCACTCTGCCCGAAATCTGGGAAGCCGTGGTTGCATCCTGGACAATTGAGGACGGCTCAGTAAAAGACGTGACGCTTTATCCGATTTCGCTCGGCATGGGAAAGCCGCGTCCGCACCTCGGCGTGCCTGTGCTGGCCAGCAGCTGCAGAGTCCTTGAGCGCATGGCGGAACTGAGCAGGCCTTACGGCACAAAAATCGATATCAGGAACGGCATTGGCTATGTCAGCCGCCGGGAACAGTCCGACAAATAGAATGTCTGCTAAGGAGAGAATTTTATGTCCCGTACTGAAACACTGAAGCGCCGTTTTGAGGACAAAGGGACGGCCCTGAGAGAATTTCTGGAAAGAATAGCGGAAACTCACAGTGCCCGTGGAATGGCAGTTGCCGTCATTGACCGGAACGACACAGTTTACCAGGACTTTTTGGGATACCGCGATGCCGAGCGCCGCCTTCCCATAGACGAAAACACCCTGTTCGGCCTGGCCTCAGTCACCAAGTCGTTTACAGCCCTGAGCATGATGCAGCTGGCAGAGCGAGGCGCTGTGGATCTGAATGCGCCGGTCTCAGCGTATGTTCCGGAGTTCCATAATTCCTATCAGAAAAGCGTTACGGCAGCTCATTTCCTGAGCCACACCGGCGGTTATTACCCTCGTCCCAGGGCACTGCTGTCAGTGCTTTTGAAAAAACTGGGCATCAATCCGGCAGAAACAGAGACGGCCTACGATGACAGAGTGGCACAGGCAGCTGTGGAAGAGGTGGCGGCCGGTCTTGATCTGAATGAACCCCGTCTGGCCGAACCGGGAAGAATGATGAGCTACTGCAACGACGGCTACGGACTGCTGTCCGACATGATCCGGCGCTTTGGCGGAGAGGGCAGTTATGCTACATACGTTGAAAAGCACGTTCTGGCCCCTCTGGGCATGAGCCGCAGCACCTGCCGTTTTCTGGCCCCCGCGAGGGATTCCAACGCCGCAAAACTTTATACCGAAACGAGCGCAGACTGGGATTACACACGTCATGCCTTTGTGCTGAACGGCGGCGGTGCGATGAAGTCCACTCTCAGCGACATGAAAAAATATCTGCGCATGTACCTGAACCGGGGGCGGTGTGAAAACGGCCGTCTTATTTCGGCCGAAAGCGCGGCAATGATGGTGCAGCCCCGCGTGACTACGAAACATCACGTGACCTATGGATTTGGACTGATGAACACCATCATCGGCGACATTACAGTCCACCGTCACGGCGGCAGTCTGCCGGGTGTTTCGTCGCACATTGCCTGGTCGCCTGAACTGGGCGCAGCGGCAATCGTGCTGTGCAACACCGAGAACGTTCCCGTGGCACTTGCCGCCGATGCGCTGATGCGTACGGCAGCCGGCTGGAATCCGGCACCTGAAGACTGCTGGACAGATGAACCATGGGACGACAGCCTGATAGAACGGTCATGCGGCACATACCGTTCAGGCGAGGGCGCCTGCGTGCGCATCTGCCGCGAAGGGGCAGGCATTTCGGTGACCAGCGGCGGGGAGAATCTGCCCGTGCGTATGGTGCGCGGCGGCATCGCGCTGCTGACCAAAGGCATGTCGGTTTCCGAAGTCCGCCCGGCACTGGACGGCGACGGAAATGTGTATGCCGTGCGTCTTAATGACCGCATGCTGCCGAGATCTGAGGAACAGCGCGCAGAACAGTAAATCGGAAACAAAAAAACAGGAGCCGGAATTTCCGGCTCCTGTTTTTTTGCTTAGAACACGACCGTCTGGTCGAGGCCGTCGGCGAGGTTGTCATACACTTCGCCGTCAATGATGGTCTTTTCGCAGAGCGTGAAGTTGCAGAACGGATCGCCGCTCCACACGGCAAGATCAGCGTCTTTTCCGGGCTCAATACTGCCGACGCTGCGTTCAAGGCCCAGCAGTCTGGCGGGGCGGATGGTGACGGCTTCAAAGGCGGTTTTCTCAGTCAGCCCGCGCGCGATGCAGAGACCGATATAGGTTGTCAGGTACTTGATGCCTGAGCCGGTGTCCTGTGTGAGGCAGAAATTGATTCCGGCAGCTTCCATTTTTGCAGGAGTTGTCAGACGTCTGCCCCAGATCTCCATTTTGCTGGGCCCCATTGCGAGCGGCCCGACCACGCAGTCTACGTGGTGTTCCTTCAGGAAATCGAGAATTTTATAGCCTTCGGTGCAGTGCTCAATGGAGAAGTCAAGATGGAATTCTTCGGCAATCCGCACGGCGGTGACGATATCATCGGCGCGGTGCGCGTGGATGCGGCACTTTCTCTGGCCTCTCACGACCGGCACAAGTTCCTGAAGCATAAAGCTGCGTTTGGGCTTTTTTTCAGGGTCGCTTTCAGCTTCACGCAGTTCGTCAGAATAATCGAGCGCTTGATACAGGACATTTCTCATGACTGCCGCAATTCCCATGCGCGTCATAGGCATTTTGTGCTGTTCAACCCCGTAAACGCGCTTGGGATTTTCGCCCATGGCGAATTTCATGGGTTCGTTGCCCGGAATGACAATGTCGAAAACGGTTGATCCCCGTTTTGTCTTATAGTTTACGCCGATGCCGCCGCAGACGTTCGCCGAACCGGGAAGTGTGCAGCAGGTGGTAAAGCCGGCGCGGCGCGCCGCCTCAATGCCCATGTCAAACGGGTTCAGCGCATCAATGGCGCGGACCTGCGGCGTTGTCGGATCTGTTTTTTCATTGCCGTCCACAATTGTGGGCATGGGGTGCGGTTCATTAAAATTGGAAATATGCGTGTGAGCGTCAATGAATCCGGGCGTCAGCCATTTTCCCCCAAGATCCATGACCTCGCAGCCTGCAGGTGCGGCAATCTCAGCGCCGACGGCCTTGATTTTTCCGCCGTCAACAAGCACACAGCCCTTATCATACGTTTCCCCCGTTACGGTGACGACTTTTGCGTTTTTCAGCAGCAGCATAAAACAATCTCCTCCCTGAATAAGATCACTGAATATTTATCAGACCAGATGACATGCGGCCCAGTGCCCGGGCGCGCATTCACGGAAAGCCGGCTCTTCCTCGGCGCAGCGTTTCTGTGCCCACGGACAGCGCGTATGGAAACGGCATCCCGACGGCACGCTTGCCGCACTGGGAACTTCTCCCTGCAGAATAATGCGCTCATGCTGCTTTCGTCCTGAAAGAATCGGTATGGCTGAAAGCAGTGCCTTTGTGTAAGGGTGCAATGCATGGTTGAAAAGCTCTTCGGTGTCGGCGAATTCGCAGATTTTGCCGAGGTACATCACCGCAACGCGGTCGGATATGTGTTCAACCACGTTCAGAGCGTGCGAAATGAACAAATAGGTGATATTGCCGAGTTCTTCCTTAAGATCCATGAGCAGGTTGATGATCTGCGACTGTATTGACACGTCAAGCGCGGAAACAGCCTCATCGCACACAAGAAATTCAGGCTGCAGGGCTATGGCTTTGGCGATAGCGACACGCTGGCGCTGGCCGCCTGAAAACTCGTGCGGATAGCGGAGCGCGTAAATCGGTGCAAGTCCAACCTGTTTCAGCAGTTCTGCCGTGCGTTCGTCCGCTTCCCTGGTGCTGAGTCCCATCTGCACGGTCAGCACCTCAGAGATCAGCCGGCGCACAGTCTGCGACGGGTTCAGAGACGAATAGGGATCCTGGAAGATAATCTGCACTTTTTTGCGCAGTCTGCGCAGATCACTGCCGTGCAGCTGCAGAATGTCATCCTTGCCGTTGAGAATAATCCTGCCTGCCGTCGGTTCGTTCAACCTCACAATTGCTCTGCCGATGGTTGTTTTTCCGCAGCCTGACTCACCGACCAGGCCGACCGTCTCTCCGCGGCGGATGTTCAGCGATACGCCGTCAACTGCTTTCACATACCCGACCGTGCGCTGCAGGATTCCCTGTCTGATTGGAAAGTGGACCTTCAGGTCCTGAATCTGCAGAATGTAATCTTCATTATTCACAGCAGATCACCTCCGTTTCAGATGGCAGCAGACGCTGCGGTCACCGCACACATAAGGCTTCGGTTCTTCCTCAAAGCAGATGTCCAGAGCCTCTGGGCAGCGCGGAGCAAACCGGCAGCCTTTGGGCCAGTGCAGCGGGTTGGGCACTGTGCCGGCGATAGACTCGAGGCGGCCGCCGCGGGTTACCTTGATGCCCGGTATGGACATAATGAGCAGACGCGTATAGACGTGCCATGGATCCTGGAAAATATCCTCCAGCCGTCCGGTTTCAACAATCTTGCCGGCATACATCACGGCTACGCGCTGAGCAATCTGGGAAACCACGCCGAAATCATGGGTGATCAGCATAATGGACATGTTCATATCCCGCTGAAGCGTTTTCAGCAGATCAATGATCTGAGCCTGAATTGTCACATCAAGCGCCGTTGTCGGTTCGTCAGCGATGACCATGCGCGGGTTAGATGCTAGCGAAATGGCGATCATAACGCGCTGGCGCAGGCCGCCTGAGAGCTGATGCGGATATACTTTCAGACGTTCTTCGGGCTTGGGAACGCCCACTTTTTTCAGAATCGCAACAGAGCGGTCAAAGACTTCTTCCTTTGAAATGCCCGGGTTATGCAGCCTGAAAACTTCTCCCAGCTGTTTTTCTATGCGGTATACGGGGTTCAGCGAAGTCATCGGTTCCTGGAAGATCATGGAAATCTGCCGGCCGCGCAGGCGGCGGGCTTCTTCTTTTGTCAGCTTCTGGATTGTCTGTCCGCCGATGGTCATTTTGTCGGCAAACACTTCGGCATTGTCGGGCAGAAGGTGAATCAGCGACAGCGAGGTCACCGTCTTGCCGCAGCCGGACTCTCCGACCAGTGCCAGCGTCTCGCCCTCGTTGATGTGGAACGAAACGCCGTCAACAGAACGTACGACGCCCTCAGGCGTGTGGAAGTAGGTGTGAAGGTTTTCCACGCGCAGATATTCTTTTGGAGTTATCTCTGCCATGGCAGCCGCCTACTTTCTCATTTTAGGATCAAAGGCATCTCTCAGACCGTCGCCGATCCAGTTCATCGAGAGAACTGTCAGCGAAATCGCGATGCCCGGTATTGTCGTCAGATATGATGCCTGCTGCAGGTAGTTGCGTCCCTGATTGAGCATGACGCCCCAGTCGGGAGCCGCTGCGTCGCAGCCAAGACCCAGATAGGACAGGCCGGAAGCAGAAAGAATTGCGCTGCCGGTGGAAAGAGTTGCCTGAATAATCAGCGGACCGATGCAGTTGGGAAAAACATGGTTGAAGATGATCCGCGCGTTGGAAAAACCTGCCACGCGGGCCGATTCAACGTATTCCGTACTTTTGATTGCCAGCACCTGTCCTCTGGTGAGGCGGGCAAACCGGGGCCAGCTCACGATGGCCAGCGCGAGAATCACGTTGCTCTGGCTCGATCCCAGTGCTGCCATGATCGCAATGGCAATGATCAGGAACGGGAAAGACAGCATGATGTCGGTAAAGCGCATCAGCAGCGAGTCAATCCAGCCGCCGTAATAGCCGCTTACCAGACCGATCACGATGCCCACGGCTGCGGAAAAGAGCGTCACGCACAGGCCGATCATGGCAGACATGCGGCCGCCGTAGAGCAGTCGAGACCAGATGTCACGGCCAAGATCGTCAGTGCCCAGCGGGTGGTCAGGGGAGAACGGACGGACAAGAATGTTCATCAGATCCATATCCATTTCAGGGTCATATTTTGTGAAGAACGGGGCGAAAACGCACAGTACGATGATTATCGTGAGGATAATCAGCCCCAGCACAGCAATTTTGTTCTTCATAAAGCGGTATCTCACGTCAGCCCAGTATGTTGTCAGCGGGAGCGATTCTAGGCCGATTTCCTCGCCGGGAACACGGCGTTTCTGCTCTGTTTTTTTCTCTTCGCTCATAGTTTCGCCCCCTAACTGCGGCTTCCGAGCCTGATGCGGGGATTGAACCACGCATACAGAATGTCAATAATCAGGTTGACCAGCATGTAGCTGATGCAGAGAAGCAGCGTAGCTCCCTGAATCATCGGGTAATCGCGCCGGGCGATTGAGTTGATGGTCAGGCGGCCGACGCCGGGCCAGGAGAAAATTGATTCTGTGATGACTGAACCGCCGAGCAGACCGCCGATTTCACCGCCGACAACGGTGATGACGGGAATCATGGCGTTTTTAAGAGCGTGCCCCCATATGACGGTGCGTTCTTTCAGTCCTTTGCTCCGGGCATAACGGACATAGTCCTGGTTCAGCACGTCAAGCATGCTTGAACGGATCATGCGCGTCTGCGTGGCAGCCATGCTCAGCGCCAGCGATGATGCCGGAAGAATGATGGAGCGCAGGAAGGGAATGATGCCGTCGGCGGCTGTGGTCGTTTCAGGCATTGTGGGCAGCCACCCGAGATGCAGGGCAAAGAAGATGATCAGCACAAGGCCGAACCAGAACCGCGGCAGTGATACGCCGACGGTCGCAAGGGCTGTGGCAAGGGAATCAATAAAGCTGTTGTGTTTAAGCGCTGCCAGAATTCCAAGCGGCAGCGATACAGCCAGTGCAATCAGCATGGCAGTTCCGGCCAGTTTCAGTGTGTTGGGCATGCGGCGCATGACGCTGAGAAAAACATCCTCGCCCGTGGCGTAGGATTTTCCAAGGTTTCCTGTAAGCGCGCCCTTGATGAAATCAGCATAGCGTACCAGAAAAGGTTTGTTCAGCCCCCATTCTGCCTCAACAAGCTGTCTCTGTTCTTCCGAAACGTTGGCATCTTCTGTGCCGAGAATAAGCTCAACGGGATCTCCCGGCGTGATGTACAGAAGAGAAAAAATAAGCAGAGAGCTGATAAGCAGAGTCGGGATGGTTTGCAAAATTCGTCTGGCGATATAAGTCCACATCTTACTCTCTCCAATATTGATAGGTTTTGTGCTTTGCGCAGGCAGATCTTCAGCCCGCATTTTCAAAAAGGGCTTATGGAGCGCCCTCCATAAGCCCCCGCGTTACACAGTCTGTTTACAGAAAATCAGTCGCTGACGCCCACGTTGCGCATGGGAGAGCACAGAGCCTGATAGACTGTGGCATAGCCGAAGTCAGTGACCCGCTTGTTGTAGGCCATCTGGCTGTACTCGAAATACCCGCCGAGGTGGGGGCATTCAGAGCTGAAGATGTTGTCGGCGCGGCGAAGCAGGTCGCAGCGTTTGTCATAATCCAGCGTACGGAACGCCTCTTTGATCAGCTTGTCAACCTCAGGATTGGAGTATCCGCAGTTCGGGCTGAAACGGTTCGGGTTGGTTTCCATCAGGCGCTTGCCGCCGTCAAGGTTGCCGTAGCCGCCGAGAATGTACATCTGCACGTTGCCCTTGGCAATATCAGAAGCATGAGTTGCCCATTCTGCGGTTCTTGCCGTGCAGTCAACGCCGATGGCTTTCAGCTGGGTTGCCACGATGACCGAGAGTTTTTCACGGTTGGCGTCGTTGTTGCCCACCTGAAGAATGAAGCTCAGCTTCTTGCCGTCTTTCTCGCGGATGCCGTCCCTGCCGCGTTTCCAGCCGAGCTCGTCAAGAATTTTCATGGCCTCCTTGGGATTATACTGAGGCGTCACAGCCTTGTTGGACTCAAGATCTCCGCCGGGGCGCTCGTAGGAAATGCAGCCGTAAGCGCGCACTGCCAGTTTGGCGCCGACATTGTTCTTGAAGATTGCCGCAATGGCGCCATCCATGTTGACAGCCATGGCCAGAGCACGGCGGACTTTCGGATCAGAGAAAATGTCGAGTTTGCAGTTGAAGCCGATCCAGCGCAGTGAGCCGATTGCCGAAGGGGCAAGAACAAGATAATCCTTGTTGACAATGTTCTCAAGCTCAGTGGGCAGAATAGCCAGTGCAATGTCGATCTCCTTGTTCTGCAGCGCCATTGCCGAGACAGACTTGTCAGTGATGAACTTGTAGACAATCTTGTCGAGGGCCGGTTTTTTCCAGAAGTCATCGTTTTTGACCAGCGTTACAGAAGTGTCGGTGACGTATTCCTTGAACTTGTAAGCGCCGGAGCCGACCGGGAATTTACCGAGATCCCAGTTTTTCTCAATAGCCCTGCGCGGAATGATGTAATTCTGATACATCGAGTATTCCCAGAGCACGTCGATGTCATTGGTGACAAACTGCACCGTATAGTCATCAACAACGCGGACTTCTTTCAGCGTCTTGCTCAGAGCGTCATAACGCACTGAGCCGTGAGACGGATCAAGGTAATAATCATAGGAGAATTTCACGTCCTCAGCGGTGACCTTGACTTTTTCGTCGCCGAACAGATCGTTGCCGCGCTGCCAGTAGACGTCATCGCGCAGATGGACTGTCCATGTAACGCCGTCATCGGCGCATTCCCATTTCGTCGCAAGACTCGGTGTGAACTTTGAGTGTTCGTCCATTTCAACGAGCGTGTGATAGATCTGACGGATAATGTATCCGTCGCCGTCCGAGGTCGTTTTCCACGGCCACAGCGTCGTGATCATCATATAAGAGCCGATGGTCAGCGTTTTCTCCTCGGCGGCAGCGGCAGGAGCGCAGAACACAGCGGCAGCCAGCAGCAGTACAGCAGCAAATCGGAACTTCATTTTCACAGCAGTCACCCTCTTCAATATGATTGGGATAAACAGTCTTTTACCCCCATGTATTTAAAAGCCATGGCAGCAAGGCTTTTAAACTGTATTAAAACAGCACGGTAAAACGCAGAACATTTGAATGTGAAAGGCAGAGTGGAAATCTTTGCGCCGTCTTCAGATACCGGCACGCAGTGATCTTCAGTCTCTGATGCCGACATTCCGCACGGGAGAGCAGAGCGCTACAAGAACGCTCGGGTAGCCGAAATCTGTTACCCTTTTATTATAGCCAGTCTGGGTATATTCAAAGTAGCTTCCCAGGTACGCGCATTCAGAAGCGAAAATATTGTCAGCGCGGCGAAGCAGATCGCAGCGCTTGTCATAGTCCAGCGTGCGATAAGCCTCTCTGATCAGGGCATCAACCTGTGGGTTGGAGTAGCCGCAGTTGGGGTTGAAACGATTGGGGTTGGTTTCCATGAGGCGTCGGCAGCCGTCTATGCTGCTGAAGCCTCCAAGCACATAAAGCTGAACGTTGCCTTTTAAAATATCAGAATTATGTGTGGCCCATTCCACAGTTTTCGCCGTACAGTCAACGCCGATGGCCCGCAGCTGCGTGGCTGCGATCACTGAAAGCTTTTCACGGCTTGCATCGTTATTGCCCACCTGAATTGTAAAGCTCAGTTTCTTGCCGTCCTTCTCGCGGATGCCGTCCCTGCCGCGTTTCCATCCGAGTTCGTCAAGAATCCTCATGGCTTCCTTTGGATTGTATGGCGGCGTTACAGCCTTGTTTGATTCAAGATCTCCGCCGGGACGTTCGTATGGAATGCAGCCATAGGCCCTCACTGCCAGTTTTACGCCTGCAGGGTTCTTAAAGATTGCCGCAATGGCGCCGTCCATATCAACAGCCATTGCCAGGGCACGACGCATTTTGGGATCGGAAAACATATCAAGTCTGCAGTTGAAACCGATCCACCGCGGTGAACCTACCGATGCAGGCGCAACGGTCAGGTAGTCCTTTGAAGCGATATTACCTATTTCAGTGGGCAGAATGTTCAGTGCAATGTCGATCTCCTTGTTCTGCAGCGCCATGGCCGAGACAGACTTGTCAGTGATGAACTTGTAGACAATCTTGTCGAGGGCCGGTTTCTTCCAGAAGTCATCGTTCCTGACCAATGTGAGCGAGGTGTCAGGAATGTATTCCAGGAACTTATACGCTCCTGAACCGACTGGGAATTTGCCGAGATCCCAGTTTTTCTCAATGGCCCTGCGCGGAATGATGTAATTCTGATACATAGCGTATTCCCAGAGCACGTCAATGTCTTTCGTGATGAACTGAATAGTGTGATCATCGACGACTTTAATTTCCTTCAGGGTTTTATTGAGGGCGTCGCACCGAATGGATCCGTGCGAAGGGTCAAGGTAGTATTCATAGGAAAACTTCACATCTTCGGCAGTGACCTTGACTTTTTCGTCGCCGAACAGACCGTTGCCGCGCTGCCAGTAGACATCGTCGCGCAGATGAACCGTCCATGTGACGCCATCATCAGCGCATTCCCATCGGTCGGCCAGATTGGGAGTGAATTTTGTATCCGCTCCCATTTCCACAAGTGTATGATAGATCTGGCGAAGAATGCAGGAGTCCCCGTCGGTTGTGACTTTCCACGGCCACAGCGATGAAATCATCATGTACGAACCGATGGTCAGTGTTTTCTGTTCTGCAGCTGCAGGAGCACAGAACAAAGCTGCGGCAGACAGAATCACAACGGCGTTGCGAAGAAGTTTTCTCACACGATTCACCTCTTTGTTTAGATTTATGGAAAAACTCATAAAAATCTTAGCTTGTTTTTTTATTATATTAAATGATGTTATACAATTTTGCAAGCTTTTTCTGGTTTTGTAATAAATGTTTAGTCATTGTAATGAAAGTGTAAAACGCGTTTAAAACCATGCAGAAACTGATATAAATCAAATTCTGGCACAGAACGGAGCAGACCGCTTACTGAAAAGAGGAGAAACAAATTGCGTACAACATGCCGTTTGAGGATTTTTATTCCGCCGGCCTGTACTGGCAGATCCTTTTCAATAAAACAGATAAATGTGTTTCTTGCTTGCTGACTGCAAAAACTTTTCAGCCATGGCTGTCAAAATTTCAATGCATATTGGTTGAGGTGAAAAAATATTTTTTGCTATAATATATTATTGCGAATAAAATTTCAATATATTTTTTATATTTCCGGAGTATCTGCGAAAGCGGGGAGAGTTTATAAAAGATGCGCTGGTAAGGATGCTAACGCCGTTTTCCTTATACAGCGCATCTTTTACTCAACAATTTTCCATGAGCGCTTCAGGTCAGAGTGTCCGGCATGCACAGTTTTTCACAGTCAGTCGCTGACGCTCACGTTGCGTACCGGGGAGCAGAAAGCGGCAATCAGTGAAGGGTAGCCGAAATCAAGAACCCTTTTGTTATAGCCGATCTGGTTGTATTCAAAGTATCCGCCCAGCTGCGGACATTCAGAAGTAAAAATGTTGTCTGCCCGGCGCAGAAGATCACAACGTTTTTCATAGTTTACAGTACGGAACGCCTGCTCGACAAGCGCGTCCACTTCCTTGTTGCAGTATCCTGAGCTTGGGCTGAAGCTTGTGCTGCTGTGCATGATTCTTTTGCCGCCGTCAAGGTTGCTGAATCCGCCGTCGACGAACATCTGGACTTTCCCGTTGTCCACGTCAGAAACGTGTGTTGCGTATTCTGCTGTACGGGGCGTGCAGTCAACCCCGACAGCGCGAAGCTGAGTAGCCACGATGACGGACAATTTTTCCCGGTTGGCGTCGTTGTTGCCTGCCTGAATGATGAACTTCAGCTTTTTGCCGTCCTTTTCGCGGATGCCGTCCCTGCCGCGTTTCCAGCCAAGTTCATCCAGCTCTTTCATGGCTTCCTCGGGATTGTACGGCGGCGTCACGGCCTTGTTGGATTCAATGTCTCCGCCGGGGCGCTCATAGGGAATGCAGCCATAGGCGCGCACTGCCAGTTTGGCACCGGCTCTGTTAGCAAATATTGCATTGACAGCACCGTCCATGTCAACTGCCATGGCCAGAGCCCGGCGCATTCTGGGGTCGGCAAACATATCAAGCCTGCAGTTGAATCCCACCCAGCGCAGAGAACCATTCGCTGCCGGTTTCAGCACGAGGTAATCTTTATCTGCGATGTTTTCGAGATCGGTAGGAAGGATGCTCGGTGCAATATCGATTTCTTTATTTTGCAGTGCCATGGATGAGACAGCCTTGTCAGTAATGAACTTATAGACAATTTTGTCGAGTGCCGGCTTTTTCCAGAAGTCGTCATTCCGGACAAGCGTCACAGAGGAATCGGTAATGTATTCCTTGAATTTGTAAGCCCCCGAACCTACCGGTGATTTGTTGAGGTCCCATTTTTTCTCAATGGCGCGCCGCGGAATGATATAGTTCTGGTACATGAAATATTCCCAGAGTACGTCGATGTCTTTAGTGATAAACTGGACGGTGTATTCGTCAACAACTCTGACTTCTTTCAGTGTTTTGCTCAGAGCGTCATAGCGCACAGAACCGTGAGAAGGGTCAAGATAGTAGTCATAGGAGAATTTCACGTCCTGCGCGGTGACTTTGACCTTTTCGTCGCCGAACA
>CAZDXA010000006.1:69964-80878 GCA_964509435.1 uncultured Synergistaceae bacterium | reverse complement strand
GAGGTTTTTGTTTTCAACCATTGTGCGGATTTCAGGAAGCGGGATTACGCGGAAGATCGCGTAGTTGAACAGCGTGTAAAGAACCGTGATTCCGCCGATTGCAAGAATAATGGCAAGGGGAAGGTTTCTTCTGGGGTTCTTCAGTTCCTCAGTGACGGCGTTCAGATTTGTCCAGCCCGTGTAGGCCCAGAGCGTGGCAATAGTGGCAAAGGCAATCATGCCGAGAATTTTGCTCATTGAGGCTCCGCCGTCCATGGGAGTCATGCTGAGCACAGGATCTGCCTTTCCCAGAAAGAGCGCGGCAAACATGATGATAAAAATGGGTATCAGCTTGGCGATCATCGTAAGATTCTGGAACCAGGATCCCAGTTTCACGCCGTAGTAATTGTAGGCCGTAAAGCCCACGACAATGACTGTAGCCACAATTTTTCCGGTTGTTCCCTTGAAGCCGAACATCGCCGTCAGAGCCAGAGCACCTGCGGAAATTGACCCCGGGCCGCTGCAGAGCCAGCTGTTGAAGCCCGACAAAAAGCCGAGCAGCGGATGAAATGCCGTATTAAGGTAAACAGTCACGCCGCCGGCCTTCGGAATCATGGCGCCCAGTTCGGCAAAACAGATGCCGCCCAGCATTGACACTATTCCGCCGAGAACCCAGCACAGCAGCGAAAGCCCCAGGCTGAATCCCGTGCGCATCAGAACGTAGGAGCCCAGGTAGAAAATGCCTCCGCCGATCATAATGCCGCCCAGAATGCTGATGCCTCCAAACAGCGATATTTCCCGCTTAAATTCGGTCTTTTCAGAAAAAAGTTCGGACATCTGCTCTTTATCTGCCATTCTGCCGTTCCTCCCGTCAGGAAAAAATGTATCCGCCATGGGGGCAGCCGCAGCTGCCCCGCCCCTGTCAGGCAGACAGCCCCTCTGCCTGCAGCCGCATCTATACAGTGCCTTATGACAGCAGCTTATACAAGCAGCGCACTGCCGCGCACCCGGGTCTGCACAATCTTTCCGTTTTCAACGCGCGTATCAGAGTGAATGATGCTCGGGCGTCCCATGGCAAAACCCTGCATGATGGTAATGCTGTTCCACCCTTCGGAAACAGGCAGAACCTTATTCAGCGTTACATACGCGCCCAGCGCCGATGCAGCAACGCCCGTCGCCGGATCTTCCGGGTAGCCCGCGCGCTTGGGGAACTGCCGCGCAAAAAATACAGGCTTTCCGTCAGAGTCCTTTTCCAGGGCAAAGACATAGAAACCAGTCGTGTCATAAGCGTCACAGAGATTCCACAGCGCCTCAAAGTCAGGATTCAGGCCGTCTACCACGGCGCGGCTGCGGAGCGGAACAATCAGTTTGTAGCGTGAAGTGCGGACCGACTGAATCGGCCCGTTTGAAAGGGCAAGATCGTCTTTCGAAATACGAAGCACCCGCGCTGTTTCCTCAGGAGTGGGATTTTTCGCCGCAGTTTCCGGCAGAAACTGCTCTACGGCCACATCTATGGCGCCGCCGCGGCGTTCCCAGTCAATGCGGACCTTTCCAAGCGGAGTCTGATAAAACAGGGGCGACTTTGTGACCAGCCCCTTTTCCACAAGTACCGTTGCGCTGCCGATCGTTGCATGAAGGCACATTTCCATCTCGTGGAGCGGCACAAAGTAGCGGGCTTTAAAATCGCAGCCGGCCAGATCCGGCTTCATGAGAAACACAGATTCCTGACCAAAATTTTTGGTCATTGCCTGCATCTGTTCCGTCGTAAGACCGTCAGCGTCCAGAGTGACAGGGCAGGGATTGCCGCCGCCTTTTTCCGCCTGAAACACCACCGTATGAACTGTCTGATACATGATCCTCATCCTCCCGCTTCTCAGATTTATTTTCTTAAAACTGCCGCTGCAGCCGGACGCCTGTCTTTCAGAGCCCAGAAGCCCATCACTGCCAATACTGCAGCACCTGCAACCTTGCAGACTGTCCAGGGACATACGAGCGCCGCCGATCCAAGAGCAGCGGCGAGACGCTGTGCCATGGAAAGTGCCGAATCAAAATAGCCGATAACCGCACATGCCATGCCGAGCATCGCCAGAATCGTACAAAACGTTGACACAGCGCACTGTACCGGCGTGCCTAACCCCAGCAGAGCAGGCGAATAAGCAAAAACTATCGGGATCAGATACACAGGCACGGCAAGTCTGAAAGCTTCCATCCCTGTCTCCCAGAAAGGTGTTTTGGCAATGCCCGCAGCTGTATACGAGGCAAGAGCCACAGGGGGCGTAATAGTAGAAAGGTTGGCATAGTAAAAAATAAAGAAGTGCGCAACCAGAGGCGGTACGTCCATTTTCTGGAGAGCCGGCGCCAGAAGCACGGCAGACATAATATATGCAGCACTCGTCGGCATCCCCATTCCCAGAACAATGACCATAACCATTGTCAGAATCAGGGCCAGCATCAGATTTCCCTGTGAAACTCCCACGATCAGCGCACTGACTTTCAGCCCAAATCCTGTATTAGTCAGCACACCGGCGACAATGCCGGCAACGGCGCATGGAACTGCAATAATTGTTGCAGATATTGCGCCTGAAGCTGCAGTCCTTAAAATTTTTGCAAAACCCATGCGCGTATCTTTACGGAACGAACAAAGCACAATCAGAGCACCGATCGAAAAAACCGCCGAATACATCAGCGAGCGCCCTGCGGCGATCATAACGACCAGCAGAACAAGCGGCAGCGACAGGTACGAATATGAGCGGATCTGCTGCCTGACCTCTGCCATATTAACTTCAGGAGCCGGAATATTGCAGCGTTTTGCCTCGAAGTGAACAAGAAAATAACAGGCAGCTACATAAAGCAGCGATGGAATTATCGCGCAGGTTACAATTTTAAAATAGCTCACGCCGAGGAAATTTGCCATCAGGAACGAAGCCGCCCCCATAATAGGAGGAATCAGCTGTCCTGAAGTACCTGCAATGGAGAGAATTGATGCGCCGAAAATCGGCCGGAAGCCTGTTTTTTCCATTGGCGGATATGTAAGAATTCCGACGGTAGCCACATTTGCGGCCGCGCTGCCGGAAATCATGCCAAAGAGCACGCTGGTCAGCACAGATGCCTTGCCGGCACCGCCTTTTGCGTGGCATGTCAGACACTGGGCCAGCGAGATAAACAGCCGGCCGGCAGGTGTGGCTGACAGGAAAGCGCCAAACACCATGAAATAAAAGATTGTGTCAACGGAAACCCCCGCGGGGGAACCATAAAGCCCGTTTGTGGTCATAAACTGCAGTTCGATGAAATTGCTCAGCGATGTGCCGCCGTGGTTGAAAATCCCCGGAAGCCACGGGCCGACAAAAGAATAGCCAATAAAGAACAGAGCCACAAGCGTCATGCCCATTCCCAGAGTGCGCCGGCACGCTTCTATGACAAGCAGGATGGTCAGCACTCCCATAACCAGATCTTCAGTATAAACATTCGCGATATAGGCAATGCGCGTCAGGTACCTCTGACCGTTAAACAGGAAAAAGAGTGCCGTGCTCAGACAAAGAAGCGCGCAGAGCATATCGAGACCGAACCCGGCAGGAGTGTCATTTTCCGACACTGGTTTTGTCATAAACACAAGACTGCATGCAAACGCGACGTGCACAGCTCTCAGAATGTTTGTCGGGATGCCTGCAAATACGGCGATGTAGCATTGAAAGGCAACCCACATCAGGGCAATGACAAAAGCACTGCCGTTTCTAAACTCCTTTTTCCACGAACTCTCATCAGAAATAATTGTCATAATAATACTCCTTTTCTGATTATTTCACCAGCCCGATCTCTTTGTAATAACGGAGAGCACCAGGATGTATCGGAAGTCCGCCGTTGGAATTTGTGTCTGCCGCAAGACTCTGCTTGAAATTGGCAAGCCCCTTGTGCCCCTGCGCGAGTTCCTCAGGATGCTCATAAAGCGCTTTTGCAATTTTATAGGCAGCATCGTCCGAGAAGGACGCATTACAATTTACGGTAGAATTAACCCCTGCGCAGAGGATGTCTTTCTTTTGCTTCGGGAACGTATCAGCCGGCATGACCGCCAGCGGATAGCCGTTGTTTTTCATGAATTCAAGAGACTGTTCGTCGAGCTGTCCGACGTGGAAATCCGCAGTAAGCAGCAGTTCAGTAAACGATGCATGCCCTGCCGAAATCTGCTGAATGAACAGGTCGCACCGGCCATCCTTGGCTGCATTGACAATACTCGCAAAATCCGTATGCTCAACGCTGCCGCCCCAGGATTTTATGTCGTCGTAGCTGCATCCGATGGATTTCAGCACCACCTGAGCCGTAAATTCGCTTGTCTGCCCTTTTTCAGCGGTAAATAAGTGCACCGGCATTTTCTTCTCGGCAATATCGCGGAGGCTGTTGATTCCGCTGCCGTTTCTGACCGCCACTGCCACGTACATCTGGTCAAGCATTCCGATGATGCAGCGCAGATCAGGATTGGGGCCTGTCGCAGCAAAAGCCATGATTCCGTCCTTTGCCCATGCATTCGTGATGTTGGAACTGATGCTGATATCCGTTTTGTTCTGCGCCTGCAGCAGAGCATTGCCAATACCGCCTGAATAGGGAAGCACATCGAAATCCAGTTCAGGAACGTGACGATGCACAACATCCGCAATAGTCGCCCCGTACACATACCACGACGAACCTGTACCCAGCGTTGCAAAACGGATTTTATGCTTTGCAGGCGCCGGAGAATCCACGGATGCCGTTTTCACGGGCGTTTTCATGCGCGCACGCGACAGAGCATACATCCCGCCCCCAGCCACAACCAGCACTGCCACAAAAACCAGAAAAGCTTTTTGTGCTTTTTTCTGCATCAGTCCTGCACCTCCAAATATTATTTCATTATACGAAATTAATTTCTTATTACGAAATAAATGCTACCATAAACTTTTTTGAATGTCAAGAAGTCTGCACGAGTGCTTTTCGATGCGATAATCTTCATTTAACAAAGTGAATGCAGCAAAAAGCATCTTTCGGAAATTGCGGGAGAGACTGCCTCCGCACCTGATGCTCTGCCTGCTGTTATTCTGTATTACAGAATTTTATTATATGTATTTCACTTTATGAAACACAAAAAAGCATCCGCCGCACTGTGCTCTTTCAGTGCAGCGGATGCTTTCATATTCTTCTGCTTTTATGATTCTGCCTGTGAAGTTTCGATGCTCCCGCGCCAGGGTGTCCTCACCGGTTCGCCGCCTTCATATCCAAGCAGCGCCGACAATTCTGCGGCGCATTCAGATATCACTTTTTTGTGGTGGCTGATCTTCGCTGAAGTCACCTGAAAGGCGGGGCCGCTGGTGCCGATCGAGGCGGCTATGCGTCCGTCCCTGCCGAACACCGGGGCACTGACGCCCATGGCGCCTTCTATAAATTCGCTCAGCGAAAAGCTCGTTTTCTCCTCCCTTATTGTTTCCAGCTCCTCGCGGAGCATCTGAGGATTTGTAATCGTTGTAGATGTATACCTTTTCAGGCCCCTGCCGATGTACTCTTCAATGAACCGGTCGCTTTGAAACGCCAGAAGCATTTTTCTGTTTGCACCGCAGTGCAGGTCGCTGTTGGCCTCGAAGCCGGACACAATTTTAATGCGGTTGGGACCGTCAGCCTTAGCCACCACATGGCTCTGGAAACCCGAAATCACCATGAGGAACGCATCATCCCCCGTCTCGCCGGCAATCCGCTGAAGATAAGGCATTGCCAGCGCGGCAAGGTCGTTCTTTCCGCCTGCCGCACGGGCCAGTGCAATCAGGCCCGGACCGAGACGGTACAGGTGGGTTTTCGGGTCGGTCAGCACATAGCCGCCCGACAGAAATGTCTGCAGCACGCGATAGACGGTGCTCGGCGGCAGCTTCACTGCCGGAGAGATCTCAGCAATCGAATACTCCTGCCTGTTCTGCTTTGCCATATACTCCAGAACGCTCATGGCGCGCTTTAAACTTTGTATCATCTGTTCTGTACCTCATGCATTTCATAAATTTACATCTGTTTCACATAATGAAATTATACCACAATCAGACCGGTTTTTCATAAAAGCCGCAGCCTTTTCTGCACCGTTCCGCCAGTCAGCACTGACCCGGCGGCAGGCAGCAGCCGAAATTCCTCAGTTCGGCACTTTCCGACTGCTGAAACTGCACCTGAGCTCTTGACGAAATTCACGAACCGGATAATATTAAGGTATCTTAATTTAAGCCATCTTAAGGAGTCTGTCATGGATAATCTCAAACTTCTTCATGCGCTGAACCTCGCAAACCGGCTTTACCGGCGTGAAAACCACACCATTGCAGAGCAGGACGGCCGGCTCCGCGGGCAGGATCTTTACGGCAGCGGACGGCTTCTCCAGTCGCTGATCCGCCACGGCGACCAGACTCAGAAACAGCTTTCCGAACGGCTTGAGGTCCGTCCGCAGTCGCTGACTTCCGCACTGGAAAAGCTTGAAGCAAAGGGATGCATCGAACGTTTCCGCAGCGCTGACGACCGCCGCGTGCAGATTGTGCATGTCACTGAGAAGGGAAAATTTCTCGGTGCGGCTCTCCACGAAGCGCGCGCAGAAACAGCCGATCTGATGTTTGCCTGCCTTTCCGAGCCCGAAAAGGAACAGCTTCTGGCGCTTCTGCATAAAATTGCGGAGGCCCTGCAGTGAATGCGGTGCTGCGCCTCGCCTGCCGGACAAACAGCAGGCAGGCGGCGCTTTTCACGGCCGCCGGGTGTTTTATCGCGCTTCAGGTGTGGCTCAGCCTGAAAATACCTGACGCCATGGAGACGATCACACGCCTGGTGAAAACCCCCGGCAGCAGCAGCGCCGCAATCTGGCGGAGCGGAGCGCAGATGCTTTTCTTTGCGCTGAGCTGCGCTGCCGCAGGGATTGCCGCAGGACGGTTTGCTGTTCGCGCCGGGGCTGCCTACTCCCGTGAGCTGCGCGCCGATATTTACAGTAAAGTAGAAAGTTTTTCAATGAAGGAAATGGACACATTTTCCACAGCGTCGCTGATCACCCGTTCCACCAACGATGTGGCACAGATTCAGAACTTTCTCGGCCGGGGCATGCAGGATTTTATCCGCGCTCCGTTCATGGCCGTGTGGGCGCTTCTGAAAATTTCAGGGCGTCACTGGCAGTGGACGGCGCTGACTGTCTGTTCGATTGCCGCCATGGGCGCCGTGATCGTCTTCATGGTGCTGTACGCACACCCGCGTCTGCGCCGCCGTCAGAAATACACCGACGAAATCAGCCGGATTCTGCGCGAGAGCATGACCGGCGTGCGGGTCATCCGGGCTTACGGCGCCGAAGGCGCACAGCAGGAAAAGTTCGACCGTGCCAATCAGATACTGACTGACAGCGAGCGCAAGGCCCACCACGCCATGAGCTTCATGCGCCCCACTGTGCGGTTTATGAACAACGCGCTGATGGTCGGCATTTACCTGACGGGCGCGGCAATCATCGCGTCGTCGCCGTCTCCGGACCGCATCGGGATTTTTGCCGACATGGTGGTGTACTCGTCATACACTGCGATTCTGATCAGAGCGTTCATGAGTCTGAACATGGCCCTCAACCAGTACCCGCGCGCTGCTGCGTCAGGCGAACGGATTCTGGAAGTTCTTGACACGCCGTCTGCCCCGCCGCCGGCACTTTCGCCCGGCATGCCCGCAGAGCCGGGAACGCTTGAGTTCCGCAATGTTTCATTCCGTTATCCGGAAGCGTCAGACGACGCTCTCCGCGGAGTTTCCTTTACGGTCAGGCCGGGCACAGTCACAGCTGTCATCGGCGCCACCGGCTCAGGCAAAAGCACGCTTGTAAAGCTGATACCAAGGCTTTATGAGCCATCTGAAGGTCAGATACTCATCGACGGCGAGGACATCAGGGCCATGACGCTTTTCAGACTTCATTCGCTGATCGGCTACGCTTCTCAGACTGCCGTCCTGCTGAAAGGCACTGTGCGGAGCAACGTCGCATACGGCGACAACGGCCGTGAGCGCAGCAGCGAAGCTGTCCGCAGGGCGCTTGAAACAGCACAGGCTTCCGCTTTCACAGACGCCATAGGCGGCCTTGACGCTCCTGTCAGCCGCGGAGGTTCATCGCTTTCGGGGGGGCAGAAACAGCGTCTTTCCATCGCCAGGGCTGTGTGCTGGAAGCCTGAGATCTTTCTTCTTGACGACACGTTTTCGGCGCTTGATTTCAGGACTGACCGGGAGCTGCGGGCGGCGCTCCGGCGCGAGCATGCATCAGTGCTGGTTGTCGCGCAGAGAATCAGCACGATTATGAACGCCGATCAGATTCTTGTGATGGACCGCGGGCGCATTGCCGACCTCGGCACTCATGAACAGCTGATGCAGCGCTGCAGCATTTACAGGGAAATTGCGGAGTCACAGCTTTATGGAAAGGAGATCGCCGATGCCCAGAAATAACTATGAACTTGGCTCACTGAACCTGAAAACGCGGATCGGCGGCCCCCGTAATCAGGCGGCCGAAAAGCCGCACGACCTCAGGAACGCGCTGAGAATGCTGCTGAATTACACCCGGCGCCAGCGTCTTCTGCTCGCCGCCGCAATTCTTTCGTCGCTGGGCGGCGCGCTGTTTTCCCTTTTCGGCCCGGCCCGGCTCAGCACTGTCACTGATCTGACAGAACAGGGCATTATGACCGGAAATTTCAACATGCCGCAGATTTACGCCGCCGGATTTTCGCTGCTGGGGCTGTACGGCATCAGTTTTCTGCTGACCTACCTTCAAACCTATTTTATGGTTTCTCTCTCTCAGCGGACAGCCCAGGAAATGCGCCGGGACTGTTCACGGAAGCTCAGCAGGCTTCCTCTTTCGCGCTTTGACTCGCAGAACTTCGGCGACCTGCTCTCGCGCATCGTCAACGACATTGACACTGTCACCGACGGTCTGCGCATGTCGGTTGTAGAGATCGTTTCAGCCGCGGTCCTTTTCGCCGGCGCAGCTTTTCTCATGCTGTTCACGAGCGTTCCGCTCGCGCTCATCGCGGCGGGCAGCAGTGCGGGCGGTTTCCTGCTTTCGGCCCTGCTGCTGAAGATCTCACAGAAATATTTCATCGGCAATTCCTACTATCTCGGGCAGATCAACGGTCACATTGAAGAAATCTATGCCGCTCACGCCATTGTCAGGTCATACAACGGCGAAGCCATGGAAAAAAGGAAATTCAGCGAATTCAACAGCCGTCTCTACGAAAACGGGTGGAAATCACAGTTTCTCTCAGGCATCATGCGCCCAGTCATGGAATTTGCCGGAAATTTCGGCTATGTTGCCGTGTGCGCTGCCGGCGCCGTGCTCGCCCACAGCGGAAGCATCACGTTCGGCACCATTGTTGCCTTCATAGTTTATGTCAAGCTGTTTTCAATGCCCATGGGTCAGGCGGCACAGGCTGCCTCAAGTCTCCAGTCAGCCGCTGCGGCAGCCGAGCGGGTTTTTGCATTTCTTGACGAGGACGAAATGGATCCCGAAACGGACAAAATCAGCAATTTCAAACCCGCAAAGGGACACGTTGTCTTTGACCATGTCACCTTCAGCTATGTGCCTGGCCGGCCTGTCATCAGGGATTTCTGCTGCGACATTGCCCCCGGCACCCGTGTCGCCATTGTCGGCCCCACCGGCGCCGGAAAGACAACCCTCGTCAATCTGCTCATGCGGTTCTATGAGCCTGACAGCGGACGCATTCTGGTGGACGGCACAGATCTGCAGAGCCTTACCAGAGAAAACGTTCATGCCATGTTCAGCATGGTGCTTCAGGATACCTGGATCTTTGAGGACACAATCAGAAACAATATCGCCTGTTCCCGCGCCGTGAGCGACGAGCAGATCGCCAGAGCATGCCGCGAAGCAGGGCTTGACTGGTATGTTCATTCGCTGCCCGACGGCCTTGACACTGTGCTGAAGGAAGGTTCAAGTCTTTCCGCCGGACAGCGTCAGCTTCTGACCATTGCCCGTGCGATGGCAGCTCATTCTCCGCTGCTCATTATGGACGAGGCGACTTCATCGGTTGACACGCGGACTGAGCACATTGTCCAGCGTGCCATGGAAAAGCTCACTGCCGGGCGCACTTCATTCACCATCGCCCACAGGCTTTCAACCATCCGCAGCGCCGGGCTGATTCTCGTCGTCGACGGCGGCAGGATTGTGGAACGGGGGACTCATGACAGTCTGATGAAACAGAAGGGATTCTACTATGAACTCTGGCAGAGCCAGTTCGCGGCCAGGTAATTTTACGCTCTTCAGGACAGGCCGCCGCACGGAAATTTTACATAAAGCACGCGGAAACAGTTCCGCGCAGAATTCTGCATCGGGGGGTGGCTGCAGTGAAGCTCAGCCGCATTGACCATATTGTCATCACCACAGAGCACTTTGAGGAGTGCCGGCGCTTCTACACCGAGGTTCTCGGCATGAAATACAGCGAGACCGGCGGACATGCTTCTGTCAGTTTCGGACAGTGCAGGATCAACATTCACCGGAGAAAGGGAGAGTTTCTCCCCGCCGCCGCGCATCCTGCCGCCGGCAGTCAGGACATCTGCCTGACCGCTGAGGGAAACATTGAAGAAATCATGGCCGAACTGGAACGCCGGGGCTGGCCTGTCGAACTGGGGCCTGTCACGCGGAACGGCGCACTCGGCGCAATGGTCAGCGTTTACATCCGTGATCCGGACAAAAACCTCGTTGAAATCAGCGTGTACCGCTGATTTCTTGAGGACATTCCCCGCAGACACAGCGAAGTTTAACTCATCAACATCCATTGCGTCGAGGCTGAATGTCCTGCCGCGATCCTGAGTCAGCGTATAATCACGATATTTCAGCATGACGGATCCGCGATTAAAGCCCTTGTCACAGTCATAATTCGCAAGGCCGCCGGCGCTGATTTCAGGCATGCGCACCGTGTCACCGCCGTTGTTTTTCAC
>CAZDXA010000006.1:0-69864 GCA_964509435.1 uncultured Synergistaceae bacterium | reverse complement strand
CATTAACAAATTTTGTCTTGCCATCTTCGTTCTGCCGCATCGCCACGGTCTCCCCTCATCATCCGTTATTCCGGGAATGTAAGGAACCGTCGTAGAACGGCAGCTGCAGTGAAACGGCGGCATCGTCAGTCCAGGCTTAGCATCTTTTTTGTCAAATATCTTCCCGTCAAGCTCCTGGCAGATCTCCGAAGTCCGACTGTCAAGCACAGCAGCGATCTGATACTGCTCAATGCCAAGCTCATCATAAGTATCAAGCATGCCATTTTCCTGGACATAAGCTGTCTCTGTTTCTACCAGCCGACGGGCGTTGTTGTATGATACATTAAACCGCTTCGAAATACGCTCCGTCAGAGGATCAACACCCTCTTTTGCCATAAATGAAAAACTCATTTCGCGCTGTAATGTGCCGGCTAGATTTTCACGATCTTTCCAGATGCGCTGTAAAAAATCCTGCCCGTCAGATGCCCACGGTTTTTTAATCACAGTATTGGCAGTTTTATCATCCACCTGTGCGAACGTTTCAAACTTCCCGTGCATTCGCTGAGTTTCATACGCAGTTTTATACACGCTGTCCTTATATATATCAGGGAGCAGCTTTTCGAGTGATGTATTAGTTTTCTTTGCCAGCTCTTCAACGTAATGAATCGATCTGATATACACTTCTTCGCTGCGTGTGAGCCTGGCGCGGATTGATGCTTTGTCGGGCAGCTTCTTGTATTTCTGCGATAGTTTTTTATCAGAAGCCAGCTTTGCATATTCTTCAAGATCAAGTTTAAATGCTTTCAACTCACGAGCAGTCAGTTCTTTCAGCGCATCAGCATAGCTCATATTATTTTCTCTGGCATATCTTTCGTATCACCCGACAACATCAGTCCGCAGCTTCTGCAATGACTTGGAATATTCCTTCAGCAGTTGTGCATTTACATTGTCTGCCTTTTGCATCTCCTGCTGTTTCAGACGCGCAAATCGCTCAGCCCAATAATCATTATTCTGCGCCATCTGAGCCACCAGCACCGGCAGCAGAGTTTACATAATCAGGCATCAGATTATTCTGCTGCTCTTTTTCAAGTCTCTGCAGTTCTTCCTGAGTATCACGTGTCCACGGATGATTTGCCACATTCGTTTCAGTACTGATAATGCCTGCACTATTACGGCAATTATTAATTGCTTCGCTCTCATTCGTCAGCATATCCCGATTGAAGATGAAATCAACGTCACTTGTCGGTGTAATGTGTTTTATTTCCTTCAAATAGGCATCTGCAAACCACAACACATGCTGCAGACTTGAGCGGAACTGCGTTTCCATCTGGTTCGCGTCCAGGTCGATGTCAGAGTATGCAGCTTGAATGTTCATCTGGTTCGCCGCGCCAGTCATAAAACGATCGTCCTTCGCGTCAAATCCGCGTCCATTTTCAATAATGGCCCGTTTCAGCAGTTTCCGGATCAACTCAAAATTCTTGGGATTGACTTCAATGTGCAGCGCTTCTACGCCGCCGCCCTGTCCTGTCTGCTGTCACAGCAGATTTTGACAGCCTCACAAGCCATGAGATTGCGCCGGAATTCTGCCAGAGGCGCATGACAGACACCAGAATTCCCGCGCCGGCAGAAATGTCCGGGAACAGAAGCAGGCGCGGCGAATCATGAAAATTTAAATGAACGGAGGAAAAGGACATGCGTCATGAATGCAGAATTACAGTTTTAGAGACAAAAGTGTTCCCCGAATATCAGGAAAAGTATCTGGCCGACCCGAAATCCGGTCCCTGCCCCTGCTTCAAGCCGGGCGACACTTTTCTTCTGAAGAGAACTCCCGAACAGGATGATTTCTACCATCTGATGAACGGAAAGTTCTGCGGCGAAGCATGGGATGCCATCAGCCGGTATGTGTACACTGCACTGCAGGGCGGCTCCGTCATGCACAAATGGACAAACGACGAACGCATGATGATCGCCTGCTGCAACGACGGCACCCGGCCGGTGATCTTCAAAATCGAAAGAATTGACATTCCCGAAACTGACGAAGAGCGGGAATGGCTGGCGCGGCAGAATTTCACCAACAGCGCGGACTCAGCCTACACCGGCTGAGATAAAGCGCATCGGAACCTGAGACCGCAGCATACAGATACGGAAAGCCGCCGCGGGAAAACAGAACGCGCTGCTGAAACCGTAAAACTGAAAGACGGGCTGAATCCGTGCGGATTCAGCCCGTCTTCTGCTGCCCTGTCAGATGCTAGGCAATAGCCGTAACTTTATAGTCCTGTGCCTCGACGGCATCCTTCAGAACTTTATTGTCAACATCCTTCGTTAGCGTCACAACCGCAGTGCCCTTCACATGACTCACTTCAGCAGAGGCCACACCCTCGACTGCCTCGAGGGCTTTCTTCACGCGGGCCTCGCAGTGTCCGCACATCATGCCTTCAACGTTCAGTGTCTTGATCATTGTACCATGCTCCTTTTCAAATGTGAGATTGTCCAGCTCAACGGGCCGGATTCTTTTATCGCCCTTCGCACTGCGGATATTGAAGAAATTCAGCCGCAGAGCGTTGGAAACCACGCAGAAACTCGACAGACTCATGGCCGCGGCGCCGAACATGGGATTCATCTTCCATCCCAGAAGGGAAATCCACGCGCCGGCCGCCAGCGGAATGCCGATGACGTTGTAGAAAAAGGCCCAGAACAGATTTTCATGAATGTTGCGCAGAGTTGCCCTGCTCAGGCGCACGGCTGCTGGAACGTCGCTGAGCCGGCTGTTCATAAGAACCACATCGGCAGCGTCAATGGCAATGTCTGTTCCGGCGCCGATGGCAATGCCGATGTCAGCGCGAGTCAGTGCGGGCGCGTCATTGATGCCGTCGCCCACCATGGCTGTGCGGCCTTTCTTCTGAAGCTCGCGGATCACCGCCTCCTTGCCGTCAGGCAGAACGCCGGCCACGACCTGATCGACGCCGGCCTGGGCGCCGATGGCCTTTGCGGTGCGTTCATTATCGCCGGTCAGCATTACCACGCGGATGCCCATGTTCTGCAGTTCTTTCACAGCCTGCGGGCTGTCTTCCTTTATAGTGTCGGCCACAGCGATAATGCCGATAAACTTTCCGCCGCGCACAAACAGCAGCGGCGTTTTGCCCTGCTGTGCCAGTTCGTCGGCCTTCTGCTTCATCGCATCGGACACTGACGTCTGGCTGCTGATGAACTTCAGGCTGCCGCCCAGAAGGACATCGCCGTTCAGCACGGCGCTCAGCCCGTTGCCCGGCAGGGCTTTGAAATCACTCACTTCCGCCGGATCTATCTTTTCATCCGCACTGCGGGCCATGACGGCACGGGCCAGCGGATGCTCGCTTTTGTTTTCGAGGGCGCATGCTGAAGTCAGAAGTTCGCGTTCAGAGATGTCTCCGGCGGGAACAATGTCTGTCACCTTCGGCTCGCCGCTGGTGATAGTGCCCGTCTTGTCAAGCGCCACAATCTGTGTACGCCCCGTGGCCTCAAGGGAGGCGGCTGTTTTGAACAGAATGCCGTTTTTCGCGCCCATTCCGTTGCCTACCATGATGGCAACCGGCGTCGCCAGGCCAAGCGCGCAGGGGCAGCTGATGACCAGCACCGAAATGCCGCGCGCCAGAGCGAAACCAAAATCACGGCCCAGAATCATCCACACAGCAATGGTCACTGCTGCTATGCCGATCACTGTGGGAACGAAAATGCCCGAAACCTTGTCGGCCACCTTGGCAATCGGTGCCTTTGTGGCCGCCGCATCGCTGACCATTTTGATGATCTGCGACAGCGTCGTGTCCTCGCCGACGCGGGAGGCCCGGCATTTCAGGTAGCCAGACTGGTTCACTGTCGCTGCGCTGACCTTGTCGCCCGCTGTCTTGTCAACAGGGATGCTCTCACCTGTCAGCGCCGATTCATTCAGTGCCGAACTGCCTTCGACGATGACGCCGTCGACAGGAACATTCTCTCCCGGACGCACGGCAAAAAGGTCGCCCACACGAACCTGGTCAATGGGGACTGTCGTTTCTTTTCCGTCACGGATCAGCGTCGCCGTTTTCGGCGCCAGTTTCATCAGGCTCTTCAGCGCGTCGGTGGTTCTTCCCTTGGATTTTGCCTCGAGCATCTTGCCGACAGTGATCAGCGTCAGGATCATGGACGCCGACTCAAAGTAGAACTCCTTCATGTATGCCGCGGCGCCGGCCATGTCGCCGCGGGCCTGCGCTCCCGTCATCAGGAACAGCGCCGAAAGGCTGTAGACAAACGAAGCCGCCGAACCGAGGGCCACCAGCGTGTCCATGTTAGGCGTGCCGTGCACAATGCCCTTGAACCCGTTTACAAAGAACTTCTTGTTGATGAGCATGACAATAAACGCCAGAACCATCTGTACCATGCCGATGCCGACGGGATTGCCGTCGAAAAAGGCCGGCAGCGGCCAGCCGAACATGGAATGGCCCATGGAGAAGTACATCAGTACCGCCAGGAAGCCCAGCGACCAGATCAGGCGGCGTTTCAGAACCGGCGTTTCGTGGTCTTTCAGCGCTTCCTCGTCCTCGGCAAGTCTCGCCGAAGCTGACTGCTTCTGCTCAGCTCCTTTCAGAGACGCGCCATAGCCTGCCTCTTCAACAGCCTTGATTACGGCCTCAGCCGGCGCTGTTCCCTCGACGCCCATAGAGTTGGTCAGCAGGGAGACTGAAACCGACTTCACGCCCGGGACCTTCGCCACTGCCTTTTCAACACGGCTGCTGCACGCGGCGCAGCTCATGCCTGTCACATTATACTGTTCCACAAAAATCACCTGCCGTTATTTTGCTTTTACCGAAACCACTTCATATCCCGCCCGCGCCACCGCTGAACGAAGCTCTCCGTCATCCACGGGACGGCTCATTTTCACAAGAGCCGTCCTGTCTGCCAGGTGCACCTCAGCGCTGACGCCGTCGATGGAATTCAGAGCGTTCTGTACCCGTGCGGCACAGTTTTCACAGTGCATTCCGCCGATGGACACAACCCTTTCGGCTGTCACCGGGGCTGAAAGTTTTTTTGCTTCAGCCTTTACTGTTCTTTCCGCACCGCCGCCGCAGCAGCCGCCCCGGCCGCTGAAATGCCGCGCAGCTGCGCGGAACGCAAGCAGAACCGCCACAGCCAGAACTGCGTAAATCACATAATCTGCCACAGGAAAAGACCTCTTTCTGCACTCTTTTCACTTCATCAGCTTCTGAAGCGTAAACACCAGCTCGTCGATTACATCGTCCTTCCCCTCGCGGATTCCTTCAGCGACGCAGGTGCGGATATGGCTTGCCAGAAGCTCGCGGTTGAACGCGTTCATCGCCGCCGTGACCGCTGAACACTGCACCAGAATTTCAGGACAGTAGGCATTCTTCTCGACCATGCTTTTGATGCCGCGGATCTGCCCCTCAATGCGGCTCAGCCGGTTGGAAAGCTTTCGGACTTCTTCCGGCGTCCGGTGCTTCGTTTTGTGAATCTCAAAGCTGCAGCTGCAGCTTTGTTTCTTTTTTTCTTCATCTGCTGCCATAAAGATTTCCCCCTCTTTTGGTGCGACGCCATTATATACCCATATAGGGTATTTGTCAACCCTGCCGGCCGCGCCGGCATCGCGCGTGAAGCATGGCCATTCATCCATTGCGCCGCAATGGATTACGCCGCTTTATACGGCGACATGACGTAAAAAAAATTAAAAATCATCAGGAAGTTTTTATGCCCGGGATCGCGCAGAAAAGCCCGATTTTATGAATTAAGATGCCGGATTTACGGGTTTCATGACGATGTTTCAGGCCGGCTGCACAAAAAAATACCCCCGCTTAATACTGTCTCAACAAAAACTTCTCTGCCGCCTTTGTGCCTTCTCTCCTGAAACTGATGCGGCTGCGATTTCTCCGCCGCATTCCGGAACCGCTGGCGGAAAAAGGCGCGCAGAGGCGCTTTCGCCGGAGAAACGCCGCTTCAGGCTCCTGATATTTCCTTCCGCAGGTGCCCGGCAGCGCCTGAAATACAGCGGAACGCGCTGAGAAAAGCGTAGCGCCTGACCTTGCTGCGCCGGCCTGTCGGTGCACTGTCGGGCTGCGCTAGCAGGCCGTTCGCTGAGCAGGGGCGCCGCCGGCAGAGTTTTCTCACTTTACTGAGGGAGTTCCTTTTATTCTGCCGCCGCTGCTGCTTTTGGCATTCAGAACAGCGCGGAAGTTTTCAGTGAACAAAGAAAGCGCCGGGAGTTTTCTCCTGGCGCTTTCTCATTTATCCGTAAAAATTTTTGTGTCCGCAGTCAGAACATCACGCGTCGATAATTTCAATATCAAGCGAAAACGGCGCGGCGAAAAGGTCGGTGCCCTCATAGAGGCTGTATTCCAGGGCTATGCTGATTTTCCCCGGCTGCACATCAATGCTGTAGCGGCGGGTGTGCACAACAAACGCGGTTTTCATGCCGCCGTTTTCGTACTCGGCACGGGTATCCGCCTCAGGGTCAAACAGCATGTCGCTGTTTACGGCGCCGGTACGGTGCAGAAAAAGCTTGTCCTTCGCGGCGTGGAGTCCGCTGCGGGTGATGGCATTTCCGCCGTATTCGGTGAAGGCAACGTAGTGAATTTCACCGTCGCGGGCGTATTCGCCGCGGGCTTCGGTGACGAACTGTTCGCCGTCTGTCCGGGTCGTAATGCGCACAATCACGTCTTTTTCCTTTTTCAAAGTCCCCATGGGACGTCTCCTTCCGTTTATGCCGCAATTACAGCACAGACGTCTTCTTTAAATGCCTGAGATGAAGATTTCTGCGCCGATGGCGATCAGGATGATGCCGCCGAGCACTGAAGCGCGTCCGGAAAGCCGGGCGCCGATCCGTCTGCCGATCACAATGCCGGCAGCACAGATGACATAGGTCAGGGCAGCAATGATCAGCGAACAGGTCAGTGCCTGCAGCCACTGGTATTCGGCAATGGTGAAGCCGACGGAAAGGGCATCAATGGACGTGGCGATGCCCTGAATGAACAGGCCCCGCGGCGTGACAGCGGCACATTTTTCATCGCAGCTGCCGTCCCGCAGACCTTCCCGCAGCATGGAGCCGCCTATATACAGCAGCAGGATCAGGGCGATCCACGGAATGTACGGGCGGAAAGCGGCAAAACGCTGCGCCGCCGTTCTGACGCACCACCACCCTGTCATGGGCATCAAGGCCTGAAAAAAGGCAAAAGTCCCTGCCACGGCAGCGGATTTGCGGCGGCTCATATCCGGCTCGCTGAGGCCGTTGACCATGGAAACTGAGAAGGCATCCATCGCCAGCCCGACGCCCAGCGCCGCGCTGTTGAAAAAGAAAAGAAGGCTCCACTGCACTGCGATCTCCCCCGGAAAATAAAAAATCGGGCATGGCATCGGCCATACCCGGAATTTTTTACTTTCGTCCCATGTATGAGCCGCTTGCCGCGCTCTCTCTACATGGGTCTCGCTTGTTTAAAGCACGCCAGACCTTCCGGTCAGTATGTTGACGTGCTGCGCTCAGCGCCTGCTACTCCCCCACGGTTTGTCGAACGTCATTGTGCCACAGACGCCGCGGGTTAGTCAAGGTTTACTGTCATACAGGACAGCACCGTAAAAAGCGTCAGAAGTCCGGGACATTCCCGCTCTGGCTGCAAGGCTGCCGACAACAAGCCCCGCGGCCTCAAGAGAGACGAAAAGATCGCCGGGAAAACGGCAGGGCTGCGGGTAAGCGCACTTTCCGCAGCGGACACATCCGCCCGCTGAAAGGACCAGGGAACGGGAAGTCAGAGCGGCCGCCGCGGTGCGGACGGCACGGCACACCTTCAGAAAGCCTCGCCGCGCCTCTGCTGCCCCTGCCTCATCGTACATTCCCGTGAAACGGGCCGAAAACAGCGCGGCATGTTCATAGGAAATGCATTTCTGCCGCCACTGCTCCACGCTGCCGACAGCAGGCGGGCATGACCAGCAGCGGCCGTAACAGCCGCAGATATTCCGGAGACACCATTCGCGCGTTTCTTCATGAAAATCATCAGGCGTGATTTTCAGCGCGGCAGCCTGAAAGATGCCGGGGACAGCGCGGACTGCCTGTATTACGGCGTCCGCTGCGCTCATTCGGCAAAATGCGAAGAGACCAGCAGCAGACCGATCTTCAGGCCGGGCTGCAGGCTGCTGATTTCAAGGCTTTCCTCCCGGGTATGGGCTTTTTCGCCGATGTACAGGCCGAATGTCGCCGCAGGCACGCCGAGCGACAGCGGGATGTTCGCGTCAGTGGACGAGGCATGTCGTTTGGGACTGACACCCGTGACCTCTTCAATGGCTTTTTCACAGCGGCTCAGCACACGTTCTTCAGCGGCAGGGTCAACATCGGCGCCGCAGGGACGTTCGCCGACCACCTCAAGGGTAAAGCGGGCTTTGTCACCGCTGCACTCTTCAACTGCCTTTTTCATCTGATCACGCATCTGCGCAAGGTGCGCCTTCTCGTCAGAGCGGTACTCATACAGCATCTCTGCGCTCTGGGCAATTGTGTTGACTGATGTGCCTCCCGAAATGACGCCGAAATTATACGTTGTTTTGCGGCCTTCTGCCTGGGGAACCGGCTGGGCGTCCAGTTTCGTGATGAGCTTTGCCATCCAGGCAATGGCATTGGGATTGCCGAATGCAGCATAGGAATGGCCGCCGCAGGTTTCGGCCCTGATGCGCCAGCGCTCCGAGCCGACAGCGCGGTTGACAATGCCGGTGTAGGTTCCGTCAAAGGAGACAAATTCCTTCACCAGTCCCGGACGGTCGTCAAAAAGGCGGCGCACGCCCTTGAGGTTGCCCAACCCTTCTTCGCAGCTGTTGAAAACGAACAGGACAGGATCAACAGGTCTGAAGCCTCCGCCGAGCAGGTATTTTGCGATGAGCATCAGCCCGACCACGTTGGCTGTATCGTCGCCGACGCCGGGCGCGCAGAGACGTCCGTTTTCTTCCTTTACGGGCAGCGGTGCTGTATCGGGGAAAACCACGTCGGTGTGAGCTGTATAGACATATGCCGGTTTTGTGCAGTCGCCGAAAGGCAGGCGCACGTTGAGCGCCTCGTCGATGGTCACATTCCGGGCGCCGTTTTTCTCAAGCCACTCTTTGATAAAGCGGGCGCGCTTTTCTTCGTGATGAGACGGCGACGGAATGGACGCGAGCTCCTTCAGCAGGGAAAGCTGTTCATCGGCATGGTCCTCGCACCATTTGAAAAGTTTTTCGCTGTTCATGGAAAAATAACCTCCTGACCTGTCTGAATTTTACGTCTGGCTGCATTGTACCGCTTTTTCCCGCCTCTGTGTGAAAAATCTGCTGGTTATTTTCCGTTTCCCGTATGCGTCTTTCTGCAGGGGGCTGCATCGTGATACAATATGAAAAATGCCGCGGCTTTCGGCCGCCGGCAGAATCCGGACGTGAGGTGAAAACCCATGCGCTTTGTATGCTCTGAATGCGGCCATATTGAGGAAACCACAACGCTCAGGCCCTGCTGCAGCTGCGGCGGGCTGTGGGATCTTGATTTTGAGCCTCCGGCCTTTGACCCTGCAAAAATAGACAGGAATGAGTGGTCAATCTTCCGCTACCGGGCCTTTATGGCGCTCGAGGATGAAAGCTGGCGCAGCGTCACTCTCGGCGAGGGCATGACGCCTGTGGTGAGGCTGAACAGCGATGTGCTTCTGAAAATGGATTACTTCATGCCCACGCTTTCATACAAAGACCGCGGCGCAGCTGTTCTGATCTCGCACTGCAAAGCCATCGGCGTGAAATCGGTTGTTCAGGACAGCAGCGGCAACGCAGGCAATGCGGTGGCAGCATACTGCGCCCGTGCGGGCATCAGATGCGAGATTTTCGTCCCTGAAGGCACATCGCCGAAGAAAATCGACATGATCCGCGCTCACGGCGCCGTCTGTACGGTTGTGCCGGGCACGCGCGACCACTGCGCTGACGTCTGCCGCGCAAAAGTGCGGAATGAAGGTGCATATTACGCCAATCACGTGTTCAATCCCTTCTTCTACGAAGGCACAAAGACATACATTTACGAAGTGTACGAGCAGCTCGGCCGCATTCCCGCCAATCTGGTGATTCCCGTAGGCAACGGCACGCTGTATCTGGGAGCAGTGCATGCCCTTGAAGAACTCCTGCGCGCAGGCGTCATCAGCCGCATGCCGCAGATCATCGCCGTGCAGAGCGAACGGTGCGACCCGCTGCTGCGCGCGGCCGGACAGGGACTAGACCGCCCCGCGGAGATAACGCCGCGCCCGACAGCGGCCGAGGGCATCGCCATTGGAAAGCCGCTGCGCGGCCGGGAAATTCTGGCATATGCGCGGAAATACGGCGTGCGTTTTGTCCACGCGCCGGAGGAGGATATTCTGCCGTGCCGCGCCGAACTGGCACGGGCCGGCATTTACGTGGAACACACCACTGCCGCGAACTACGCGGCATACAGGCACTACTGCAGGCTCTACGGCCCGACGCCGGACACACTGATCACCATGTGCGGCGCGGGGCTGAAATCAGACCACTGAAAACCCGACCGCAAAAAGATTCCCTCTCCAGAACAGCTCGCACCTGCGCAGCCTGTTCAGGAGAGGGAATTTTTTATTCAGAACCGCCGGCAGAACTCCGGTTTCAGCCTTTTTTCTCCTCCTCAAGAGCCAGGCCGATGGCCTGCGCCAGCTGATCGGCACAGGAAGTGCCTTTCATTCCGCATTGGTTTCCCCTGAGGATTTCCGAAATTTTTCTGGCGTCAGCGCCCTCCACAAGTTTTCCGATGGCCTTGAGGTTGCCGTTGCAGCCTCCGATAAAGCTGACGCTGTGAAGCTTTCCGCCGTCAATCTCAAAGTCGATCTCGCGGCTGCACACGCCGCGGGGTGTAAATCTGTAAACGCCCATGCACACTTTCCTTTCTGTTCCGCAATGTTCAGCTGCGGCCGCCGGAGCGCGCCGCTGCGGGCCGGCAGTCAGCCGACAGCGCGTCAGCCAGCCGCCTGTACTCTGATTCAGTCTCATCAAAGGGCCTGAAAACACAGTCAGGCAGCACGGCAAGTTTTTTCCACCGGTCAGAAGATTCTTCAGGCATCTGACAGTGAAATTCCCAGCTCATCATGTCGTCGTCAATGTCCTTCACCGCCGACCGTTCCTCTTCACTCAGAGGCGGCTCAAAATAGAGGGACAGAATGACGCGCAGCAGTCCTTTTTCAGCTTCGGCATACTGCGGCATCTGCGCCTTGAGCGGCCTCGGAATGTCCAGAAGATAAGCCTCGGCGGCGTCGTGAAGCAGACAGGCCAGGCGCACACGCACAGAAAGTCCGCGCGCCTCGGCCTCCTTTTCACAGGCAATGCAGTGCTGCGCCACAGAATAAAAGCCGCGCACGTGCCCGCCGCCCCGGCAGATCCGTGACAGCGCATGTGCGATGTCGTCAAGGCGGATCAGCTGAACATCAGGGTGCAGCGGATCAAGATGCAGCCCCGTGGAAGTTGTGATCCAGCTCATGCCGCTCCTGCCTCCGTTTTCAAAATCTGTCAGTTTCAACGGGAAAAAGTATACCATCTTCAGGAGCCGGGTTCAACACGGCCGCAAATACGCAGCGGATCATAAACATAATTGTGGGCGGCCGAACCTCTGCAGACCTGTCCAGGAAACGGCGGCCTGTGCGCTTTTGTCCGTAATTGTCTGCATTTCAACGGCTGAAAACAATCAAACCGTGAAGCATCAGCGCTGCACTGGGAGTTTTCCCAAAAATTTTTTTGAGCATATGTAATATTAGAGACATTGCCGGCAGTCCTGAAATGACGTAAATCATTTTTTATGTTCCGTCTTTTTTCTGTATAAATTCTTTTCGGGCTTTGATATGATTTATACAGATCTGTTCAGCTGCACATCAGGTTTTTCATATAAAACTCACAATTACTCAAAAAAGATGTAAACCCACTTTTTCGCTCAGAAAATTCTCCGGCGGGAAGAGTAAATAATTTAATAAATAATTGTTATAATTATTATGAACTATTAATAAACAAATGCTGAAAAAAGCACGCAGTTTCCGGGCAGACTGTTGAAAGGTGTGATGCCAATGGCATATAAGCTGGGGATTTTATTCGGCGATCTGAATAATCCCTTCTGGCAGGAACAGGAACTGTGGTACAGAAAATATCTCCCTGATTTTCCCTTTGAAGCGGAAATCTATCATCTTCACAGAACCCTTGACGCGGCAGAGCAGGCCGACCTGTGCAGCCTGCTGATGCGCCGCAGTCTTGATGCGCTGATTGTCAATGCTCTTGACGAGGACACGCTGGGGCGTTCCGCCGCAAACGTCAGAAGCCGCACCCTGATTGTGGACGCCGGGCCGAAAATCAGTCCGGCCGTCGCCGGATCCATTGACCACTACCTTCCGGTGAAGGTCTGCGACTATCAGGAACAGGGGCGTCTGTGCGTGCAGGAACTTCTGAAACAGAAACTGTCGCTGCACCGTTTCTGCTGCATCGGCGGCTCTCAGAGAGCCCGTCAGAGCAGCGCCCGCGTCACGGGAGCCCTGGCAGCGCTGGCGGGCCTGCCCCGTGTGGAAAAGCGGGTTCTGTGGAGCGATTTCAGCCGTGAAGGCGGGCAGCAGGCCATGGAACAGACGCTTGAATGGCAGCCTGATGCCGTGTTTTGCGCCAATGATCTGATGGCGCTCGGCGCGCTGGATGTCCTGCAGGCTGCGGGAAGAAAAATCCCCGTAGGCGGCGTTGACATGATTCCTTCGGCAGTGTTTTCCGTGAAAAACGGCGGGCTCACGGTCACTGTGGGCGTTGACGGCGGCGAGGTCGTTTCCGGCCTGCTGCACGCTGTGGACAGCTACCTTTCGTCAGGAACCGTCATTTCTAACTGTCTCGCGCGCAACCAGGTGGTGACGCAGTTAAGCCTGCTGCAGCGCCGGCGTCAGAAACGGCGTTTCCTGTGATTTCGTGAAAACAGCGGCCTCCGCCGGAACGCATTCTGTTCCGGCAGTCGGAAGGCCTGATGCCAGGTTTGGTTTTACAGGTACACCTTCTGCAAAAAATTTTCACCCTAAAACAACGGAGCGGCTGCCCCGGATGACGTCCGGGGACAGCCGCTCTGCTTCATCTGCGGTCTGTCATAGAAACGCCAGTGCGCGCACAGGCGCACCGTCGGCATTCTCCACCTTCAGCGGCAGCGCGCAGAACTGAAAGACTGTATCAGGCAGGTCTGCAAGGCCGCAGAGATTTTCAAGAATCACAAGCCCGCCGCCCAGAAGAATGCGGTGCAGCGGCAGATCTGCGCTGCCTACGGGGTCAGGGCTCATCACGTCAAAGCCGATGCCTTTCTTCCGCGCTGAGACAAGCCGGCGCGCAGCGCTTTCGTCCAGAACCGGGTAACCCGAAAAATACTCCGGACTTCCCCAGTATCTCTCCCAGCCGGTGCTGATCAGCAGGAAGTCAGCTTTTTCGGCTCCGGCGCATTCTGCCAGCATACGCGCGGTGATGTTCCGCGTTCCTTCTGGCACGCGGAAAACTGCGGCCGTGCCGCAGAAACATTCTGCCGGCATCATGTCGATGGTTCTGCCGCCCGGTATGACGTGGGCCGGAGCGTCGGCATGACTGCCCGTGTGCGTCAGAAAGTTCAGTTCCATCTCGCGGTATCCGTCGGGAACATAATCAGCCGTGCGCCTGAATTTCGGCAGAGCGTCGCCCGGAAAAACGGGCATGTCCGGCGTCATGAGGCGTGTCAGATCGGCAATTTTCATTCTGTCTCCCGTTTCTGCTGCGCATTCTTTGCAGCAGCTCTGTATTCTCTGATAATCCCCTGGATCTCTCCTGAACATCAGGTTCTCCTGGGGCTGAATTTTTCGCACTGATGAAGCGTGCAGGCTCCCGTCATGCGGCGGATGTCCGCAAGAGACACTGCACCGGCATCAAGAGCCTCTATTATCCTGGCGCGGGTCACATGGCTGCAGAAACAGACTATTTCATCGTCCATGATTCAGTCCTCATAAGCATGAATCAGCGCCTGAGTGCCCAGATTCCCCATGCCGCGGGCGGTAAGCCTGTCCAGCGCCTTCAGAGTGCCTTCCGCTGAATTCAGTTCCAGTCCGGCACGGTGCGCCTCACTGACGGCGATGCGCAGATCCTTGGCCAGATAGCGGACATAAAAACTGGGCGTGTCGTCTTTTTCAATGATCTTCGGCCCCAGTTTCTCAAGCTGCCGGCTGCTGCCTGAACCGGCGCACAGCAGGGGCAGAAGTTCATGCAGATCCAGTCCGGCGCGCCGCGCATAAGCCAGCGATTCGCAGATGCCGGTCAGGGCGCCGGCCACAAGAATCTGATTTGCCATTTTCGCGCTCTGCCCGCTGCCTGCTGGCCCCATGAGCACAGCCTGTTTCCCGCAGGCCGCAAAAACGGAACGGCATTCCTCAAAGTCCTCAGGATCGCCGCCGGCAAAAATTGCCAGCGTCCCCTCCTCGGCGCCGCGCTTTCCTCCGGTCACAGGAGCGTCGAGCACGCGGAGTCCCCGCTGTTTTCCCTCTCTGTGAAGGCGCTTTGCCAGTTCGGGACTGGAAGTGGTCATGTCAATAAGGAACGTTCCGGTGGCAGCGCACGCCAGTATCCCTTCCGGATCAAAATACACCTGTTCAACGTCAGCAGGCGCGCTCAGCATTGTGACTGCCGCATCAGCGCCGCGCAGGACTTCCCGCACCGAAGGGCACAGCAGGGCCCCTGCCGCAGATAGGTCGGCAATTTTTTCAGGATGGCGCGCCCAGGTGCGGACGGTATACCCGGCTTTCATCAGGTTCACCGCTACCGGGCGGCCCATAATGCCGAGGCCGATAAACGCAATCGTCTGAATGCTCACAGCTGCACCTCCTTCTGCAGGGCTTCTCCGCGCATCCACGCCCGCAGGTTTTCTCCGGCGATGCGGACAATACGGTTCACCGTTTCCGCCAGGAAAAAGTGTCCCGCCACATGCGGCGTGATGATCACCTTATCCATCCGCCACAGAGGATCCTCCGGCGGAAGCGGTTCGGGCTCCGTCACGTCAAGCGCTGCGCCGCCGAGCCAGCCGTCGAGAATGACCTTTTTCAGCCCGGCCGGATCGACTGCAGATCCCCGCCCGACGTTGATAAGATAGGCCCCTTTTTTCATCAGGCGCAGACGCCGCTCATCCATCAGGTGAACCGTCTCGGCCGTGCCGGGAAGCACCATGGCAGTGATGTCAGCGCGGGGCAGCAGGCTGTCCAGATCGTCAATCGTGTGGATTTCGTCAAGATACGCCGGTTTTTCCCCGGCATGGCGCCGCACGCCGATGACATGCGCGCCGAGGGCATTCATCTTGCGCGCATAGCTGCCGCCGATGTCGCCGAGCCCCAGCACCAGCACAGTGGAATTTTCCACAGAGATAATATGCCCGCATGACTTCCACTGTCCTTCTCTCTGCACGCCGATGTACTGATTCAGACGGCGCACCAGGGCGAAAGTCAGGGCCAGCATATGCTCGGAAACAGCCAGACCGTACGCGCCCGACGCCGAAGTCAGCCGGCATCCTTCCGGCAGAAGGCCGGGACGTGAATAGGGATCGGCCCCCGCAGAATTGAGCTGAAGCCATTTCAGTCTCACCGCCGCCGGCAGCAGCACAGGCGGCACGTTGCCGATGACAGCATCTGCATCCGCAAGGTCGGCAGCGGTCAGGCCGGTACGCTTATAGACAAGACGGCACGGTACGCCGGCCGTCTGCTTCTTCAGGTATTCCAGATGTTCGGCGGTGAGAGGCAGCACAGTGACAAGAACTTTCAGCTCTGCACCCATTGCAGTATCGCTCCTTTCAAAAACCGCAGCGCGGCAGTTCAGAAAATCTGTCCTGGACGCCGTTCCCTGGTTTTATGAGGAAACGCGGCGTCAAACCTTTCAACGGCAGCGTCATCAGCTGTATAAACCGGCGGGTCAGAGTAAATGCCGCCTGCCCTGTTTCCGGCATGCAGATCGAAACATTTCGCGAGAAACCACCACGGATCTTCGTTCATGCCCTGCGGACGGATTCCGTACCGCGCTGCCTGCACAAAACCAAAACGGCCGTAATAGTCAGGCGAACCGCTGAGCACGGCGCTGCAGTACCCCAGGCCGGGAGCAAGCTGCAGAACGTGCTCCATCAGCGCCGAGCCGATGCCGCGCCGCTGACAGTCCGGCAGCACGCCCAGCGGGCCGAACAGCAGCTGCTCTGTCCGCGTCCCGTCAGGACCTGTGAGAGTGCCGCGTGCTGCCGCAATATACCCCGAGATGCGCCCGTCCTCTTCGGCCAGAAAGCTGAGACGCGGCTCAAAGCAGGGATCGTTTCGCAGACAATGAAGAATATAATGTTCTGTACAGCCGGGACGGTAGACGTTCCAGAACGCTTCGCGCATCAGATTTTCCACAATGCGGCGCTCTTCCGGCCGCTCCTGTCGGATCTGCATGAGACACCCTCCTCCTGATCTCTTTTCATGTATCCTATTGTACCGCAAAGGCGCTTTAAAGCGGAACCCTCGGTGCCGCCGGTCCTTAAATTCCGCTTGACCTGGAGCAGACTCCATGTATTATAAAGAGCAGAGATAAACACGATAAAATGAGGTGAACATAATGAAAAAAGTTCTTCTGATCCTTCTTGTGATTCTGCTTGCCGCAGGAGCGTATGCCTGGACAAGGCGTGATTCGCTGGCAGGGCTGCTGAAGATGAAACGCACCGCAGAAACGCCGTCTGCCGCAGAAAACGTTCTGGGACAGACCGCGAAAAACGGGAAAAAGATCCTGACAGTCTATTTTTCATGGAGCGGCAACACGCGCCGCACAGCAAAGAAAATTCACGAAGCCGTCGGCGGCGACCTGTTTGAAATCCGTCCGGAAAAGCCCTATCCTTCAGGCTACAATGAAACTGTCGACAGAGCAAAGAAGGAAAAAGCCGACAGCGCCCGTCCCGCCATTGCCGGCACACTGCCTGACATGAAAAACTACGACATTGTGATTCTCGGCTATCCCATCTGGTGGTATATCGAGCCCATGATCATCGACACATTCGCAGAGACGGCCGGGCTTGACGGCAAAATTATCTGCCCCTTTGCAACAAGCGGCGGCAGCACAATCACCGAGAGCGTAAAACATCTGCGCGGCATTGCGCCGAAAGCAGACATCCGCGACGGTCTTCTGGCAAACGTTGAAAGCCGGATCGAACCGTGGCTGAAAGAGAACGGGCTGATGTAAGACAATAATTTCAAACAGCGGCATGCAGCGGCCGTGTGGAGCGTTTTACAGAAGAAGCACTCCGCACGGCCGTTTTTCTCTGTCCCGGTTCGGACCGGTTCTTTCCCGCAGAATTCTGAAATTCATGCTATAGTAGTGTTGAATACAATTTTTTCGCACAGATGTCATATTAAGGCAGAAAGCGGGGATTCCAGTGGAAGAAATCCGCGGCACACGGTCAGAACTGAAGTTTTTTCTCTCGTATTTCAAGCCTCACATGAAGCTGTTTCTGCTCGACATGTCCAGCGCGCTGATCATTGCGCTCATCGACCTGTCGTTCCCCGCGGTGTCGCGCTGGTGTATGTACACGCTGATTCCGCAGCGCGCGTGGCGCACGTTCTGGACTATCATGGCAGCGATGTTCGGAGCGTATCTGATCCGCTCGCTTCTGACCTACGTCATCTGGTACTGGGGGCACAACTTCGGCATCAGGGTTGAAACGGACATCCGCCGTGATCTGTTCCGGCACATTCAGAAACTTGGTTTCGACTATTTCGACAGCAGCCGTGTCGGACAGCTGATGAGCCGTCTTACCACCGATCTTTTTGAGGTCACAGAGCTGGCGCACCACGCCCCCGAGGACATTTTCATTTCTTCAGTCACCATCGCCGGCGCGCTGGTCGTCATGTTCACGATTCAGTGGCGTCTGGCACTGGTGCTGGCGCTGATGATACCTGTTTTTCTTCTGATTGTCTGGAAATGCCGGAAGAACATGCGCGATGCATCCAGAAGCGTGAAAAAATCCGTGGCGGATATCAATGCAGACTTTGAGTCGGGCATTTCCGGCATGCGCACAGCCCGGGCCTTCGGCAACGAAAAAAAGGAACTTTACAAGTTTGACCGGGCCAATAACAGCTACCGGAACTCAAAGTACGCTTTTCATAAAGCCATGGCCCAGTTCAATGCAGTGATGGATTTCTTCCTGTGCTCCATGTCCGCGGCGGTCATTTCTGTGGGCGGTGCGCTGATCATGGCAGAGAAGCTGAATCTCATTGACCTGATCACCTTCAGTCTGTACATTACAGCGTTCGTCAATCCCATACGCCGCCTTGCGTTCACGTCCGAACTGATTGCCAACGGCACTGCCGGGCTTCACCGTTTCACCGAACTGATGAACACTCAGCCGACTATTGTTGACGCTCCCGGTGCGGTGCCTCTCGGACGCGTCAGAGGGCAGATCTCCATTGATCATGTGTCTTTTGCCTATCAGAAAGGCCGCGGCGTGCTTCATGACATTTCACTGGAAATCCTGCCGGGCGAAAAGCTGGCCCTTGTGGGCGATTCGGGCGGCGGCAAAACGACGCTCAGCCAGCTCATTCCCCGCTTTTACGATGTCAGCAGCGGCAGAATCAGCATTGACGGCAGGGACGTGCGCAGCGTCACACAGGAATCTCTGCATCAGAACATCGGCGTTGTGTCTCAGAATATTTTTCTGTTCGCCGACAGCATCGCGGAAAATATCAGATACGGAAGGCCCGATGCTTCTGATGAGGAAGTGGCGCAGGCGGCCAGACTTGCTGAAATTTACGATGACATCATGGCCATGCCTGAAGGGTTCAAGACAAACACGGGCGAACGGGGCGTTCTGCTCTCAGGCGGCCAGAAGCAGCGCATTGCCATTGCGCGCATTTTCCTTAAAAACCCGCCGATTCTGATTCTCGACGAGGCAACTTCGGCACTGGACAGCGTGACTGAGGCAAAAATTCAGAGCACTTTTGACGAGCTGTCAAAGGGCCGCACCACAATCGTCATCGCCCACCGCCTGTCCACCATCAGGAACGCCGACCGCATCGCTGTCATTGAGGCAGGACGGCTCGCCGAATATGGAACTCATAAGGATCTGATCGGGAAAAACGGCATTTATGCTGCTCTTGTACGCGCTCAGCAGCTCAGCGCGTAACTGCGGGGCTGCAGTGCCGCGGTCTCTTTTACGCAGATACGGAAAAACGGAGAACGTTCCCTTCCGGGCAGCGTTCTCCGTTTTTCTGCACTGAAGTCCGAGTTTCAGGCTGCAGCGCTCCGCGGACAGGTTATCTGGAACTGAACCACACTGAAAGAAAAATCAGGGCAAAGCCGGCAAGCGCCGATGCCGGGAGACGGTCTCCGTAAAAGGCAACGCTGCACGCGACGGCGGTTACCGGTTCAAAAAGCGTCGCATAGGACGCGCGCACCGGCCCTATTTTTGTTATTCCCACGCTGATAAAGACAAATGCCCCGCCGATCATGACGCAGTACGCCAGAAACACGGAGACAACGTGTCCGTTCAGTGGCAGAACCGCCTCGTGTCCTGTCAGCATCCAGAGCAGCGCTGTCAGCAGCGCTCCGGCTGACAGGTAAAACAGTTCTCCGGCGTCGGAAAGCTGCTCGCATCTGAAAATTTTTGTGCCCAGTATGTAAAGCGAATATGTGAACGCTGAACAGAGCGCCAGGAAATAACCGGTCATCGCACTGTGCTGCGGCATTCCGTCTGAAGCGCTGCCGTGAAGCGAAATGAGAATCATGCCTGCAACTGAAAAAAACATGGCAGCCGCTGCCCCTGCCGTCAGCTTCTGGCGCAGCAGGATGGCAGAGGCAACAGTTACAATGGACGGGTAAAGAAAGTTGATCACCGTCGCCGTGCCTGTGGAAATATAAGCGTACGATGAGGCAAGAAACAGGCCTGTTGCCCCCATTCCCAGGGCACCGCACAGAACAAGGGCAGCAGCGCTGCTGAAAGGAACGTGCAGCGTGCTGCGCCTGTTCAGACACAGCAGCAGGGCTCCGGCAAGCAGCAGTGCGTTCGGCCCCAGCAGAGCGGCTGTTTTGGAAACGCCGTGAATCAGAAGGTACTGAAGTGCCGGCGGCACCAGGCCGAACAGAACTGCCCCGGCAACACAGAATAAAGTTCCGCTTTTCATGCCCCACCTCAGCGCAGAAATTTCTTCAGACTACACCGCGAGCACCTGGCTCCCCAGGCCGATGGTGCCGTGTACTGAAAGCTCATGCATTCCCATCTCACCGTAAAAACAGACCACAATCCAGCATCCGCTGCGGGCCACTGCCGCCTTTACGCAGAAGCTCTGCGCCGCATAGCTGTCCACCAGGCGTCCTGTCTGGCAGGCTTCGTGAATGGCATGCACCAGCGGGTGAATGTGTTCTGTCTTTTTTTCAACAATCCCCTCATTGAGACACAGACCGATCATGTTGCGCAGTATTTTCGGCCGGGCTTCAAAATCTCTGCCGGAAATCATTGTGGCTGCGCAGCGGATGCCGCGGCTTCTGTATTCAGCAATCAGTTCTTTTTCAATCTTCTGATCCGGTGTCATGGCAACCATAATGGCCGCACGCGTCGGGCTGTTTCCCTGTTCAAAAAGCTGTTTTTCCCAATCCATGTTTTCTCCTGTCCTCTATACTGAACTGCTGCGGCCGGAAAAACAAGTCCGGCCGCAGGCACCTCTGTCTGTTCGCGCTTTTCTACAGCATCGAAAGATCAACGGGATGTTTCAGGAACTCCTCGACAATAGCCTGCGTGGCAACGACGTCTGAAAGGTGAAGCACTTCAGAGGGCGAATGCGAATAGCGCCGCGGCAGGGCCATGGTCACAACGGCCATGCCTTCGCCTGCATAAACGCCGCCCACTGCGTCGGTGACATATCCGGCGCCGTTGAACGCCCATTCCTGATGCGGCATTTTCGTCTTTTCTGCCGCATCACGCAGCGCCTGCACCAGTTTGGGATGGCTGCCCGCGCGCAGCAGTCCGGAAGCATACATCTGGCTGTGCAGAACGACAGGGCCTTTCTTCAACGCCACGGGAAGCTCCTTTTCAAAGTCGCAGTCCGGCACGTCGCCGCACGGAATCGTGTCAAGGAACAGGCCGTACAGCGGTTTGATCTTTGCCACCGGCGCGGCAATGGCCTTCACTGTAGTCTCCTCAAGAATATTGAACACGGCATACACCTCGCCGTGAATATCCTCCGCCCTGAGGTTTTTCATGGTTTCGATGATCACCGCGCAGAGCGAGCGGCAGTCCGCGGCACGGGTGATCAGATAATCGCCGTCCGGGCCGACTGACGTGCACGGCGAATCAGGAACAATCTGGGATCCGGCATGGATTCCCAGCGCCTCAGCCTCTTCACGGGAAGAAACGAAAATATCCACATAGCTCTGTCCCACTGTCTGGGGCTTCGCCATCTGCTCCGGCGTCAGAAGATGCCCTGCGCGCACGCCGACAACGCCGGGCACCACTCCTTTATCGCCTTTGACCAGCACGCGGCGTGCCGGCAGGCAGGCCTCTGTAGCGCCGCCGATCTTGTCGAAATACAGAAAGCCCTTTGCACTGATGGACTTCACCTCATAGCCGACTTCATCCATATGGGCCGTGACAAGCACTTTCGGTCCGGGATGCGCGCCTTTTTTCACAGCGATCAGCTGGCCGTTGGGGAGCTGTTCAATGCTGTCAGCGCTGCCTTTCAGTTCCGCAGCGATATAGCGGGCCACATCCCATTCATAGCCGCTCACCCCGATAAGCGAGGTGAGTTCGCTGATTCTTCTGCGCAGCAGCTCTTTCATTCCTGTTTTTTTCTTCATCTGCTCTGCCTCCTTAGGAACAAAAAGGAATTGTGCTTTTCACTCAGAAACACAGCGGCGCGGGAACCGGCCGGCATCAGAAGCTCTCCTGATGCCGGCCGGAAATGAGCCGCGTTTTATTTCTTCTCAGGCATAGGAACAGGAACTTCCGCGGGGATCGGGCAGTGATAGCTTTTTCCGGCCATCGACTTTTCAAACTCGGCCTTTGCCGCCTCGATGACCTTTGGATCTGCCGCAGCTCTGGCCGCAGTCAGTCCCAGCACGCGGGCGCCGTACATCATGCCCTTTTCGCCGATGGACATGCCGGCGCACGAGGTGATCTGCCAGCTGTGCCCGGGCGCAGCGGCGTTCCATGACGCCGTGTTCAGCTCGGAGCAGGGGCAGATGTGCTGCACATCGCCGACATCAGTGGAGCCGTAAATATAGCCTGTAAAGATCGGGCTGACATGTGCGCTCAGCGGGCCGTCGTAGTCGGGGTCGTTTTTCAGAGCCTCATAGCCTGCATTGTCCCTGTTCAGCTTGTCTGCAAAGTCAAGTTCCTCTTTCGTCCAGACAGGGCCGGCAACGTCTTTCAGCCCCTGCTGAAGCAGATCGGTAAGCACATGGTTCTCCAGCGTGGGATAGCAGCCGCCGAGGAATTCAATGTCCAGCTTCGTCTCAGTCATGTGGGCGGCGCCTTCTGCGCAGAGGACAAGGCGGCGGTATGTGTCTTCAACGCCTTCGCGCGTCAGGGCACGCACAAAATACCACACCGCTGCATGGTCAGGAACGATATTCGGAGCCATTCCGCCGTCTGTAATGACGTAGTGGATGCGGTTGTCCATTGTCACGTGTTCGCGCAGATAGTTGGCGCCCACGTCCATAATTTCCACGGCGTCCAGCGCCGAACGCCCTTTTTCGGGAGTGCCGCCTGCATGGGACGTGCGTCCGGTAAAACGGAATATCGCGCTGTTCATTCCCGTCATGGTGCCGTAGCTGGTCTGATTTTTCGAGGCGCCGTGCCATGAAAACGCAATATCAAGTTCGCGGAACGCGCCGCCGCGGGCCATGAACACCTTGCCGGTCAGAGCCTCTTCAGCGGGGCAGCCGTAATATACAACCGTGCCCGGACGCCCTGAAGCCTTCAGTTCTTCCTTCAGCCCGTACGCTGCGGCCAGAGGCGCCGTGCTGAGCAGATTGTGCCCGCAGCCGTGCCCCGGGGCCCCTTCTTTTACTGCTTCTTTAACCGTGCCCACTTTCTGGCTGAGTCCGGGAAGCGCATCGAACTCGCCGAGGAATCCAATCACAGGCTTGCCGCTGCCCCATTCCGCGCGAAGCGCCGTCGGCATTCCGTACACGCCGGTTTCCACTTTAAAGCCGAGACTTTTGAGCAGCTCAGCCGTAGCCGCGCAGGTGCTGACCTCTTTATAGGCAGTTTCAGCAAAATTCCAGACCTTTTTCGCGTGTTCCCTCCAGACGTTTTCCTTTTCATTAATCGCTTTCAACGCAGTTTCTCCGACCATCTGCATGCACCTCTTTCTTTCAAAACAAATCGGATAAAGCCTGTGTTTCAGGGCAGAACAGTACTCAACCAGCCGTCAGAAACAGCATCAGCGGATAATTTTTGCCTTGTACAGCGTATATGTGATGCCGAGCACGCCGAAAATGCAGATAATGATGCAGAGCCATGCAGGCACTGCAATATACCGCAGGAAAAGCGCCAGAGGAAGCGCATAGAGTGTAATTGACATTTTTTTGACTGCCATGGTGGTAAAGCATGCGCCGAAAAGACTGGGCAGAATGAACTTCGACATGGCATTTGTCACAGAGGTCGGAAGCAGTCTTAAAATGACCTCTCCGCCGATCACCGCCACCGTCAGGAAAAGAATATTTGTGACGACGGATCCGCAGATGCCGAGAATGCCGACGATTTCACCCTTTTCTGTGCCGGCCGGCGCGCCCAGAACATCCTGCGCCGTCGCCGCCGCGGGCAGACGGATCTGAGAGATGTTGCCCGACAGAATGCCGATATAGGTGCCTGTCAGACCGAAAATGGGGAAGTAAGAAACTGGTTCGACAATGTAAAAAGCACCACACATCACCACAATGTTGCCCCACGCTGTCAGCAGGTGCTCCCAGTCGGGAAAGACGCCGTAAGCAAAGTAAAGATAAATATTCGGCAGGAAGCTTGTGATCATTGCCAGCGCCACAGTGATCGTGCCGATGACAATGGACGGGTCAGTAAAGTTTTTACGGTACTGAACAGCAAGATTATTATCAGCCATGGTCGTTTTCTCCTTCTCACTACAGCAGTGCGCCGACAAAAATACCGGCGACAATTGCGATTCCGAGCCCGTACTCTTTCAGCCACACGGCATGATCAGAAAGCTTTATGCAGATATACATCACCACAGTACCAGTAATGGCCGACCATGCAGCAGGAGGCACCGACTTGATCTGCACATAATACTGCGTTGCCATATAGGAGAACAGACCGATTGAGGCTGAGCAGGTGATCAGGTTCAGCCACACCGAGTCACCGCCGCCCATCTTTGTGCGGATCTTTTCAAGGGAAGGCGTCAGGAGAAGCACCACAATCAGCCAGCCGCTGCCGTTCAGCGTCATGGTCATCCAGCTGTTGGCCATCACAGTCATGTTGTATCCCTCGCCGCCCATTTCCACGCCGTAGGCAGCCGCACCGGTTGCAGCACCGATCAGCTCCGTCGGCGCTGCGCCGATCATCGAAAGGCGCAGCCACGCCAGCGGCCCGCCGACCACAGTGATCATGCTGATGGCGCTGATAAAGCAGCTCAGCGACGGGCCGATAGCCGTCACCATGCCGCATTGAAAACTCTTGAAGCAGTCGCGCTTCGACAACCCCACAAGCGGTGCGTTCTTATAGCACAGACGCGCAAACCATGCTGACTGTACCAGCACCATAGCAATACAGATCAGCGTACACAACCACACCTGCCAGCTGTTGGCCACTACCAGATAATCCTTCACTTCAGTTCCCCCTTCTTTTCATTGAGTATCACCAACCTGTTTCCGCTGCCTGCCGCGCGGTGTATAAAAAAAGAGAGCCGCAGACGTTACAGCTCTGCTGTAACGCCCTTACTCTCTCCTCGGCAACGGAACCAGCCTTACCGCTCTCTCAGTTACTCTATCCTCAGAACTATCTGACTTGTATACTATTGATACAAAAGATTTTATCACAGCTTGTTTTTTTTGCAAGAGAAAGCGTGATCATATCGACCAAAAATATTATTTATTATTATAAAAATTGCATCATAATTATGTACAAACAAAGCCGGCTGCTCTTAAAAAAAACTTTTTTCTGTTTCGCGCTGAACGGGTGCAGCAGGTAAAATCAGGGAGAAAACGTACTTTTGTATTTCTCCTGACAAAAAACATTACTGATTTACATTAATTCATTGTGAAGGAAATATTATCTCTTCGGCTCTGTGCAGCGCTGTCACGGAAAAAGCCTCCCCCTGCACGAAAGCCACGGCAAACGCTGCAGTTTCAGATCAGGAATCGTATTCCCATTTTTTTAAGCCTTTACCGGCCGCTTCTGACACATTGACTTTTATCAGGAAAAAGCACAGCCGTACTCGCACGGCAGGGCGCTCTGTCATCTGCCGGCGCACCGAACTGCGCATATCGAAGCAGTTCCACTGAAAAAGCCTTCCCGCCGGCATGGAAAAGGAAGCACAAGCAGCGGTTCGGTTTTCTCAAAAAACACGTGCATCTGCTCTTCCATGCCGGCTGTGAAAAGCCGCCGCATAGAAAATCCGGACTGAGGAAAACGAAGCGCGGCAAACGGCAGGACCTCCGCGCCGGCACACGCCGCGGCACGTGTCATTCTGCGCCAGCAGCCCGCAGCGCCCTGTAGATGTGCGCCGGGCCGTCAAGGGCAAAACTAACGGTGAAAAAAAGCGGCGCAGCGGCAGCCTCTGACCGGCGCCGTCTGCGCAAAACGCCGGCAGCCAAGCTCTTTCCCCGATTTCGTGAAAGGCGCGCAGCAAAAACATAGTCTCCGGGCCGCCGAACCGTTGTGTTTTTGCCTGATTGCATTATAATACCTATATTAAATACGAATTTACCTGAACTCTGACAGGGGAATAATCCGCCGGCAGAAACGATCTGGTCTTCGGAAAAACTTTCAGCCCTGGAGCACGGCCGGCACAGGCATTGAGAACCGATGACCTCCGGCAAAATGCTTCACAGCATATGCCGATGCCGTGAAAGCCTTTTTCACAAGAAAGCCATAATGCCCGCACCATAGCCGGCGGTGTTTTCCGCAGGCCGCGGCCAGGCCCTTTTTTTGCAGCGGAAAATGGTTCCGGTGCAGAGCACTGCCGTTTCGCGTCTGACTTCGCTGCAGACAGCGGCCGGGGCGGGATCATACCCCGCCGCAGACGCGGAAGACTGTTCCCTTCTCCGTTCAGGCATCGCGGAATGCAATTGATCCATAGCTGTCCTCCCCGGCGTTCGTTATGTGAAATCTGCATTCTTCCGGAGAAAGGCCGCTATGGATCTTTCTATGTTCAGCTGTTCAGGTTGATTCTACGGTCCGCTGATTTTAAATCCGCGGCAGATACTGAAAGAAAAGAGGAAAAATATGAGCGACAGAACACGACCGTCGGCAGCCCCGCTGATCTACGGACTGCTTGTTATTGCTGCAGCGCAGCTGAGGATTTCTCTCTTTACTGAGCATTTTGTCGTTTCGGCAGGCATTATTCTCTTTGCGCTGCTGATGCTTATCCTGGACGAATTCGCGACTTTGCCGGTCGTGTTTATTTCCGCGACGGGCGTCATGGTGACACGGGCGCTTGTCAGTTCAGGATCATTGGTTGCCCCGGCTCAGATCTGGACTGTAGGGATGCCGGAATTTGTTTTCTATATTGCCTATGGCGTCGTGATTTATCTGATGTTCCATTACGGCAAAGCTGAGGGCAGTTATGTGCGGACTTTTTTTGCGCTGATTGTGCCTGACTTCGTGGCCAATATAATTGAAATCTACATCCGCATCGGAGCGGATGCAGGACAGGCAGGGATCATCCTGACCCTTTTAGCGGTGGCAGCGGTGAGAAGCAGTATTATTCTTGCCATTTATGCAGTACTGCTCCATTATGTACTTCCTGCCATTAAAATTCCCGGAGACGGGGGTGTCCGCCGCGGGAACAGAAAAACTGAGGCTGCTTATACCAAAGCGGCAGGAAATATTTCTCTTCAGCATGCTGCGGAGCATGCTGCGGCGTTGTACCGGGAGCTGGAGGGCGTACCGGCTTCCCGTGAGATCCTGGATCAGGCCCAGAAACTTGCGGCAGATCTGAAAAAAGCTGCCGGGGAAGCAGAGTAGAGCCATGATTACACTTTTTTCAGGTACGGCGCTGCTGCTGGTCACCCTGGCGGCTTTTTCCCTGTTCAGCTTGAAAATGCCGAAAGGGCAGAAAGCGATGTCCGGCATGGCAGACGCCGCAGTTGCAACCTTTCTTGTAGAAGCGATTCTGAATTATATTGCCGGTGATATTTTTGGCCTGACCTTCCTGAAAGAGGTTGGCATGACAGCCGGTACAATGGGAGGCGTTGCCGCCGCGGCAATGGTCCCGATTAAAATGGGAGCAAGCCCCGTTTTGGCGATCTGTGCCGGCGTTGCTGCAGGCGGGTATGGAATCCTTCCGGGATTCATTGCCGGCTACATCGTGGGGCTGACAGCACCGTTTATTGAAAAGAAGCTGCCGGAAGGGCTGAACGTAATTGCAGGGGCCCTTGCGGTTGCGTCACTGTCGCGCGGCGTGGCACACTTTGTAGATCCAGGAGTAACGAAAATACTGTCCATCATCGGCAATGCTGTTTCGGAGGCAACAACGGCGTCCCCGGTTCTGATGGGATTCCTGCTGGGCGGGATCATCAAGATGATCTGCACTTCTCCGCTGAGCTCCATGGCGCTTACAGCCATGCTGGCATTGAAGGGCCTTCCCATGGGAATCGCTGCGATCGCCTGTTTCGGCGGGTCGTTCACCAACGGCGTAATTTTTAAACGGCTGCATTACGGAAACAACAGCAACGTTATTGCGGTCATGATGGAGCCGCTGACGCAGGCGGATATCGTCACCACCCACCCGATCCCGATCTATACTTCCAACTTTTTTGGAGGCGGCCTGTCGGGCATTGCAGCTGCCCTGCTGAAGATCATCAACAACGCACCGGGGACGGCTTCCCCGATACCGGGCATGCTGGCGCCGTTTGCATTCAACCCTCCGGGAAAAGTGGTTCTTGCGCTGGCCATCGCCGCTGTCTGCGGAATGATTGCCGGCTATATCGGCAGCATTGTATTCAAGGATTTTGACGAAGGAAAAAGAGAAAGCGGAAGCTAGTTCACGCTGCAGACGAAATCTGTCCGGCGAAAACAGATTCCCGGTCCGGTTTTCAAGGCTGTCCGCCCCGTTCCAAACGCTGCTTTTTTCCGTCAGAAAAGTTCCACGTGGAACTTTTCTGCAAGCAGAGCTGCGGCAGCGGTTTGTTCTGTATGCGCTCAAAAACGGTTTAACTGTTTCGCCTGTGCAGGACAAAAACGCTTCATCGGGAAAAACCGCCGGCAGAAAGGTGCCCGGAATTTTTCAGCGAACGCTGTTACAAAAAAATCGCACAAACGACATGCAATATGCACACCCCGTTTACCGGACATTCAGTAAACGGGGTGTTTTTATGCGATACTGGCACAATGCTGATTCATGATAGAAAATATTACACAAATTCATGACACTATCATCGAAGAACGCACATCATGGCTGTCACGGAAAAGGGGGCTCTCCTCTGCAGGAAAGCCCCCGTCAAACGCCGCAGCTTCAGATCAGGAATCGCTTTCCCATTTCTTGAAGCCTTCGCCGACAACTTCTGCCACATCGCCCATAATCAGAAAGGCCCCCGGATCGGCTTCACGGACAAAGCGCTTCAGCTCGATGGACTGGCGCCGCGTGAGGATTACCATGATAATATCCATGGGCACGCGGCGGTACGCGCCTTTCGCTGAAATCAGCGTCGCAGTGCGGTTGATGGCATTCATGACAAAATGAATCACTTCTTCCGGCTTCGAGGTGATGATCAGCATCTGCACGCGGCGGTCAAAGGATTTCAAAACCCAGTCAATAGCCACAGATTCAACGTAGAGGCTGAGGCCGCCGAAAAGGACTTTTTCAAGGTCTACGGCAATCAGCGACGAAATGAGAATCGCAGAGTTGACATAAAACGACGCAGAGCCGACATCAAGTCCCCATTTCTTTTTGACAATGACGGCAATAATGTCCATGCCGCCTGACGAGCCGCCTTCTCTGAACAGAATCCCCATGGAAAGTCCGCCGAGCACGCCTCCCAGCAGCGCCGCCAGGATGGGATTGTCAATGACCGGATAGTGAACCATTTCAAACAGAGGCAGCGCAATGCTCATCAGAACTGTGTTGTACAGCGTCCACAGGGCAAAACGCGGCGACATGGCCTTCCATCCCCAGATCAGCAGCAGCCCGTTGACGATGGTCAGCACCCAGACGGGGGAAATTCCCCACAGGTAGTTGGTGATCAGCGCCATACCCGTGACGCCGGTGCTGGCAAACTGATAGGGCTCAATCAGCGCGGCGATGAGAAAACACAGCAGCAGCGTCGCAAACGTGATGCCGATGAACGGCCACGTTTCGCGCTTTATCATCGCTCTGAGCGCCTGCATTTTGATATCGTGAAGTTTTCCCACGGTGCCGCCTCCTCTGAGTGCTGCTTTTTTGCGCAGACACAGATATCATATCACAGGATCACCGCGGGCGCTGCTGTAAAAAATGAACTTTTATATAATAAAAGTTTCACCGCCGGGGAAACAGATGCACAGGTCAGAAAATGGCCCCTGTGCCTCCGGTGTTTTATAATAGCGGCAGACAGCAATGCCAGAACGGAGGGATTTATCATGGACATTGAGAAATTTCTGGACAATCTGAAAAAGCACGGCTTCGGAGCCGTTTATTTTGATTCGGCAGCTGCAGCGGCAGACTATCTTGCTGAACAGACAGCCGGAAAAACAGTGGGATTCGGCGATTCGCGCACTCTGAGTGCCATGAATCTGGCCGAAAAGATCGGCCGCCGCGCAGCGGTGTTCGACCCTTCGCCGCTTTCCGGCGCCGAGTTCAGAGCCATGGCCGACAAAGCCATGACGGCGCAGGTTTTCATGCTGTCAGTCAACGGAGCGTCTGAAACGGGTGAACTGGTGAATATAGACAGTTCAGGTAACCGCGTGGCCGGTTCCCTGTGGGGACATGAAAAGGTCTATTTTGTTTTCGGCGTCAACAAAATCGAGCCGACTCTTGAGAAAGCGGTCTGGCGCGCCCGCAACACGGCGGCGCCGGCCAACGCCCGGCGCTTCGGGTTCAGAACGCCCTGCGCCGTCCGCGGGGACAGATGTTACGACTGTGCCTCGCCTGACCGGATCTGCAACACGCTGTGCATATATCTGCACAAAGAAAAATCCATGGACATGGAAGCCGTGGTCATCGGCGAAAATCTTGGCTGCTGAGCGCCCTCACCCGGACTGCCGGGCGCACACAAAAAAACACAGAACCTCCCGCGGGGGAAGTTCTGTGTTTATTACAGGCTGGCGCTACTTGACGGCCACAACCTCAATTTCGACCTTGCCGTCCTTGGGAAGCCTGGCCACCTGCACGGCGCTGCGGGCCGGGAAGGGTTCCTTGAAATATTTGGCATAGATGCCGTTCATCACGGCAAAATCGTTCATGTCCTTGAGGAACACTGTGGTCTTCACCACTTTGTCCATGGAGCTGCCGGCAGCCTCAAGCACAGCCTTGACGTTCTCAAGGGAGTTCTTTGTCTGCTCTTCAACAGTTTCGGGCATCTTTCCGTCGGGCGTCATGCCCAGCTGCCCTGACGTGTAAACCATGGAATCCGTGGAAATCCCCTGTGAATAGGGACCGATTGCGCCGGGGGCTTTTTTGGTGACAACTGCATTTTTCATTTTTATTACCTCCCTGAAATTATGAATGTGAAATTTCTGCGGCACACCACGATTATACCATTCTGCGGGACGCGGGCAACTGTCCGCGCCCCGCATCAGTGATACAATGAAAGCGCTGGCGTTTTCCCGAAAACAGGAGGTGCTTTCTCAATGAACAAAACTCTGCGCGCTTTTACCGCTGCCCTGGCAGCAGCTCTCTGCACGGCCGGCGCGGCCGGAGCCATGACCATCGGTACGTTCAACATCGAATATTTCAGCGTGTACGGCGACAGGCGCTACGTGCCCTCTGACCTTGAAGCTCTGGCCTCGTCAATCCGCAAAAGCGGGGCTGATGTGCTGGCGCTTCAGGAGATCGAAGGCGCCGCGACCATGCGCTTTTTTGTCACGCACTGGCTGCGCGGCTGGAATTATGCCGGCAATGACACAGACAGTACGCAGGATCTGTTTTTTCTCTGGAACGAAAACAAGGTTTCCATGGAAGGGTCGCCGAAAGTCTTTTACGCCAATCAGAGCTGCGCCTTTGAGGGCAGAAAGTTCCGCCTGTTCGACCGGCCGCCGCTGTCAGCCCGGTTCCGCGACAAAAAGAACGGCAGGATCTATACACTGACGGCGGTACATCTGAAAAGCAATTTCACCGGCAATAGCAGGGACAAGGAAGCGGCCCGGCGCTATAACGAGGCCAAACGCCGCGCACAGATTGAAAAACTCAATCAGCTGGCTGAAAACGCTGAAGGGCCGACATTCATCCTCGGCGACTACAACGACCCGAACCCGCAGCGCGAGGTAAACTATCCTCTTCTCGGACTCGAACGCGGCACCAGTTTTGACAGCTGGGGCAGCAATCTGGACTACATCGGCTTCGTCAACATCAGCCGCACAGCACTCGGCCCCGTGAAAGAAACCGAAACGCGCATCAGGCGCCGTTCAACAAAGAAAAAGGAACATCCCGACCATGACATCATCACTGTGGAAATTCTTGAATAACCTTTTCCGCGTCCGGACGCTTCACGCTGTCCTTGCCGCACTTCTGTTCTCAGCGGCACCGGCCCTTTCTGCCGCAGGAGTCCCCGTTGAACGGATCGACCGCTTTGACGTGTCCGCCCGGCTGGACAGCGATGCAGGGCTGACTGTCACAGAAAATCTCACGCTGAACGCCGCAGGGGTGCACATCGTCCATGGCCTGATTCGCGCGATCCCGGTGCGTTACAGAGATTCATCGGGCAGAGCGGTGACCGTCGGACTGGAAGTGTTTTCCACGAAGCTGGACGGGAAAAACATCCCCTGGAAAGAATCCCGCGAAGGACGCGACGTTTTTATCCGCATCGGCAGTGCCGACAAAGTGCTTTCCGCGGGACAGCACACGCTGGAACTCACGTACCGCATCACAAAACAGATCGGCTTTTTCAGCGACCATGACGAACTTTACTGGAACGTGACAGGCAGCGAGTGGGAGTTTCCCATTATGAAAACCACCTTCCGGCTCCGGCTCCCCGGCAAAGACTGGGGCGAAGGGATCCAGCGCATCGCGTGGTACACCGGAGTGCAGGGCTCCACTGACACCTCGCGCGCCCGCAAAAATCCCGACGGGTCTGTTACCGCCTCGCGGCTGGATCCCGGCGAAGGCCTGACCGTCGTTTACGGCTGGCCCAAGGGGCTGGTTACACCGCCGGCGCTGAGCACATCAGAAAAAATCAGCAATGCAGCGTTTCAGTACGCTGAAACTGTGTGCGCTGCCCTGAACTGGATCGGCGCCGCTGTCGGCGCCTGCCTGCTGCTGCGCGCCTTTCTCAGGACGTCATCCCACAGCGAAACCGTCATCCCGCTTTTTCACGCTCCGGACGGACTGTCTCCGTCACTGGCACGCTGGGCCGTCGTCGACCAGAAAGACATCATCAGCCTGACTGCTGAGATCATCGTCCTGGCAGAAAAGGGCTATCTGAAGATTCTCGGGAATAAAAATGAGGGGTATCGGCTGAAAATGACTTCTGCCGTCCCCGATGAGCCTGAGCCCATGGCGGCCGGCATTTTGACGGCTCTGTTTCTCGCCGCCGAAACGGATGAACTGCCTCTCAAGAAATACAAATACCGGTACATTGAGGCCGCCATGTCCTGGGTGAAAAAGCTCGTGAACAGACGCTCCAAACAGCTGACAGAAGGAAACGGCAGCCCTCTTGCCCTATCCTTCGCGCCGCTTTTCACAGGGTCTGCAGCGGCCCTTATCTTTGCCTGGATCGCTGACGCCGATAGCGCTGTCGTCAGCTATAATATTCTCACCGTCTTTCTGAGCCTGACAGCGCTTTTGGCCAGTTTCAAACGCCGCCGGCGCAGAAAAACCCCCTTCAGGAAATTTCTTTCCATTTACGGCCCGGTGCTGCCTCTGTTTGTCATCATGGGTGCACTCGGCGCATTCAGCCTCGGCCTGAAATATACACTTCCGGGCGTCCTGCTGACGCTGGCCGGCCTGCCGCTCCGGAACAGGCTGACGCGCTGGACCGCAGAAGGCAGAAAAGTGCTCGCACAGGCGTACGGACTTGAGATGTTCATCAATGCCGCCGAAAAGGACCGTCTCGAAATGCTCAGCGCACCCGATGATACCCCGGAACTCTTTGAGGAGCTTCTGCCTTATGCTGTTGCGCTGGGATGCGCAAAGACCTGGGCAGACCGCTTCGAAAAAGTTCTTGCCGCCGCGTCGTACCACCCGCAGTGGTGTGATATGAACGCGGACATGCCGTTTTACAGCCGCGATTTCATCTCCGGACTCAACAGTCTGTCGCGCGGCTTCTCGTCAACCCTCAGCGCAGCTCCCGGCTCATCTTCCGGCTTTGACGGCGGCAGTTCGGGAGGCGGGGGCGGCGGAGGCGGCGGCAGAGGATGGTAACTGCCGTTTCTCTGACAGACGGCGGCCTGTTGTTAATGCAGACGAAACTCCACTGAGTTTCCTGAGAAAATTCACTGAACCAGAGCCGCGAAGTTTCCTGAGAGACTGTCATCCTCCGTCCCCATCTGGGAAAAAAGCGGATTTTGTATTTTCAGTGTATTTTCAAAGCCGACATTCGGGCTCCGGACGGCAGATGCCGCACCGGAGCTCCTTATTTTTGCGATGTTCTGCTGAAATGTCACGAATCAGATGAAGTGAGTATTTTTTATACCCGCTCCTCCTCCGACTGACACAGGGATTAAGGACACGGCAGAAATTATTTCTGCGAAAGCCAAATACATCAAAATAAATAAATTACGATACACATTCTTTTATAAAACACATAATAAACTACCTCTTGTTAATTTTAGAGCAAAGTCTATAATATCAATTATGCCAAAGTTCACAATATGGCCTTTCGTTTTCTGCGCAGAAAATATTGAACTGATCTTATTGTTTTCACCATTCGCCCGGACTTCCGTCCCGAGCGGCACAGAAAAAAGGATCTGCTTCGGTCTGTTTCTTCGCGGCCTGTGACAGAAAAAAGTGAGTATACCGCAAAGATGCGCAGAAAATTTTTGCTTTTTCATCAAAGCGTATAAATGTTCCTGACTTTTCACATCAAATATTTATTGATTTAAAACCTACCCTTCCTTGTGAGAAAACCTATAATGATTATATACTAAAACTAATTAGTCACAGATCATTTTGCGGCTCTGTGCCCTGAAGGAGGTGATCCTGCAGCTGCTGACAGTCTGCCGGCAATTTTCTGCCGACGTCAGCCGCGGAGACTGAAATTCTGCTTTTTGACGTTTTTGGTCGTTAGAGATCTGCGTTTTCGTCCCGCAGGTTAATTCTGCCGCTTTCAGACAGATGAGATTCTGCCCTTTTCGTGTAATTCAGGGAAAATGCTGCAAGGGGGCTTCAGAGTGAAAAAACCTTCTTTAAAAGTCGACGGCCGCTTTTATTACGGCTGGGTCATGCTGTTGTGTGGATTTATGTCGATGTTCATCTGCTATGTTCTGAAAGTGAACTGCTCGTCGCTGTTTTACAACCCGATCTGCCAGGATCTGGGAGTGACGCGCACCGCCTACATTCAGACAAATTCCATCATGACAGTGGTCATGCTTCTGACCTCTGCCTTCATCGGCAGGTTTTACAAGAAATACCCGATTAAATATGTGCTTTCGGGCTGCGTCGCGATTACATCAGTCTGCTTCGCGCTGATGTCCCGCGCCACATCGCTGTGGCAGCTTTACCTGCTGGCCGGCATCCAGGGGCTCGGCTGGGCAGGAGCGACAAATCTTCCTGCGGCCATCATGGTCAGCAACTGGTTCGGTCCCAAAGTCAAGGGCACAGCGCTGTCGCTGGCCATGCTTGGCAGCGGCGCCGGCGCCCTGGTGTGGGTCAACGTGGTCAATTCGGTGATTAAAACCAGCGGCTGGCGCACCGGCTATCTGGCAATGGCCGGCATCAACGCGCTGATTATCCCCATTGCCCTGCTTCTGATCGTCAACATGCCCTCCGACAAAGGCTTTGAAACGCGCCCCGGCGATCCGACGCCCGAAGAAGTCGCAAAATCCGGCGGCGTCTCGACGCAGAAAACAGGCATCACCGGTGCTCAGGTACTGCACACTGCACGCTGGTGGTTCCAGTGGCTGGCCGGCATGACGACCATGATCGGCGCGGCAGCGTTCAGCGCTCAGTTCGTGGCCTATTTCTCTGAAATCACCGGCGACAGCGCCAGAGCTGCTGCACTTTACTCCGCCGCGCTCGGCACGCTGATTCTCGGCAAGTTCCTCGTCGGAGTTCTTTCCGACGTTCTCCGCGTCCAGCGCATGGCCGTCATTACGCCGCTGTTCTATGCAGGAGTCTTTGTCTGCATGGCGCTGGCTAAGAGCAGCATGGCTTTCACAAAACTCATGATTCCGCTTTACATGATCGGCGGTGCGCTGCCTTCGACAATTCCTTTTCTGATCACCGCTCGCAACTTCGGCGACAAGGAATACGGCGTCATGAGCGGATGGATGAACATGGCCGGCAACGTCGGACAGATTGTCGGTCCCACCGTCGCGGCATTCATCTTTGACGTCACCGGCGCCTACACGCTGGCCTGGTACATTTTTGCCGCACTGATGGTGCTCGTCTCAGTGCTGTACTTCCTGTCCGGCATCAGCAGCCGGAAGCAGATTGCAGCCATGGGCTACACTCCTGCAAAATAAGGCATAAAACAATATCTAAAAAATACATTACGTAAAAGGAGAGAGAGACAATGAAGAATTATTTTGATGTCAAGGGTAAAGTCGCAGTTGTCACCGGCGCTTCTTCCGGCCTTGGACGCCAGTTCGCCCTCTGCCTCGCTGAACAGGGCGCCAACGTCGCCGTTCTGGCCCGCCGCCTTGAAAAACTCAATGAGGTCAGGACTGAGGCCGAGAAGTTCGGCGTCAAATGCCTGCCCGTGCAGTGCGATGTCACCGACACCTCCCAGGTGAAAAACGCCATCGACACCGTCGTTAAGACATTCGGCCGCATCGACATTCTGATCAACAACGCCGGCGCCGGGTTCCACACGCCCGCCGTCGAAACCACAGACGAGGACTGGCAGAAGGTTATCAATACCAACGTCAACGGCGTATTCTACGTCGCCCGTGAAGTCGGCAGAGTCATGGTCAGACAGCACTACGGCAAGATTGTCAACACCGGTTCGTTCCACTGCGTCGTCACGATGAACGGCGTGCCGCGTTCGGGCTACTCCACCTCCAAGGGCGCTGTGCTGATGATGACCAAGGCACTGGCCGCCGAGTGGGCCAAGGAAGGCATCACCGTCAACGCCATCGGCCCCGGCTATTTTGAAAGCGAAATGGCCGCAAAAGTCACCAATGCCGCCTATGACGAAGGCATTAAGCGCGGATGTCCCATGGGCCGCCGCGGCAAGCCGGGCGAACTGAACGGTGCCATGCTGTTCCTCGCTTCGGATGCTTCAAGCTACGTCACAGGCCAGCTGCTTCTGGTCGACGGCGGCTGGACGATTGTGTAAAGCTCCAGAAATTCAGACAGGAAACGGGCGTAAGATCACATGGTCTCGCGCCCGTTTTCATATATTATATTTACAAGATCAGAAAACACAGTGAAACAAAAATCCCTACCAGCAAAGCTATCGAAAGACAGTAGCCCATGATGTCGCGAACCCCCAGTCCGGCAATAGCAAGAATAGTCAGTGCCCAGAAAGGCTGAATCTGGTTGGTCCAGCTGTCACCCCAGCACAGCGCCATGGTAACTTTTGCCGCATCTGCATTCAAAGCTTTTGCGGCTTCCATCATAATGGGTCCCTGTACAGCCCACTGTCCGCCCCCGGACGGGATGAAAATATTTACAAGTCCGGCGCTCCAGAATGTGAAGAGCGGCAGTGTTTTAGCGGACGAGATACTGACGAAAAAGTTTGATATCGCAATGGTCAAGCCTGAATCTCTCATCATCCCCATCATGCCAGCGTAGAAGGGAAACTGAAGGACAATGCCTCCCACACTTTTAACCGCTTCGTTGACAGCAGCAGAGTATCTGGCCGGCGAGCCATGCGCCAGAAGTCCCAGCATCATAAACGCAAAATTAATAGTATTCAGGTTCAAACTAAATTTTTTCTGTCCCACAAAAAAGTTATAGAGATACCAAAATCCAGCAGCAACGAGCAAAAGCATAATAATAACACTTTCATCAAGACGTTGAGCAGGGCTTTCATACTTTTTCGAACCTCTATTACTCCTTGCAGCTTTTGCTTCAGCATGACGTTTCAGTTCTGCGTCAATAATAGCCGGGGAAAGCTCTACAGGCGGATATTTGTCATCCTGATTAGGGGACAGCAGCACACACAGCCCGGGGATAATGAAGAACAGCACGACAGTAATAAACATGTTCCAGCTGCTAAAAAGCGTGTCGGAAACAGGAATAATGCCGCAGACTTTTTCAAGAAAATGTCCTGGTGTGGCTACAGACAGGGGAATAGCCGACGAAGGGCCGCGAAGTACATTGCCGCCGTAGACTGCTGCAATCATAAGCGGATAGTGGATCCCCATTCCACGTTTCCTGATAGCAACTTCTTTTGCAATCAGCGCGCCGATGACAAGGCCAAATCCCCAGTTGATATAACTGACGAGGCACGAGATAAAACCGACAAGAAATATTGACGACTTCGGACCTCTCGGAACAGAGGCCAGTGCCCCAAGCATGCTCTGAACGACAGGCGCACTGGCAAGCGCATGCCCAGTAACAACAATCAGTACCATCTGCATGGTAAAGGGGAACAGACCGAAAAATCCCTTACCCCAGTAATTGACCATTTCTGTTGCAGTCTTGCCGCAGAGAGTGACTCCCATTACACCGACAAGTCCGCTGAGTATGATTGCCAGCGTAAAAGGACGGGGCAGCCAGCGCTGAACAAAGCTAATAAAGACATTTGTCATTGCCTGCAGAAATTTCTTCATAATTTTTTTCCTTCCTCTTGCAAATCGACCGTAATATTATTTCCCTGCCAATGCCATGCTGAAAAACGGGGCAGGCAAAATTTTTACAGTCTGCGGATCACCATAGCCACGCCCTGACCTCCTCCAATACAAGCAGAGGCAATTCCCAGCTCTTTCCCCTGCTGAGCAAGAGCGTTGATCAATGTCGTGGTAATCTTTGCACCGGTAGCGCCGATCGGATGCCCAAGCGCAATGGCCCCGCCATGGACATTCAACTTATTCATATCGAACGGCATTTCTCTGTGGCAGGCAATTACCTGCGCAGCAAAAGCTTCATTGATTTCTATCAGATCCATATCCGCCAGTTTAAGTCCGGCTTTGGCAAGAGCTTTTGGCATGGCAATCACGGGTCCCAGCGGAAAACGCTCTGCCTCCAGCGCACCTGCACTGTACCCAAGGATTTCAGCCAGCGGTTTGACGCCATGTTCCATGGCCCAGTCGCTGTCTGCAACAATAACAATTGAACTGTTATCACACAGGGCAGAGCTTGAACCGGCTGTTATGGTACCGCCGTCTTTTTTATAGATAGTCGGAAGCCTTCCAAGTTGCTCGATGGAAGTATCAGAACGGAAAATTTCATCGACATCAACAATCACTTCGCCCTTTTTACGGTCTTTGACTGTCACAGGTACAATTTCACTCTTAAAAAGCCCGGACGTTGTAGCTGCTGCCGCCTTCTGATGCGAAGCAAGAGCAAATTCATCCTGCTCCTGTCTGCTGATATGGTATTCAGCCGCGATTTCCTCGCAGGTCTCTCCCATAAGTTTCTTCGCAATGGGGCAAAGGAATCCGTCTTTGTGAAGAGCATCAAACACTTTCTGCTCCCCCATACGGTATCCCCATCGTGCTTTGGGCATCAAATAAGGGACATTTGAAGCACTTTCCATGCCGCCGGCCACAATCACTTTGGCGTCGCCAAGACGGATACGGTCTGCAGCAAGCATGATTGTGCGCAGCCCTGAGCCGCAGCGAATGTTCACTGTAAAGGCAGATACTGAGCACGGAATTCCCGCAGTATACATGGCAATACGCGCGGGGTTCGCACCCACGCCAGCCTGCCAGCCAGTGCCAAGAATCACTTCGTCAACGTCAGAACCATTAATCCCGGCACGTTCAATAGCAGCTTTTATAGCAATGGTGCCCAATTCAGGTGCAGTCAGCTTTGAAAGTCCGCCGCCAAATTTACCGCCTGCCGTACGTACTGCGCTGATAATAACAGGATTTTTCATTTTACTTTGCTGCCTCCGTTTTTTCGGACACTTCTGTGCTTTTCATCTGAACCACATTTTCCGCTTCGACATATTCCGCCTCAGTATGCTCACGAATATCTTCCAAGGTAACTTCCGGAGCGATTTCAAGCAGTGTCATTCTGCCATCCTTGATAGAAAATACTGCAAATTCGGTGACAATCAGAGAAACAACTTTTACAGCTGTCAAAGGAAGACGGCATTTTTTCAGAATCTTCGGGCGCCCTTTTTTATCAGTGTGGGTAGTGGCCACAATTACACGCTTTGCTCCGACAACAAGATCCATTGCGCCGCCCATGCCCGGCAGCAGTTTACCTGGAATGATCCAGTTTGCCAGACTGCCCTCCTGGTCAACTTCCAGCGTTCCCAGAACTGTGGCATCCACATGTCCGCCCCGAATCAGCCCAAAACTTATATCGCTGCTGAAAAAAGAACATCCTGGCATTGGTGTAAAAAATCGGCCGCCCGCGCCGATAAAGCGGTAATCTTTCTTTTCAGGAACCGGCCCAGCCCCCAGACAGCCATTTTCAGTCTGTATAATGAGGCGTTTATCTTCAGGAATAAAGTTTGAAATCAGTGTGGGAATTCCGATGCCAAGATTAACCACATCTCCGTCTTCAAATTCGAGCGCAATGCGTTTGGCAATGCGATTACGGCAATCTTCTTCGTTAAGTACGGGCAGCATAATAGTTATCTCCCTTCACTACGAGGATATCAACAAGAATACCTGGCGTAACGATGTTATTAGGGTCAAGTTCCCCTATTTTCACTACAGAATCAACCTCAGCTATGACCAGATCTGCTGCAGTTGCCATTACTGGATTGAAATTGCGGTTCGTTCCGAAATACGTCAGATTGCCCATACGGTCTGCTTTATAGGCCCGAATCAAGGCGACATTGGCACGCAGGGGAAGTTCGAGCAGATATTTTCTGCCATTTATTTCCAAAATTTGCTTTCCATCTTCAACTTTTGTCCCCACACCAGTCGGCGTCAGAAAACCACCAAGTCCAAAACCACCAGCACGGATACGTTCCACAAACGTTCCCTGCGGAATCAGTTCCAGATCAAGCGTGCCTGCATTATATTGTTCTCCAGTTTTTTTATTGATGCCAATATGGGTAGCAATCACTTTTTTTACCTGCCCTGCTGCCACAAGCCGCCCATGCCCTACATTGGCATAGCTCGTATCATTGGAAATCAGCGTTAAATTTTTAGTTCCCGCTTTTTCCAAGGCTTCAACAAGCGTGTAAGGCACGCCTCCGAAATTGAACCCGCCAATCATAATTGACATGCCGGCCTTGATGTTTTTAACAGCTTCATCAGCCGACATTACAGGTTTTATAATTTTTTTCCCCACACCTTTGCCTCCATATATTAATATTAAATAATTAATAACAGTTATAAATCATTGCCAAAAGCAAATCTATTTATAAAACCTCCATCAACTTAGTTAATTTCTACAAGACAGACATATCAGTTTTTCTGCCTACAGAGATCTATTTATAATAGACAACAAAAAATACAGTTTGCAGATAAGCTGATGCTGTCGCCCCTACAACGTCCGGACGCGTTTATACTAGCCGACGAGAAAACAATTGTCATTGTTATCGAACACAACATTGTAAGAGAATATTTGTATTTTTTTACAAGTTCCATAAAATAAAAAAAATTGGCCGCCCCTTGTGTAAATAGGATCGGCCACTTGCGTACTAATTATTTTAACTGTTTTTATTCATTTCATGGCAGAACAGTGCATGCCTAAATATTGCCCGGTCTCGGTAACTGAAAAGATCCCTCCCGCTAAGGTCTTTTATCTTCTGTATCCTATATCTAAGTGTATTACAGTGAACATGAAGAAGTTCTGCCGCATTTTCAAGATTTTCGGTCTGCGCCAGAACACGCAAAGTTTCAATACAGTTCCGTCCCCCATGTTCTGCGTCATAGTGAATCAGCGGCATCAGCGTTTTTTCAACAAACAAGTTCGACTCAATGCTGCCGATTCCCTGCATCAGTGCCAGTTCAGGCAGATAATCTTCATAATACAGGAGTGGCTCCTGTTCGTGAAGTTCAAAATACGAAGCAATCTGAGTATTCCTTGCAATACGATAGCTATCACGAATCTCATCAATATCAGACACTACCGGCCCAATTGAGAGTATTCCTGATTTTTCAGCAGAAAGTTGTCTTCGAAACTGTTCAAGAGATAGAATAAAAGTTTTTTCCTGTATTGACCCGCACAGAATCGCACATTCTACCGGGCTCAGCCACAAATGTACTTTATGGGGGATAAGACGTCCGAATGCCCCGATGCTGAATTGTGCATCTTTGTGGAATTCTGCTACATGTTTTTTTCTGGCACCATATACCATCACGCAGAATGGTTTATCAGGATTTATTCCATATCCGCTCAGTTTACGGCAGATATTTTCACGCTTATCCTTTGCAGAAGTCATCAGATTGTTCCAGAGTTCCATCAGAATACGCTGGCTGTCTTCGTAACGCTCACTCCATTTCATAGTCAGACGCATCTGAAGCTGCTGAATCATCAAACGTTCCTTCTCTGTCAGCATGAGGCTTCTGTCAACTATCAAATACCCAAGGCAGATATTTTTTGCAGTCAAGGGGTAAATATGCCATGGCAAACTGTGAAATTCTTCATCTCTTATGCAATATTTTTGAAAAAATTCATAAATTTCATTGTTGATTTGTGCTTTCTCCTGATTTGACAATACCGTCCGAGGCCAAGTAAAAGTCTGAAGATCAGGAGAAAGAAGGAGACACCGTGCTTTTAATCTCTCTGACAGATGAGTAAGCAACGCTGCGTCTCCGCCATCTTTCATACAAAGTTCATATAACTCATGAAAATATTGATCTACTTCCATTAGGACACTTGCATGATAAAGATTGATCTCCGCCATAATCGACTGAATCAGCCACTTAAACAGACATTCTCTGCCAATAACAAAAAGCGGGACATTCTTTTTATTGGCAATCCTGATATATTCCTCAGGAACTTCATCAAGATATAAGTTCAGTTTAAAACATAGCGCCGAAACCACATCCGTCAACGCATCAAAACCTTTCAGGGCAAGCTTAGGATTTATTTTTGTCAAGTATCCGACACTGAATACGAATTCATTTCCTTCAAGTCGAGCCGCGAGATCTGGAGCTTCCCATACTGTAGTCTGAGATACAAGACGATCCAACCCCTTCTCCCCAGCCACAAGGTGAGCATACTTTTTAAAGCTGTGAAGTTGCGAAATTTGACGTACCGTTACCGCCTGTATTTTTTTATCTATTTTCATCCTACGCCTCCCAGAGAAAATTTCGCAAAAAGAGAAGAGCTCTTCACCGTTGCTTTTTTTAAAATCAGACAGCAATCCAGGTGCAACAAATAAATTAAGAAAAAGCCTTTTCAGGGGACGGACACCGGTGTTACTTCCTGCACAGGTAAAAACGAATGCGCGGCTAAGTCAAACATAACCGAGAACTGCAACTGCGCGCTGCCGAACTGCACCGTGGCATTGACAGTACACAGCGCTCATCCCTTTTCACTGCCCCCCGGCAGATCCTCCACTTAAAATTCAAAGTGCATCTGCTTCTGCTGCTTCCTCTTTTTCCGTTGGTTGTTCGAACAATGCACCTTTTTCCCCAACCAAAAGTTCAGCGCAAAAATTTTGCAGTTCTGTTTTGCCACTGCAGTTGTCCATCATGCTGCAGGAGTCATTTCTATGGCATCTTTGACATACGCCATCGTGTGTTCAACGGACCACGGACCATATTGTTAAAATGGCATCGTTTGCCTGCCTTCGCAGCATTCTTCATTCTGTCTTTTGTTTCCTTCCACTCCTTGCAGAACGGCGTACAGGGCGGCACCGAACTGTCGTTTCACAGCAGAATTTCAACTAAGAACGCTCCCGGACACGGCAGAAAGATCTCCATACGAAAGCATGCATGGTTAAATTCCAGCTGATGCAGAAACCCGGAATCAGGATCTGAGATATTTCTCTCTTGCCTCTGCGCAGGCGCGGATGTGCTCAGTTGTTGTGGTGCAGCAGCCGCCCACGGCTGACGCTCCGGCCCTGAACCAGCGCAGGGCGTACTCGCCGAACGAACGTGGGTCGCCGCGGCCGCTCCACGTTTTCGTGACGGGATCATACTCGCGCCCGCTGTTAGGGTAAACGGCCACGGGCAGATCTGACACACTCTTAATGCGCCGGATCAGGGATTCCACATACCGGGGAGCGGTGCAGTTGACGCCGATCATGCGCAGATGCGGAAACTCCGCCAGAGCGCGGGCACATTCAGCGATGTCCTGCCCTTCGCAGGTATGCGTTTCGTCAGAACATGAAAAGCTGACCCAGAAATCAGCGCCGAGGTCTTCGGCAATTTCTGCCTCGACGAGTGTTTCGTTCAGCGACGGCTGCGTCTCGAACAGCAGGAGGTCTGCACCTGCGTTCCACAGGATTTCAGCCCGGCTGCGGTGAAATTCCCGCAGAGTTTCATTGGAAACGCCGTAGTGTCCCCGGTATTCCGAACCATCTGCCAGAAATGCGCCGTAGGGGCCGCAGGAACCCAGGCACAGGGGCATGGCACGGCCGGCCGCAGCGCCTTCGGCATTCCACCAGCGGCTGCGGGCGCGCTGAAAGATCTTTACTGAAAGCGCTATCAGCTGCCGGGCTTCTTCCGGCGTATATCCGGCGGCCGTGTAGCCGGGAATGGATGCCTGATAGCTGCACGTGATGCCGCAGTCAGCGCCGGCTTCAAAATAATCTGTGTGAACTTTTTCGACCAGCTCCGGATGCTCCGCCAGCACGGAAGCGGTCCACAGCTTTGAATTGAGCTGTGCGCCCAGTTCTTCAAGAGCGGTCGACATGGCACCGTCAAGCACCATCACGCGGCATTTCTGCAAAGTCTGTTCAAGGGTACAGCGCATTTTTTCTCCTGCCTCCGCACAGTCTGATATGAATAAAGCCGCAGGGGCTCCCTGCGGCTTTATTATATCTGTTCTCTTTTCAGGAATGTATGACTTTGCGGAAGAAATCCTTCGCCCGCTCTGTTTTTGTGTGATCGAACACTTCTTCCGGCGTTCCCTGTTCGCAGATGGTGCCGTCATACACAAACATGACCCTGTCGCTGACTTCACGGGCAAAACCCATTTCGTGGGTGACCACGACAATGGTCATGCCGCTTCGTGCCAGTTCCTTTATGACGTCAAGCACCTCCATGACCATTTCGGGATCGAGCGCACTGGTAGGTTCGTCAAAGAGGATAACCTCCGGGTCCATGATCAGCGAGCGCACTATGGCCAGCCGCTGTTTCTGTCCGCCTGAAAGGCGCGTGGGATATTCGGCGCTCCGGTCTGACAGGCCGACGCGGGCCAGAAGCTCAAGCGCTTTTTTCTCAGCATCCGCGCGCTTCATCATTTTATTGGTGACGGGCGCGACGGTGACATTGTCAAGCACTGTGAGGTGCGGAAAGACGTTGAAATGCTGAAAGACCATGCCAATCCGTCGCCGATACTCTGTGACATTGAATCCGTCTTCGAGAATGTTCTTTCCGTGAAACAGAATTCTGCCTGATGTAGGGCGTTCAAGCAGATTGATGCAGCGCAGCATGGTGCTTTTTCCGCAACCGGACGGGCCGAGGACGGTAATCACCTCGCCGCGGCTGATTTCCAGATCGACGCCTTTCAGAACTTCAAGGCCGCCGAAATTCTTTTTCAGCCCTTCAACTTTAATGACAGGTTCAGCGGTCATTGGCCCTCAGTCTCCCTTCAAGGCGGCGCGTCAGCCCGGAAAGAGCCGCCGTCAGCGCCAGATAGATCATTCCTGAAATGCACAGCGGCTCTATGGCAAGGAACGTGGCAGACTGAACCTTGCGGTAAGCCGTCATCAGTTCGCCCACAAAAAACGTTGATGCCAGAGAGGTTTCCTTGACCATGACAATCATCTCGCTGACCAGCGCCGGGAGAATATTCTTGACGGCCTGCGGGAAAATGATCTTCGACATGACGTGTTTTTCTGCCATGCCGAGGCTCAGCGCCGCTTCGCGCTGTCCTGGATCAACGGCCTGGATGCCGGCGCGGATGATTTCTGCCACATAGGCGCTGGCGTTGACAACAAGCGCACAGAGCACGCACATCACGTCTGACATGCCGGGAAACGCTTTCGGCACGACAAGCCAGAAAAAATAGAGCTGCAGCAGCAGCGGCGTTCCGCGGATCACACCGATGTATGCTGTGGTCACATTGCGCAGAACGGCTCTTTTCGACATTTTCGCAAACGCGACTAAAATGCCCATCGCTGTTCCGAACAGCAGGGAAACAACAGAGAGCCACACGGTGTTCCACAGTCCTTCAGCAAAAACCATGCCGTACTGGCTCAGGATAACGCTGATATTTTTTATCATTTTCAGTCCTCCCTCGCCAGCAGAGACAGGCATGCTCTCTGGCCGGATTCAAAAGAAATGCCGTCTCCGGAACGTGCCGGAGACGGTTTACGTTTTCAGCGCGGAGTTATTTGATTCCAAGCGTGCGGGCCTTTTCAAGCGCTGCGGCTTCCCATCCCGGAAAAAGATCTTTCTCTTTGATTTCAGCGATGATCTCGTTCACGCGGGCAATCAGTTCCTTTTCGCCCTTTGTTGCCGCAATGACGTTGCCGCTTTTTTCCAGCTTGAAGCGCAGCGGCAGCACCGCCAGATTCGGGTTGGCAGCGACGAACATCTCGCCGTTCATCACTGAAACGGCTGTAGCGTCAACCTTGCCGGCGTCTACGGCCAGCACAGCGTTCTGGACCGTATCATAAACCCTGTGCTTCGCTTTCGGAAGCTGCGCCTCCACAAGCTGTTCCTGAAGCGTCCCCGTGTGATAGCCCACTACTTTACCGTCAAAATCATCGAACGACTTGTACTTGTCGGCGTTCTCCCTGCGGACAATCAGGCTGTGCCCTTTGCTGTCCGAGCGGTATACGTCGCTCAGCTCAAGAGTTTCTGCGCGCTTCGGCGTGTAGGCCAGAGCCGAGATGGCAAGGTCGTAGCGCCCCTGCGAGATGCCTGCCAGCACCGCCGGAAACTCAAGCGGCACAAGTTCCAGCTTCACGCCCATTTTATCGGCAATGTATTTTGCCATTTCAATGTCGCAGCCCTGAATAGCATCCTGTCCGGTCTTTGTGTTGTCGATGAACTCATAGGGCGAAAAATACGGCTCTGTGGCAACCACAAGTCTGCCGGCCTTGAGGACCTTTTCCAGACGGTTTTCAGCCGCCGCGGCGCCGCACAGCGCAAAAAACACGGCTGCGGCAAAAGTTGAAAATACAAATCTCTTTGCGGTCTTCATAATAAATCTGCAGCTCCCTTCAAACTTTGAATTTTAAATCATCATTGTTCCATCGTTTTATTACTTTATCGCTTTGACGCTTTATTATAGCATAGTGTTTTGTCAGCGCAAGAGGGCAATACACAAATTCATAAAAAAACACAATAAAAACTTTATCTCACTGACAGCAGCCGGAATAGTCTCTCAGAACTCGCAAAGGGACTTTTCAGAACCCGGCAGCACGAAGAATTCTGCCGCATTCTGCTGCTTTTCAGAATTCACACACTGAAAGCACTTAGCAGCAGAAACCGCCGCGCCTGACAGATTTCATTTTCGCCTCCTTGGCAGACTGCGGCCATAAAAATGCCCTTCGTCTGTCGAAGGGCATCTTATACTGCATCTGTAAATTTTATTATGGAGGCGGCGCGTGATGTCTGAAAAAAGCAGAAAGGCCGGCTCAGCCGTTTTCCCCGTCCGTACGCCGCAGTTCTGTTAAAATAATGACATCACGAAAGGAAGCGACATGATGGACATTCAAATTCTCGAACTTCTCGAAGGAGCACGCCATGCCGCAGGTCTGACGGCAGTGATTGACGTCTTCCGCGCCTTTTCGCTGGAAGCGTGGCTGTTTGCCCGCGGCGCCGGGCAGATCTTCGCCGTGGGCAGCGAAGAAACCGCGCGGCGCATGAAGTCAGTGAATCCTGATGCGCTGCTGATCGGTGAAAGAGGCGGAAAAATCCTGCCCGGCTTTGACTACGGCAATTCGCCGTTTCAGACAGCAGACGCGCCGCTTGCGGGCAGAACAGTCATTCACACCACCAGCGCCGGAACGCAGGGACTCACTGCCGCGTCCGGTGCTTCCGGCCTGCTCGCCGCCTCGCTTGTTACAGCATCGGCTGCAGCCCGGTACATTTCAAGGCAGCAGCCGCACCAGGTCTCTCTGGTCGCCATGGGGCTTTCAGGCAAATCCAGCACGCCGGAAGACCTGCTCTGCGCCAGGTATATCAAATCGCTGCTGGAAGGAACGCCGTTTGACCTGAACCGCGAACTCGCCGCGCTGAGAAACACCGCTGAGGGGCGCAAGTTCTTCAATCCGCAGACGCAGAACGTTTTTCCCAGAGAGGACTTTGACCTGTGCACCGCTGTTGACCGGTTCAGTTTCGTGATTGTCGCAGAAAAGACCGCGCCGGGTGTGTTCTTGATGAAATGCGTGACGCCCTGAAAAGCATCAGGCCGGCAGGGGGATGCCTGCTGGCCTGATGTTTTTATGCATAAATCAGGGGTTATAGAGTTTATAGAGCGCCTGCGTGCCGTCGTTTTCCCCGCCCTGTTCGGCAAGTTTTCTGTACAGGCGGTCGGCCAGTTCAAGCCCGGGCAGCTCAAGTTTCATCTGATGGGCGCAGTCAAGCGCAATTCCCATGTCCTTGATGAAGTGCTTCACATAGAATCCCGGCTTAAAATCGCCCTTCAGCATGCGCGGCGCCAGGTTGCTCATGGAAAAGCTGCCCGCCGCGCCGCCGGAAATGGCAGCCAGCACGTTTTCAGGGTTCAGTCCTGCCCGGCGCGCATAGGTCAGCGCTTCGCACACGCCCATCATGTTTGAGGCAATGGCAATCTGATTGGCCATTTTGGTGTGCTGGCCGGCTCCCCAGCCGCCCTGGAGTCTCCACTCTTTTCCCATGGCGGCAAACAGCGGTTCTGCCTCTTTAAAGGCTTTTTCACTGCCCCCGGCCATGATGGTGAGTTTTGCGTCCCTGGCTCCCACGTCGCCGCCTGAAACGGGTGCGTCAAGGGCTTCGCCGCCGAGTTCTGCCGCTTTTTTCCCTATTCTTTCTGCCAGAATCGGCGAAGATGTTGTCATGTCAATAACCAGTTTTCCGGCGGAAAATCCCTCAAAAAGGCCTTTTTCGCCGAAATAAACCTGTTCCACGTCGCGGGGATAGCCCACAATGGTGATCACCGCATCAGCGGCGCGCATCACTTCAGCGGGGCTGTCCGCCCAGACAGCGCCGGCTCCGAGAAGTTTGTCAGCCGAAGCCTTGGTGCGGTTGTACACTGTCAGATGAAACCCGGCTTTCAGAAGATTCGACGCCATGGAACGGCCCATGACGCCCAGCCCGATAAATCCGATTTTTTTCAGCATTGTCTGTCAGCTCCTTTTACCAGATACGGCGGCTGTCCGCCGCTTTATTCCCTGTTCAGTGTATCACAGCTTTGAAGTTTAAGGCATTTTTTCTGCTCTTTTGCAAAAAAACAGGCTGTCTCTGCCGCTTTTTCGTAAAGCGCAGCTGTGATATAATGTCGGAAAATTTTGAAACTGTTGCAAGAGGTGATCCGCTTTGAATCTGACAATCAGCCGCCGCGCGGCCCATCTGCGCCGAAGTGCCATGGATGAGTTCTTTGCCTTCGGAAAAGAAAAGGCAATTCCGTTCAACGCGGGACAGCCTGCGGCAGATATGTACCCCCTTGATCTGCTTCGTCCCGCCATCGACGATCTGCTGCTCAACGAAAGGAATGTTCTGGCTTACCCGCCGATCATCGGCGATCCGGAACTTCTTTCGGCCCTTGCGGAACGCATGAACAGGCTGGGCATTGCTCCCGGCGTGACTGAGGACAACATCATCATCACAATGGGGGCCACGGGCAGCGCAAACATTGCCGCCCAGCTTTTCATTGATCCGGATGATCTTGTCCTGTGCGAAACGCCGACGTTCACTGAAACGCTTGACTGCATGTACAAGGAATCGGCGCGTCTTGAGGGCATCCCGATGGATACGGACGGGCCTCTTCCTGACGCGCTTGAAGCCGCTGCCCGCAGAGAAAAGATCAGGCTGTTCTACGTGATTCCCAATTACCAGAATCCGACGGGACGCTGCACTTCTCTGGAGCGCCGGAAAGCGGTCATCGACATCGCCAGGCGGTACGGCTTTTTCATTCTTGAGGACGACCCGTATCACGAACTGAGTTTCGGCGAACAGCCGCCTGCGTCGTATTACTCTCTGGCACCGGACTGTGTGGTGTACATGGGAACTCTCTCGAAGACAATCGCCCCGGGCGTCCGGCTCGGCTGGCTGACTCTGCCTAAGGATCTGATTCCCCGCGCCGAAATGGTGTCAAAGACCACAGTTCTGTGCATTCCGTCGCTGCTGCAGCGCGCCTGCGCCCGCGTCCTGCGTCACCCGAAATTCGGCGCCCACGTGGACGAGCTGCGCTTTGACCTGAAACGCCGCTATGAACGGCTCACATCGCTGATGCGCGCCGAAATTCCACAGGATCTGATGAACTGGGAAACGCCGCTCGGCGGCATGTTCCTGTGGTGTCATCTGCCGGAAGACCGTGATGCCCGTGAATTTGCCCTTGCCGCAAAAAACAAATACGGCGTCGCCTTTTTCCCGGGCGTGTGTTTCACGCCCGACTTCCAGGGGGAAAAGCATTCTCTGCGGCTTACCTTTGCGCGTCAGACCGATGAGGAAATGACAGAAGGGGTCCGCCGCATTGCGTGCGCTTTGAAAGACCGCTGACAAAAATCAGAAATCTTCCCTGACAGAAGGCTTTCCGCACTGCGCGGAAAGCCTTCTGCGCGTTAATAGCACTCGGTCAGAATGTCGAAGATTTCGCCGACGGAAAGCTGACGGCAGCAGCCAGGCATGATACGGCACGTGCGCGCGGCATCGCCGTAAAAACTGCGGTCGGTGATGCCCATTTTTCTGAAGCTGTTCGGCAGGCCGGTCTCGACAATAAACTTTTCCAGCGCGGCGACACCGGCCGCCGCTGTCTCAAGATCGCTGCCGCCGCTGGGAACGTTCCACACGTTTCTCGCCCAGCGGGCAAAACGGGCCGGCGCGGCGCGGTAAAGGTGGCGGTACAGCACCGGCTGAATCACCGCCAGTCCCATGCCATGATTGCAGTCAGTGTAAGCGCCGACCTGATGTTCAATCTGATGGGCCTGAAAGTCTGTGACCTTGCCGGCCTTGAGAAGTCCGTTTTCGCCGATGGCCGCCGCCCACATCAGTTCGCCGCGGATGTTCACGTCATCCGGGCGGGCCGCCATCCCGCGGGTGCAGCGGATCACATGACGCATCACGGCCTCCGCAATTTCGTCGGTCAGGTTTTCATCGCGCGGCGTGCCGAAATAGCTTTCCATGCAGTGGCTCAGAGTGTCAAAGGCGCCTGAAAGTGCCTGCGGCAGCGGCACAGAAAGCGTCCAGGCCGGATCGAGCGCTGAAAACGACGGGCAGGCGCCGGTCATGCCGGCCTTGCGTTTTTCTTTTTCGTTGGTGATCACGGCAATGCTGTTCTGATCCGAACCGGTGCCCGAGGCCGTCACGATGACGCCGAGCGGCAGAAACTGCGCCGGCGCCGCGCCGAAACGGAATTTCATCTCCCACAGGTCATCATCAGCCAGCGCCTGGGCGCAGATCATCTTGCAGCAGTCGCTCACCGAACCGCCGCCGACTGCCAGCACGAGATCGGGCTTCTCGCGGCGGGCCAGTTCCGCGCCTTCAAGTACCTTTGCCCAGGTGGGATTGGGCATGATGCCGGAAAATTCCACAACAGTCTTCCCTGCCTCGCGGAGCAGAGCCGTCACCTCGTCATAAATTCCGTTTTTTCTGATCGAACCGCCGCCATAGCAGAGCATTACGTTCTTCCCGAAGCCGGGAAGCGAAGCCCTCAGCGCACGGGCTGCTGCATTGCTGCCAAACCATGTAGTCACCGGGTACGAAAAGACAAAATCCTGCATGATCATTCTCCTTCCGGCGCTGCGCGCCGCTTCATCCGCCGTGCCTGACTGCCGCCGGGGCGGCAGAAAAACTTTCCTCCACTAAAGTACCATATTTCAAATCTTTTGAGAAGCACCGCCATGTTCACTGTTCTGCATTTTATGGTAGAATTTCAGACAGAGACTTAAAAAACAGCATTCCGGCGCCTGCGCCGGTGAAAGAGGAAAAAACATGCCATACAAATCAGTGAAAAATCTGCTTCTCGGCGCGCTTGTCCTCGGCGTTCTCTGTCTGAACACGCTGCCCGGGGCAGCTGCGGAAAAAGCCGGAGAAAACGATATCATCGCTCTGCTTCAGAAAGACGGCGGCGGCGGTGCGGCCGCTGATCACGAGGGAGACGTTCCTGCCTCGCCTTACTTCAAAGCCGTCGACGTGTACCGGCTGAAATCCGCCGGTTCGCTGATTGTCCTTGAAAAGTACCGGACAAAGCAGCAGCAGACGGAGTACACCTGCGGCCCCGCCGCGGCATACACAGTGATGGAGCATTTCCTCGGCGCCTCGCCTGACGATGAGATGGCCATTGCAAAGATCATGGGCACCCATCCCATCGGCATGCCCGATGCGGGAACCAACACGCGCGGCATGTGCCGTTATTTCCAGAAAAATGGCTGGACCGTCCGCAGTTCGCTGACCGACGGCTCTCCCGAAGAGTACGGCGATTTCAGGAATTTCGTGGTTAAAAACCTGAAGGCCGGCATTCCCGTCATGGTTGAAAACATCGACTGGGGCGGGCACTGGCGCGTCATCATCGGCTACGACTCCATGGGCGACGACGTTGACGCCAACGACGTGCTGCTGATGGCTGACCCCTACGATACGAACGATCACTGCCAGGACGGCTACAACATCGTCCCTGCCGAGCGGTTCTTCTACATGTGGTTCGACGCCCACCTGTTCCGCGATGGCGAAAAAGACCGCCAGTGGCTGACAGCCGTGCCGAAAGGGCACAGAAAGAAAAAATGACAGAGGAACACCATGAATTACTTCACCTTTAAACGGCCCTATGACGAGGACGGGAGGAAAATCCTCGAAATCAACATTCTTCCCGAAAAATACTGCACATTCAACTGCATTTACTGTCCCGTCAGCCGCCGGGAGCCACACCATCAGACTGAAAGCCCGGTTTCCTTCGGACAGGTGGAAGACTCTCTGGCCGAACTGGGACGCCGCATCGATGAAGCAGCGCCGGATCTGGTGTTCATCAACTCGAAGGGCGAAGCGCTTTTCAATGACCGGCTGCCCGATGTGATCCGCTTCATTCACAGCCGCGGCCTGCCGGTGCGTCTGCTTTCCAACGGCTGGCTCTATGGAACACCGGCCTTCGCAGAGATGGCAGCACAGTGCGACGAGCTCATCGGCGAGCTGAAAAGCGGCTCTGACGCTGCAGCGGCAAAGGCGCAGCGTCCTGTGCCCGGCTACAGCGTCGAAAAGCACATTCAGAACATGGCACAGTTCCGGAGCAGCTGTAAAGGCCGTTTTATCCTCGAAATTTCAGTGATCAGAAAGTACAGCGACGATGACACGGCCCTTGAGCTTTACCGCCGTGCTGTGCGCCGGATCAGGCCCGACGTTCTGAAGGTGATCACCATGGAAGATGAACCTTTTGCCGGAACGCTGGGCGTCAGCGCGGAGACGCTCGCGAAATTCAGCGCCGCGCTCCATGCTGAACTGCAGAACAGCTAGAACAGCATATGAAGCCGCCTCGTGTCCGGGGCGGCTTTTTTATGCTCTGACCGGCTGATTCTCGTCTTTTTAAAAGCGCTGAAGAAGAGTATAATTCAGCGCGGTACTGAAAAAACAGGAAATCACGGGAGATAAACTGATGGAAACACTGATAGGGGCTGATAACAGCCAGGCGCTCTGGGCTGTCCTGGCCTGCATTGCCGCAGGCAGCATCTGGCTTGAACAGAAGACAGAAACAGGCCGACGCCTGACCAGTGTGGTGCTTGCACTGCTGGGAACCATGCTGCTTTCCAACGCGGGCATCATTCCGGTGAGCGCGCCGGCCTATGACGCCGTGTGGAATTACGCGGTGCCGCCTGCCGTGGTGCTGCTGCTCTTTGACTGCAATATCCGCCGCATCCGCCGCGAAACGGGCCGGCTTCTGGCAATCTATCTGCTCAGCGCCGCGGGAACAGCGGCCGGGGCCCTGGCCGGTTTCGCCCTGCTCGGAAAATACGTGCCCGAGGCCCGGGCTTTTGCGGCCATGTTCACGGGGACCTACATCGGCGGCTCGGTGAACTTCATTGCCATGGCCGACCTTTTTCTCAGCGACAAAAGCCTTGTTTCAGCCGGCGTCGTGGCCGACAATCTGCTGATGGCGCTTTATTTCTTCGCGCTGATCGCCGTGCCTCGCATCGCATGGTTCCGGAGAAATTACCGCTCTCCGCGGGCGGGGCAGCCAGAAATGGGACGCGGAGCTGAAAATCCTGCGCAGGATTACTGGAAGCCCAGACCGGTGTCACTGCTCAGCATCGCCTTTGACATTGCCGCCGCCCTGGCAATTGCGGCTCTTTCAGCAGGCGCCGCCTCGTTCTTCCGGCGGGCCGTTCCCCGTCACGGTGTGCTGCCCACTGTTCTCAGCGGTCTGCTTGGCAGCCAGTATCTGGAAATCACCACCATCACAGCCGCCCTCGCCACGTTTTTCCCGGGCGTTTTCAGCCGCGCCGCCGGCGCCCGCGAGCTGGGCACGTTCCTGATCTGCATTTTCTTCGCCGTGATCGGGGCGCCCGCGTCGTTCCGCGGGATCGTAAGCAGTTCACCTGTCCTCTTTGCCTATGCCGCCGTCGTGATTCTGTGCAATATGGCTGTCACATTCGCCGCGGGAAAAGTTTTCCGCTTCAGCATAGATGAGCTCTGCATCGCTTCCAATGCCAACGCAGGAGGCCCCACGACCGCTGCAGCCATGTGCATTTCCATGGGCTGGAACGACCTTGTCGGTCCTGCTCTGCTGACAGGCACTCTGGGCTACGTGCTCGGCAATTACCTCGGCATCTTCATCGCCGGCATTCTGGCCTGATTCCCCGCCGGAATGTGTGATATAATAACAGCGTTCTGCCGCACAGGCAGAAATGCTTTTCCGCGGATCCGTCCGCGAAAGTGCGGAGTTCTTCGTGAAATCCGCGCTAAATCCGGCGCTGCTCACGGCGGCGCGCAAAAAAAAACAACAACCCGCCGGGGTGTCATGGTGTGCAGTAGGCCTGCGTTGCACAAACGCAGGCCTGTTTTTTTTTATTCTCCATCCGCCGGCAGGGCAGGAGGAACTGATCTGCATGTATGAAGGAACAAATACACAGCTTTTTATGCGCTACGCAGTGCCGCAGCTCGTCGGACTGCTGTTCAACTCCGTCTACTTCATTGTCGACGGCGTTTTCATAGGGCACCGGCTGGGAACTGACGCCATGGCAGCCGCGGCGGTTTCAGTTCCGCTTGCAGAAATGCTGACTGCCCTTTCCATCGCCATTGCCTCGGGAGCCGGTGCGCAGATCAGCCGCCACATCGCGCGCGGACAGAAAAAGCACGCACGGCAGATCTTCAATATCGCCATGGCTGTCTCAGCCGCCGCAGGTGCTCTCGTGACGATCTCCGGCTGGCTTTTCATGGACCCGCTGGCGGTTCTGCTCGGATCAACGCCCGAAATCCACGGCCAGGCCATTGAGTATATGAAGTACATCATCCTTTTTTCGCCGTTCATGCTCTGGAATTTTCTGCTCGGCGGCCTTGCGCGCAACGACGGATATCCGCGGCTCGCCATGTCAGCCCTGACGTTCGGCTCGCTTTCCAATATCCTTCTGGACTACGTTTTCATGTATCCGCTGAATATGGGGGTCAGCGGCGCCGCTCTCGCCACAGCGCTCGGGCCGATTTTCAGCATTGTGCTTCTTCTGCCCCATTTCCTGCTGAAAAAAGGATTTCTGTACTTTGCGCCCTTCCGGCTGCGGCTGCGGAATGTCCTTGAAATTCTCGTCTCCGGATTTCCCTCGTTCATCATGGAATTCACCATCGGCATGGTCACATTCATCTACAACTTTGCCATTGCGAAGTACGGCTACGGCGGACTCGGGCTCGCGGCGTACCTGATCATCGGCTATCTGATGCTGATCATTCTGACGCTGTTTCTCGGCATGGCCGAAGGACTTCAGCCCGTGTTCAGCTATTTTGCCGGCCTTGATGACCTGAAGCGCTGCCGGGAAATGCGCCGCTGCGCGCTGAAAATTTTCTTCGCCGCCGGAATCGCCTGCACTCTTCTCACCGCGCTCTTCTCTGACAGGTTCTACGCCCTTTTCAACCCCGGCGATATAGAGCTGATTGAGTTCGCCCACGAAAAAAGCCTGTATTACTTCAGCGCCTTTTCGCTGGCCGGGTGCAACATCCTGATGATCTCATACTGGCAGTCCACAGGCAGCACCGGCAGGGCGCTCATTCTGTCTCTTTCGCGAAGCATTGTCTGGCTGCCGGTGCTGACCGCCGTGCTGCCCGGGTTTTTCGGGCGCGGCATCATCTGGGGCTGTCATTCCCTCGCCGAGACGCTGACGGCATGCACAGCGCTGATTCTGCTGAAAAGGGAAAAACGGCAGAGCTGACCTCCGCACGCCGCAGCGCAGAAAAAAACTGCCTTTTCCGGAAACACGGCTTCCGTGAAAGGCAGTTTTTCTGTGCAGACTGAAACTTTATGCCGGGTTGACGTGCACCATCACGTGCTTGACCTTTGCAAACTCCTTCTCCACACTGTGATGCACGTTTTCGGCAATGCCGTGGGCCTCGCGCAGCGTGAGGCTGCCGTCGACGCGGATTTCTATGTCTACGTAAATCCTGTTTCCGAATTCCCGGGTATTCAGCAGGTCAATGCCCATCACGCCGGGCTGAGCCATCACGCAGCGGCGCAGCGCCGCAACTGTTTTGTCATCTGAGGCGTGATCCACCAGCTTGTCCACCGTGTCCCTGAAAATATCAATCCCGGCTTTCAGGATAAAAAGACAGATCACAAAGCTGGCCGCCGGCTCCATGACGGGCCGGCCGAGACGCGCGCCGGCGATGCCGATCAGAGCGCCCACGGAGGACAGCGCATCTGAGCGGTGATGCCACGCTTCGGCGCGGAGCGATGCCGAATCAAAGCGGCGGGCCGTCACCCAGGTGTACCAGAACATGGCTTCCTTGGAGACAATTGAAAGCACCGCCGCGGCCAGGGCAATCACGCCGGGCTGCTCATCAAGGCGGTATGCACCTGTAAAGATGCTTTTCAGCGCTTCCCAGCCGATGGTCAGTCCGACCACAAAAAGGATGCCGCCGAGAAGCAGCGCTGCAATGCACTCAATGCGTTCATGCCCGTAAGGATGTGTTTTGTCCGACGGCCGGGACGCCATTTTCACGCCGGCAACGACAATCAGCCCGCCGAGAATGTCTGACGACGAGTGGACTGCGTCGCTGACCATGGCGCCGGAATTTCCGGCGAATCCCGCAACGAACTTCGCCGCCGCCAGAATCAGGTTGCCAGCCATGCAGACAACCGAAACGTGCGTCGCCGCCTCTTCAAACTTGCTTTTTGACATTTCCGCCTGTTTCATGATTCAGCCTCCCGTACGGCACTGCCCGTGAGTACAGAAAAATCCGCAGGACAGATTTTCCAACTGTCCTGCGGATAGCATGACCCACTGCCGATGCGGCCCGGCCGCGGCGCTGCGCGGCCTGATCAGTTTGTACTGTAGATTCGATGCAGTGCAAAAAGTTTAAGTGAATCATAACAAAACAACTTTGAATTAGTCAAGACTGACCGGAACGCGCCTTACTCTCCCTCGCCCTTGGGAATGTCAATGGTGCGCAGTTCATAATCCGTGGTTCCCATGCCGATTTTTTCGCCGTGCTCAAACTGGGCATGAGGCTCGCTTTCAGGATGAAGCAGCGCGAACTTGTCATCGCCGTGGTGGAAATGATGCTCTTCGCCCGGCATGCCCTCGGCGGCAGTCACAAGATCATAGCAGGCCTTGTCCACTGCCACGGGATCGGTGGAAAAGGCGAAGCCGATGTCGGGCACAATGGGCGCGTCGCTCCAGCCGCAGCAGTCGCACAGCGGCGTGATATCCATCATGACGTTGATGTAGATGACCCGTTTCTTGTCTTTCACGGCGCCCCACGCGTACTCGGCCATGCGGCAGTTGAAGCTCCGCTTTTCCTGAGTGCTGTCGCCGGACCATACCATGTGCATGGCCTTTGTGGGGCAGACAGTCATGCACTCACAGCAGCCGATGCACTTTGAAGGATCCACGTGCGACACCGCCTTGCCGGCAGCGCTGGGCGACAGGCTGATGGCATGCCCCGGGCAGTTTCTGTAGCAGCGTCCGCAGCCGATGCATTTTTCCTCATCGGTCTCCAGGCGCACGGCGTGCTGGGCTTTTTTACCGCGGGCCGGTGCACAGCCCATGGCGAGGTTCTTGATGGCGCCGCCGTAGCCGGCCGCCACATGTCCCTTAAAGTGTGAAACGACAACTAGGGCATCGGCTTCTGCAATCGCTGATGAAATATCCACACTTTTGAAATAATCGCCGTTAATGGACACTTCGCGGAAATCGCTGCTTTTCAGGCCGTCTGCGATGAGCAGCGGCGCTCCGGTTACCTCGTAGCCGAATCCGTTTTCTATGGCGGTGATCAGATGATCAACTGCGTTTTTGCGGCTGCCGACGTAAAGAGTGTTGCTGTCAGTCAGAAAGGGTTTGCCGCCGCAGCGCTTGATTTCGTCAACTACGGCGCGGATGAAGATGGGGCGCAGATAGGCATCGTTGCCCTTTTCCCCGAAATGAAGCTTGACCGCGGTCAGCGCGTCCTTTGAAACAGTCTTGCTGAAATCCGCTGCCTCAAGCAGCTTTTTCAGCACATCAACCTTGCTGACGCCGGAAGTAAACGGCGCAAAATAAACTACTGATTTTCCAGTCACAGTTTTTCCCCCCTCGGGACAGTCTGTGCCTTTTATTATAGCTGAACAGCGGAGCATAGGTAAGCCCGGGACAGATGCAGTATACTTGAAAAAATATGAAGCGCGCTCAAGCGTCTGCAGACCCGCCGCAGTTTTTCCCCCCTTTTCAGCCAGTGCCATGCCGCGGCAGCGCTGAAAACCGGGGAATTCCGCCAGGCCCTGTTTTTTCAGATTTTCAGGAATGACGTCGCCGTCATGCGCTGGTCAATCCGTTCTGCCGCAGCGCGTTGAAGATTCGCATCAGTTTCTCAGCGTCGCCCTCAGTCTCTGGGGTTTCAGCAGCAGGTCCAGCCCTTCGGCCGCGCTGCGCACAACCACATCAGCATGCGGCAGAAGCGCCGCGCACGCGCCTTCTCCCTCGACAACTGCCACGGCAAGATCGGCCAGATCAAACATGGGAATATCGTTGTACCCGTTGCCGAAGCAGGCAGTGCCGCCCTGCAGTGCGGCTGCGATTTCTCTTTTGCACATTCCGGCGCCGGCACGCGGAAATGTGTGAACTTCCACGCCGAGCGGCGCGCACTGCGCACGCACTGTTCCGTAGGTGTCAGCCGTCAGCACATGGACTTTCACCAGGGTCAGAAGTTCCTTTATGCGCCGCGCCGCCTCAGGCAGAAGAACGCCGTCCACAGCGATGGTGCCGTTGTAGTCCAGCACTGCGTGTTCAATCTGAAGCGGCTTTTCCCTTCCCGGAATTTCAACGACGATCATATTCAGCCTCTTGGTTTGTCTTTATTCCGGGCATACAGAACCAGAAGCCCGTCGAACAGCAGCGTTTCGTCAAGAATGATCCTGCGGCGGCACAGCGGAGCGATTTTCGGGGCCAGCCCGCCGGTGATCACGGACGTGCAGGAGCGCCCGAGCTCATCGCTCATACGGTCGATGAAGCCGTCGATCATGCCCGCGTGACCGTACATCACGCCTGACCTCATGCAGTTTTTCGTGTTGGTGCCGATGAGCTGCGTCGGCGCGTCAAGGCTGATATAGGGCAGCTGCGCCGTTCTGGAACCCAGTGCGTCGACAGAGATTCCCAGCCCCGGCGCGATCATGCCGCCGCGGTACACGCCGTTTTCATCAAGCACCGAACAGGTTGTGGCCGTTCCCAGGTCAAAAATGAGGATCGGGCACGGATATTTTGATTTCGCGCCGACCGCATCGACAATCAGGTCCTTGCCGAGAAGCTCAGGCGAGTCAGTTCTGATTTCCAGTCCCAGATCCATGGACGCGGTGACAGCCATCATGCGCTTGTGCCAGATCAGCTGAAACGCGCGGTCCAGCGCCTGCAGCACCGCCGGAACCACCGAGCTGACGGCGCCGTCTTCAACATCGCCGGGAACAAAGCCGTGCATGTGCAGCACGCTTTCAATCATCATGGCGTATTCATCTTCAGTTCTGCGCGAATCTGTGGCGACGCGCCCCGTGAAAAGATGACGGCTGCCGTCGTACCCTCCGATAGTCACATGGGTGTTGCCCACATCGAACAAAAGCAGCATTGGAGATACCCCCGTTCGGAAAAAGATGCCCTGATTTCAGCTTACAAGTATACCGGACAGCCGCTTTTTCGCAAGACTGCAAAACAACCGCCGTGAGGCCGAATTTCTGATATACTTGAATCACAAAAGCGCAGCCGCTTTTCAAGGAGGTGCCCCATGCTCAAGGGAAAGAAAATACTTCTGGGCGTCAGCGGCGGCATTGCCGCCTATAAAGCCGCGTCTCTGGCCTCACTGCTGATCAAGGCCGGATGCGAAGTTTCAGTTGTTATGACAGAAAATGCGGAACAGATCATCGGGCCGACAGCCTTTGAGGCTCTGACGCACCGCCGCGTGTACGACGATGTGTTCGACCGCTCCGATCCCGCGCAGATTCAGCACATTTCGCTGGCTGAATGGGCCGACGTGCTGGTCGTTGCGCCGGCCACCGCCAACATCATTGCCAAGGCCGCGTGCGGCCTTGCCGACGACATGCTCTCCACTGTCATACTGCCCTGCACCTGCCCGAAAATCATCGTGCCCGCCATGAACACCCGCATGTATGACAACGCCGCAACGCAGGCCAATCTTGAAACACTGCGCCGCCGCGGCTGGCTTGTCATGGAGCCGGCCGAAGGCCATCTTGCCTGCGGGGAGACAGGGCGCGGCAAAATGCCCGAACCGGACGAAATTGCCGAAGTGATCGACTTTGCCGTCGGTCACGTTCACGACATGGAAGGCGAAAAAGTTCTCGTCACCGCGGGGCCGACCCGTGAAGCCCTTGACCCTGTGCGCTATATCACCAACCACTCCACGGGGCGCATGGGATTTGCCGTTGCAAAGGCAGCCGCCATGCGCGGCGCCTCAGTAACCCTCGTTTCCGGGCCGACGGACCTGAAGACGCCGCCGGCTGTAGAACAGGTCAGCATCGTCAGCGCACAGGACATGTTCGACGCCGTTACTTCGCGTTTTGACAGCAGCAGCATTGTCGTCATGGCCGCGGCTGTCGCCGATTACCGCCCCGCCGTCACCGCCGAAAACAAGATCAAGAAAAGCGATGACGACCTGACGCTGCGCCTTGCGCGCACAAAGGACATTCTCAAGTACCTCGGGGAACATTGCACGAATCAGTTCATCTGCGGCTTCTCCATGGAAACGGAGAACATGCTCGAAAACTCCCGCGCCAAACTGGAGAAAAAACACGTTCAGATGATCGCCGCCAACAACCTGAAAACCGCCGGCGCCGGCTTCGGCGTCAGCACCAACGTTCTGACGCTGATCACCGCCGACGCGGCGCAGGAACTGCCGCTGATGAGCAAGGACGAGGCGGCGCACAGAATTCTTGATGAAATCATGAAAAGAAAAGGCAGACAAGCTTAATGTGCGCATCCGTACGATGATTTACAAAGCGGGGTGCGGCCGGAAAATCCGGCTGCACCCCGCTTTTTCCGCTGCCGGTATGGACACGCCGAAAGCAGGTTCTTTCCGCATCACATAAACAGGAAGTAATTTCCCATCATGACCCCGAAATAGTTGCCGATGATATAGCCGTAAAGAGCGCAGAGAATTGTGGGGGCAATCAGGGTGCTCCAGCCGTGGTTGATGGTCAGGGCCGCCGAAGACGAGGGACCGCCGATGGTGGCCGTCACAGCGCAGCAGATCTCTTCAAGGCTGAGCCTGAAGATTTTGCCGATAAGAAACGAAACAATCAGATGCGTGCCGAGAGTCACAAAGAAAATGAGCATGACGATGCTGCCGAACTCGACAATCTTCACGAGGTCAGCCGACGTGCCGATCGTCACATACCACAGGGTGAGGATGATCATGCCGAATTCATCGCCGAACTTCAGGCTGGAGAACCAGCGGGGCATAAAAGTGGCCCCCAGGCACGACAGGGTGGTCATCACAAGCCAGATGCTGCCGAAAAGCTGCTGAATCACAAACGGAGGCTTCAGCGACGTCACGACGTTGGCAATAAAACGGCTCAGCGCAACGATCACAAAAGAAGTGGCAAATGTTTTCAGTATGTCAAGCAGCGACAGTTCGCGGCATTTCCAGAAGGCAGCCGAGAGAGGCCTCTTTGCCGCCTCCGGGTCGGCAAGCACAGCCGCCTCACGCGCCTCCACATAGGGATGTTTGAATATGCGGCGGTAAAACTTGGAATTAACGACCAGCGCGAGAATAAAGAGCATGATTCCGAGGTTGAAATTGCCGAGCATGGCATTGGCGCTGAGCAGGTTTTCGCTGGCATTGAACACGCCCGCCATGGCAACCATATTGACAGTGCCGCCGATACTGCCGCCGACATTCATGGCGACCATGGCAGGCAGTTCCGCGGCGCCCCAGCGTTTCAGGATCATTCCATAGATAAAGCCGGCAATGATCGAAGAAATCGAGGCAAGGTTGAACGCAACAAAAATGCGGCCGCCTTCACGGTAGATCTTTCTGAGATCGGATTTGAACAGAAGCATCGGAATGGCCGTGTAGAGCAGAACACGCGAGATTGAGGTGTAGACGGGTGATTTGAAAGGCAGTATGTGCATGTTGGCCAGCGCCATGCCGCCGACGATGCAGAGCACCACAATGCTCAGCTTGTTTGCCCATTTGTAGCGCTGATCCAGCCAATTGGCAAGGCAGAGCACGCTGATGAGCACGGCCCATATGTAAATAGTATCGTCCGGCTTAATCAGTGATCCCATAGTATACCACCCCTTATATAAGTTTTGTCCTTAAAGGACATTTATAATGTAGTGTTTTTTCACCTTTTTGTCAATTAGTTTTACCATCAAATATCGGGCTTCCCGGCCGCACCTGCAGGCAGTGCAGTTATTCCGCAGAATGGGCAGCGCGTCATTCTCCGGCTTTCTGAAAGCTTCAGGGAGGCAGTCAGGATACTGGAACAGGCTGCCCGGCCGGCAGCTGTTTCCGCAAACAGCCTGTCCTGAAAAGACGCAGAAAGCCCCGCTGAGGCCGTCTGTACGGACAGCATCAGCGGGGACTTTCATGACTGCTCTTTTATTGCTATGCTCTGCCATGCAGAGCCGGGCGTTTAAAGAAGCCCGATATAGGGCGCCAGCATCAGAAGCGCCGTACCGGCAAGCAGCATGGGAACAAGCGACTTCAGCGCATGCCGGATGTAAACAGGATAGGGAATGTTCGTCAGTTCCAGAACGCCCATTTTCGTTGCCTCAGGGTAAAGGCCGCTGGCAGTGAAGTTCAGTCCCAGGGTAAAGCACGAAATCAGCAGCGTCTGCCCGCCCACGGACCCGATCCGGCTGTCGGCAAACAGCGTCAGCGCAACGGTGCCGAGGATGGGCATTGTGATTCCGGCCGTGCTGGAAGTGCCCTGGACAAACAGAGAAGTGAAGCAGTAGGTGACAACCGCCGCCAGAGCAAAGAGCCACACAGGAACGCCGGCCAGCAGATTGCGTATCCAGTACACAAACGTGACGCTCATTCCGCTTTTGCCCGACCCCATCATCAGAGAAACGCCGCGGGAGACGCCGACGACCAGCGTGATGCTCACAAGGCTTCTCGCGCCGCCGATAAATTCACGCGAAAAGTCTTTGAGCGACAGCTTGTTGACAAAAGCCACAATCACGGCGCCGACAAACATCATGAACGAAAACTCGTTGAAATACCAGTCGCCCCAGTAGCTGAAATGCTTTACGCCCAGAAAGTCGGCAACGCGCGGGGCATGTTCAAGCAGCCAAGTCTGCGGATAATTGACCACTTCGTACATCGTCTTTTCCCCGCAGGGAATGGAAGCCCACGGAATATAGCCGATGATGATGATCAGCACTACAACCGCAAAGACAATCAGCGAACGTTTGCGGGCCTTGGTCAGTTCGGGCATCTGCTCTCTCTCATCGCTGACAAGAGTGTTGACATCCAGGCCGTACACCGCCGAGCTTGCCGGGTTTCTGCGGACATTCTCAGCGTAACGAACCACGACAAATGTCCCGATCACGTACAGCAGCACAAACAGAACTATGCGCAGCAGAATTCCCGTTCCCAGCGACAGGTCGGGGTTGTTGATGATGCTGACGGCAATACCTGTGGCATAGGGATTGGTCACGCTGGCCATGTTGCCGATGATGCCGCCGATAAACAGCACTTCAAAGGCCGTCAGAACATCATAGCCTGCCTTCACGCACAGCGGTGTGATCACAAGGGCATACGCGGGAAATTCCTCCCACGCGCCGTAGATCGTGCCCTGAATGGCAAATACAAGCATCAGCAGCGAAAGAAGCTTTTTGCCGCTGTATTTTTTCAGAAGCGCCCCGATGCCGGCATCCATTGCTCCCGTGTAATTCAGGATCGCCAGAAAAGCTCCCGAGGCAAGAATGGAAGCGCTCACATCGGCTCCCTTGATAAATCCGAGTATCGGCGCCATGAAAATATCCCAGAGTCCCGCCGGGGACGTCCCCGCGTTCTCTATGACATTGCCGTCGGCGTCAAAAGCCGCATTGAAATGGACTGTCTTTACACCGTTCTCCACCGTCACAACTGAGGTCGGAATAAACCAGGTGAGGATCGCAACAAAAATAAGGACAAAGAACAACAGGACCATGGACGATGGCATCTGGAATTTTCTTTTCTGCTTCATGTCGGTTCTCCTCTTCTCAATATGGTCTTACGGATTCAGCTTTTCCGCGAAAGAGCCGCCTCTTCCGCTCTGCAGCGGCTTCAGCCCCTGTGGCGCAGAGTTCCCTCGATATACACCAGTTCGGTTTTCGTCCGGAAATCCAGGGGATGTCCGTTCCAAACGACAATATCGGCATCCTTCCCGGCCGCAATTTCTCCCTTGCGGTTTTCAATGTGCAGCGTTTCCGCAGGATTTATCGTAACGGCCTTCAGTGCTTCCATCTCATCCATGCCGTACTGCACGGCAAGCGCGGCGTAGACAGGCAGAAAATACATCGGCGTCACATCGTGGTCTGAGCAGATGCTCACCTTGATGCCGGCTCTGGAAAGCACGCCGGGCGTAGCGTAGGTTTTATGGGCCGTCTCAGGCTTTGAACGGGAGTTCATCAGCGGCCCCGTCACAACCGGATAGTTGAATTCTGCCAGATAGTCTGCAATGGCAATGCTGTCGGTGCCGTGGATAATCACCATGTCAAACTGGTATTCCTGAGCAATGCGCACGGCTGTGCAGATGTCGTCGGAACGGTGGGCATGCATGTGAACCGGAATTTTTCTGTCCAGAACCATCAGCATGTTCTCCATGCCGGGATTCTTTCTGAAGTAATTGCCTTTCTTTTCAGCTTCCGCCTTGCGGCAGCGGTAATCAATCGCGTCGTCAAAGCACTTGCGCAACTGGTAGCCGACTCCCATTCTGGAGCAGAAGCTGTAGGCCGCCTTTTTGGGGTTTTCTCCGACGCTGCATTTCATCGCCGCCTTGCGGGTCACAATCATTTCATCCGGCCGCGTTCCGCAGAGCTGTATGACAGCGGCGCAGCCGCCCACCACCCCGTCGCTTCCCGGCGCCACACATGTGGACGTCACTCCGGCCCTTACGCAGTCCTGCACCGCACGGTCAAAAGGATACAGCCCGTCAAGCACTTCCAGTTCGGGCGTCGCAGTGCCGCTGTAGTCGCAGCAGTCATCTCCCTCGCTTCCGCCGCCTTCCTCGCTGATGCAGATATGGCTGTGCGCATCAATCAGCCCCGGGGTCACATATTTTCCCGTGACGTCAATGACTTCCTCATTTTCCTCAGGAACAATGCTGTCCGCGACAGATTCAATCTTTTTGCCTCTCACCCGGATATCCGCCTGGGTGAAACTGTTGACGGTTCCGAACTGCAGAACGCGCCCTCCCTTGAGAATCATGCCTCATCCTTCCTTTCTCAGAATGCAGTGCTCCGCCGGAAAATCCGGCGCGTTTTTCTCACCGCTTTATTTGATTTTATTATGAACCTTAAACGTGATTGGATGTCAAGCCGGAATATGCTATAAGCAGTACAGTACGTTCCGGCTTATCATCGGCCGCCTGAGGACAGCGGCCCGGCAAAGGAGATGAAACCGTGAAAGGAAGACGCTTAAGCATTGGTGAAATTTCAAAAATACTGGACATCCCCACATCAAAGCTCCGTTTCTGGGAAAATCAGGGACTTTTCAGCATTTCCAAGCGCGCCAATAAATACCGTTCTTATACAACAACCGATCTCATTCAGATTGCCGACATCCTCTTTTATAGAAACCTCGGCATTCCGATCAGGGAAATCAATAACTTCAGCTCCATGACGCTCAGGGAATACGGCAGCTTTCTGCAGGACACACAGCAGCAGCTCGAAGATAAAATCAGAGAGAACATCCGCATGTACCAGCGCATCTGCCGGCAGCAGCAGTGCTACAGCAAGCTCCTGCAGCTGCTGATTCAGCCCCGGGCCTTTGAACAGCCTCCTTTTTCCTGTGTCGTGTCGTGGGACTTCTGTGAAAAGGACCGGATTGCCAGCTACGCGGAAGATCCCTCGCGCTACGTCTGGTTCAGGGACACAGGCAGCGGTTCCGCAGGGCAGAAAGGGATCATCGTTTCCGCGCCGCCCGCACCAGATGAGCCTCCGCCGCTCTGGAAGCGGACGGAACATGCAAAATTCCTGACATTTCCCGTCAGGGCTTACGTGGAAGACGACTACAGGGGCCTTGAATCCGAGAGCATTGTTTCTGAAATCCGTCAGCACCACCGCACCGGAACATACATAGCGCGCCATCTGCTGACCTGTGCTGAAGGCGGCGGACACATCGAATACCTGCAGGGCTACCTGGAAATTCTGGACTGAAAAAGCGGCGCAGCATTAAACCACATTAAATGTTGGATATTATCATTCTGCCCGAAGGCAGAGTTTCCCCTTATTTTCAGACAAAAAAAATTTCCGGTGCGGGGGACACCGGAAATTTTAAAAAGGAGATTGGGAAACGGGAAAAAGAAACGTATATATGGGGTATTGAAACGGAGCGCGGGGAACGTTCCGCATCAATCGAAAGTGGAAATTCCGAAAGGTCAGCCGCCTTGCGGCGGCCGGCCTGTCAGACAATGCCAGTGCGGGGACACCGGGCATTGTGGGCTTTCCGACGTGAACACGACGAAAAGCGGAGGTGAATTCCCGCCGGGGAAGCAGGGAATTCAAAAGGGAGATTGGGAAAATATGGGAATAGAATAGTGTATATGTTGAAACAGAACCGGCACAAAAGCTCCGTTTCAGCCGCGGTTATATGAAAAACTCCTCAGAAAACGCCTGAATCAGACACTTTCACCGGAAATTTTTCCGGAAGGGTGCTCAGAAGAAGACGTTTTCCCGCTCGCGGGCGGAAACTTTTTTCTGTCCGTCCCGTTCGGCTGCTGACCGGCTTCCGCCGGAAACTTCCTGTCTGGCTCCAGTTCCTGCGGATTCTGCGCCCCCGAAACGGGGCGAACCGGATCCGGCGCTGCACCTGCAGTGCCTGTAAAAGCCGCCGCCGAAAACAGAGCCGCAATGGCTGCCAGTCTGCTGAGCTTCATTCTGATACCACCTTCCGCAGAGACTTCAGTGAAGAAGCATCTCTGCTTTACGCACACAGTATACGCGACACCGTCCGTCTGCGCATTGCAGTTTTCAACATAACCTTATTGGTAAAAACTACAATATAAATAAAACAGCGCCCGGCCTGACAGGCATCTGTTTCCGGACCTCGCAGAAACGCAGTTTCAGCCCCGCCGGAAACAGCCCGTTTCAGAAGGCAGGAGAAAATTCTGCTTTCCGTCCGGACAGAGCACTTTCACGCCGCACAGCATAACCGCCCGCCGAGCGGCGGTTTTCTGTTCAACAAAAAAAATTTCCGGTGCGGGGACACCGGAAATTCGTGATCCCCGGAGCGGCAGCGCCGGGAATCCGTATTAAAAAGGAGATTGGGAAAAAATGGGATTGGTATATGGGTATTGAAACAGAATGACTCCTGCCATTCCGATTCAACCGGAAATGGAAAACACCGGCCGCCTGTGATGAAATGCGGCACTGCAGAAACACAGCCGGATGAAACTGATTTCAGCCTGGGTAATTTTATTTCTGAATTATTTATATCGCATCTTCCGCAAAATTTCAATTGGTAAAATCTACAATAATTTGTTCAAAAAACCGTTTTTTATTTGACTTATCACACGGCATTTCAGCTGCAGAGCGCCCTCCTCCTGTTTTGAACCGCAGATGCGGCTCGTTAAAACAATAAAAAACACGAAGCATAGAATATTTTTGTTCTATTTAGCCAGATATTTCCATTATTATTAACCGCAATTCGTTTTTATACTTTATTTTTCTTGATCAACCAGCCCAAATAATTTATATTATAGAGTTGATTTTATTATAACCTTACTAAAGATTAAATGAAAATAAATTCAGCGGCATTTTTCAGAAAAACAGCCGCAGGGCTGTGCAGAGTCTTTAAAAGGACAGCAGGCGGCAGTCGGGAACATGCCGCCGGTTCTCTGTACGAAAACAGCCGGTCCGGGCTTCGGCAAAAACTTCAGACCGCAGGCTTTCGTTCTGCCTTCCAAAGATCTGAAGTTTCAGCGTATTCATCAGTAAAGGAGAAAAATAATCATGGGGAAAAAACAGCAAACAGTACACCTGCGGGCAAAGGCTGCGCTTCTTGCGCTGATAGGATTTTCACTGACCGCTGCAGGAACTTCTTCTGCAGAGAGCTTGTTTGACGGGCAGGATCCGCGCTACTATTCAATCGACGGCGATACTGTGACACTGCACAATGCGGGCGTTATCAATTCAAACGTCAACGACGGCGTTTTTGTAGGCAACCGTGACGGCCATGGGCTCATTGATTTTACAGAATTCAGCGCGCCTTCCATGAATCTGGTGATCAACTGGGACGCCAACACCACTGACGTTCCCAAGCAGTATCATAGGGACGGCGGTTCAGTCCGCAACTCAACAGTTAACGTAAAAAACCTCACTGTCAATTCAGTGTTTGAAGGTGATTCCTGGAACAATAAAGGAATTACCACATCCCCTTCAACCGGCTACAGCGGACTCCCCCGCACAGACGTCTCTGTTGCCGGAAATATAACTGTAAACAGCAGAAACTACGCTGTTTTTTCAGATACAGGGCATTTAGAAAACAGCGGCCTTTCCATCACCGGGTTCCAGAATCTCAGCGTCAAATCCATTGAAGTGTCTGCCCTCTACAACGCCGCTTCAAGCACAATGACCATCAGCGGGGCTGAAAACAGCACCATCGATCTGACCAACACCTCAATCAGAAAACCTGTTATCGGCGATCAGAGCAGCGGCGGCATCAGCGTCACCGGGGGTACCATTAAAGTATATTCTGACACAGCGCCTGCGCTGATAGCAACAAAGAGCACAAGCAGTCCCACTCTCACCAGCGGCAGAATTGCCATTGAGGCAGCGGCAGAACTGCAGATCGGCACCGAAGGCTACACAAGAGACGCGCTCTACAGTCACGACAGCGGCTCTGCATCCGGCTATACCAGCGGAATCAGCATGATCACTCTTAACAAAACCGCACAAGGAAAAGTCATTGTCTACGGAAACATTCACGCCGATTCACAAAGCGGCGCTGATGTGGTTTTTGCCGGCGATGATTCCAGTCTGACAGGAAACATCGTCACCGACGGAAATTCAAATATCGCCTCTGATTTTGCCGGTGCCGGTTCTCAGATGACAGGCGATATTAGAACCAACGTTTCTGATACAGGTGCAAGCGCTGTTTCTGCCGATTTTTCAGGTGCCGACACGAAAATGACCGGCAGCATTTCTGCAGGCAGCGCCAGCACCGTAAACGCAGATTTTTCCGGCAAGAACAGCTCAATGACCGGCAATATCACCGCCGGCGACAGCAGC